>NZ_LJTD01000030.1:0-958 GCF_001306765.1 Cobetia sp. UCD-24C | reverse complement strand
TGGAGTCTGCAACTCGACTCCATGAAGTCGGAATCGCTAGTAATCGTGGATCAGAATGCCACGGTGAATACGTTCCCGGGCCTTGTACACACCGCCCGTCACACCATGGGAGTGGACTGCACCAGAAGTGGTTAGCCTAACCTTCGGGAGGGCGATCACCACGGTGTGGTTCATGACTGGGGTGAAGTCGTAACAAGGTAGCCCTAGGGGAACCTGGGGCTGGATCACCTCCTTATCGACACTGTCTACTGCTCGCGGCAAGTGCTCACAACGAATTACCTGATCAAGTTAGTTTATCGAGTAGTAGTGTCGGGTCTGTAGCTCAGTTGGTTAGAGCGCACCCCTGATAAGGGTGAGGTCGGCAGTTCAAATCTGCCCAGACCCACCAAAAGCTTCGTGCTTTTGTCGACACGGTTTTGCCGACTTTGGGGCCATAGCTCAGCTGGGAGAGCGCCTGCCTTGCACGCAGGAGGTCAGCGGTTCGATCCCGCTTGGCTCCACCATGAAAGTCCGGTTCAGCTTCTACTACCTGATAACGCTGCACAGTCCACAGTGACAAGCATATCGCCTTCCTCGTGAAGGTTGTGTGACTTCTCACTGTTCTCTGAACAGCCGCTCTTTAACAATGTGAATCATGCTGACGATAGATATGTGCGCCAAGYGCATGTCTATCAAACGATATGTCGGAGAGGTCCGACAGATTCGTAATTCTTGACAGACCCCTTGGGGTTATATGGTCAAGCGATTAAGCGCATACGGTGGATGCCTTGGCAGCCAGAGGCGATGAAGGACGTGATAGCCTGCGATAAGCGTTGGCGAGGTGGCAAATACCCTGCGACCCAACGATTTCCGAATGGGGAAACCCACTCACCATCAGGTGAGTATCTATAGGCCAATACATAACCTATAGAGGCAAACCCGGGGAACTGAAACATCTAAGTACCCGGAGGAAAAGAAA
>NZ_LJTD01000029.1:0-1046 GCF_001306765.1 Cobetia sp. UCD-24C | reverse complement strand
CCGTGGTGCTGGCATCCGTGATGTCGGTGACCACGACCGCGAAGCTGTCGGTGATGTCGCCGCCCGAGTGATCCTCGGTCTCGCCATCCTCGACGTAGCGGTACGTTACGGTGCCCGTATCGGCGTCATAGCCGGTCACGCTCAGGGTGCCTTCGCTCCCCTCGATGACCACCGGGTCGGCCTCGGTCGCATTGGTGATGTCGACCGGTGTATCCGCATCGACGCCAGCAATGGTGACCGTGGCAATCCCGGCAGTGGCGGCGACCGTGAAGCTGCCGGTGACGGTATCGCCGGTGGCTTCGGTGACGCTGTTGTCGTCCGTGCCGCTGATGCCGGTGATGACCGGCGCGGCATCGGTCGAGCCCGTGACGGTGATGGTCAGCGTGGTGCGGGAGACATCGCCATCGGCATCGGTGATGCCGTAGGTGAAGACGTCGCTCAGCGGGTCGCTGTCATCGTTCAGTGACTGGACCTYGGCATTGCYGTTGTCCAGCACGTAGCTGTAGCTGCCGTCACTGTTGAGGGTCAGCGTGCCGTAGCTGCCGGCGATCTCGGTACCGGTCGTGTCGYTGACGTTTGCCGCAAGCGCGTCAYCGTCYTCCAGAGTGCCTGTCACGACACCRGTGACCAGGGTCGGCGTGTCGCTGCCCAGGGCATCGGCGGCCGCATCGGCATCCGTGCTGTCACCGGCCCCGCTGATGACATTGCCGGTCAGGGCGTCAGAGGTGTCCTCGGCGATGGTGCCGGTGTCGGCATTGGCTGTCGGGACGGTGTCGACGATCGCGATGTCGAGACTGTCCGTGGTGCTGGCATCCGTGATGTCGGTGACCACGACCGCGAAGCTGTCGGTGATGTCGCCGCCCGAGTGATCCTCGGTCTCGCCATCCTCGACGTAGCGGTACGTTACGGTGCCCGTATCGGCGTCATAGCCGGTCACGCTCAGGGTGCCTTCGCTCCCCTCGATGACCACCGGGTCGGCCTCGGTCGCATTGGTGATGTCGACCGGTGTATCCGCATCGACGCCAGCAATGGTGACCGTGGCAATC
>NZ_LJTD01000028.1:0-1101 GCF_001306765.1 Cobetia sp. UCD-24C | reverse complement strand
TATCGGTCAGCATGATTCATATTGCGAGTCGCGAGGCCACAAGCCTCGAGACTCAGGCATCGCAAGATGCCACCGTTTCGCCTGACGACCATAGCGAGCGTGAACCACCCGATCCCATGCCGAACTCGGAAGTGAAACCGCTTAGCGCCGATGGTAGTGTGGAGTTTCTCCATGTGAGAGTAGGTCATCGTCAGGCACTTATACCGAACCGCCCCTGTAGCCTTGCTACAGGGGCGGTTCTCTTTGTGATGAGAAAAAGTTGTGCTCAGGAACAATTTACGCAGGAAGTCCTGGATGCGAAATAGCTGTGGGCGAGAGATAAGCTTTCCCTGGCTGTGCAAGAAGAAAGTCTTTGGCTCATCATCGTGCTGTGATGGTTCTGTCATTGACGAAAAATGATGTGCGCTTTTTCTTTATGCCTGGTTTTGCCAAGAAACGCCCCTGCAGCTTTTGTTGTGGGGGCGTTTTTTGTGCGGCTTAAGGCACCTCGCATGGGTCTGTCGGCGTCGGAGTTCATCAGAGGGATGCTCATTTCCATCATGTCTGGGTCGGGAGTGGTGTCATTCAGGATGTTTTTTTATGCGCAAGACCGTGTTTTTTGCGTGCGCCGCCAGGTGAAGAAAAGGGTGCTAAAAACGAGCCTTGTTACCAGAGATCGCCTGGCTGGAGTGCTCCGGGTGCCAGAATCAGGGGTGTGAAGGCGAAATCTGGCCTGATCTTCAAAAAGCCCTTGCCCTCACGGTGGTTCGTGCGTAAAGTACGCATCCGCTGCCGGGGACGCATGGCGTTACCAGCGGTGAAAGAGGTTTGCAGGTGATTGTTTTACTTGATTTTTTTGAAGCCCGCTTCGAATTCATCGATTGACAATCCCGGGCGATTCGCTAGAATACGCCGCACTCCTTACGGAACAGGTGATCGAGCAACGCTCCTCACCGCTTGATGATGCTTAGAGGCAGTCGACTGACTCATCATCAAGTGCTTGACTTCTCAAGCGTTCCGGGTAGAATATGCCTCCTCGCTTAACAGCGACGCTCTTTAAAAATATGATCAGGTAATTCGTGTGAGCGCTTGCCGATGAGTGGTGACAAGGTCACCAAATAT
>NZ_LJTD01000027.1:0-1385 GCF_001306765.1 Cobetia sp. UCD-24C | reverse complement strand
GGCGCGGCGGTGTCGACGGTGAGCGTGAACTCGCCAGAGGCTGCACTCTCGTTGCCGGCGGCATCGGTAGCCGTGACGCTGAAGACATGCTCACCCTCGGTGAGATCAGTGCTCGGGGTATAGCTCCAGGTGCCATTGGCATCTGCCACGACCGTATCAACGACTTCACCGTTGTGGGTGATGGTGACGGTGCTGTTGGCTTCGGCGCTGCCGGTCAGCGTCGGCGTCGCGTCATTGGTGCTGTCGCCCGAGGCGAGGGCACCTGTATCGGCTGCCACATCGTCGGTCGCGGAAATGATGGACGGCGTGTTCGGCGCGGTAACATCCGCCGCTTCCGGTACCACCAGAGTATCGGAGACTGGACTTTCGTTACCCGCGGCGTCAGTGACGGTGGCGGTCAGTTCGGCGCCGGCTTCCTGCTTCGGGAAAAGCGTGATGCTGAAGGTGCCATCATCCGCAACAGTGCCGCTGCCCAGCAGATCGCCATCACCATTGGTGATTTCGACGGTGCCACCGGCATCGGCGCTACCATTGACGGTGCTGCCATTAGCCGTCTCGCCATCGGTCTCGCTCAGGACTGGTGCATCCGGAGCGACGGTGTCGACGGTGAGCGTGAACTCGCCAGACGGCGCGCTTTCGTTGCCGGCGGCATCAGTCGCGGTGACGCTGAAGACATGGTCGCCATCGGTGAGATCAGTAGTCGGTGTGTAGCTCCATGTGCCATTGGTATCTGCCGTCACGCTATCAACGACTTCGCCGTTGTGAGTGATGGTGACGGTGCTGCCGGCTTCGGCGCTGCCGGTCAGCGTCGGTATCGCATCGTTGGTGCTGTCGCCTGAGGCGAGGGCACCGGTATCGGCTGGTACATCGTCGGTCGCGGAAATGATGGTCGGGCTGTTGGGTGCCGTGACGTCAGCGTCTTCCGGCACCACCAGAGTATCGGAGACAGGGCTTTCGTTACCTGCGGCGTCGGTGACGGTGGCGGTCAGCTCAGCGCCGGCTTCCTGCTTCGGAGACAGCGTGATGCTGAAGGTGCCGTCATCGGCAACAGTGCCGGTGCCCAGCAGATCGCCATCACCATTGGTGATTTCGACGGTGCCGCCGGCCTCGGCGCTACCATTGACGGTGCTGCCATTGGCCGTCTCGCCATCGGTCTCGGACAGAACCGGCGCATCAGGCGCGGCGGTGTCGACGGTGAGCGTGAACTCGCCAGAGGCTGCACTCTCGTTGCCGGCGGCATCGGTAGCCGTGACGCTGAAGACATGCTCACCCTCGGTGAGATCAGTGCTCGGGGTATAGCTCCAGGTGCCATTGGCATCTGCCACGACCGTATCAACGACTTCACCGTTGTGGGTGATGGTGACGGTGCTGTTGGCTTCGGCGCT
>NZ_LJTD01000025.1:0-2670 GCF_001306765.1 Cobetia sp. UCD-24C | reverse complement strand
CTTGACAGACCCCTTGGGGTTATATGGTCAAGCGATTAAGCGCATACGGTGGATGCCTTGGCAGCCAGAGGCGATGAAGGACGTGATAGCCTGCGATAAGCGTTGGCGAGGTGGCAAATACCCTGCGACCCAACGATTTCCGAATGGGGAAACCCACTCACCATCAGGTGAGTATCTATAGGCCAATACATAACCTATAGAGGCAAACCCGGGGAACTGAAACATCTAAGTACCCGGAGGAAAAGAAATCAACCGAGATTCCCCAAGTAGCGGCGAGCGAACGGGGACCAGCCCTTAAGCGTGACAACTGACAGACGAACAAGCTGGGAAGCTTGACGATACAGGGTGATAGTCCCGTAGTCGAAGTCTGAGTCACGTGAAATCGAGTAGGTCGGGGCACGAGAAACCTTGACTGAACATGGGGGGACCATCCTCCAAGGCTAAATACTCCTGGCTGACCGATAGTGAACCAGTACCGTGAGGGAAAGGCGAAAAGAACCCCGGCGAGGGGAGTGAAATAGATCCTGAAACCGTATGCGTACAAGCAGTGGGAGCACCTTCGTGGTGTGACCGCGTACCTTTTGTATAATGGGTCAGCGACTTATATTCTGTGGCGAGCTTAACCGTATAGGGGAGGCGTAGGGAAACCGAGTCTTAACTGGGCGACCAGTCGCAGGGTATAGACCCGAAACCGGGCGATCTATCCATGGCCAGGGTGAAGATTGAGTAACATCAATTGGAGGCCCGAACCCAAGTATGTTGAAAAATGCTGGGATGAGCTGTGGATCGGAGTGAAAGGCTAATCAAGCCCGGAGATAGCTGGTTCTCCTCGAAAGCTATTTAGGTAGCGCCTCACGTATCACCGCTGGGGGTAGAGCACTGTTTCGGCTAGGGGGTCATCCCGACTTACCAACCCGAGGCAAACTCCGAATACCAGTGAGTGCAGCGTGGGAGACACACAGCGGGTGCTAACGTCCGTTGTGAAAAGGGAAACAACCCAGACCGTCAGCTAAGGTCCCAAAATCCTGATTAAGTGGGAAACGATGTGGGAAGGCTCAGACAGCTAGGAGGTTGGCTTAGAAGCAGCCATCCTTTAAAGAAAGCGTAATAGCTCACTAGTCGAGTCGGCCTGCGCGGAAGATATAACGGGGCTAAATCAGGTACCGAAGCTACGGGTTCATCCTCTGGATGAGCGGTAGAGGAGCGTCGTGTAAGCCAATGAAGGTGGATTGAGAAGTCTGCTGGAGGTATCACGAGTGCGAATGCTGACATGAGTAACGATAAGGGGAGTGAAAAACTCCCCCGCCGGAAGACCAAGGTTTTCTGTTCTACGTTAATCGGAGCAGAGTGAGTCGGCCCCTAAGGCGAGGCGGAAACGCGTAGTCGATGGGAAACGGGTTAATATTCCCGTACCGGATGTGGTTGCGATGGGGGGACGAAGAAGGCTAGGTGAGCCAGGCGTTGGTTGTCCTGGTGAAAGCATGTAGGCCGAGGAATCAGGCAAATCCGGTTCCTCTGAGGTCGAGATGCGAGACGAACTGACCACGGTCAGGAAGTCATCGATGCCACGCTTCCAGGAAAAGCCTCTAAGCTTCAGATCACATGCGACCGTACCCCAAACCGACACAGGTGGTCAGGTAGAGAATACCAAGGCGCTTGAGAGAACTCGGGTGAAGGAACTAGGCAAAATGGCACCGTAACTTCGGGAGAAGGTGCACCGGTTCGAGTGAAGGACTTGCTCCGTAAGCTCYTACCGGTCGAAGATACCAGGTGGCTGCAACTGTTTATTAAAAACACAGCACTCTGCAAACGCGCAAGCGGACGTATAGGGTGTGACGCCTGCCCGGTGCCGGAAGGTTAATTGATGGGGTTAGCTCACGCGAAGCTCTTGATCGAAGCCCCGGTAAACGCTTGAAATACCAGCCTGACATCATTGGCGTTCTAACTCAGGTCCGTTATCCGGATCGAGGACAGTGTATGGTGGGTAGTTTGACTGGGGCGGTCTCCTCCTAAAGAGTAACGGAGGAGCACGAAGGTACCCTCAGCACGGTTGGAAATCGTGCATTGAGTGCAAGAGCATAAGGGTGCTTGACTGCGAGACAGACACGTCGAGCAGGTACGAAAGTAGGTTCTAGTGATCCGGTGGTTCTGTATGGAAGGGCCATCGCTCAACGGATAAAAGGTACTCCGGGGATAACAGGCTGATACCGCCCAAGAGTTCACATCGACGGCGGTGTTTGGCACCTCGATGTCGGCTCATCACATCCTGGGGCTGAAGTCGGTCCCAAGGGTATGGCTGTTCGCCATTTAAAGTGGTACGCGAGCTGGGTTTAGAACGTCGTGAGACAGTTCGGTCCCTATCTGCCGTGGGCGTCGGAAGTTTGAGAAGAGCTGCTCCTAGTACGAGAGGACCGGAGTGGACGAACCTCTGGTGTTCGGGTTGTCATGCCAATGGCATTGCCCGGTAGCTACGTTCGGACGGGATAACCGCTGAAAGCATCTAAGCGGGAAGCCCCCTTCAAGATGAGACTTCCCTGAGGCCTTGCGCCTCCTGAAGGGCCCTTGAAGACTACAAGGTTGATAGGCTGGGTGTGGAAGCACAGCAATGTGTTGAGCTAACCAGTACTAATTGCCCGTGAGGCTTGACCATATAACACCCAAGGGGTTTGC
>NZ_LJTD01000024.1:0-2516 GCF_001306765.1 Cobetia sp. UCD-24C | reverse complement strand
AGCGCCGAAGCCAACAGCACCGTCACCATCACCCACAACGGTGAAGTCGTTGATACGGTCGTGGCAGATGCCAATGGCACCTGGAGCTATACCCCGAGCACTGATCTCACCGAGGGTGAGCATGTCTTCAGCGTCACGGCTACCGATGCCGCCGGCAACGAGAGTGCAGCCTCTGGCGAGTTCACGCTCACCGTCGACACCGCCGCGCCTGATGCGCCGGTTCTGTCCGAGACCGATGGCGAGACGGCTAATGGCAGCACCGTCAATGGTAGCGCCGAGGCCGGTGGCACCGTCGAAATCACCAATGGTGATGGCGACTTGCTGGGCAGCGGCACTGTTGCCGATGACGGTACCTTCAGCATCACGCTGTCTCCGAAGCAGGAAGCCGGCGCTGAGCTGACCGCCACTGTCACCGACGCTGCAGGCAATGAAAGTGCGGTCTCCGACGCTCTGGTGGTACCGGAAGACGCTGACGTCACAGCGCCGAACACGCCGGCCATCACCTCCGCCACAGATGATGTGCCAGCCGACACCGGTTCTCTCACCTCCGGCGATAGCACCAATGACGCGACGCCGACCCTGACCGGCAGCGCCGAGGCCGGTAGCACCGTCACCATCACCCACAACGGTGAATTCGTTGATAGCGTGACGGCAGATGCCAATGGTGCCTGGAGCTACACCCCGAGCACTGAGCTCACCGATGGCGATCATGTCTTCAGCGTCACCGCGACCGATGCTGCTGGCAACGCAAGCGCGCCGTCTGGTGAGTTCACGCTCACGATCGACACCACCGCGCCGGATGCACCGACCCTGTCCGAGACCGATGGCACCACCGTCGCCGGGACCGGTGAAGCGGGCACCACGGTCGAGATCACCAATGCCAACGATGATGTTGTGGGCACCGCGGCCGTCGATGCAGAAGGCAACTTCTCGGTTGAGCTCTCCCCGGAGCAGGAAGCCGGCGCTGAGCTGACCGCCACCGTCACCGACGCCGCAGGTAACGAAAGCCCAGTCTCCGACACCCTGGTGGTGCCGGAAGACGCTGACGTTACCGCGCCGAACACGCCGACCATCACCTCCGCGACCGACGATGTGGCTGCCGATACCGGTGCCCTCGCCTCCGGCGACAGCACCAATGACGCGACTCCGACGCTGACCGGCAGCGCCGAAGCCGGCAGCACGGTCACCATCACTCACAACGGCGAAGTCGTTGACACGGTCGTGGCAGATGTCAATGGTGCCTGGAGCTATACCCCGAGCACTGATCTCACCGATGGCGATCACGTCTTCAGCGTCACCGCGACTGATGCCGCCGGCAATAAAAGCGCGCCGTCTGGCGAGTTCACGCTCACCGTCGACACCACAGCGCCGGATGCCCCGATCCTGTCCGAGACCGATGGCACCACCGTCGCCGGAACCGGTGAAGCGGGCACCACGGTCGAGATCACCAATGCCAACGATGATGTGCTGGGAAAAGCGGTCGTCGATGCAGAAGGCAACTTCTCGGTTGAGCTTTCACCGGAGCAGGAAGCTGGCAGCACACTGACAGCCACGGCAACCGATTCGGCCGGCAATGAAAGCGCAGCGTCCGCGGCACTTGATGTGCCGGAAGATGCTGACGTTACCGCGCCGAACACGCCGACCATCACCTCGGCGACCGACGACGTGCCAGCCGATACCGGTGCCCTCGCCTCCGGCGACAGCACCAACGATGCGACTCCGGCCCTGACCGGCAGCGCCGAAGCCGGAAGTACCGTCACCATCACCCATAACGGCGAAGTCGTTGATAGCGTGACGGCAGATGCCAATGGTGCCTGGAGCTACACACCGGCTACTGATCTCACCGATGGTGACCACGTATTCAGCGTCACAGCGACCGATGGCGCCGGCAACGAAAGCCCAGCGTCTGGCGAGTTCACGCTCACGGTCGACACCACCGCGCCGGATGCGCCGGTTCTGTCCGAGACGGATGGCACCACCGTCGCCGGGACCGGTGAAGCGGGCACCACGCTCGAGATCACCAATGCCAACGATGATGTGCTGGGAACAGCGGTCGTCGATGCAGAAGGCAACTTCTCGGTTGAGCTCTCACCAGAGCAGAAAGCTGGCAGCACTCTGACAGCCACGGCAACCGATGCGGCCGGCAATGAAAGCGCAGCGTCCTCGGCACTCGATGTGCCGGAAGATGCTGACGTTACCGCACCGAACACGCCGACCATCACCTCGGCGACCGACGATGTACCAGCCGATACCGGTGCCCTCGCCTCSGGCGACAGCACCAATGACCCGACGCCGACCCTCACCGGCAGCGCCGAAGCCAATAGCACCGTCACCATCACCCGCAACGGCGAAGTCGTTGATACGGTCGTGGCAGATGCCAATAGCGCCTGGCGCTATACCCCGAGCACTGATCTCACCGAGGGCGATCACGTCTTCAGCGTCACCGCGACCGATGCCGCCGGTAACGAAAGCGCGCCGTCTGGCGAGTTCACGCTCACCGTCGACACCGTCGCGCC
>NZ_LJTD01000023.1:0-5463 GCF_001306765.1 Cobetia sp. UCD-24C | reverse complement strand
CGCTAGTAGATGGAAATCGCGCAGCACATGGATGCTTTTGTCACCCTGGTGGTGACGGTAGGAGTGTTGGCAGGGCTTGTCTGGAATCGTTGGCCGGCGGAGTGGCTGATGATGGCCGCTGCCGTGTCGTTGATTCTGCTGGGCGTCATTTCTCCAGCGACCTTCCTGGCCGGCTTCGCCAATCCGGGCATCATGACCATCGGCGCGCTTTTCGTGGTCGCCGCCGGCGTGCAGGAAACCGGGGCGCTGCGCTGGATGCTCGAACGTCTGCTCGGGCGCCCCAGCTCTCCTTCTTCAGCACTGGCACGCCTGATGCCGATCACCTCGCTGCTCAGCGCCTTTTTGAACAATACTCCCGTCGTCGCACTCTTCATTGGCCTGGTTCAGGGCTGGTGCGCGCGCATGAAAATCTCGCCTTCGCGTCTGCTGATGCCCATGAGCTATGCCGCCATCCTTGGCGGTACTTGCACCCTGATCGGCACCAGTACCAACCTGGTCGTCGACGGCCTGCTGCAGTCCCAGGCTAATCTGCCCGGGCTCGGCATCTTTGATATCTCTGCACTGGGCGTGCCTGTGCTGATCATCGGCACTCTGTGGATGGTACTGATCGGCTGGCGTTTCCTGCCCCAGCGCAAGGGGCTGGTCGAACAGCTCGGCAATGGGCGCGAGTATTCCGTGGCCATGCGAGTGGCCGACAAGGGGCCGCTGCACGACAAGAGCATCGAAGAGGCGGGGCTGCGCAGCCTTCAATTCGGCTATCTGGCCGAGATAGAACGTTCCGGCAAGCTGCTGTCCATGGTCGGCCCTGACACCATTCTCCAATCCGGTGATCGCCTCATCTTCGTCGGTGTGGCAGACACGGCACATGAAGTGCGTGTTTTCCGCGGGCTGGAAAGCGACGCCGCAGGCCTGGACCTGGATCATCACCAACGCCGTATGGTCGAGGCCGTCATCGCTCCTAGCTCGCCCGTCGTCGGCATGAACGTGCGTGAAGCGCGCTTTCGTACCCGCTATCAATCCGTGATTCTCGCCGTGTCACGTGATGGTGAGCGCATCAACAGCAAGGTCGGTGACATCGTGCTGCGTCCCGGTGACACCCTGTTGCTGGAAGCCGCTGCCGATTTCACGCGTCTGCATCGCTATAACCGCGAATTCCTGCTGGTCAGTACGCTGGATGGCAATGGCATGCCCAACCTCACCAAGGCGCCTATCGCACTCGTCATCATGAGTCTGATGATCATCACGCACCTGGCGGGCATGGCCGAGCTGGTCGAGGCGGCCGTGGCGGCCGCCATTCTGATGGTCTTCACCGGCTGCCTCCCGGCCTCGCAGGCGCGTGCCAGCATCGATGGCAGCGTGCTGGTCGTCATTGCCGCTGCCCTGGGGCTGGGCCAGGCGATGACCGACAGTGGTGCGGCCCAGATGGTGGCGGATCAGCTCATGCAGCTGGGCGGCGGCTCGCCGCTGCTGATGCTGGCACTCGTCTATCTCACCACGACGCTATTTACCGAGATCATCACCAACAACGCCGCCGCCGTGTTGATGTTTCCGATCGCCATGGCGGTCAGCGAGCAGCTGGGGGTCTCATTGATGCCCTATGCGATTGCCATCATGTTCGCGGCCTCGGCCAGTTTTCTCACCCCGCTGGGCTATCAGACCAACCTGATGGTGATGGGCCCGGGGGGCTACAAGGTGTCCGATTACATGAAGGTCGGTTTGCCGATGAGCCTCATCGTCGGCGTCACCTCGGTCGCTCTGATTCCGCTGATCTGGCCCTTCACGGGCTGATCTGGCCATTTACGCACTGACCTATGTTCTGCTTCGCCTGGCAGCCGCTGGCGAGCGTTACCCTTTACATCGTCAGCCTGGCTGGCGAATTCACACTGACAGGAAGGCACATGACGGATACGACAGTGAGCACGACCGACAGCACGACACGCGCCATGTTGAATGCGTTGGAGGCCATTGCTCGCAAGGCGGGCGCTGCCATCATGGAGATCTACGAGAGCGGTGACTTCACGGTCGACATGAAGTCGGACGATTCCCCGCTGACCACGGCAGACCGCGCAGCACATGCCGTCATCGTCGACGGTCTGAAGGCCATGGAGGCCGAATTTGGCGCCACACCGATCCTGTCCGAGGAAGACGCGGACATCAGCTGGGATGTGCGCAGTGACTGGACGCGTTACTGGCTGGTCGATCCCCTGGATGGCACCAAGGAATTCATCAAGCGCAATGGCGAATTCACCGTCAACATCGCGCTGATCGAGCAGGGCGTGCCGACCATGGGCGTCGTCTATGCGCCGGCCATCGAGACGCTCTACGTCGGTGCCCAACAGGGAGAAGGCCAGGCCGCCATCGCCGAGAAGCAGATTGGTGAAGGTCAGCGTCAGGCCATCGCTGTCAGTGACGTGCCGAGCAGCACCGACAGCTGGCGCATCGTCGGTAGCCGCTCTCACCAGACCGAAGAATTCAAGGCGTTCGTCGCCGACTTCGCTGCCTGCGATATCGTTGCCATGGGCAGCTCACTGAAGCTGTGCTTGGTGGCGGAAGGGGCGGCAGACCTCTACCCGCGCCTCGGCCCGACCTGTGAATGGGATACCGGTGCCGCGCATGCGGTGGTCGAAGCTGCGGGTGGCCAGGTGCTGAATGCCGAGACCCGTCAGGCGCTGCGCTACAACCAGCATGACAGCGTGCTCAACCCCTATTTCATCGTCTGTGCCAAGCCGGCCGCTCCTTGGGCRTGAACCAGGCTCAAGGCAGGGGGTAGGCAAGCGTCACGGGACTGACGCCATGAAGATGTCAGTCTCGTGTCGGAGCAAAGATGTTCTCTTCTCAGTGATATTGGCGAACCATCACGTGCGAAGAGGATAAGGACAACTAGCAGAGTGATCTCAAGGAACCTGTAATGACTGCATCATCTACGGCCGACAAGTTCGGCATCACACCGGAACGTCAGACCCACCTCAAGCAGCTTGAGGCCGAATCCATTCACATCATCCGTGAAGTGGCAGCGGAATTTGCCAATCCGGTCATGCTGTACTCCATCGGCAAGGATTCCGCCGTCATGCTGCACCTGGCGCGCAAGGCCTTTGCGCCGGGCGTGCCGCCGTTCCCGTTGATGCACGTCAACACCACCTGGAAATTCCAGGAAATGATCAAGTTCCGCGACGAGATGGCTGCGGAAGTCGGCATGGAGTTGATCGAGCACATCAACCAGGAAGGCGTCGCGGCGGGTATCAACCCGTTCGATCACGGCAGTGCCAAGTACACCGACATCATGAAGACCGCCGGTCTCAAGCAGGCACTCGACAAGCACGGCTTCGATGCCGCCTTCGGGGGTGCACGTCGTGACGAGGAAGCCTCGCGGGCCAAGGAGCGCGTTTACTCCTTCCGTGATCAGTACCACCGCTGGGACCCCAAGAACCAGCGTCCGGAGCTGTGGAACATCTACAACTCCAAGATCAACAAGGGCGAGTCCATCCGCGTCTTCCCGCTTTCCAACTGGACCGAGCTGGACATCTGGCAGTACATCTACCTCGAGTCCATCAAGATCGTGCCGCTTTACTACTCCGCCGTGCGTCCGGTGGTGAAGCGTGACGGTCTCGACATCATGGTCGACGACGACCGTCTGCCGCTCAAGGAAGGCGAAGTGCCGGAGATGAAGTCCGTGCGTTTCCGCACCCTGGGCTGCTACCCGCTGACCGGCGCCGTGGAATCCACCGCCGCGACCCTGCCGGAAATCATCCAGGAAATGCTGCTGACGCGTACTAGCGAGCGCTCCGGGCGTGCCATCGATCACGACCAGGCCGGCTCGATGGAGAAGAAGAAGCGCGAAGGTTATTTCTAGGATTCATCCCCGGAAATTGCTTCAACTGGCCTCTAAGGGCCATGACGCGCCTCAAGGCATGCAGGACTCAACAAATTGACAGGACGAGGGGTGTCCCAAGCGCTGGAAGCGTCGCGGCTCATACGCCACAAGACGCTCGCGCCGGACAGGCCTCGTTCAGGGAGAATGACAGTGTCACACCAGTCGACGATGATCGCGGAAAATATCGAAGCCTATCTCAAGGAACACGAGCAGAAAGACCTGCTGCGTTTCATCACCTGCGGCAGCGTGGATGACGGCAAGTCGACCCTGATCGGTCGTCTGCTTCACGATTCCAAGATGATCTATGAAGATCAGCTGGCCGCCATCACCCGCGATTCCAAGAAGAGCGGCACCACCGGCAAGGTCGATCTGGCGCTGCTGGTCGATGGCCTGCAGTCCGAGCGTGAGCAGGGCATCACCATCGATGTCGCCTACCGCTACTTCTCCACCGACAAGCGCAAGTTCATCATCGCCGATACCCCGGGGCACGAGCAGTACACCCGTAACATGGCGACCGGGGCTTCCACTGCAAGCCTGGCGATCATCCTGATCGATGCGCGTTATGGCGTACAGACCCAGACCCGTCGTCACAGCTACATCTGCTCGCTGCTGGGCATCCAGCACCTGGTAGTCGCGGTCAACAAGATGGATATCGTCGACTACTCCCAGGAACGTTTCGACGAAATCGTCGCGGACTACAAGGAGTTCGCCAAGGACCTGGAAGTCCCGGATATCCGCTTCGTGCCGCTGTCCGCGCTGGAAGGCGACAACGTCGTCTCCATCAGCGAGCACACCCCGTGGTACGACGATGCCGCCTACGAGGCGCGTCCGCTGATGGACATCCTCGAGACCGTCGATGTCACCGAGGACAGCAACCTGACCGACCTGCGCTTCCCGGTGCAGTACGTCAACCGCCCGAACCTCAACTTCCGTGGCTACTGCGGCACCCTGGCCGCCGGTACCGTCTCACCGGGTCAGCAGATCAAGGTTCTCCCGTCCGGCAGCACCTCCACCGTCGAGCGTATCGTCACCTTCGATGGCGATCTCGACATCGCCTGGCCGGGGCAGGCCGTCACGCTGACCCTGACCGACGAGATCGATATCTCGCGTGGCGACATGATCGTCGCCGAAGATTCCGATCTGGAGCCGTGCACCGCCTTCACCGCTGACGTGGTGTGGATGCATGAGGACCCGCTGATCGTCGGCAAGGAATACGAGCTCAAGCTCGGCACTTCCAGTGTCATCGGTCGCGTCGGTCGCATCATCCACCAGACCGACGTCAACACCATGGCGCGCAACGAAGCGGAGAACATCCCGCTCAACGGCATCGCACGCGTGCAGGTCGAACTGACCCAGCCGCTGGCCATGGACAGCTACCAGCGTTCACCGCATACCGGCAGCTTCGTGTTCATTGAYCGYCTGTCCAACATCACCATCGGTGCGGGCATGGTCAAGGAGACCMTGAGCGCCAGCAACATCGTGTGGCACGACATGGCGGTCACCAAGCAGCGCCGCGCCGATCGCAACAAGCAGAAGCCGTGCATCATCTGGTTCACCGGCCTGTCCGGTGCCGGCAAGTCCACCGCCGCCAA
>NZ_LJTD01000022.1:0-6458 GCF_001306765.1 Cobetia sp. UCD-24C | reverse complement strand
TCGCTGAGGGTGACCGTGGTTTGCAGACCATCGGTCAGCTCCTCGAGGTTCACGCCATTAAGGGCTTCGGTGATGGCCAGCGTCGGCGCAGACGGCGCGGTGATGTCGATGGCGACATCAATGCTGTTCGAGGCATCAGAGCTGTTGCCCGCCACATCGGTAATCACGGCTGTCGCGGCGTAGCTGCTGCCATCGGTCAGGTCGTCGGCGGCAATGGTCACGGCCACGTTGCCGGCCGTGATGTCGTCAGCGTCCAGCTCGACCGACGCGGTGATCACGTTCTCCGCGTCTGCGGCGTCGACCAGGGTGACGGTCACGGTGTCGCCGGCGATGGCTTCCTCGCTGAGGGTGACCGTGGTTTGCAGACCATCGGTCAGCTCCTCGAGGTTCACGCCATTAAGGGCTTCGGTGATGGCCAGCGTCGGCGCAGACGGCGCGGTGATGTCGATGGCGACATCAATGCTGTTCGAGGCATCAGAGCTGTTGCCCGCCACATCGGTAATCACGGCTGTCGCGGCATAGCTGCTGCCATCGGTCAGGTCGTCGGCGGCAATGGTCACGGCCACGTTGCCGGCCGTGATGTCGTCAGCGTCCAGCTCGACCGACGCGGTGATCACGTTCTCCGCGTCTGCGGCGTCGACCAGGGTGACGGTCACGGTGTCACCCGCGACGGCATCCTCGCTGAGGGTGACCGTGGTGGGCAGACCCGCGGCCAGTTCGGTGGCACTCACACCATCTACCGCTGCCTCGATGGCCAGCGTCGGCGCAGACGGCGCGGTGATGTCGATGGCGACATCAATGCTGTTCGAGGCATTAGAGCTGTTGCCCGCCACATCGGTAATCACGGCTGTCGCGACATAGCTGCTGCCATCGGTCAGGTCGTCGGCGGCAATGGTCACGGCCACGTTGCCGGCCGTGATGTCGTCAGCGTCCAGCTCGACCGACGCGGTGATCACGTTCGACGCGTCATCGCTGTCCACCAGGGTGACAGTCACGGTGTCACCCGCGACGGCATCCTCGCTGAGGGTGACCGTGGTTTGCAGACCATCGGTCAGCTCCTCGAGGTTCACGCCATTAAGGGCTTCGGTGATGGCCAGGGACGGCGCGCCCGGGGCAGTGGTGTCAACAGTGATGGCGATAGCGTCGGACGACACGCTGTCATTGCCGGCTGCATCGGTGGCAATGGCGGTGAAGGAATAGTCGCCATCGTCCAGTGCGATGGTCGGCGTGATGCTCCAGTTGCCGTCGGTGTCTGCCGTGGCGGTGCCCAGCACGGTGGCGCCGTTGTAGAGCGTGACGCTGCTGTCGGCTTCCGCGGTGCCGGAGGCGGTCGGGGCGGTGTCGTCGGTGCTGTCACCGTCGACTAGGTGGGCGAGCAGATCGCCGACGTTGTCACTGATGGTGGTGATGACCGGTGCCGTCGGGGCGGTCGCATCGATTGTCACGGCGCCCAGGTTCACGGCGTCGCTGACATTGCCGGCGACATCGGTCTGACGGATCTGCACGCTACCGTCGGCATAGCCGCCTTCGGCAAGGGTGAAGGTAGTGCCAGTGCCCGCAATCCAGGTCGTGCCACCGTTGGTGGTGTACTCCCAGGTCGCGTCGGCTTCCAGACCGCTGACGGTGACTTCGCCATTGCTGGTGATGCCGTCGTTCGTGATGTTGGTGTCTTCACTGAGCGCAAGGCTCGGCGCGTCAGGCACCGTGAGGTCACTGGTGGTGGTGCCGTCGGTCTCGAACGTATTGCCCGCCACATCGGTCACGGTCATCGAGACGGTGAGGGCGCCTTCGGTGAGCCCGGAAGTTGCGGTGCTCAGGTCCAGACCGGTTACGGACAGATTGCCGGCACCGTCGACCGTAATGTCAGTCGTGGCGACGGTGATCTCGTTGGCCGGATCGGCGCTGTCAGTGATGGTGATCACGACATTGCTGCTGTCGAGACCGGCCTCGATGCTGCCAGTCAGATCGACGGCGCTGATGTCTGCCAGATTGAGCAGGCCATCGTCACCATCGACGAAGGCGATGCTGCCCGTCGGGGTGGTGGTATCGACCGTCACGTCGCCCAGGTTCACGGCATCACTGACATTGCCGGCCACATCGGTCTGACGGATCTGCACGTCACCATCGGCGTAGACACCTTCGGCCAGCGTGAAGGAGGTGCCGGTGCCCGCGATCCAGTTGCTGCCGCCGTCGAGGGAATACTCCCAGCTGGCGTCGGCTTCCAGACCACTGACGGTGACCTCGCCATTGCTAGTGATGCCGTCGTCGGTGACGTTGGCGTCTTCACTCAGCGTGAAGCTCGGCGCGGCGATGGTCGCATCGACCGTCACGTCGCCCAGGTTCACGGCATCACTGACATTGCCGGCCACATCGGTCTGACGGATCTGTACAACGCCATCGGCGTAGACACCTTCGGCCAGCGTGAAGGTAGTGCCGGTGCCACCGATCCAGTTGCTGCCGCCGTCGAGGGAGTACTCCCAAGTGGCGTCGGCTTCCAGACCGCTGACGGTGACTTCGCCATTGCTGGTGATGCTGTCGTCGGTGACGTTGGTGTCTTCACTCAGCGTGAGGCTCGGCGCGGCGATGGTCGCATCGACCGTCACGGCGCCCAGGTTCACGGCATCACTGACATTGCCGGCCACATCGGTCTGACGGATCTGCACGTCACCATCGGCGTAGACACCTTCGTCCARCGTGAAGGTGGTGCCGGTGCCATCGATCCAGTTGCTGCCGCCGTCGAGGGAGTACTCCCAAGTGGCGTCGGCTTCCAGATCGCTGACGGTGACCTCGCCATTGCTGGTGATGACGTCATCAGTGATGTTGGTGTCGGCGGTGAGCGCAAGGCTCGGGGCGGCGATGGTCGCATCAACGGTTACGGCGCCCAGGCTGACCTCAGTGCTGACATTGCCGGCCACATCGGTCTGACGGATCTGCACGTCACCATCGGCGTAGACACCTTCGTCCAGCGTGAAGGTGGTGCCGGTGCCATCGATCCAGTTGCTGCCGCCGTCGAGGGAGTATTCCCAGCTGGCGTCGGCTTCCAGACCGCTGACGGTGACTTCACCATTGCTGGTGATGCGGTCGTCCGTGATGTTGGTGTCGGCTGTGAGCGCGAGGCTCGGTGCGTCGATGGTCGCATCGACCGTCACAGCGCCCAGGTTCACGGCGTTGCTGACGTTGCCGGCGACATCGGTCTGACGGATCTGCACGGCGCCATCGGCGTAAACACCTTCGTCCAGCGTGAAGGTGGTGCCGGTGCCATCGATCCAGTTGCTGCCGCCGTCGAGGGAGTACTCCCAAGTCGCGCCGGCCTCGAGGCCACTGACGGTGACTTCGCCATTGCTGGTGATGCCGTCGTCGGTGACGTTGGTGTCGGTGGTGAGCGCAAGGCTCGGGACTTCAGGTGCCGTGAGGTCACTGGTAGTGGTGTCGTCGGTCTCGAACGTATTGCCCGCCACATCGGTCACGGTCATTGAGACGGTGAGGGCGCCTTCGGTGAGACCGGAAGTTGCGGTGCTCAAGTCCAAACCGGTTACGGACAGATTGCCGGCATCGTCGACCGTAATGTCAGTCGTGGCGACGGTGATTTCGTTGGCCGGATCGGCGCTGTCAGTGATGGTGATCACGACATTGCTGCTGTCGAGACCGGCCTCGATGCTGCCAGTCAGGTCGACGGCGCTGATGTCTGCCAGATTGAGCAGGCCATCGTCACCATCGACGAAGGCGATGCTGCCAGTCGGAGCGGTCGCATCGACCGTCACGGCGCCCAGGTTGACGGCGTCGCTGACATTGCCGGCGACATCGGTCTGACGGATCTGCACAACGCCATCGGCGTAGACACCTTCGGCAAGGGTGAAGGTAGTGCCAGTGCCCGCAATCCAGGTCGTGCCACCGTTGGTGGTGTACTCCCAGGTCGCGTCGGCATCCAGACCGCTGACGGTGACTTCGCCATTGCTGGTGATGCCGTCGTTCGTGATGTTGGTGTCTTCACTCAGCGCAAGGCTCGGCGCGTCAGGCACCGTGAGGTCACTGGTGGTGGTGCCGTCGGTCTCGAACGTATTGCCCGCCACATCGGTCACGGTCATCGAGACGGTGAGGGCGCCTTCGGTGAGCCCGGAAGTTGCGGTGCTCAGGTCCAGGCCGGTTACGGACAGATTGCCGGCGCCGTCGACCGTAATGTCAGTCGTGGCGACGGTGATCTCGTTGGCCGGATCGGCGCTGTCAGTGATGGTGATCACGACATTGCTGCTGTCGAGACCGGCCTCGATGCTGCCAGTCAGATCGACGGCGATGATGTCTGCCAGATTGAGCAGGCCATCGTCACCATCGACGAAGGCAATGCTGCCCGTCGGAGCGGTCGCATCGACCGTCACGTCGCCCAGGTTCACGGTGTCGCTGACATTGCCGGCCACATCGGTCTGACGGATCTGCACGTCGCCGTCGGCGTAGACACCTTCGTCCAGCGTGAAGGTGGTGCCGGTGCCATCGATCCAGTTGCTGCCGCCGTCGAGGGAATACTCCCAGCTGGCGTCGGCTTCCAGAYCGCTGACGGTGACTTCGCCATTGCTGGTGATGCCGTCGTCGGTGACGTTGGTGTCGGTGGTGAGCGCAAGGCTCGGGGCGGCGATGGTCGCATCGACCGTCACGTCGCCCAGGTTCACGGCGTCGCTGACATTGCCGGCCACATCGGTCTGACGGATCTGCACAACGCCATCGGCGTAGACACCTTCGGCCAGCGTGAAGGAGGTGCCGGTGCCATCGATCCAGTTGCTGCCGCCGTCGAGGGAATACTCCCAGCTGGCGTCGGCTTCCAGACCACTGACGGTGACTTCGCCATTGCTGGTGATGCCGTCGTCGGTAATGTTGGTGTCTTCACTCAGCGCAAGGCTCGGTGCGGCGATGGTCGCATCGATCGTCACGTCGCCCAGGTTCACGGCGTCACTGACATTGCCGGCGACATCGGTCTGACGGATCTGCACGACGCCATCGGTGTAAACACCTTCGTCCAGCGTGAAAGTGGTGCCGGTGCCATCGATCCAGTTGCTGCCGCCGTCGAGGGAGTACTCCCAGCTGGCGTCGGCTTCCAGACCCCTGACGGTGACATCGCCATTGCTGGTGATGCCGTCGTCGGTAATGTTGGTGTCGGTGGTGAGCGCAAGGCTCGGAGCGTCAGGCACCGTGAGGTCACTGGTGGTGGTGCCGTCGGTCTCGAACGTATTGCCCGCCACATCGGTCACGGTCATCGAGACGGTGAGGGCGCCTTCAGTGAGCCCGGAAGTTGCGGTGCTCAGGTCCAGGCCGGTTACGGACAGATTGCCGGCGCCGTCGACCGTAATGTCAGTCGTGGCGACGGTGATCTCGTTGGCCGGATCGGCGCTGTCAGTGATGGTGATCACGACATTGCTGCTGTCGAGACCGGCCTCGATGCTGCCAGTCAGGTCGACGGCGCTGATGTCTGCCAGATTGAGCAGGCCATCGTCACCATCGACGAAGGCGATGCTGCCCGTCGGAGCGGTGGTATCGACCGTCACGTCGCCCAGGTTCACGACGTCACTGACATTGCCGGCCACATCGGTCTGACGGATCTGCACAACGCCATCGGCGTAGCTGCCTTCGGCGAGGGTGAAGGTGGTGCCGGTGCCATCGGTCCAGTTGCTGCCGCCGTCGAGGGAATACTCCCAGCTGGCGTCGGCTTCCAGACCACTGACGGTGACTTCGCCATTGCTGGTGATGCCGTCGTCGGTAATGTTGGTGTCAGCGGTGAGCGCGAGGGCCGGATTGGTGGGCACAGTAGTATCCACGGTAAGCGTGAACTCGCCAGACGGCATGCTTTCATTGCCGGCAGCATCTGTCGCGGTGACGCTGAAGACGTGATCGCCATCGGTGAGCTCAGTGCTCGGGGTATAGCTCCAGGCGCCATTGGCATCGGCGGTGACTGTCGCGATTTCCTCACCGTTGTGGGTGATGGTGACGGTGCTGCCGGCTTCGGCGCTGCCGGTCAGCGTCGGCGTCGCGTCATTGGTGCTGTCGCCGGAGGCGAGGGCACCGGTATCGGCTGCTACGTCGTCGGTCGCGGAGGTGATGGTCGGCGTGTTCGGCGCGGTAACGTCAGCATCTTCGGGCACATCAAGTGCCGCGGACGCTTCGCTTTCGTTTCCGGCCGCGTCGGTTGCCGTGGCTGTCAGAGTGCTGCCAGCTTCCTGCTCCGGTGAGAGCTCAACCGAGAAGTTGCCTTCTGCATCGACGACCGCGGTGCCTACAACATCATCGTTGGCATTGGTGATCTCGACCGTGCTGCCCGCTTCACCGGTCCCGGCGACGGTGGTGCCATCGGTCTCGCTCAGGACTGGCGCATCCGGCGCAGCGGTATCGACGGTGAGTGTGAACTCGCCAGAGGATGCACTTTCGTTACCGGCGGCATCGGTCGCTGTGACGCTGAAGACATGCTCGCCATCGGT
>NZ_LJTD01000021.1:0-6831 GCF_001306765.1 Cobetia sp. UCD-24C | reverse complement strand
ACAGAAATTCGCTGCCCTCTCTTTTTCGAGCACGTTGTGCTCGCCTACCCTTCGGTCGTCGTACCTCCTCCCTTCGCCCGGCCTACGGCCGCCTACCCCCAAAAATGCCTCGACAAGTCGAGATAGGCGCTTTCGAGCCGCTTCGCGGCTGAGCGCCTTACGACAAAACTTGGCCGCTAAAGTACGCCGCTTCATTGGGTCGAACCCAAACTAAAAGCGGGAACATTTAGGCCTACGGCCTAGGTTTTCGAGAAGTACGGTGGAGTGCTACAGCTTGGTACTACTAAGAAGAAAGGAAGTCATTAGAGCCTTTCACTGGTACGGCCCAAGACGTGCACCCAGGTGCGAGTGAGGTACGAACGAGCCCGGGTGTGCGGTAAAGGGGCGTACCTAACAACCGAAGGGCGTTAGCGCGTAAGCGACCGGCCCATTAGGGCCGGTTAAGTGAATCGCATTTTTGCGACGGAGCTTCGTATTTTTTAGCAATTAAGCCCGAAATTCATGATTATCCGCATTATCATGAGTTGATTTTTATAAGGTCAGGCTAGTGAAAAAGATCGAGTCTAGATATTTCTCATGAGTTGTTATGTGATTTGTAACTTAATTTGTGTTTTTTAGCTTGACTAATTTATACTTGGATAGATCTGACAAGCTAGATCATACTATTGGTAGTAAGATATTAGTAAGAATATAATGGAAGATTTAGATGAAATGTAAAGAAACTTGTTATATGTGTAACGCAGAAGCCACATCTAAAGAACATGTCCCTCCTAAAAGTCTTTTTCCTAAAGATAGTGAGCTTGGAAAGGGGGTTACGATGAGGAAGAATTTAATAAAGGTACCTTCTTGCGATACTCATAACTCATCAAAATCAATTGATGATGAGTATATTATGCTTGTAATGTCTTGCGCATTTTATGGAAACGAGTTTAAGTCGGCCCTTTTTGAAAGAAGAGCACTTAAAGCTTTTAAAAGAAAACCTCATATATTAGATACTATATTTAATAACCCTAAAAAAGTTTTCCTTGACGATGGTAAGTCTGATAAACTTGAAGAGTCAATGTCTTTTGAAGTTGATCTTGATCGAGTCGATTCAATATTTCATCATATGGCGTGTGGGATTTATTATCATCACTTCAAAGAAAAATGGTTGGGTAGCTCAAAAAATACAATAAACTTTCTTTCTTATCTAGGAACGCCTAATGACGTAGAGCTAAATAAAAATCACTTTGAACTGAACGAAAAAACTCGGGAGATTTTTTATAATCTTGCTCCTTATGGAGATAACCGCGAAGTTTTTTCTTATAGAATATCTAAAAAAGATAATGGGGAGTCTGTGATTTTCCTCGAATTTTATGAGCAGCTTCGTGTGGCTGTAGTATTTCTAGCGTAACGTATGTTGATATTCCAAGACCATTATCAGACTTATCCGCAGCTGTTAAGGCTGCGGATAAGCAAGAAAATCATAAAGATTTATTCTTGAGAGATTTTAGCCCACTGATTCTCGTAGTACCCCTCTTCACCTCTACATGCTTCACATAATAAGCTATCAGTATCAAAACTTTGATGATAAGCAGCCAAGAGTTCCCGACCTTCTAAAACATTAGTACATTCATTATGATGCCCTCCTGGATTAGTAACGCCAGAGCATGGCTGTGTCAGGTAAGGATTTATCACATTTTTTTGCCGCGTTGTCAGTGCATCATACCCACGGTCTATTGCAAGCCTAGCAATTCCTTCAGTCCCATCGAACGCAGCGTTTTCGAAAATGCCACGTACAAGCTGTTGCTCTAGAATCTCTTTCTCTACACTCATTTTTCTTCTCCCTATTAACTGACGGTTTATTCACCAATGTCTTGCTTTAGGATCTTAATGCAAGGCTTGTTTCTGAAATAATAACTAGTAAGGCTATATGCTCTTTGCTGTATAGTAGTTGCCACTGCTCCCCCATAGCTCTAGGTCACCGTCTTTTCTTATTATGTAATATTCACCAATATCTTTGCCATTAGATGTAAAGTATCGTTTACGTCCATCTTTTTCTAAGGTTTCTAACCCTTCTGAAGTTTCGCTGCCGTCAGAGAAAATTGTTTTTATATTGTGTTTTCCATTCTTGGAATATATATGCAGCTTATACTCTATCGGTCCATCTGAAATATACCAGCTTCCAATTATAGAACCTTCGATATTTGATTCTGAGCTAATTAGTTTTTTATAAGTTTCCTTGTTTAATCCAATAATATTAACTTTTAACTCGGGGTTGTAATTTGTAGTTGCCCAGTACGCTCCCTCAGTGTTCCCCTTTACACGATAGCCAATGAATGTTCTTTTGAACCCATCCTCATATATATCATTCGCTATTTTAGCTAGCTCTTTCTCATCTACCCTCTCAGGCAGTATGATTTCCACAGTACGCTTAATACTAGACATTTCGCTGTCTTTAGTTATTTTATAATCAATGTCTGAGCTATTTCCGCATGCTGACGTTATAGCAGCGATAATAGCAATAGGTATAAATAGCATCTGTTTTTTTAGCATCGACAGAATTCCGTTTCATGTAAAACATTAAAGTTTATAAGTGTATTATATGCTTTGATGTTTTGTAAATGTTTTTATTTATAATGCCGATGGTCCTCCTGAAAATACTGCCTATCAGGTTCACCTTTAATTCGAAGATGGAAGAATTTTGCATTAATACCGACAATACGGTCGTCCTCCACGTCCTGCGGGACGCAGTTCACCCTTCGGATTAAGCCAAGGCCCACGCAAGTGAGGTTCCCAATCCTCATAAACCCCTGTCACTTGCAGGACCCATCGGCAAGTACGCCAGTAGTCATAAGCCGTCGCAGGGGAGATATTCCCCAAGCCATCTTTCATCAGCCAGCGTACGTGCTTGGCTTTCCATTGCCAGGGATGCCGCACGCCGAAACGTTCATGGATTAACTGCTGAATTCGCACCATACGGCGACCATGGGCCCGGCCCCCCCGTTGCTTTCGCGGATCGCACTTCAACAGGTTTTCCAGCATGTTGCCGTCGACCTGAATCGGGGTGCCGTTTGCGTAGAACATCATTTACGTCCTCCTAGGTACGCCACGGTGACATCGAGGCGGTTATGTCCAAGTTCCTGGCTGATCAATCGACGTGCCAACTGATCTTGAGATTTGTGGGGCGAGAGTGAGCCGCTGACAGCAGGCGCAGGGTGGCCCGTAATCACGGCATAGCGGGCACAGGCGTACGCGGCCCGGGCGTCGTGGAAGCCACTGAGGCCATGTGTCTTCAGGATGGGACGGGCACGATTGAGTTCACCTTGCCGAGCTGTCGCCAGATCCGCATAGCGTTCCTCAAGTGCCAGTAGATTTCGGCTTCCTTCGGGACGTACTGAGCGTGCATAGGCCAGAGCGGCCCGCTGAGGCTCACTGACGGCGATTAAGCGCTGCGCCGACCTTCCGCCCTTGGTGCCCTCTTGCACGTCTACAACGCCCTTTCTGGACGCCTCACGATGCCATCGCTCCAGGTCCGCCTTGATCGCTTCTTCACGGCGAACCCCAAACGCGGCAGCCAGCTGCAGGACGGCAGACGCGCGGGGTAAGCCTGCTGCCTCCAAGGCTCGGCAAGTCTGGGTGACTTTATCGGTGTCCAACGCTGTCGGCGCTGTCTGTCGCACATTGCTGCGCTTCCCGGCGTACTGCGACGGGGACACCCGCACTCTGTGATCGCCGCGCAGGGCCAGAAAGGTCGTATTGGCGCTGCTCAGGAGATTCTGGGCCGTCGAGACGGCGATATCTCCCGACATCACCTGTGTCTGAAGGTGTTCGGCATAGCGTTCCAGCAGTGCCTGGTTGGGTGTCGTGGCGAGATCCTTCACGCCATTGTCCTTGGCCCACTGGGAAAACTGGCCCCAGCGGTCCGAATGCGTGGCCACTGTCGAGTAGTGGCCTCGGCCATAGAGGCTCACCAGGGCCTGATGCCCGGCGTAGGCCATTTGCTTTCCATAGCCGTAGTTACGTTTCGATGCGTATTTGCCCATCACGAAGCCTCCTGCGTCGTGGTGATAGGGGATGTCGAAGTCGCTTCCCGGTGTCCTGCCAAGGCGTTCGGTAAGTGTTAAACCGCTTTTGGGCGCGGTCAGACCTGGGAAGCATGTCGTCTCGTGACATGGCCGCCGGAATCGTCCGGAAATTTTGTGTGCGCATCCGATCGCGACACTCAGTGAGTGGGCAGGGGATCGTGGCGGGAGGTGGCAGCTCCTACGGTCAAGGCGCGCTCATTGCTGACGACACAGGGCAAGGTCATGCCTACCAGCCAGGTAGGTGGCGCGAACGCCGGACAACGCGATGTGCAGGTGTCAGCAATGAGTTTTGGTGCAGGGTTTGGTGACGCTCGAACCCGCGGGGGCATTGAGCCCCCGTGGGTTCGCGGGCGCCTGACGGCGTCCGTCTCTGTGCACCGCACAGAGACGGACGCGCCGCTACCTGCACGTTTCGTGAACGCCATATATGGCTGATCTCGAGGTCGCCTGAGCGAGTCTCGTGCCAGAGGGCAGTAGCCGGGCGTTCGATTATTGGTCAGCCGGACGCGTCGCCACATGCACGTGAGGCAGTGCCAGGAGTTGCCGCTCTACGCCGATGACTGCGGCGATGAAAAGTAGAGACGCAACGCGCTAGCACTGAGCACACGGGCGTGTGACAGCGGGGCCGGAGACGTTTTTTAGGAGGGTTTTGAAGCGACCGGTAGCGTAAGGTGCGCTAAATCAGGCATTGAGGAGCCAATACTCAAAATTTAGGCGCAACTATCCCGCACCTGAACCTGAAAAATTTCAGATCAAGCCCGGCTCTGTCTTCTTAATCACGAGAAGACAGAGACCAATAGTCGCCGCGCTGATCACATTGGGGTGAACAGTGCTTTCACAGCAGCACAGCCGCATTACCTGCGGCCCTGGGCGCGAATCCCAGTGAAGCCACTCGCTTTTAGGTTGCAGCACATTCGCATCATCTGCGAACCCCGGGAGCCAAATGCCCAGTGAAGCTGCTGACTGTTATTCAGCTCGGTCGCATCGTTCGCGACTCTGAGTGCCGTCCCCAGAATGGCTGCTAGCTTATGTCCGGTTTGATAGAGGAGCCGGCTCTCCTTGCATCTCGCCGAAGCGAGCACATTAGAAGACTAGCATAAGGATTCTTGCCTAGCAGCCATCCGCTAGAATTTCGCGTGGCCGTCTTGGCTGACCGTAACCACCCTTGCAGGTGGCATCAGAAGGTACACTGACGCAACAGTCGCAACGCAACAGGACGCTCTACTGTGCAACAGCAACAATTGACGGTGGCTCAAGCTGCAAAATTGTACGGAAAAGCACGCTCTACAGTACACCGAGCCATGAAGGCAGGCCGCGTGTCATCAACAGTACGTGGCGATGGTACGCGTGTGATTGCGTTTTCTGAATTGCTGCGCGTTTGGGGAGAGCCAGTCAACTCACCCACCAAGACGCAACGTGACGCAACGGGTACACCTAGCCTCACGCAACAAGCATCTGTAGCAGAGATGACACAGTTGTTATCTGAGCTCGTTGAGCTAACTAAACGTCAAGCTGATGAGCTCGCAGGGATGCGCGAGGAGCTAAGAGAACTGAAAAGATTGCCTGCTCCCGAGAAGCTTGATCAGTCAGATGCCGAGAGGTGTTCAGCGCATCTATTTGCTGCTGAGATGGCTGCTTTGAAAGCTCGGAAGTAGGGTGGCAAGCTGGGCTAGAAAGCAACCCGTGCTTGCTACTCCCGCCCGAAAAAATCTGCTTCCCTGTAGGGGAGGTCGGGCTCAGCTCCTTCCAGGAGGCCTTGGCTAGGGGGATCGTCGTGTGGTCCGTAAGGTACCTGTTCTTCTCCACGCATTAATGTAGGAATTTGGCGCAGTTCTGGACGTCCATCAATTGGCTGTGTCTGTTCGCTCGATGAGGCCAAAACTTGGGCAGAAAAGCGGCTATAGCGTAGTTTGTCCCGCTTCTCACCCCACGCTACTCGGTCGTTGATCCTATAAGCCAGTGCGCCCCCTTTCCCACCTAGCTGAACTACTTCGATCCAACGGTCTGCCTGAAGCTTCTGAATCGCCTTTCTAACGGAGTTACGGTGTACTGGTTTTCCTGTTGTAGAAGCCATTAGTTCACCTAAGGTGGTTTGGCTTGCTACGACAGTGTTCGAGTCGCCCATATGGGCTACTAAGACATGAGCGAGCCTTGCAGCCATGGGAGCTGTGCCGATGAGGTGCGCCCACGCCTCATGTGCAGCTCTTTCGGTTTGAACCCATGTCTTGTTCTTTCTCTGTGTTGCTGGTGGCTTTCCTACTTGCTGATCATCCATTGTGCACCCCTGAACAATTCAATGTGCATATCGCACTCTGTTAATGACTTATAGCACGTACATACAGCACCCTTCAATGTGCATATCGCACATTCATGCGTGCTGTATGCACATAACCTGCACACTCTAGAGTGTGCACCCCTGCACACTCTAGAGTGTGCAGGGGTGCACGCTAACATACTGATTTACAATGAATTTTAAGAAACCTCCTCTTATGTTCTTCTACAGGGCTCGTGAGGGCACAGAAATTCGCTGCCCTCTCTTTTTCGAGCACGTTGTGCTCGCCTACCCTTCGGTCGTCGTACCTCCTCCCTTCGCCCGGCCTACGGCCGCCTACCCCCAAAAATGCCTCGACAAGTCGAGATAGGCGCTTTCGAGCCGCTTCGCGGCTGAGCGCCTTACGACAAAACTTGGCCGCTAAAGTACGCCGCTTCATTGGGTCGAACCCAAACTAAAAGCGGGAACATTTAGGCCTACGGCCTAGGTTTT
>NZ_LJTD01000003.1:0-571243 GCF_001306765.1 Cobetia sp. UCD-24C | reverse complement strand
TCGTGACAGGCACTCTGGAGGACGATGACGCGCTTGCGGCAAACGTCAGCGACACGACCGGTACCGAGATCGCCGGCAGCTACGGCACGCTGACCCTCAACAGTGACGGCAGCTACAGCTACGTGCTGGACAACAGCAATGCCGAGGTCCAGGGCCTGGATGATGGCGCGTCACTGACCGACGTCTTCACCTACGGCATCACCGATGCCGATGGCGATGTCTCCCGCACCACGCTGACCATCACCGTCGACGGCTCGACCGATGGCGTACCGACGATCACCTCGCTGGATGACCAGTCGGTCACTGAGGCGACCGGCGGCACCGTCACTGACACCTTCCAGGTGGAAGCGGATGCCGGCATCGCCAGCGTCACCGTGAATGGCACTGACATCACCGGCGCGACCGAGACCGATCCGGTCGAGATCACCACCGTCGAAGGTGTCCTGAGCGTGACCGGCTACGACGCCGACACCGGTGAGGTCACCTACAGCTACGTCGAAGATGGCGAGAGCGAAGATCACACCGGCGGCGACATCACCGACAGCTTCACCGTCGTGGTCACCGACATCACCGGGCAGAGCACCAGCGACAGCCTGGACATCGCGATCCTCGACACCGCGCCGACGGCCAACGCCGACACCCGCAACATCGGTGAGGACACCACCACGGCACTCGACGGCAACGTCATCGACGGCACCAGCGACACCGCTGACACCTTGGGCGCGGACGCCACCAGCGTGACCAGCGTCACGCCGGACGGCGGCAGTGCATCCGACGTCACGGCCGATGCCGCTGCCGTGGTCGAAGGCACGTACGGCACTCTGACGCTCAACAGTGACGGCAGCTATACCTACGTTCTGGATACCACCAAGACGCAGTCTCTGGCAGAGAATGAACCGGCGGAAGATGTCTTCACCTATGTGCTGGAAGACAGCGATGGCGACTATTCCAGCACTACGCTGACCATCAATATCACGGGCTCGGCCGACGCAGTGCCGGTCATCACGCTGGCTGACAAGGAAGTGACCGAGGCCACGGGTGAGACGGTCACTGACACCTTCGAGGTGGCAGCGGATGCCGGCATCGCCAGCGTTACCATCAATGGCACGGATATCACTTTGGCGTCAGTGGATAACCCCATCGTGATTCCGGGTGCGACTGATGACGAAGGCACGCTGACCATCACTGGCTATGATTCCGGCACCGTGTCCTACACCTATGTGGAGGATGGTACGGCTGCGGATCACTCGGCTGGCGACGATAGCGTGTTCGACAACTACGCCGTGGTCGTCACTGACCTGGCCGGGCAGAGCACCAGCGACAGTCTTGACGTCAAGATTCTGGATACCGCGCCTGTCGCCAATGACGATACCTACACCATTCGCGAAGATGATACGTCTCCGGATGGTGAGCCGGTGATCAACACCAGTGTCATTTCCAGTGTTGTCGGCGGTGGACCGGATGAGCTGGGCGCTGATGGCGTGACCATCACGCATCTGGATGGCATTTCACTGGCAGACAATGAGGGTAGCGTTACCGTCGATGGCAGCTACGGTAGCTTGACCATCAATACCGATGGCACCTTCAGTTATGACCTTGATGATGCGCGCGCTCAGGCGTTGGGTGCCGGTGACCTCGTCAAGGAAGTATTCGAGTACACCATCCTGGATGCGGATGGTGACTCGGATACCGCCAACATCACCATCAATGTTCAGGGCTTGAATGACAAGCCGGTGGCCTATGACGACGGCCCGATCGTGGTCGAGGAAGATACTCCGGTCAGCGGCAACGTCCTGAACAACGACGTCGACGCCGATGGTGATGAGTTGAGCGTCGTCAGCTTCACTGTTGACGGGGTTATGTACGACCCGGGCAAGACAGCGGATCTTGGCGAAGTCGGCACACTTCTGATCAATGCTGACGGTACCTTCACCTTCACGCCCGGTGAGAATTACAACGGTCCGGTACCCGACACCACTTATGTGATCACGGATGGCACCGAGTTCGATGAAGCCATTCTCAGCTTCGAGGACGTCGCAGCGATTGATGACCCTGTCGTCATCAGTGCCGATGATGGCGCTGTTGCCGAAGATGGTGTGACGGAAGCTTCAGGGACGCTGACCGCGACCGATGTCGATAGTGACGCGCCGACGTTCACGCCGGCCACTGACGACAGCAGTCTCTACGGTACCTTCGCCGTCGATGCCGGCGGCAACTGGACCTATACGCTGGATAACGACACTGCCGCTGTGCAGGGGCTGACATCTGCCGACACGATCAATGAGCAGTACATCGTGCAGCTCAGCGATGGCTCCAGCACGACAGTGGATATCGTCATCAAGGGAACTGATGATGCGCTGCCGGTCATCAGTTCACTGGAAGACCAGTCCGTCACCGAAGCGACCGGAAGCACGCTCACCAATACCTTTACCGTGTCAGCTGCAGCAGGTATCGCGGCAGTGACGATCGCTGGCGTGGATATCACGGATGCCAACACCACACCGGTAGTGATCTCCAATCCAGATGGTGAAGGCACGCTGACCATTACGGGCTACGATTCCGGCACCGTGTCTTACACCTATGTGGAAGATGGCACAGCGGCTGATCACACAGATGGCGATGACAGCGTCGTCGATGGTTTCACCGTCGTGGTAACGGATCTGGCAGGCCAGAGCACCAGTGACAGTCTCGATGTCACGGTGCTGGATACGGTGCCGGTAGCCAACGCTGATACGCGCAGCATTGGCGAGAATCGCAATGCTGCCGTTGCCGGCAATGTCGTGGATGGCACATCGGCGACTGCCGATACTCTGGGTGCCGATGCGGTAACCGTGACTGCTGTCATCGCCGGAACGGAGACTGCCCCGGTGAGCGATGGCGCGGCGGCCGTGATCACGGGTGAGCACGGCGAGCTGACCCTGGCGGCGGATGGCTCCTACAGCTATCAGTCAGCACGCGACGACCTGCAGTACCTGGCGGCCGGTGAGTCGGTCACGGACGTCTATACCTACGTGATCACGGATGCTGACGGTGATACCGCCACTACCACGCTGACCATCACCATCAAAGGTAGCAACGATGCGCCGGAGATCAGTGTCAGCAGTGGCGACAGTGCAGCCGCCATCCTGACGGAGACGGGTTCACCGCTGAGTGCCAGCGGGACTCTGTCGGTGGATGACGTGGATCTCAGCAATAGCGTGACGCCGAGCGTTACCGGCGTCTCCAGTGATGGCGATACCGGCACGTTGGACAACGATGACCTGCTTGCGCTGCTGGGTGTGGATACCGGGGCCATCATCGATGCCGAGAGCACTGAAGGTACGCTCAACTGGTCCTTCGACAGCAGCGTTGCCGGGGAAAGCTTCGACTACCTGTCTGCAGGCGAGTCGCTGGTCCTGACCTACACCGTCACTGTCACGGATACGGCGGGAGCGACAGCTACCCAGGATGTCACCATTACCATTCAGGGGACGAATGATGCCCCGGTGGTGACTGCGACTGAAGGCCGCGTCAGCGAAGAAGGGCTCGAAGGCGGTATCGCCGACAGCGATGCGGCTGATGGCTTCACGGATACCACCGATGCCACCACCGTCACCGGTACGGTTTCCGTCACGGATGTCGACAGTGACAGCGTGTCGCTGGTATTGGCGGCTCCTGCCACGGCCATCACCTCCGGTGGCAGTGCGGTGACCTGGTCCGGCAGCGGCACCCAGTCAATGGTGGCAACCGATGCTGATGGCAATGAAGTCGCGACGGTGACCATCGATGACAGTGGCGCCTATACCTTCACTCTGAGTCAGGCGGTCGATCACTCGGGTGATGGTGAAGATGTCCTGTCTCTGGACTTCGGTGTGCTCGCAACGGATAGCGAGGGCGCCAGCTCCACCGGCACGCTGACCATCGGCATCGAGGATGATGCCCCCGAGCAGCAGGAAGCGCAGAGCTTCTCGTCGACCCTGGTGGATACCAATCTCACCATCGTGCTGGATGTGTCCGGCTCCATGGCGAGCGCAAGTGGGATAGGGACTCAGACCCGTCTTGAAAGTGCGATTGAATCTATCAAGACGCTGATCTCGGCCTACGACGATCTTGGGGATGTACGCATCAATCTGGTGTCATTCTCGACCACAGCGACGTCTTACGCTGCCTGGATGACAGCGAGTGAGGCCGTAACTGTATTGGAAGGTCTCAGTGCCGGAGGCGTCACCAATTACGATGCAGCACTCGCTGAAGCGATGGAGAATTATGCGGAAGATGGAGCGCTGGAGTCAGCGCAGAATATTTCCTACTTCTTCTCGGATGGCACGCCATACGGTGCTGATGGCAATAGTAATGAACTCGACAATTCCCTCGATTACGACAGTGTTCAGTACTACAGCGGTAACCGGCTGATACCGGTTCGTGACAGCTCTGATACTGGCATCAGCAATACGGAAGAGGGGATCTGGACAGATTTCCTTGTGGACAATGGAATCAAGTCCTATGCCATCGGCATGGGATCCGGTGTCTCCGAGGACAATCTGAACCCCATTGCCTATGACGGCTCAGCTGATGAAGATATTGATGCCGCTATCGTCACCAGTTTCTCGGACCTCGATGATAGTCTGGCCGCGACCGTGCAATCGCCTGTCAGTGGTCAGCTTATCTCGGGCAGCTCCGTGGACGGCAGTCTGTTGGGGGCGGATGGCGGTTATCTGCAATCGGTCACCGTGGATGGCACTACCTACAGTTATGATCCGGTTACCAACACCGTGTCTGCTACGGGGTCGGACAACAGCAGCTACGATGCGGACAGCCTGGAGTTGATCATCTCGACAGACTTGGGTGGCAGCATGCTGTTCAATCTGGGGAGCGGTGACTTCACCTACACGCCCCCGGATAACGTCAGCGAGCGCTCCACGGACAGCTTCGATTACGTGACGGTCGACAATGACGGGGATACCAACGCCTCAAGTGTCAGTATCGATGTCGACAAGCTGGCCGTGGTCATCGGCACCGATGGCAACGACACCCTGACGGGCGATGGCGATGGACCGTTCTATGCGGACTATCTGATTGGCCAAGGCGGCAATGACACCCTGAGCGGTGGCGAGGGCAGCGATCGTCTGGAAGGTGGCAGCGGCAACGATACGCTGCGGGGCGGCACCGGCAACGATATCCTCTCTGGTGGTGAGGGTGATGATCTTCTGGTCGGAGGTGCCGGCAATGACATCCTGACCGGCGGCGATGGTGCCGATACCTTCCAGTGGCTGAGCGGTCATGACATCAACAGCGAAGGCGGCATGGCGACGGATACCATCACCGACTTCAGTGTCGCGGATGGCGATGTCATCGATCTTTCCGATCTGCTTCAGTCCAACGATGATGCCGATACGCTCTCGAGCTTCCTGCACTTCGAGTCAGATGGAGAAGGTGGCACCAATATCGAGATCAGTGTCGATGGATCCGACGGCAGCAATATCACGCAAGAGATCAATCTGCAGGATGTCGACCTGACATCAGGTGGTGACACGGATACGCAGATCATTCAATCTCTGCTCGACAGCAACAGTCTCAAGACGAACGTTGACGGCTGAATCGATGTGATAGGGGAGATGGCTTAGGCTGTCTCCCCTTGCTGTATTAGACTTTGCCGTAGAGACATCTGCGAAGTGCCCTACTAAGGAGGACAGGTTGAGCGATCAACCCACGCCATTAAGACCGGAGCCCGTTGGCGAGAGGGAGGGCGACCCCCTTCTCAATGCGCTGGTCTTCATGGCGCGTTACCACGGCAATCCCAGATCTGCAGCAGTGCTGGTCGATGGCCTTCCCATGGAGGAAGGCCGTCTTCCCCTGGCGCTTGTCAGTCGTGCCGCGGCACGTGCCAATCTGAGTGCCAAACTGGTCAACCAGCAGATCACGGCCATCAGCGACATGCTGATGCCGTGCATTCTCATACTCAAGGAAGAGCGTGCTGTCGTCTTGCTGGAGGTCGACAACGACGCAGGCAAGGCCAGGATTCATCAGCCTGAGGCCGAGGGTGATGAGCTGGTCGACATCGAGTCTCTGGCTGAGCGTCATGATGGGCGTGTCGTCTATCTCAAGCAGGAGCACCGCTTTGATGAACGCGCACCGGAAACGCTCAAGCAGAGCGATGGCCATTGGTTCTGGTCAACGCTGAAGCTGTCGCGGCCGATCTACCGTGATGTGATTCTGGCGTCGATATTGATCAACCTGTTTGCCGTGGCATCGCCACTGTTCGTGATGAACGCCTATGACAAGGTCGTGCCCAATCTGGCCTTCAACACGTTGTGGGTCTTGGCGACGGGTATGGCGATCATCATGGTGTTCGACTTCGTGATGCGCCAGACACGTGCCTACTTCATGGACACGGCCGGCAAGAAGTCCGAGGTGTTGCTGACCTCGAAGCTCTTCTCCAAGACCATGAACCTGCGGATGGAAGCGCGTCCCGGCTCTGTCGGTGGCTATGTGAAGCACCTGCAGGAGTTTGATTCGATTCGCGAGTTCTTCACCTCCGCGACCCTGACCACCTTGGTCGATCTGCCGTTTGCCCTGCTTTTCCTGCTGGTGATCTGGATCGTGGCGGGGCCATTGGTTCTGGTGCCCTTCGCCGCGCTCGTGATCCTGCTCGTCTACAGTCTGGCGATCCAGAAGCCGCTGCGCAGCAGCATCGAGCAGGGGTCGCGCCTGGCGACGGAGCGCAATGCGCGCCTTGTCGAAGCAGTCTCCGGGCTCGAGAGCCTCAAGCTGGCCAATGCTCAGGGCGAAACCCAGCGTCGATATGAACGCGCCGTCGGGCAGATCGCGCATTGGGGGGTGAAAAGCCGCAATCTGACGACCTCTGTCAGCTCGTTGAGCATGTCGCTGACACAGGCCACCACGGTGGCGCTGGTCGTGTTCGGGGTCTATCTGATCGCGGATGCACGCCTGTCTGTCGGTGGCTTGATCGCTGCGGTCATGCTGTCCGGGCGAGCGTTGCAGCCGCTGGGGCAGTTGGCGTTGCTGATCACGCGCATCGGCCAGACTCGCAGTGCCATGAGTGCGCTTGAGCAGATCATGGCATTGCCGGAAGAGTCGGAAGATCGTCGTTACGTTCACCGCGAGCACCTGCAGATGCGCATCGAATTCGACCGCGTCGGCTTTGCCTATGCGCCGAACACGCCGCCAGCCGTGTCGGATATCTCACTGACCATCAACCCAGGTGAGAGGATCGCGATCATCGGGCGTATCGGTGCTGGCAAGAGTACCTTGCAGCGTCTTGTCTCTGGCCTGTATCGCGCCACGGCGGGCAGCGTTCGAATCGATGGACTGGATCTCAATCAGCTGCATCCCGCCGATGTACGTCGGCATATCGGCCATGCGGGCCAGGACAGTTCACTGTTCTTCGGCTCCATTCGCGACAACATCACCCTCGGCCAACCACATGCCAGTGACGTACAGGTCGAACTCGCGGCTGATGCCTCAGGTGTGACCGAATTCACTCGTCATCACCCTGAAGGACTGGACCGTCAGGTGGGTGAGGGTGGGCGCATGCTCTCCAGCGGTCAGCGTCAGACGGTCTTGCTGGCACGCGCACTCTTGATGCGTCCTCCGCTCTTGCTGCTCGATGAGCCCGGTTCGCACATGGATAACCGCGCCGAGCTGCGCCTGCGCAGAATGCTCAAGTCCCTACCACGCAGCCAGACGCTGGTGCTGGTCACTCACAAGAGCAGCATGCTCGACGTGGTAGACCGCGTCATCGTCATGGAAGGAGGGCGCATCGTCGCCGATGGGCCCAAACAGCAGGTGCTGAGCGCCCTGAATGAAGGCCGTGTCTCCGGGCGCAAGCAGGAGGTGAATCGTGGCTAAGGCGCCGATTGAGCAGCGTGACCTTCACCATCTCGACGATGTCAGTTCGGCCGTGTTGCTGGCGACTCCCTGGAAGTCGCGCATCCTGATCTGGATGGTGCTCGCATTCGTGGTCATCTTCATCATCTGGGCCAGCCAGGCGAGTCTGGAAGTCGTCACGCGCGGCTCCGGCAAGGTCGTGCCCTCGACGCACCTGCAGGTCGTCCAGAACCTGGAAGGCGGTATCGTGCGCGAGATCTATATCAAGGAAGGTCAGGTCGTCTCGCCGGGGGAGCCACTGCTGCGCATCGACGACACCAGCGCAGGTTCCGATCTGCGCGAGCGTGTCTCGACCCTCGACGGCCTGCAGGCCACCATCATGCAGTACGACACCGAGCTTGATTCCATCGAGGTCAACGCCTCCGCGGATGCCTGGAAGGATCAGGTGAGCGTGAAGAATATCGAGTTGCCCTTCGACGAAGAATTCAAGGCGCGCAGTCCCGCTCTGGTGTCGCGTGCGATGACGGCGTATCGCACGCATCTGAATCAGCTCAATAGCGGCCTCAATGGCGCGCGTGAACAGATTCTGCAGAAGGAGCAGGAGTTGCGCGAGTTGAGATCGCGCATCAACAGTCTCGAGCGCAGCTATCAACTGTCACGTCGCGAGCTCGGCATGACGGCCCCATTGGTGCGTGAAGGCGTGGTCTCTCAGGTGGACCTTCTCAAGATCCAGCGTGAGGTCAACGACCTGCGGGGTGATCTTGAATCGGCGCGCCTGGCCGTGCCGGGCAAGCAATCGGAGCTGGATGAGGCCATCTCGAATCGGGTCGGCGTCGCGCAGGAATTCCGCTCACGTGCCGCGGAAGAGCTCGCCAAGACCCAGGCGGATCTGGGTCGCTTGCGTGAGGGGCGCACCAGTCTTCAGGATCGACTCGATCGTACTTTGGTGACATCTCCGGTTCAGGGCGCCATCAAGACGCTGAATATCAATACCATAGGCGGCGTCATCGAGCCCGGGGAAGACCTGATGGAGATCGTTCCCATCGAGGATCAGCTACTGGTTCAGGCGCGAGTCGCTCCCAAGGACATCGGCTTCCTGAGAATCGGACAGCCGGCCGTCGTCAAGTTATCTGCCTACGATTTCACCATCTACGGTGGGCTGGAAGGCAAGGTCGATCAGATCAGTGCGGATACTGTGCAGGATGAAGAAGGCAACAGTTTCTACGAGATCAAGGTGCTGACGGAGCAGAACCACCTTGGAAGTGACTCGGATCCGCTCACGATCATCCCGGGCATGCAGGCCAGTGTCGATGTGATCACTGGCAATCAGACCGTACTGCAATATTTGATGAAGCCGATTCTGCGCGCCAGGCAAGGTGCCTTGCGTGAACGTTGATCAAGGATTTGATGGATTCGAGGGTAACTCATAATGAAAAAGACACTCTTGGCGTTGAGCATTGCCGCAGGGATGGGGTTTGGCGTTCAGGCTTCGGCTGCGACTCTTGAAGAGGCCGTATCCCGAGCGGTAATGGAAAACCCGCGCACGCGCGTTCAGGTTTCACGTCACATCCAGCGACTCGAAGAAGCGGAAACCCAGCGCGGGGCGTATCGCCCGACGGTGGATCTGACCGGTCGCCTGGGTTATGGCAAGTTCGACTCGGAAGATGACGGCGTCAATGATGATGACGACTGGCACGATTACACGCGCCTTGATCTGACCATCCGTCAGCTGCTCTGGGACGGCAACACGACAATCGAGCGCATCCGCCAGGCCGAGACAGAGGCGGATTACCAGCGCCTGCAGGTCGCGGCCGAGGCCAATGACATCGCGCTGGATACGGCCGGTGCCTATCTGCAGGTCATGCGTGATGAGCTGATTCTCAAGTATGCACAAGCCAATCTCGAGGCTCACCGTCGCATCTCGAATGATATCGGGCGGCGTGCGGAATCCGGCCTTGGTGCGCGCAGTGACGTGCGTCAGGTGGATGGTCGTCTGGCCAATGCCGAAGCCAGCGTGCTGTCATCGATCAACAATCTTGAGGATTCCCGCTCTGCCTATCTGCGTCTGGTGGGTGAGATGCCGTCGGACCTCAGCATGCCGGGCATCGACACCAGCCTGCTCAGCGAGGATGTCGAGAGCGCCTACGTGCAGGCCAATCAGCGCAACCCGCTGTTGGCGGCAGCGCGGGTCTCCATTGACGCTGCACGCCATGAAGTGAACGCCGAGAAGGGCGATAACTACCCCGAGTTCAGTCTCGAGGGCAATCGCACGCTGGACAATGATTATGATCAGGACAAGAGCAAGTCAGACGACTGGAGCGTCGAACTGGTCATGCGCTACAACCTGTATCGCGGTGGCCGTGATCAATCCGAGATCCGCGGTCGTCAGGCAGCGCTGGAAGCGGTCGAGCACGACAATGATCGCGTGATGCGCGATGTGCGTGACGAGATTCGTCTGGCATGGAATGCCCGCGAGAACCTCAAGCGTCAGATCGATTACCTGGAAAGTTATGTGCGTGCCGCGACCGATACCCGCGAGAGTTATCGCAAGCAATTCGATATCGGGCGCCGCACATTGCTGGACCTTCTGGATAGCGAGAGTGAGCTGTTCACCTCTCAGCAGAACCTGATTCGCGCCCGTTTTGATCTGGAAACCGCCAACTATCGCCTGCTGTCGGCGACCGGCGCTCTGCTGGATTCCATGAATGTTGCCGTCCCCGTCCAACAACAGGGCTAAGCCACCCACGGCGCTCCCGCACCCTGGATGCGCCGTTGCCATGCTGATGGTTGATGAGGAAATCAGATGAGTCTTTCGCGCCGCCTGTTTACCTTGATGTTGCTGGTATTGTTGGGGTTCTCCCTCGGTATCTTCTTCATCCAGGTCAACAACACCCGTGATGCATTGGCCGAACGACAACGCGTCGAACTCTCGAATCTCGCCCAGAGCCTGAGTCTCGCGCTGGTGCCACATGTAGAGCTTGGCGATGCCGCCAGTGCCGAAGCCCTGATACGTGCCACGGTGGATGGTGGTCATGTGCGCGATGCCAGGCTGGAGAGCGTGGCCATCGCGACACCCATCGCTTTCAATGTCGTGCGCGAGAGTCTGGCACCGCAGTGGTTTCGTGACTTGATTCCCATGCCGGTGGAATCGGCGAGCCGCGAGCTGCCGGGTGGTTGGGCGTCGCTGGGCACGATCAGCCTGACCGGCGAATCTGCCCAGGGCTATGACCAGCTTTGGCAGCTGGCCAAGCGTCTGGCGCTGTGGCTGTTGCTGGGCGGTCTGATCACGCTGCTGATTGCCTCATTGGTCATGCGTCGTCTGCTGCGCCCGCTGGAGCGTCTCTCGTCTCGCCTCAATGAGATGGAGACGCAGCGCTTCGACGCGCCGCTGGAAGAGACCAGCGTGGCGGAGCTCAAGGGCATCACCTCGGCGGTCAATCGTCTGGGACAGCGCCTGCAGACCCAGTTCGAGGCTCAGGCCGCGCAGTTGGCGCGTCTGCAGCGCCAGGCGGAAGAAGACTCGGTATCGGGGCTTGGCAATCGTGGCTATTTGAATCGAGCGGTCGATGAGTGGCTGAGTGAGCCGATGGGTGGCAGCTTCGCGTTGCTGCGCGTGTCGCATATCGAGGTGGTGTATCGCGAGCAGGGCTACAAGGGGCGTGACGCCCTGGTGAAAGCCATCGCGCGCAAGCTGGAAGATCGCGAACTGGCGGGTGAGGCGATCATTGCCGCGCGTCTGGCCAATAGTGATTTCGGCCTGTTGCTGCCGGAAACCGACGAGGCTCGGCTTCAGGAGTTTCTCACGCTATTGGCGGAGGACATCGACAACCTGCTGGATGCCAATCCGCTGGTGGATACTCCGCCGGAGAACTGTGCCCTTGGCGCCGTTCGGCGTGAGCCGGGCATGCAGCGCACCCAGATGTTTGCCGTTGCAGATGCCACGCTTCGTCAGGCCATCGAGCAAGGGTCTGGCGTGGAACTGGCCCCTGCGGGTGGCCGTGCGCGTCCGCGAGGCGAGTGGCGCGAGATCATCGAAAAGGCCCTGGATTCCCCCAAGGGACTCGACTTCGTTGCCCAGCCGGTGTTGCTCAACGATGGTGGCGAGCTTCACCGCGAGCTGTTTGCCCGTCTGCGCGATGGTGATGAACTGCATCGTGCGGGTGACTTCCTGCCCGTGATTCGTCATTTCCGCATGGGGGCGCAGTTCGATCTGCGCGCTCTGGAGTGGCTGGCGTCCTATATCGACCGGATTGAAGTGCCCAGACTGGCGCTCAACCTGACCGAAGAAACCTTCGACGATGAAGCCAGTTATATTGGTTTGCTCAACTGGTTGGCGGCGCATCCGCGCCTGTGCAAGCGTCTGGATATCGAGGTGTCCGAAAGCATCGCCCTCAGGCATCAGGAGCGTATCAAGATGCTGTTCCGACATGCTCGCCGACTGGGCGCGCGGGGCGGCATCGACCGCTTCGCCCGAGAGCTGAAGGAGCTCAGCTATCTGTCGGCGCTGCGGCCTGATTACGTCAAGATCGACCAGGCGTTCTTCAAGCGCGAAGACGTCGACACCGAGCTGTTGCAGAGTCTGTGCATGACCGCGCATCAGGTCGAGTCGCAGGTCATCGTGACCCGCGTCGAGTCCGAGGCGGATCAGGAGCGGGCGATGTCGCTGGGCGCAGATGGCTATCAGGGCTTCGTGTCACCGGCAGTCGATGTCATGGCAAGGCTCGCCAGTCCAGCAGAAGATATGCCTCGCTAAGTGACATTCAGGGTGCCTCGACATGAATCATCGCCGCTGGTGGGAGGGTCTTGCGGTCGGGGTGCTGCTGGCGTTGTCGCTCGGTGCGGGTCTGGCACAGGCGGTGGATTCTCGCCAGTTCATCCAGATCTACGGGTCAGGTGGCTGGAATCGTGTGCAGCAATGGCAGCAACTGTTGCAGCGCCTGGAGGACGCGCCGGTCAGGCGCCAGTTGAGCGAAGTGAACGATTTCTTCAATCGTCTCAACTTCACCGATGACCTCAGCGTCTGGGGAGCGACCGATTACTGGGCGACGCCGCAGGAGTTTCTGGGGGCAGGGGCCGGTGATTGCGATGACTTCGCCATGGCCAAGTACCTGACCCTGCGCGAGCTTGGCGTACCGGAAGACCGCCTGCGTCTGCACTACGTCAAGGCGCTCAGCCTCAACCAGTTCCACATGGTCGTGACCTATCAGGGCGCCAATACGCGCAATCCTGATGTACTGGACAACTTGAACAGTTCCATCCTGCCGGCCAGTGAGCGCACGGACCTGCTGCCTATCTACAGTTTCAATGGCAGTGCGCTGTGGATGAGCAAACGTCTGGAAGGGGGCAAGCGCATCAGCGACAGCCGAGGCCTTTCAAGTCTGTCTGATTGGCAGAAGCGCCGCGCACAAGGGGTGCTGAGAGTGCCGCGTCATAAACGGCCATGAGCCTGGCGTCGCCAGCCCCCCTCGAGGAATGGCGATTGAGCTTTGCTCTAAGTACTGCTAAGCACTATTAAGCACTACAGCACGACAAGACACCCCGCGACCTTCCGGTCGCGGGGTGTCTTGTCATTCAGGCGTTGCTGGCCAGAGCCCTCGTCAGGCTTCCCCGTGCAGATTGCGGGCGTCGCGCTAGCGGGGCGTATTGCCGCGCAGGTGCAGGACCTCGAGCAGATTGCCGTAGCGATGGCGGCTCGGCATCGTGGCCAGCCCCGAAAACAGCAGCCAGAACATGCGCCGGCCACGTGTCAGACGATGCGTATGCTGCAGCAGGCGTGACAGCAGCTGGCTGTCATCGAAGCCCTTGAAGTTGGGCGTCATGCTGACCTGTTCTCGCACCAGTACCGGCGCCATCTCCAGCCGATAGAGCTTTTCCAGTTCCTGGAAGCTCAGCCCCTGGGCTTCGACGACTTCTGCCATGTGCTGATACTCGGCTTCACGCGGTTCGCGCTCCAGCCACAGTGGAGACAGCGCCAGCCAGATGTCCTGTCGGCGCTCGAGCAGGGCGGCCACATCGGGGGCGAGGTGAGCGTTCTGATCGTTCATGAAAACATCCTGGGCAGAGCCTGTCGGACAGTGCGGCTGGCAACCAGCGGCGAATGCAGGACGGCAGTGGAATGGCAGTGTGCGAAAAGGCCTACATGATACGGCAGCCGCCGCGGCTGGCTCCAGTGATATGCAGGCAGATGGCGGATCATGACGGCAGGGCGGACAGCGTCGCCGACAGCCGCTAGAATAGCGCCCATGAGCTGGCACTGAGCCTGCTTTACGGGATTCGAACGCCCTATTTCACGATACGCTTCACCACCCAAGGACGGCCATTGCCTGCTGTCAGCGTGAAGCGAGTATCGCATCGGCGGGTACACGCCGGGCCAACAGCAAACGAGGTTCTTTACGTGATCATCAAACCCAAGGTTCGTGGCTTCATCTGCACCACCACACATCCCAAGGGCTGCGAGCAGAATGTCGCCGAGCAGATCGCCATCACCCGCAAGACAGTCGGTGACAAGCGTGACGGTGGTCCGAAGAAGGTGCTGGTGATCGGTTCTTCCAGCGGCTATGGCCTCGCGGCACGCATCACGGCAGCCTTCGGCTATGGCGCCGATACCCTGGGCGTGTTCTTCGAGAAGCCGGGCACCGAGAAGAAGGCCGGCACCGCAGGCTGGTACAACTCTGCCGCCTTCGACAAGTTCGCCAAGCAGGAAGGCCTTTACAGCCAGGCCATCAACGGCGATGCCTTCTCGCACGAGACACGCGCCAAGGCCATCGAGCTGATCAAGGCCAACATGGGCGAAGTCGATCTCGTCGTCTACTCGCTGGCCTCTCCGGTACGCAAGCTGCCGGACAGCGGTGAAGTGAAGCGCTCCGTGCTCAAGCCGATCGGCGAGACCTACCGCGCGACTGCCATCGACACCAACAAGGACACCATCATCGAAGCGGAGGTCGAGCCGGCCACCGAGCAGGAAATCGAAGATACCGTCACCGTGATGGGTGGTCAGGATTGGGAGCTGTGGATGCAGGCGCTGGACGACGCCGGCGTGCTGGCTGAGGGCGCCCGCTCCGTCGCCTTCAGCTACATCGGTACCGAGATCACCTGGCCGATCTACTGGCATGGTGCACTGGGTCGCGCCAAGGAAGATCTGGACCGCGCCGCCGGCAGCATCCACGAGAAGCTGTCCGCCAAGGGCGGTCGTGCTCACGTGGCCGTGCTCAAGTCCGTGGTCACCCAGGCCAGCGCCGCGATCCCGGTCATGCCGCTCTACATCTCCATGGTCTACAAGATCATGAAGGAGAAGGGCCTGCACGAAGGCACCATCGAGCAGCTCAACCGCTTCTACGCCGAGCGCTTCTATGGCGAAGGCGAGATCGCCACCGACGAGTCCGACCGTCTGCGTCTCGACGACTGGGAGCTGAAGGACGACGTTCAGCAGGCCTGTCAGGAACTGTGGCCGCAGGTCACCAGCGACAACCTGTTCGACATCACTGATTACGCCAGCTACAAGCAGGAATTCTTGAAGCTGTTCGGCTTCACCCGTGACGACGTCGACTACGATGCCGATGTCGCCACCGATGTCGAATTCGATGTCGTTCAGATGTAAGAGCGCTTCAGCAAGCGCAGAGGTCAGGGTAGCAAGCGCTGCCAGCTGACCGCTGCCCGCTGAGCGATGACGACGCCACCCTTCGGGGTGGCGTCGTCGTATGTGGCGGCCTCATCTTGAGCGTCATGCCAGTCCGGGCCAGGCACAAGTGCCAGAGGCATGGCACAATATGCCGGCAGGTTTTCCCCACCCTCACGCGATGGACCTCGACTCACACCCATGCCCGTGGATTCACTGGTTTCCCCCCAGGCCCAGCAACGCCAGATCGGCTTCGTGCTGTTGCCCGGCTTCTCGTTATTGTCCCAGGCCTGTGCGCTGGAGCCCCTGCAGGTGGCCAATCAGCTCGCGGGGCAGACACTCTATCGGGCCGTCACCTTTGCGCTGGACGGGCGCGGTGTGGCGTCCGCTGCGGGCTTGAGCCTCTCGCCGGACAGCCTGGTCGCCAGTGATTCGCGCCATCTGGACGCCCTGTTCGTGTGCGGTGCTCAGCCGGCGGGCGAGGCGGGCCTGCAGGAGGTGGCCTCGAATCCCGCGCTGCTGGCCTGGCTCAAGCGTCTGGCCGAGCGTGGCGTGATGCTGGGCGGTATCTCCACCGGCACCCGTGAGCTGGCCCGCGCCGGGTTGCTCGATGGCTATCGTGCGACGATTCACTGGCAGCGCGCCGAATCCTTCCGCCGCGACTTCCCGCAGGTCAACGTCTCCCATCAGCTTTATGAGCTGGACCGCGATCGTGTCACCTGCGGCGGTGGTACCGCGGCGATGGACATGATGATGACGCTGATCGCCCAGCAGCATGGCCGCGCGCTGGCCGAGAAGGTTTCCGAGCACTTCGTCTGCGAGCGCATCCGGCTGGCGGACGAGCCGCAGCACGTGCCGCTCAAGAACCGTTTCGCCCATGCGCCCCAGCCGCTGGTGGAGGCCGTAACGCTGATGGAGGCCAATATCGAGGAGCCGCTCTCTACCCACGAGATCGGCGAGCACCTCGGCATCTCGCGGCGTCAGCTGGAGCGGCTGTTCAAGAAGCATCTGCAGGCGGTGCCTAGCCGCTACTATCTGGATCTGCGTCTGGCGCGCTCGCGCCAGCTGCTGCGCGAGAGCGATCAGCCGATCGGCGAGATCGCACTGGCCACCGGCTTTTCCAGCGCCGCTCACTTCTCCACGGCGTTTCGCAACCATTTCGGGCGCAGCCCCCGCGACGAACGTCTCATGCTGCAGGCCTGACACCTTCCCTGGATGACAAAAGTCGCCTCCTGACATAAGTCGTCGTCCTTTCGCTGAAAGTCTTTGTCATCTCGCCTCCCTATACTCGAGTGTCATGACCCGTGGCTTGCCGATCATCGGCCGGCCACGCCAAGACCCCGCGATGAGGAAGAGACGATGACCCAGCTGACCCGTGCCGATTTCGACCATGCCATGGTGCCCAACTACGCACCCCAGGCTGCCATTCCGGTGCGCGGCGAGGGTAGCCGTCTGTGGGATCAGGAAGGTCGCGAGTACATCGACTTCGCCGGTGGCATCGCCGTCACCTCGCTGGGCCACTGCCATCCGGCGCTGGTCAAGGCGCTCAAGGATCAGGCCGACAAGGTCTGGCACCTGTCCAACGTCTACACCAACGAGCCGGCACTGGCGCTGGCCAAGGCGCTGACCGAGCGCACCTTCGCCGACAAGGTCTACTTCTGCTCCTCCGGTGGTGAGGCCAACGAGGCCGCGCTCAAGCTGGCGCGTCGTTTCGCCCACGACACCCATGGCGAGAAGAAGGACAAGATCATCTCCTTCCGTCAGTCCTTCCATGGCCGCACCTTCTTCACCGTCAGCGTCGGTGGTCAGCCCAAGTATTCCCAGGGCTTCGGACCGATTCCGGGCGGTATCCAGCACGCTGAATTCAACAATCTCGACTCCGTGCGCGAGCTGATGGGCGATGACACCTGCGCGATCATCGTCGAGCCGCTGCAGGGCGAGGGCGGCATCATCCCCGGCGAGCAGGCATTCCTCGAAGGACTGCGTGAGCTGTGTGACGAGCACGATGCGCTGCTGATCTTCGATGAAGTCCAGAGCGGTGCCGGGCGTACCGGCCACCTGTACGCCTACCAGCACTTCGGTGTGGTGCCGGACATCCTGACCACCGCCAAGGGCATCGGCGGCGGCTTCCCGTTGGGCGCCATGCTGACCACCGATCGCATCGCGCCGGCCATGGCCATCGGCACTCACGGTTCCACCTACGGCGGCAACCCGCTGGCGTGTGCCGTGGGTCTGGCGGCGCTCGAGACCATCGACACCCCGGAAACCCTCGACGGCGTCGCGCACCGCCACCAGCTGCTGCGCAACGGCCTGGAAGGCATCGCCAAGCGTCACGGTGTCTTCAAGGAAGTACGTGGCATGGGCCTGTTGATCGGTGCCCAGATGGCGCCGGACTACGCGGGGCGTGCCAAGGACATTCTCAACCTGGCGATGGAAGAAGGCCTGATGGTGCTGATCGCCGGTCCTGACGTGCTGCGTCTGGCGCCGTCGCTGGTGATCAGCGAAGAGGAGATCCAGAGCGGTCTCGACAAGCTCGACCGCGCCGTGGCGAACTTCGTCGCCGCCTCTGCATCTGCATGAGCAGCGCCATGAGCAGTGCCCCGATGCTGGTGGTGCGGCCTGCCGAAAGCCGCGATCTGCTCGCCCTCGAGCGGCTCGCGGCCACGGCAACGCCTCGCCTGACCAATCTGCCGGCACATCGTGACCGCCTCGAGGAGCGCATTCTGCGCTCCCAGCGCAGTCTGCGAGCCGAGATCGACTTCCCGGGCGACGAGATCTACTGCTTCGTGCTGGAAGATCTCGACACCGGCGAAGTGGTCGGTACCGCCTCACTGCGCGCCGAGGCTGGCGCGCGGGAGGCCTACTACACCTATCGTCAGGAAACGCTGATCCACGCCTCGCAGCAGCTCAATGTGCGCCACGAAGTGCAGACGCTGTCGCTGTCGCATGAGGTGTCGGATGCCACGCTGCTGTGCGCGCTGTCGCTGGATGCCCGCTACCGCGAGACGGATGCGGACAGCCTGCTGCGCCGCGCACGCCTGATGTTCATCGCCCAGTACCCGGAACGCTTCGCCACGGAACTGGCGGTGGCCTTCCCGGGCTATCTGGAAACGCGCGACGAGCGTCAGGTCAGTCCGTTCTGGGACAGCGTCGGCCAGCACTTCTTTGATCGTGATTTCAATGAAATCAATCAGATGGCGGGGGTGCGCTCCAAGAGCTTCATCGCCGAGGTCATGCCGCCGTTCCCGCTCTATCTGCCGCTGCTCACCCCCCAGGCGCGCGCCGCCATCGGGCGTGAGAATCCGCGCCATGAGTACGCCATGCAGGAGATGCTCGCCGAGGGCTTCTCGCGCTCGCGTCATGTCGACATCTTCGATGCCGGCCCCTTGCTGCTGGCGGAGTGCGAGCGTCTGCACACCTTCAAGCAGTGCGGTTGGCATCCGGTGCGTATCCGCCCGCAGGAAAGCCTGCCGGATGCGGTACCGGCGATGGTGGCCAACCAGCGTCTCGGCGATTTCCGCTGCGTGCTGGCGCGCTATGCCCTGACGCCGACCGGCCAGCTGATGCTGACGCCGCAGCAGGCCGAGGTGCTGGGCGTGGAAGAGGGGCGTGCGGTGCTTGCCGTGCCGATGCCATTGCCGACGATGGATGAGGGAGAGTTGTAATGCGCATTCGTCCTATCGCTCGACACGATATCGAAGGCCTCAAGGTGCTGGCGCGGGAAACCGGTGTCGGCTTCACCTCGCTGCCGGACAATCATGAGTTTCTCAGCGCCAAGATAGAGCGCACCCTGGCCGCCTTCGAGGGCCGCGAACCCAGCGATGATCGCCTGTACTTCTTCGTGCTCGAGGATGATCGCGATGGCAGCATCGCGGGCTGCTGTGCCATCGAGGCCTGCGTGGGCACCGATGCGCCGTTCTATCACTACCGTCTCGGTTCGCTGGCGCACTCCTCGGTGCAGCTCGATCTGCATCGCACCCTGGATACGCTGACGCTGTGCTCCGATCACACCGGCGATGCCGAGGTCTGCTCGTTGTTCCTGCGTGAAGGCTGGCGCAAGGACCGCAACGGCGCGCTGCTCTCCAAGGTGCGCTGGCTGTTCATGGCCCAGTTCCGCGCGGCTTTCCCCGACAAGGTGCTGGCCGAGATGCGCGGTGTCTTCACGCCCGAAGGACGCAGCCCGTTCTGGGAGTGTCTGGGCAGCCACTTCTTCCCGATGGACTTCAATGAGGCCGACCGCCTCACCGGCATGGGCCAGAAGAGCTTCATCGGCGAGCTGATGCCCAAGTTCCCGATCTATACGCCGTTTCTCTCCGAGCCCGCGCGGGCCGCCATCGGGCAGGTGCATGAGCACACCCGTCCGGCGGTGGCGATGCTCAAGAAGGAAGGGCTGCGCTGGGAAGGCTACGTCGACATCTTCGATGGTGGCCCGACGGTCGAGGCCTATATCGATGATGTGCGTGCCGTGCGTGACAGTCAGCTGGCGAGTGTCGAGGTCATCGCGGGTGATGCCCCGGCCTGCGAGCGTCCCGCCGTGATGGCTGCCACCACCGGCATGGCCGACTTCCGTGCCAGCTGGATCAGCCACGACGTCACCCGGGACGACTCCGGCGCCTGCCATGTGCGTCTGCACCGTGATGAGGCCGAACGCCTCGGCGTCACCGGCGGCGACACGCTGCGCGTGCTGGCCGGCTGAAGCGTCCGCCACGGGCATCCGCTTCTTCGCGCCAACTCGCAGGCGCATACCGCCTTGCGTCCTTTTGCCATCAGCGGGGCAGATCGCCAACTGCCCCGTGATCTCCTTGTTCAGCGTCGCTCGCGCGGCGCGCCCTTTCGATGAGGCATGCCATGACCACTCCGAATTCGACTCCCGCCACACTCAACGTGCGTCAACAGCTCTTCATCGACGGCGCGTGGCAAGCGGGTGAGGCCGGATCCTTCACCAAGACCGACCCCGTCTCCCACGCACGTCTGTGGCAGGGCGCCGCTGCCACTGCCGAGCAGGTCGAGCAGGCCGTCGCGGCAGCGCGTCAGGCATTCCCGGCCTGGGCGCGCCTGGGCTTCGAGGCGCGTCTGGCGGTGGTGGAGCGCTTCCGCGATCAGCTGGAGCAGCATCGCGAAGCGCTGGCGGTCAGCATCGCCAGCGAAACCGGCAAGCCGCTGTGGGAAGCGCGCACCGAGGTCGGCGCGATGATCGGCAAGATCGCGATCTCGGTGAAGGCCTATCACGAGCGCACCGGCGAGCGCGCCAGGGATGTCGCGGGCACCCAGGCAGTCCTGCGCCACCGCCCGCACGGCGTGATGGCCGTCTTCGGCCCCTACAACTTCCCGGGTCATCTGCCCAACGGCCACATGGTGCCGGCGCTGCTGGCGGGCAATGCCTGCGTGTTCAAGCCCTCCGAGCTGACCCCGGCCACCGCCGATCTCACCCTGCAGTGCTGGGAGGCCGCGGGCCTGCCGGCCGGCGTGATCAATCTGGTGCAGGGCGCGGCGGAAGTCGGCCAGGCCCTGTCCCAGTCCGAGGGCATCGATGGGCTGCTGTTCACCGGCAGTGCCAAGGTCGGCAAGCTGCTGCACCGTCAGTTCGCCGGTCAGGTCGGCAAGCTGCTGGCGCTGGAACTGGGCGGCAACAACCCGCTGGTGGTGCGCGATGTGCAGGATGAAACCGCCGCGGTACTGGCGATCATCCAGTCGGCCTTCGCCTCGGGCGGTCAGCGCTGTACCTGTGCGCGGCGCCTGATCGTGCCGCAGGGCGAGGTCGGTGATCGTCTGATCGAGACACTGGCCACGGCGCTGCGCGAGCTGCGGGTGGCGGGGCAGTTCGCGCAGGACGCCCCCTTCTATGGCGGCCTGGCCAGCGTCGCCGCGGCCGAGGGGCTGCTCAAGGCGCAGGACGATCTCGAAGCGCTGGGCGGCAACGTCATCGTGCGCATGCAGCAGGTGGAAGAGGGCACCAGTCTGCTCAGCCCGGCGCTGATCGATGTTACCGGCCTTGCGCTCGAGGACGAGGAATTCTTCGGTCCGCTGCTCAAGATCCACCGCTACACCGATTGGGACGACGCCATCGCGCTGGCCAATGACACCCGCTACGGCCTCTCGGCCGGGCTGATCGGGGGCGATCGCGCTGACTGGGACGACTTCCTGCTGCGCATTCGCGCAGGCATCGTCAACTGGAACCGCCAGACCACCGGTGCCTCCGGCGACGCGCCCTTCGGTGGCATCGGTGACAGCGGCAACCATCGCCCCAGCGCCTATTACGCCGCCGACTATGTCAGCTATCCGGTCGCCTCGATGGAAGCCGAGGAGCTGGCGCTGCCCGCGAACCTGCCGGCCGGTATCCGTCTGTAAGGCCGTCCGTTCGGGCACCGTTGCCGCTTACCCATTGTTGACCACGACGCCCGCCGTGCCTGTTTGCTGAGCTGGCAAGGCGTCGTGGCAGGAGACCTTCATGTCCGACACCCTGTATCAAGAGATCAATTTCGATGGCCTGGTCGGCCCGACCCACAACTACGCCGGTCTGGCGCATGGCAACGTGGCCTCGATGCGCCACGGCGGCCTGGCCTCCAACCCACGCGAAGCCGCGCTGCAGGGCCTCGACAAGATGAAGTCGCTGGCGGATCTGGGTTATGCACAGGGGATTTTACTGCCGCAGCAGCGCCCGGACCTTGGCGCACTGCGCGACCTCGGCTTCACCGGCAGCAACGCCCAGGTGTTGAAGGCGGCCAGCGAGCAGGCCCCGCAGCTTCTGCGCGCGGTGTGTTCCGCCTCCAGCATGTGGACGGCCAACGCCGCCACCGTCACGCCGTCGCGCGACAGCGGAGATGGCCGCGTGCATTTCACGCCAGCCAACCTGCAATCCAGCTTCCACCGCTATCTTGAGCCCGCGACCACCGGACGCATCCTGGGCGCCATCTTCGCCGACGATGGCCACTTCGCGCATCACCCCGCGCTGCCCGCAACCCCGGCCTTCTCCGATGAGGGCGCCGCCAACCATACGCGGCTGTGCGATGGCCACGGCGGGCCGGGCGTGCATCTCTACGTCTATGGCCGTCAGGCCTTCGGCGGTGACGGCGTCGAACCGCGTCGCTATCCGGCGCGCCAGACGCTGGAAGCCAGTCAGGCCGTCGCGCGTCAGCATGGCCTGAGCGAAGAGCAGGTGGTATTCGCCCAGCAGCACCCGGACGCCATCGATGCCGGCGTCTTCCACAACGATGTGATCGCGGTGGGCAATGGCCCGGTGCTGTTCTATCACGAGCTGGCCTTCCGCGATGAAGAGACGGTACTCGACGAGATTCGCGCCAAGCTGTCCACGCCGCTGATCCCGATCCGTGTACCGCTGGAAGCCGTCAGTCTCGAGGATGCCGTCTCCTCCTATCTGTTCAACTCGCAGCTGCTCTCCAACGACGATGGCAGCATGACGCTGGTGGTGCCGGGCGAGTGTCAGGAGAACGAGGCGGTATGGAACGCGCTGCAGAACGCGATTCTGGCCGGCCCGAACCCGATCGGCGAAGTGCTGGTCAAGGACGTGAAGCAGAGCATGCGCAATGGCGGTGGCCCGGCTTGTCTGCGTCTGCGCGTGGTGCTCAGCGACGCCGAGCGCGCCGCGCTGTCCGGGCGCGTGATGATGACCGATACGCTGCACGCCGAGCTGGGTGACTGGGTCAAGCGTCACTACCGTGACAGCCTGACACCGGCAGACCTCGCCGATCCGCAGCTGGCCGAGGAGACACTGACGGCACTGGATGAGCTGACGCGGCTGTTGAAGGTCGGCAATGTCTACGCCTTCCAGCGCTGATCGTCCCCGCTGAAGTCCACAACGACACAGCCCCCATCGGTCTCGCCGGTGGGGGCTGTGTCGTTGTGGATATGTGATCAGAGGTCTGAGATGTGAGCGGCGGACGCCGTGGTGCGACTCAGGCCAGTTGTGGCTGGATCACGCGCGTGGGCTCGCGGCGCACCGGCCAATGCACGATGGCGGCCAGCAGACCGAAGATGCCGCTGGAGATCCACAGCAGGTCGTAGCTGCCGGTCAGCTGATAGACCACACCACCGCCCCAGGCCCCCAGGAAGGCACCGACCTGATGGGCGGCCAGCACCATGCCGAACACGAAGGCCTGACGCTTCTGACCGAAGTAGAGCGCGACGGCCTGACTGGTCAGTGGCACCGTCGACAGCCACAGAATGCCCATGATCGCGCCGAAGGCGTAGAGCAGCATGCTGCTGGGCGGGATGACGACCATCGCCATCACCAGCGCGGCGCGGCACAGATAGATCAGCATCAACAGCTGCGGCGGGTGACGGCGGCCGCCCCAGGCACCGAACAGGATGGTACCCGCGATATTGAGCGCGCCGATGATCGCCAGCGTATTGCCGGCCACGTTCAGGGGCAGGCCGCAGGCGACCACGAAATTGGGCAGGTGGGTGGCGATGAAGGCGACGTGCACACCGCAGACGAAGAAGCCGCCGGCGAGCGCCAGAAAGCGCCGGTCCTGCAGCAGCGGGCCCTGGCTCGGGATATCCTCCTCCGCTGGTGCCTCACTGCCGGCCGGCGGGCGACGCAGCAATGGCAGGGCCATGGGGATCAGCAGCAGACAGCTGGCGCCGAGAGCCAGCATGGCGATCTTCCAGTCGATCAGCACCAGCATCGGGGTCGCGACCGAGTAGATCAGCTGCCCGAAGGAGCCGCCGGCCGAGGCGATGCCCAGCCCGATGCCACGATGCTGAATGGGGACCACGCGCGTGACGGCAGCCAGCACCAGCGGAAAGGTGGTCGCCCCGATGCCGATGCCAGCCAGCACGCCGGCACCCAGCATCCATACCGTCGGGGTCGGCCAGAGGGCGGTGACGCCCATGCCGACCGCGTAGCACAGGCTACCGACCAGGAAGACGCTGAGCGTGCCGAAGCGGTCCGACAGCTTGCTGGCGATGGGCGCGGCCAGTCCGAAGACCAGATTCTGGATGGCGAGCGCGAATGACAGACTCCCCATGCCCCAGGTGAGTTCGCTGGCCATCGGTGGCAGCATGAAGCCCATGGCCTGCCGCGCGCCGGTATTGATGGCGAGAATCAGCGCTGCCAACGCGATCGCTGCCTTCCAGTTCAGTTGCATGTCTGGCCCACCCCTGTCGTTATCATTGTGCTGCGGACGCCACTGCCTGTGGGCGGAAGATCACCTTGAGACCTTGGTCTCTATATTCCACTTTATTCTCATGGATGGGCGCATCCCGAATACGTCAACGACGGTAGCAGAAGCGACAGCGCAGTCGTTGCTTGTCACGTATGGTCGTGGCGCGGACGTCGTCGATCCCGCCACCTCAGGAGGTAGTGATGCATATCGGTCTGCTGCAATGCGATGACGTGAATCCGGCCCTCATCGAGCGGCACGGCAACTATCCCGCCATGTTCCAGGCCCTGCTCACGCGCAGTGACCCGGATATCCGGCTCAGCGTCTGGCGCTGCCTGGATGGCGAGTTTCCCGAGCAGCTGGATGCCTGCGATGGCTGGCTGATCACGGGGTCAAAACATGGCGTCAATGATGGGCTCGCCTGGATCACGACACTGTGCGAGTTCGTCCGGCGCGTGCATGCGGCAAAGCTGCCGCTGGTCGGTGTCTGCTTCGGCCATCAGGTGATCGCCAGGGCCTTGGGGGGCGAGGTGGAGAAACATGCGCGCGGCTGGGGTGTCGGCCTGTCGTTCAATCGTGTCCGTGCGCAACGCCCCTGGATGCAACCGCCGCAAACGGGGCTGGATCTCATCGTCAGCCATCAGGATCAGGTCAGTGTCCTGCCTGCCGATGCCCGGGTGCTGGCGGACAGCGCCTTCTGCGCCTTCTATCTGATCGAGGTGGGCAGCTGCCTCGGCGTGCAGGGGCATCCCGAGTTCAGCCCCGCCTATTCACGTGACCTGATGAGGTTGCGTCGCGAACAGATCGACGAACATCGCGTTCGTGAGGGCGAAGCCTCCCTGAGTGTCGCGCCAGACAGCGCCGTGATGACGCAATGGATGCTGGCCTTCATTCGCCACTGGCGTTGAGGCCTGACCAGCGCAGGGCGCTTTTTTCACGCCTCGTCAGCAACCGGCAGCAGCCATCAGGCGTCGGCAGGGACTGTCAGCTATCAGGCGCCGGCAGGCATCGGTGACGACTCGTGCCCGGCTTGCGTGGAATCCACTGCCGATCGCACCCCGCGAAACGCTATACTGTCATGCATGTCACATGCGCTGTTTACCATGGCGGGCGCCATATCCCGGTCTGGTGTCATGCCCCGGTCTCGCGACACTACACTGTTTCCCGTTTGGCACCATGGTGCTGAGTCGTGACCTGTAGAATTTCGCCATTCGGGGTATGCCAATCGCGCAGCCTGCCCGACATGCAACGTGCCGTTCGCCCCCTGACACCGAACACACGCAGCGTCAGTCTACTGACGCCATGTCGAGTCATGCCGTCGCGCCGCTCTGTATTCCAGCTCTGTATCCCAATCCTGTCCCTGCTTCATGCTCCTGAGGAGAAGCCCCTTGGCCAACTTCACTCTGAACGGCAAGGCCGTCAGTCTCGAGGTCGATCCGCAAACCCCGCTGTTATGGGTGCTGCGTGAGCACCTGGGCCTGACCGGCACCAAGTTCGGTTGCGGAATCGCCCAGTGCGGCGCCTGCACCGTGCACCTGAACGGCACCGCGGCGCGCACCTGTGTCCTGCCGGTACTGGCCGCCGAGGGTGGCGACATCGTCACCATCGAGGGGCTGGCCGAGAACGATGACCACCCGCTGCAGCAAGCCTGGGTCGAGGAGCAGGTGCCGCAGTGCGGTTACTGCCAGTCGGGCCAGATCATGCAGGCCGCCGACTTCCTCAAGCACACACCGAACCCCACCGATGAGCAGGTCACTGCCGCCATGGCGGGCAACCTGTGTCGTTGCATGGCGTACGTGCGTATCCATCGTGCGGTGAAGCGTGCCGCCGCGATCGCCAGTGAGCGCGACACGGCGCAGGTGATGGGCCAGCAGACCGAGGCCACCGCCGCGACTGCCGGTGTCGGCACATTCGATCCGCGTGCCACGGCAGATGCCGTGAGCCATTCTGCTGCCGAGGAGACATCTCATGGCAAGGTTTGATGACAAGCTGGCCGCGCATCAGCGCGAGCTTGCTGCCGCGCACAAGACTTCCTCGAGCCGCGGGGGTATCACGCGGCGTGGCTTCCTGATCGGCAGTGTGGCGGGTTCCACCATGTTGGCCTTCGGCGTGTCCGGCGCGGCGCTGGCCGCCGGGTCAGACAGCAAGGGGTCGGCCAGCGAGACGCTGTCCGCCGGCGCCTTCGAGCCGACCATGTGGTACGCCATCGCCACTGATGGCACCGTCACCGTGCATATCACCAAGTCCGAGATGGGGCAGCACGTCGCCACCAGCCTCGCACGTCTGGTGGTCGAGGAGCTGGAAGCCGACTGGGACAGCGTCAAGGTCGATTACGTCGACAGCGCCCCCAAGTGGGGCTACATGATCACCGGCGGCAGCTGGTCGGTTCATCAGAGCTACCAGCCGCTGTCACAGGCCGGCGCGGCGGGACGTATCGCGCTGATCGAGGCGGGCGCTCAGCAGATGGGTGTGGCGGTCGAGAGCTGCAAGGCGCGCAAGGGTCGCGTCATCAGTGGCGATCAGTCGCTGAGCTATGGCGAGATCGTCGCGGCGGGGCTGGAGCGCAGCTTCTCCGAGGAGGAACTTGCGGCCATCGAGCTCAAGCCGGCCTCCGAGCGTCGCGTGCTGGGCACCAGGGGCAACGCGCTGGACGTGCCGCCCAAGACCAACGGTCAGGCCGTCTACGGCATCGACTACACCCTGCCGGCAGATATCGAGGCGCGTGTCGGCAAGACATTGCATGCGCGTCCGGTGATGCCGCCGAGCCGCTTCGGCTGCAAGGTCACCGCCGTCGATGACAGCGAGGCCCGCAAGGTCATCGGCTATCGCCAGACCATCGAGCTCAAGGACCCGTCCGGCATCTGTCAGGGCTGGCTTGCGGTCATCGCCGACAATTTCTCGGCGGCGATGCGCGCCACCGACCTGCTCAAGGTCGAGTGGAGCAAGGGCGACAGCTATCAGGTCGACGAGACGGCGATCCAGGCCGAGGGCCAGCGTCTGGTCAGCTCGCCGAGCCGTGACAACGGCTCACTGCTGGTGGATCAGGGCGATCCCGCGCCGCTGCTCGAGAATGCCGCCACCACGGTGGAATCCACCTTCACCACCTCAAGCGTGCTGCACTTCACGCTGGAGCCGGCCAATGCGCTGGCCTACGAAGAGGATGGCCACTGGCACATCCACTGCGGCAACCAGCAGCAGTCCCTGCTGACCTCACTGGTCACCAAGGCGCTGGAGCTCGAGGAAGGCAAGGTCACCCATCACCAACTGTATCTGGGCGGTGGTTTCGGGCGTCGTCTGCATGGTGACTACGCCGTGCCGGCGGCGCTGGCGGCCAAGGCCGTGGGGCGTCCGGTGAAGATGATCTTCACGCGCCCCGATGACAGCCGCTTCGATTGCGTGCGTTCGCCCTCGGTGCAGCGTCTGCGTTCCGGTCTCGATGCCGAAGGTCGCGTGGTGGCCTCCGAGCACGCCGCCGCCGCCGGCTGGCCGACTGCCGCGCTGATGCCGAGCTTCCTCGCCGAAGCCGTGGAAGGCGGTGGCAAGCTGGATTCCTTCTCCATCAGTGGCGCGGACCACTGGTACAACGTGGGCACCCAGCGTGTCTGGGCGCAGCAGAACAAGGTCGCTCATGAGGCCTTCGTGCCGGGGTATCTGCGCTCCGTCGCACCGGGCTGGACGCTATGGGCGGTCGAGCAGCACATCGATGAGCTGGCGCAGGCAGCCGAGCAGGATCCGGCCGAATTCCGCCTCTCGCTGCTGGACGCCGAAGGCCGCAATGCCGGCAAGGCGCCGGTCAGCACGGGCGGGGCGGAACGTCTGCGCAACGTGCTCACGCGCGTGATGGAGAAGTCCGGCTGGAGCGAGCGCGACAGCCTGCCGGCAGACACCGGCATGGGCGTGGCATTGAGCTTCGGTCAGGAACGTAGCATGCCGACCTGGGTGGCCTGTGTGGCGCAGGTCAAGGTCGATCGCGCCACCGGCGAGGTCAAGCTCGAGAAGCTGACCAGCGTGGTCGATGCCGGTACGCTGGCGCATCCGGATGGCGCCATGGCGCAGCTGGAAGGCTCGCTCCTGTGGGGGGTCTCGATGGCGCTGCACGAAGGCACCGAATACCGCGAGGGCGGTCCGGTGGCGCAGAATCTGGGGGCCTACCAGCCGCTGCGCATGCATCAGGTGCCGCAGATGGATCTCGAATTCGTCGACAGCACCGAGATGCCGGTCGGTCTCGGCGAGCCGGGCACCACGGTGGTCGCACCGGCGATCGCCAACGCCATTCAGCATGCGGTCGGCGTGCGCCTGCGTGACCTGCCGATGCGTCCGGCGGCGCTCAAGGCCGCGCTCAGCGAGGCCTGATCCTCCCCGGTGAATGCCTCTGATACCCGCCACTCCGGCATGCCCGGGGGGCGGGTTTCGTGTCTTCAGACCGGGCGCAGGCTTCTGAAATGAGAGACTTTTGATGCAACACCTTGATCTTGAAGTGATCCATCAGGCGATCGACTGGCTGGCACCTGCAGATGGCGAGCCATCCGCGCGCCCGATCTGGCTGTGCACGGTGCTGGCCACCTTCGGCTCCTCACCGCGTGAGCCGGGTACCTGGCTGGTGGCGCGCGCCGATGGGCAACATCGTGGTTCGTTGTCCGGTGGCTGTGTCGAGGAGGACTTCCTGGCGCGCCTGGCGGGAGGCGAATTCACCGCGAGCGCCCAGGTGATCCGCTATGGCGAGGGCGGCCATCAGGGCGCGGGGATCGCCTTGCCGTGCGGTGGCTTGCTGGACGTGCTGGTCGAGCGCTTCACGGCCAGCGAGGCGGACATCGCGCATCTCAAGGCACTGCGCGAGGCACTCGAGGGTCAGACGCCGCGTCTGCGTCAGGTCATGCTGGCGGGGGATGGCGCGCGTACGCTTCAGCAGGACAGCGGGCTGGGGGAGCGGGTCGAGCCACTCAAGGGTCACGAGGGCGAGGCGTACGGCTATCAGCTCAGGGTCGGGCCGGTGGCGCGTCTGCTCTTGGCGGGACTCTCGCCGGTGGCGGAAGCCTGCGCTGCCTTCGCCGTCAGCCTCGGCTTCGAGGTGATCATCTGCGAGCCACGCGAGGAAGTGCTGGCGGACTGGGATGCCCGCAAGACGCCGCTCGCCGGTGTCACCCTGCGTCGTGAGCTGCCCTCGCGCTTCATCGCGGCGGGGGGCTGCCATGCCGCCACCGCCGTGGTGGCGCTGACCCATGATCCACGCATTGATGATCTCGCGATGATCGAGGCGGTACGCCAGCCCGCGTTCTACATTGGCGTGATGGGCTCGCAGCGTACCTCTCAGGCGCGCGCCGAGCGGCTGGCGCGCAGTGGCGGGCTCAGCGCCGAGGAGATCGAGCGTATCGTGATGCCGATCGGACTGAATCTGGGCAGCAAGACGCCGGCCGAGATCGCGCTGGCGGTGATGGCCGATATCGTGCGTATCCGGCGTGGGCGCGCTCGGGAAAGTCTGTGAGACCCGACATGAGTGGGACGATCATTCTGGTGATGGCGGCCGGTCAGAGTCGCCGCTTTGGTAGTGACAAGCGTCAGGCGCGTCTGGCGGATGGCCAGACACTGCTGATGGCGACGCTTTCGCAGGTCATGTCCTGTGAGGTGGACTGGCGTCTGCTGCTGCGTGAGGACGATGATCCCGCCGCACTGCTGGGAGATGACTTCGCGCGTGAGCATGCCCGGCGAATCTGGCGTGCGCCGCAGGCGGGCAACGGCCTCGGCGCCAGTCTCGGCGATGCCTTCCGTCAGCTAAATGATGAGGCTGGATTGGCGCATGTGCAGGTGGCGGCGGTATGGCTGGCGGACATGGCGCAGATCACGGCGCAGACCTTTCATGTCCTTCGGGCCGAGGCCCAGGCCGATGGCGTGCATATCGTGCGACCGAGGCTTGACGGCGAGGGCGGCCCCGGGCATCCGGTGCTGTTCGGGCGGGCGCTGTGGGCAGAGCTTGCGACGCTTGAGGGCGGCGAGGGCGCGCGCGAGGTGATCGCGCGACATCGCGAGGCGCTGCGTCAGGTGGTAGTCGGTGATGCCGGTATCCATCACGACATCGACACGCCAGCGATGCTGGAGCTCAGGGGCTGAGACAGAAACTGAAACTGAAACTGAATGACTGAGGCCGAGGAACCGCGTGCGCTGGAAACAGGCCTCTCCAGACAGCAAAAGGCCCCGTCACCATTAAGTGACGGGGCCTTTTGCTGTCTGCGTATCGCGTTACAGCGTGCGCATATCCAGCAGCTTGATGCTCTGGATGCGCGGCTCGCCCCAACTCAGGTCGAGCACCCACTCGGCGTCGAAATGCGTGTGCAACACGCTGCCATCGCGCATGGCGGCGCGGTGCTCACCGCCCATGCGCAGGGTGGCGCTGTCGAGGCTGTTGCGCTGCGCACGCACCCAGCCGAGTGCATGGCCATTGACTAGCAGCTCGCTGCGACGCTGCTCCCAGTTGGCCAGGTACTCGCTGCCGGTCAGAGTTTCATCCAGCAGCTGGATGGAAGCCTCCTCGCCCAGCAGCTCCGCCAGTTCGATAGCAGGCGCCATGCGGTTGAGCATGGAGAACCAGCGGTGCGCGAAGTTTTCGAGTTCGGCCTCGAGGGCCAGATCATTGAAGGTATCGGCGTACATGGCACCTGCTCCCGAGTGGGTAAATATTGATGGGCATTATGCCGAGAGTCGTGAGCAGTAAACATGCCACGAACGGAATGGCAGTGTTGCCAACGGGGAGTCAATGCTTCAACGGTTGCTGAAGCCGCGACGCCCCGTGGCGTTTGCCTGTTCTCGATCTCTCGGGAGAGTGGTCGTATCAGTGGCCGTATCAATGTTCGTATCAATGAATGCGGCGGCCTGACTCGGCATTGCTGTCCGGCGTGTCAGTGTCCTGATGCGCTTCACGTTTCTCGACCAGGCGGCGGATACCGACATAGAACAGCGGTGTCAGCAGCAGGCCGAATACGGTGACGCCGATCATGCCGGAGAACACCGCCACGCCCATCGCCTGACGCATCTCGCTGCCGGCACCGGTGGCCAGTACCAGTGGTACCACGCCCGCGGTGAAGGCGACCGACGTCATCAGGATGGGGCGCAGGCGCAGGCGACAGGCCGTCAGCACGGCGTCCAGACGACTCTGGCCAGCATGCTGCTGCTCACGAGCGAACTCGACCAGCAGGATCGCGTTCTTGCACGCCAGCGCCACCAGCACGATCAAGCCGATGCGCGTGAAGATGTTGTTGTCGCCTCCCGTCAGCCAGACACCGGCCAGCGCCGACAGCAGTGTCATCGGCACGATCAGGATGATCGCCAGCGGCAGCGACCAGCTCTCGTACTGGGCGGCCAGCACCAGGAACACCAGCAATACCACCAGCGGGAAGATGTAGATCATGGTGTTGCCGGCCAGCACCTGCTGGTAGGTCACCTCCGTCCACTCGTAGCCGATGCCCTGTGGCAGGTTGTCGGCCAGCACTTCCTCGATGGCGGCCTTGGCCTGATCACTGGAGACGCCCGGCGCCGGTGAGCCGTTGATGTCGGCACTGACGAAGGTGTTGTAGTGCATCACGCGGTCCGGGCCGGTGGTCGGTGTCACCTTGACGAAGCTGCCCAGCGGAATCATGCGGCCGTTGTCGCTGCGCACCTTGAGGTTGCGGATGTCATCCGGGTCGAGACGCGCCGACTGCTCGGCCTGGGCGCGTACCTGATAGGTACGCCCGAAGCGGTTGAAGTCATTGACGTACAGCGAGCCCATATAGACCTGCAGGGTTTCGAAGGCACGTTCCACCGGCACGCCCATGATCATCGCCTGCTCGCGATCCAGATCGATGTCGTACTGCGGCACCTGGATGCGGAAGCTGGAGTAGACACTGCTCAGGCGCGGATCGGCGTTGCCCTTGGCGGTGATGGTCTGTACGGCGGCGAACAGCTCATCGAAGCCCTTGTTGCCGCGGTCCTGCAGCTGCAACTTGAAGCCACCCGTGGTGCCCAGGCCCAGAATCGGCGGTGGCGGGAAGACGGCGATGAAGGCCTCGTCGATCCCCGCGAATTTCTGGTTCAGCTGAGCGGCGATCGCCTGACCGGAAAGCTCGGGCGACTGTCGCTCATCGAAGTCCGCCAGGGTCGCGAACACGATGCCGGAGTTGGAGGCATTGACGAAGCCGTTCACGGAGAGCCCCGGGAAGGCCACGGTGTGCGCCACGCCCGGTGTGTCCAGCGCCAGTGCCTGCATCTCGTCGATGACCTCGGAGGTGCGGTCGAGGCTGGCGGCGTCCGGCAGCTGGGCCATCGCGACCAGGTACTGCTTGTCCTGCCCCGGGATGAAGCCGCCGGGCACGCTGTCGAACAGCTTGCCGGTGGCGCCGAGCAGCACGACATACAGCAGGCCGACGATGACACCGAAGCGCAGCAGCTTCTTGATCAGGCCGGTATAGCCGTTGGCCATCGCACTGAAGGCGCGGTTGAACGGCGCGAACAGCCAGCGACCGAACAGGCCATCGATGAGGCGTGTCAGCCAGTCAGGATTGGCACCGTGGGGCTTGAGCAGCAGAGCCGACAGCGCCGGTGACAGCGTCAGCGAGTTGAAGGCCGAGATCAGCGTCGAGATGGTGATGGTCAGCGCGAACTGCTTGTAGAACTGACCGCTCAGGCCGCTGATGAAGGCCGTCGGCACGAACACCGCCGTCAGCACCAGCGCGATGGCGATGATCGGGCCGGTCACCTCACGCATGGCGATCTGGGTGGCCTCGATGGGCGAGTGACCCAGCTCGATGTTGCGCTCGACATTCTCCACCACCACGATGGCGTCATCGACGACGATACCGATGGCGAGCACCAGCCCGAACAGCGACAGCGTATTGATCGACACGCCCATCAGCTGCATGACCGCAAACGTCCCGATCAGCGAGACCGGCACCGCGATCAGCGGGATGATCGAGGCCCGCCAGGTCTGCAGGAACAGGATCACCACGATCACGACCAGCAGGATGGCCTCGAACAGGGTGTCGATGACCGCCTCGATGGAGCCACGTACGAAGACCGTCGGGTCGTAGACGATGTCGTAGCTGACGCCATCCGGGAAGGCCTCTGACATCTCGCTCATGCTCTCGCGCACGGAATCCGACAGCGCGATGGCATTCGAGCCGGGACGTTGGAAGATCGGCATCGCCACGGCGTCCTTGCCATCCAGCTGCGCGCGCAGTGAATAGCTGTCGGCGCCCAGTTCGACACGCGCCACATCCTTAAGGCGTGTCAGGCGGCCGTCTTCATCGACACGGATGACGATGTTCTCGAATTCCTCGGCGCTTTCCAGGCGGCCCCGCACATTGAGCAGGCGTTGGAACTGGTTGTCGTCAGGCGAGGGCTGGGCACCGACGGAGCCGGCGGCGACCTGCTGATTCTGGGCACGCAGGGCACTGATGATGTCACCGGCAGACAGGCCCCGCGCCGCCACGGCGTCCGGGTCGAGCCACACGCGCATCGAGTACTCGCCGGCACCGAACAGCTGCACGTCGCCGACCCCCTCGAGACGGGCGAGATTGTCCTTCAGGTTCAGGCGCGCGTAGTTGGACAGCCACAGCTGGTCATAGCGGCCATCCGGGGAGGTCAGGTGGACCACCATCGTCAGGTTGGGCGAGGCCTTCTCGGTGGTGATGCCGAGTTGCTGCACCTCCTGCGGCAGGCGCGGCGTGGCGCGGGCCACACGGTTCTGCACCTGCACCTGGGCCTTGTCCAGGTCAGTGCCCAGCGCGAAGGTCACCGTCAGGGTCAGGTTGCCGTCGGAGGTCGCCTGGGAGTCCATGTACAGCATGCTTTCGACGCCGGTGATTTCCTGCTCCAGCGGCGTGGCGACGGTGGCCCCGATGACTTCGGGGTTGGCACCCGGGTAGTTGGCGCGCACCACCACGGTGGGCGGCACGACTTCCGGATACTCGGAGATGGGCAGCTGGAACAGCGACAGCATCCCGGAGATGACGATCAGGATCGACAGCACCGCGGCGAAGACCGGGCGCTTGATGAAGAAGCTGGAGATATTCACGAACGGCCTCCGGCTGCCTGACGGTCAGCCTCGGCCAGTGTCGCGGCGTCCTGGTCGTTGTCCTGATCCAGCGGCTGGGCGGTCTGCTGCTGCAGGCGCGAGATACGCGCGGCGAGTGCCTTGAGAGCACCGTCATCAGGCATCTCGACCAACTTGGGGGTGATCGGCATGCCCGGACCTGCCTTGGCAGGCCCTGCGGCCAGCACGCGGTCACCGGCGGCCAGGCCATCGGTGACGGCACGCAGCGGGCCGAAGCGCGGGCCGGTGGTGATGCCACGGTAGGCGAGGGTGTTGTCCTCGGCGACCACCAGCACGAACTGACGGTCCAGATCGGTGCCGATGGCGCGTTCCGGAATCAGCACGGCATCCCGGATCTCGGGCGAGGCGAGACGCAGGCGTGCAAAGGCGCCCGGACGCAGGGCGGCATCATCGGCGCTGAAGGTGGTGCCGATCCGCAGGGTGCCGGTATCGATATCGACGCTGTTGTCGATGAAGTCGAGCTCACCGTGGAAGGGGAAATCCTGCTGACCGGCCAGCTGGAGTTCGACCGGCAGGTGGTCATCGGCGCTGACGTTCGCGAAGTCCTGGTTCCAGGTCAGCTCGCTGATATCGATATAGGCGTCCAGCTGGCGGGTCTCGACCAGCGTGGTCAGCACGCTCTGGCCAGCCTGCACGGTGTTGCCACGCGTGATGCGCGCATTGGACAGGCGACCATCGATCGGGGCGCGGATGGTGGCGTAGTCCAGATCCAGACGGGCACGCTCGAGCTGGGCGATGGCACCCTTGAGCTGTGCATTGAGGCCGGTGGCGGTTGTGCTGCGCGAATCGGCTTCCTCGCGCGATATCAGGTTGCGCTTGACCAGACTGGCGGCGCGACCGGACTCGCTGCGGGCATTGGACAGCTCAGCCTTGATGCGTGCGACTTCCGCTTCCAGACGCTGAACCTCGGCCTTGAAGGGGCGTTGATCAAGACGCACCAGCGGCGTGCCGGCGCTTACCTGACTGCCTTCGGTGAACAGCACTTCTTCGACTTCGCCGCTCACGCGTGGGCGCAGTTGCACGCGCTGGGGAGATTCCAGACGTGTGGTGTAGGTGTGCCAGGCCGCGACTGGCTGCGACTGGGCGGCGACGACTTCCATCGTCGGGGGAGTCTGTTGCGCGTTGCCGGTCTCTTCACTGTTGCCCTCACTGCAGGCACTGAGCGCCAGAAGGCCACCAAGGGTCAGCAGCAGGGAAGAAGCGATACGAGGAAGGCGCGCCGGACGTAAGTTCAGTCTCGACATGGGAATTTTCCGTTGCAGGATAGTTGGCTCGGCATCCTAGAGAGCCGGCCTGCGACGGATAAGCCCCTTGGAGCACACCGCTTTGATTCTGAATATGCACCAATTGTGCAGGTGACGCGCTGGCTGCCTGCTGCGCTTGAGCAAGGGGGCAACGCAAAAGCCCCGCGGCGAATGCCAGCGGGGCTTTTGTCGTGCGTGTCACTTGCGTCTGCTGCCGCTCAACTCACGGCGCATGCATCTCGGCACAGGCATCACGGCATGGCTAGCATGCCGCTTGAGGCGACCTTACTGCTTCTCGCCGAAGTACTTGGTATGGATGGTGTCGTAGGTGCCATCGGCCTTCAGCTCGGCCAGGGCGCCGTTGATCTGCTCGGCCAGGTCCTTGTCACGCTTGCGCATGGCGATACCGAAGCCGTCGCCGAAGTACTTCTTGGGCTCGGTGACCACTTCACCCACGGCCTTGTAGTTGCCGTTGCCGCCGTCGATCAGGGTGGACTTGCCGACCGGGAAGTCGAGGAAGGCGATGTCGAGGCGACCCGCTTCCATGTCCAGCACCAGGTCATCGGCGGTGGTATAGCGTTTGACCTCGGCATTCTTGCCGTAGAGATCGGTGACGTAGTTGTCCTGCAGGGTGCCGCGCTGCACGCCGATGGCCTTGTCAGCCAGGGCTTCCTGGGAGGTGGCGCTCAGCTCGCTGTCGGACGGGGCGAACCAGGCGGACGGCGGGGTGATGTAGGTGTCGGAGAACAGCACCTTCGCGCGGCGTTCCTCATTGATGGTCATCGAGGACATGATGGCGTCGTACTTGCGCGCCATCAGGCCGGGAATGATGCCGTCCCACGCCTGGATGACCCACTCGCAGTCGCGGTTGATCTTCGCGCAGATGGCATTGCCCAGTTCGATATCGAAACCGGTCAGCTCACCGTCGGGCGTCTTGTATTCCATCGGCTCGTAGGGCACGTCGACGCCGATGCGCAGCGATTCGGCCGCCTGAGCGCCACCGGCCATCAATGCTGCACCCAGCAGGGAGATTCCCAGAAGCTTCTTCATGTCAGTCCCATCCATCATTGTTGTTGGTCATACTGGCTGATCAGTGGCATCAGACACTCCCTCCTGAACACCAGCCATCTGAGCCGCGGACATAAGGGGGCGTGTCATGCCAGTGGCTCCACACTAGCCCAGACCGAGGCTGTGGTGAAGAGGGTCAATGGACAAATTCAAACGGTCGTTAAACGAGATGAATTCCTGCCGTTATATCCTGATATAAAAAAAGCGCCCTACAAAGGGCGCTTTTGACGTTCAGCTTAACGGTTTCAAGTGTGCCAGCAGGCGTTTCTCCAGTTGCCGGAATATGGCAATGATGGTGAAGGTCAGACACAGGTAGATGGCGGCGACGAACAGGAAGGCCTCGAAGGGCGCGTAGAAGCGTGCGTAGATGTCGCGCGCGGCGCCGGTGAGGTCCAGAAGCGTCACCACGCTGCAGATGGCACTGGCATGCAGCATGAAGATGACTTCATTGCCGTAGGCCGGCAGCGCCCGGCGAAAGGCACTGGGCAGAATGATGCGACGCATCATCCTGGCGCGTGACATGCCGTAGGCGCGGGCGGCTTCCATCTCGCCCTTGGGGGTCGACTGGATGGCACCGTGGAAGATCTCGGTGGTGTAGGCCGCGGTATTGAGCACGAAGGCCAGCAGCGCCGGTACGAAGGGATCACGGAAGTAATCCCACAGCCAGGTCTCCTGGATGCTGGGCACATGCACGCTGGTCACGCCCAGCGAGATGTCGAAGCCGTCGAAGAACACCACGCCGTAGTAGATCAGATAGAGCTGGATCAGCAGCGGCGTGCCCCGGAAGACATAGGTGTAGAGATAGACCGGCATCTTCACCCAGCGACGACGCGAGCCGCGCAGGATCGCCAGCGGCACGGCCAGTATCAGGCCGATGAGCAGCGCCAGGCACACCAGCTGCACGGTGGTGACCAGCCCTTCCCAGTAGTGCCACAGGGTGGTCGCGGTGAAGATGTAATTGTCGCTCAGCGCATCCTCGAGCATCTGACCCAGCTGGGTGATGACGCCTGAGGAGCCTGCATCGTTCAGTTGTTCCATGCGCTGGCCTCCCCGAATCCGGCGTTATAGCGCTTCTTGAGACGTGCCAGCCCCCATTCGGACACGGTGGCGATCAGCAGATAGCCCGCCGCGACCGGCAACAGGAAGGTGAAGGGCTCGTGGGTCGCCTTGGCGGCCTCACTGGCGACACGCACCATGTCGACCAGCCCGATCACCGACACCAGGGCGGTGGTCTTGAGCAGCACCATCCAGTTGTTGCCCAGCCCCGGCAGGGCGTGACGCATCATCAGCGGGAAGCGAATGCGCTTGAAGACCTTCCAGTCGTTCATGCCATAGGCGCGCCCGGCCTCGATCTGCCCGGCATCCACCGCCATGAAGGCGCCACGGAAGGTCTCGCCCATGTAGGCACCGAAGATGAAGCCGATGGTGACGACGCCGGCAGTGAACTCATCGACATTGACGAAGACGTCGATGTCGTAGCTGTCGTACAGCCAGTCGGTGACCATGTTGATGCCGATCTGGCCGCCGAAGAACAGCAGCAGCATCAGCACGATGTCGGGAACGCCGCGGATGATGGTGGTGTAGAGCGTCGCGAGCCAGCGCAGAGGCGTGGAACGCGACATCTTGGCCGTCGCCGTCAATAGCCCCAGCGCGATGGCCAGCAGCTGGGCCAGCACGGCCAGCTGCACCGTGACCCAGGCACCTTCCAGCAGGCTGGGCCCGTAGCCTTGTAGGTCAATCATGGGAAATCTCCCGTGAAGCGCCGAATAACCCGTTCAGCGGCTTACTGGTGGTTGTCGGACGCAGTGGCGGCGCTGGCGAAGTACTTGTCGTTGAGACGCTTGAGCGTGCCATCGGTCTTGAGTGCTTCCAGGGCACCATCGATGGCCTTCTTGAGGTCGCGGTCGCGCTTCTTCATGGCGATGCCGAAGCCGTCGCCGAAGTACTTCTTCGGCTCGCTGATGGCGCTGCCGGTGTTGACGAAGTTGCCGTCGTTGGCGTTGACCAGGGTGTCCTGACCGACCGGCAGGTCCAGGAAGGCGACATCGACGCGGCCGCTGTCCATGTCCAGCACCAGATCATCGAGCTTGGTGTAGCGGCGCACTTCTGCCGTGCGGCCGTAGAGGTCGGTGACGTAGTGATCCTGCAGGTTGCCGCGCTGCACCCCGATCACCTTGCCCGCGAGCGCCTCGGCATCGAGGGTATCCGCGCCCGCCAGCGGGCTGTCCGCCTTGACGAACCAGCCGGACGGCGGCGTGAAGTAGGGCTCGGAGAACAGCACCTGACGCTCACGCTCCGGATTGATGGTCAGCGCTGACATGATGACGTCGTACTTGCGCGCCATCAGGCCCGGGATGATGCCGTCGAAGTCCTGCTCGGTCCATTCGCAATGGGTGGCGAGCTGGGCGCAGATGGCGTTGCCCAGTTCGATCTCGAAACCGGTCAGCTCACCGCTGGGCAGCTTGTAGCCGAAGGGCGCGTAGGGCACGTCGATGCCCAGGCGCAGCGGGTCCGGCACATCGGCCGCCTGAGCGGCGCTGGTGGTGATGGCGAAGGTGGAGAGGCCGAGGGTGAGACCCAGCAGGGCACGTGTCGCGAACTGTTTCATTACTTGTCATTCCTGAAGTCTTGAACACCTCGAGGCCTGCCGTTGGCGTGGCGCTCGCGGTGCTGAATCATGTGCCGGTCACGGGATCACCGTGCCGGGATGTGCCACAGGCCGAGCGGGTAGGCTCAGCGATGGGCCAAGGGCCATTCATCAGTACTGGTGATCAGGGTGCTTGCTCAGTACTTGGGCGCCAGGAACTGCTTGAGACGCTCCGACTGGGGATTGCCCAGCACGTCTTCCGGCTTGCCGGCTTCCTCGACCAGTCCCTGATGCAGGTAGACCACCTGGCTCGAGACATCACGCGCGAAGCTCATCTCGTGGGTCACCACCACCATGGTGCGGCCTTCCTCGGCCAGGTCACGCATGACCTTGAGCACGTCACCGACCAGTTCCGGGTCGAGGGCCGAGGTCGGCTCGTCGAACAGCATCACCTCCGGCTCCATCGCCAGTGCGCGTGCGATGGCGCCGCGCTGCTGCTGGCCACCGGACATCTGCGCCGGATAGTAGTCGGCGCGCTCGAGCAGGCCGACGCGGTCCAGCAGACTGCGTGCGTGGGCGATGGCTTCCTTCTTCGGCTTGCCGAGCACGTGGATCGGCGCCTCGATGACATTTTCCAGCAGCGTCATGTGCGACCACAGGTTGAAGCCCTGGAACACCATCGACAGGCGCGCGCGCATGCGCTCGACCTGACGCCAGTCCATCGGTTCGCGGCCACGGCGGCTTTCCTTGAAGCCGATCTGCTCGCCATGCACGAAGATGTCGCCGCCGTCCGGCTGCTCCAGCAGGTTCATGCAGCGCAGAAAGGTGCTCTTGCCGGAACCGGACGCACCGATCAGGGTGATGACATCGCCCTTGCGTGCTTGCAGTGACAAGCCCTTGAGCACCTGATTGGTGCCGAAGGACTTGGTGATGTTGCGGACCTCGAGAGGCAGCGCGTCGCTGCTCGGGCTCTCGGCCACGGAAGATCTCATGGTCATGCAGTTACTCCAATCCGGACGTTGCCAGCCCTGGGGGCAATGACACGCCACGAGTCCGCCGCGGGGCGGTCGGGCTCGGGATACAGGTTCGTTGCCGACATGGCACGGCTGCCTGGTACTGCCTTTCACTCTCGCTCGCTTACGTGCGCGACGCAGACGTGATGAGGCGGCAAGGCGTGGCACGGGAGGAGTGGCGGAGAATGCCGTCAGGGGCATGGCCAGTTCCTCACGATCAGTCCGATTGATCGTCGTTCTCGCTGCCAGTGACCGTCTACAACAGGCGAAAAATGCCTGTGCTTGCATGTCGTGGACGGGAAAGGGGGCCGATTCTACCAGCTCAACGCAGGGTTCACCGCTATCTGGCGTGGAGGAATGTTACGACTTTGGTGGAGCCTGCAAGGACGCACACGGATGCCGTCCGGCCGTGGGGGAGGAGTCTTCATGATCAAGGTCGCCTGTTGTCGTTGTAGTAAGGCTTTCGTCAGTGCAATCGCGCCGGCATCGTGCTGCGCCCTGAAGGGGATGGGCGGGCAGAACGCCGGCGCTTGTGGCTCAGTGCCGGTTTGTTCAGTGTCTGGTGGCTCAGTCTGTCGGTGTCGAGCTCTCGGCCAGCAGCAGGGCGGCGCGGGCGCCTATCTCCACCTTGGCGTTGGGGAAGACCACCCGCAGTGGCGTATCGCCGATGATGCAGGGGCCAGCAGCGGCGTCTTCGGCCACCACGCTGCCGGGGGCGAAGGCGGTGAAGTTGGCGACATCCTCGCTGAAGCACAGCGTGAAGTCGGCTGACTGACGCATCAGCTCCACTTCCACCGTGAAGTAGTCGATGGCCTGTGGGTCCGCTTCGGCGGGCGCCGTGCCGGTCGCCAGTGCCGCGAGCAGGGCTTTCATCGGTGCGAGTGCCGCCATGTCGTTGGCGCCGAACGGGCGTACCTGGCCCAACTCCAGCGTGAAGGCGTCGGCATCATGGTAGTGGCGCGAATAGTGAGAGAAGGTCCAGCTGTGCTGATGCTGGTGCAGCACGGCCTGGATGCCGGCGGCGCTCAATATCGGCCACTGCGATGCGCTGATGGCGTCGCCATCACTGAAGGGCACCACCGCGAAGCGCGGATAGAGGCTGTCGCGGATGGCGGTGTGCATGTCGTAGTGCAGGCGGCGCGTGCCCTCGGCCAGCGGGAAGCGAGCATAGAAGGTGTCCACGGCCGCCATCAGCTGACGCGCGCGTGCCGGCTCATCATCGGACGGACAGTCGTTGCCCGTGACGCTGGCCTCGGCGCGCTTGAACAGCCGATTGAGATTGGTGGTGATGAAGCGCTCGCCACTGCGGATGGCGGGCAGGTTGCCCAGAATCAGCAACAGCGGCGCCCCGACGATCAGATGGCCGCTCTCCAGGCCCGCGATCAGCTCACCGAGCAGCTCGATGGGGGCGGTCTCGTTGCCGTGGATACCGGCGGAGATCACGCACGGGCGCGCCTTGGGCCCCGTGACGTCGGGGGTGATCTCCAGCACGCCGGGCGCGACGATCTCATAGCGACCACCGGGAATACGGCCCATGCCACGGGCGCTGGCGTGGCCTTCGAGTGTCAGGTCTAGCCAGTCGGCAATCACGAGGCAGTCGGCTCCTGGCGAACATTGGTGGATTCGAAGATCTTGTCGGCGCTGGCCGCCACGAAGCCCTGATACAGCTCGCCATCGGCATCGGGGTAGCGGCGCGCGAATTCGTAGTAGCAGGTGGAGATCTCATGCTCCTCGCCACCGGCGAAGGTGAAGGTCTGGCGGTCGGCGAGGGTGGAGGCCTGCTCCAGCAGCACCTCGGGCGAGCCCTTGATGCGCCCTCCGGCCGGGTTGATGCCAAGGCCCAGCGACTCGACGCGCGTCAGCACCTTGTCGAGGGTGTCGTGATGGCTTAGCGCGTTGACGCTGATGGTGAAGTGGTTGGCGCGCAGGCCGATGATCGACAGCCAGGCGGCATACTCGCTCTCTTCCATCAGGCGCTGATACTGCTCGAAACTGGGCGCTTTCCACAGGCGGCCCGACCACAGCACGGAGGACTGGGTGGCGGCATCCGGCGAGATCTGGCTGACCAGCCCATCGATGATCGCCTGGGCGCGCTCGGACAGCTCATGGCATTTCAGCTCGGAGAGGAAGACGCGCGGCATGTCGGGTGACGGTGGCAGATAGCCGAAGGCGCGCAGCTTCTTCTCGCGGAAATCATAGGGCGCGAAGCGGGTATAGCCCAGCGCCAGCAGGTGAGGTTCCAGCGCGCTCAGGGTGATCGGCCCGCGATCGAAGGTGCGGAAGGCGACGTGGTCGTTGACGATGGTCTCGCCGTCAGCGATGAAGGCATCCTGGATCTTTTGGGCCTGGGGCGTCATGGCGACGTAGTCATCCCACAGGGCGCTGAAGAACTGCTGGATATCCATGGCACGGGCTCCCTCTGAACTGAGTTGCCCAGTGCAGCGAGGCGTCACTGGCACTGGGCGACAGCATCAAACGATTGGCATCAGGGCAGCGCACTCGGCGAGGCGCTACCCCGGAAGATTGTCAGCTCACCATTGGCGAGCCGCGCGCGCGTGACAAGATGCGAGGTCGGTTGGATGAAAGCGGCTGTCCGCACCATATAAACGTCACGCGCCGGTTTAGACCTTGGTGTCAGGCCTTGGTGTCAGGCCTTGGGTCTTGGGACCGGGTTCGGTGTCAGCTATCGGTGTCAGCGTTCGGTGTCATCAGGAGAGGGGCAGGCATCGCCCTGTTCGACCTTGATCAGCGCGTCGGTCGCGAAGCCGAGCTCGGCGGCCTGCTCGACCAGCGCCTGATAGGTGGCGTCATCCAGCTGCGGCTCACGCGCCAGTATCCACAGGTAGTCGCGATCGGCGCCGGCCACCAGCGACCACTGATAGTCATCATCCAGCGCCAGCACGTTGTAGCCGCCATAGAAGGGGCCGAAGAAGCTGACCTTGAGGGCCGCCGTCTCGCTGCCCCGGGTGAAGTAGGCGCGACCTTCGGCCTGGCTCCATTGCCCTTGCTCGGCGTTGTAGCCGCGATTGATGACGCGCACGCCGCCGTCCTCGCGGGGCGAGTAATCGGCGCTGACGCAGCTCAGGCCCTCCTCGAAGCTGTTGGGCAGGCGGGCGATCTCGTGCCATTCGCCGTAGTAACGTTCGAGCTCGAAATTCTCGACGGGCTGGGTGCCGGACGGGACTCCGGCGCAGCCGCCGAGGAGACCGAGACCGATTAGAGAGAAGGCAAGATGCGGCAGGCGTGTCATTGGCAGGCTCCATGCGCCAGAACGCCCCATTGATGAGTCGTGGGGCGTTCTGGCGTGATGCGGGTCATGAGAAAAAGGACGAAACGGCATCCTTGTCTCATTGGGGCGTCTGCCGCCGTCTCAAGAGGGAGGGTGGCGCGGCGACATGCTCGAGGCGCCGAGCGTCGGTCGTCAAGTGTCACAGTACCAGGCGGAGCGGATTGCCGGTGACGACGACGCCCCGACCGCGTTGCTTGGCCTCGTACATGGCGCTGTCGGCGCGCGCGATGACCGTTTCCGGCGTGGCGCCCGAGAAGGGGAACAGGCTGATGCCGATACTGGCGCTGACGGCGATGATCAGCGGCTCGCCATCGACCTCCAGCGTGATGGGACGGCTGATGGCGTCGATCAGACGTTCCGCCAGCTGCTCCGGGCCCTTGCGGCCGTTGCCTTCACGGCTGATCAGTACCAGAAATTCATCGCCCCCCAGGCGGCCGACGATATCGTTGCCGCGCAGGGTGTTGCCCAGGCGTTCGCCGGTGATGCGCAGCACTTCATCGCCGATGGCATGGCCGTGGCGGTCATTGACGGGCTTGAAACCATCGAGGTCGATGAACAGCGCGGCCTGCACCGTGCCGGGAGTCTGGATGTCGAGTATCTGGTCGAGGCGTGTCAGCAGGGCGCGCCGGTTGAGCAGCCCGGTGAGCGAGTCGCACATCGCGTGGTCGCGCAGATCGTCCCGCTCGCCGGTGATATGGCATTCATGCAGGAAGAGTTGTCGGCTCTGGCGCTCGCGCGAGTAGGCGCTCATGCCCGCCAGCAGATTGACGGCCATCATGAAGAAAGCCTCGTTGGCTTCCACCAGGACATCGGAGCCAAGATGCATCAGCGCGCAGCTGGCGGTGCAGCCCATCCATATCAGCAGCCCGCAGGCCATGGCATAGACGAACTGCAGCCCCAGCAGGGTGTAGGTCCAGAAGACCACGGTGATCAGGGTGACGAAGTAGACCGGGAAGTCACCATGCTCGTCCTCATGCTGTCCGGCGGCGTGGCTCTCCACCAGGTGCTCTCCGGCGTGACCGTCCCCCACATGGAACATCGCCAGCGTCCCCAGCGCTGCCACAAGCGAGGCCAGGCACAGGATGCCGTTGACGTGATGTCGGAAACGCGGGAGGCGTGACAGCAGGAACAGGCCCAGCACGCCGACCAGAACGCTGGTACGCAGCAGCAGATAGGTTTCGTAGTGCTCCAGCAGACTGATCTCGATCAGCCCATAGGACGCGAACAGCAGACAGCTCAGCGGGATGGTGATCCGGCTGAGCTTGTGTGAGGTCTCGATCTGTCGACGCCGATAACGTCGTTCCAGGGTGTCATCCGCAAAGCAGAGTGTCATGGGATTCATGGGGCGATACCTGAGTTGCCAGACTCTCAGGATGCCACTGCCTTGCGTGGTATGCCCTGGAGGAACCGCCGCAACCTTTGCGTGCGGTTCAACGCTATTTCAAGTACTCCGCGGCATGAGGTCTTTCGTGCTCACGACTGAGTGAGGTTGGCGCCGGCCAGCTGGCGCGCCGTGACGCGCAGCGCGGATTCCACCATGTCGTAATCCACATAGCAGCCCTGCAGGTGGCGGCGACCGGTCGTCGGGTCGAAGGACTTGCGGCCGTGCATCACGCGGCGGTTGTCGAAGGCCACCATCTGGCCGGCTTCCAGCTTGAGATGCAGGCGGAAGGCCGGTTCCCGCAGGATGCTCCAGTACTGGCGATAGGCGCTGTACCAGGCCTGCATCTGTTCCAGCGGCAGGCGCAGGCTGTCGCGGATCCAGTTGTTGAAGCGCACCTCGATGACCTTGTCGTTGGCATCCAGGTGGATCACCGGCTCGCGCACCACCAGGTCGGTGGTCTCGTCGGCAAAGCGGAAGTCCACCGGGGTCTCGGCCAGCAGCCTGAAGGCCTGCGGGTCCCGCTCGCGCAGAGCCTCGGCGACCGCCATGCCGTCTCCGAAGATGGAGTCTCCGCCTTCGGCCTCATTGGCCAGGCAGTAAAGCATCTGGATGTCCGGCGGCTGACGCCAGTTTGGCAGGTCGGTGTGCAGTTCCAGCGCAATCGGCGTGTAGGCGGCGTTGTTGGGCGCCTGCTTGGAGAAGACCTCGAAACGGCCACCGAAGTTGGTCGCGCGGATCGGGCCGATGGTCGCGGCCACCTGGTCGATCTCGCCGCCTGCCGTCGGGCCGGCATCCAGAATCGCGAAGCCGTCGCGGCACAGCGCTTCCAGCCAGCCCAGGCGCGCCTGTCCACCGGCCATGTAATCGGCAAAGGCGGTGACGTGAGGCTTGTGACCCTGCTGCCAGGCCTGGCTTGCGGGGACCGGCGTGGCTGGCGGCGCATCACTCGGGCGACGTTGCAGCAACCAGCCGGCATCGAAGCGGCTGGTGTGGCCGTCCTGCCAGACGACGACGAGATTGCCCTGCTCGACACGCATCTGATGGACCGTCAGGGCCGCATCGTCCATCAGCATGAAGGTGCGTTCGAAGGTCTGCGGATGACGGCAGAGATCGCAGGCGCAGTGGTCGCGTAGCCAGATCAGCGGCAGTTGGGTCTGCTCACCGCTGGCCCATGCCAGTGACGCCAGGGTCTCGTCGTGGTCTGCCTTCACCAGCGGCGCGCCCTCGTGATGGGGCAGGTATTCCTTCATGTCCCACTGATGGCGTGCCTGTGACGCTTCAGTGTCTTGGGTGTCAGGGGCAGATGCGATGAGAGTCTCCATGGGCGCCGTCCTATGTCGTGTGTGCAGTAGCAGGTGAGCCAACGCGTGTCGCGTGCTGGGTCGTATGGCCGAGCCGTGTCGCTGAGCCGTGACCCGAGAATGAGACCATTGTCCCCCTCGTCATCACGGCTGGCCAACGCGAAATATGACGGCCATGACTTAGCTGAGCTAATGTGTGCGATTGACCTTCATGCTCTGATGCGAGATAGCCATGCACGAACCTTCCCCCACGACGCCGAATGCCTTGCCGCGCCCCCTGCCGCCGCTGGCCTGGCTGCAGGCCTTCGAAGCCGCTGCGCGCCTGATGAGCTTCACGCGTGCCGCCGAGGAGCTGAGTGTCACCCAGTCGGCCATTAGCCAGCGGATTCGCCAGCTGGAGGACCGCCTTGGCCAGCCATTGTTCGTGCGTCACGCCCGCAGCCTCAATCTGACGCCGGCCGGTCAGGCCTGGTTGCCAGCGCTGCAGGATGGCTTCCAGCGCCTTCAGGAAGGCACGCTGGAAGTCTTCGGCCCCTCGCGCGCCGCGCCGGTCAGCCTGCGGGCGACCCCGATGAGCCAGCAGGCCTGGCTGTTGCCGCGGCTGGCGAACTTCCATCGTGATCAGCCCGAGATCGCGCTGCGTCTGGTCAGTGCCTTCTGGCAGAGCGACTTCGATGGCGAGCAGGTGGATATCGAGCTGCGCTACGGCCAGGGCGACTGGCCGCAGGTAGAGGCGATCCAGGTGGGGGCAGGGCAGGAGAGAATGGCCGTCGTGGCGAGTCCGGCGCTGAGCGCGCAGCTGACCACGGCGGCGGACCTGGCCGGCATGACGCTGCTGCATGCCGCAGGCTTTGCGGTGGGCTGGCGGCGCTGGCTGGTGGCGGCAGATCAACTGGGGCTGGAGAAGACGACCTCCACCATCAGCTGTGATACCCAGGTGATGACGCTTGAAATGGCGCGGCTCGGCATGGGGGTGGCGCTGGTGCATGAAGGCCATTTCCGGCAATGGCTGGCGTCCGGCAACGGCGGGCTGGAGCAGGTCTTCGCGCTGACGATCCCCGCCGAGCAGAACTTCTGGCTGGTGCGCTCCAATCAACGCCCGATGCGTCCCACCGCGCAGCGGGTCTGGGATTATCTGTTGGCGGAGCCACAGTGAGCGATGCAGAGGTTGCTTTTGCGACCCCTGCTGAGCGAGTCGGCGTGTCTGCTGATGCGCTTTCAAATGATATACCGTTAGCTTGAGGTGGTGCTCGGCGCGGTAAGCGACCGCTATCTTTTCTCTCTCGCGATTTCCTCGGCTTGCTGGCGCCTTGTCTGCCAGGCGGATGGTCATATCTTCCAAGCGTGTAGTCAGATCTGCCAGGCGTGGTCAGTCGGAAGGCGGCGGGCAGCGCGCCAATGGCGACTGCTGGAAGAAGCGCTCCAGCAGGGCATACAGCGCCGGATAGGCCGCATCGAGCTCATCCGGTGCGCTGAAGAAATACTCGCAGCAGACGGCGAAGCATTCGGCGGGGTGGCTGGCGGCGTAGTCATCGATGGGCGTGGGCTCACCGAGTGACAGGCGCGCGCTCAGATCATCCCACACGGCAGTGAAGGAGGCGTGCCACTCCGCCGCGCTGATATGGCGCGGCAGGGGCGGAAAGCCATCGGCATCGGTGGCGTTGGCCATGTCGAGCTTGTGGGCGAATTCATGGATCACCACGTTGAAGCCGCTCCAGTCACCGCTGGCGGCCAGGTCCTGCCGGGTGACCACCACCGGCCCCTGATACCAGGTCTCGCCGGCGCGGGTGTCCTCGAAGACATGCACTACACCGGCATCATCCATCTCTTCCACCTCACGGCGGATGGCCTGCAGCGGCAGCATGATCTCGTGCACGCGAGCGCCGGCGTCCTGCCAGCGCTCGGCATGCGCCCAGCCGTTGAGCAGCAGCATCGCCTGAGCGGCCAGTGCCAGCGCCTCGACCTGTGCGAGCGGCTCGGCGCTGGTCAGCTTCCAGTCGCTCAGCTGATGGCGGGCGCGCCGCTCAAGGCGCGCCAGTGCCTCGCCGTCGAGCCCCTCGAGGATCGGCAGGCGCTCGCAAACTGCCTGCCACGCGTCATCCTGCGCTGTCTCGCCACCCGGGGATGCGGTCGAGACAGTGCCGGCATCGGGGGCTGACGTATCACGGCCGTGGCGAGCGGAGGGCTGCCACAGCCGTTGCCACCAGTGCGTCATCGGCTCAGTCCTGACGGCTGCCGGACTTCCACGACCAGTCACGCAGACGCAGCTCGAAGAGGTCCTTGCGGCGGTCCTTCAGGTTGGTCACCGAGCCTTCGCTGCGCACCACCTTGAGACGCTCCAGATCGAGATCCGAGAACATGATCATCTCGGTGTTCGGCGTGGTCTCGGCCATCACCGCGTCATGCGGGAAGGAGAAGTCCGACGGCGAGAACACCGCTGACTGGGCGTACTGGATGTCGAGGCTCTCGATGGACGGCAGGTTGCCGACGCTGCCGCAGACCACCACGTAGCATTCGTTCTCGATGGCACGCGCCTGAGCGCAGTTGCGCACGCGCAGGTAGCTGTTCTTGGTGTCGGTCCAGAACGGCACCATCAGGATGTCCATGTCCTGATCGGCCAGCAGGCGCGACAGTTCCGGGAACTCCACGTCGTAGCAGATCAGCATGCCGATGCGTCCGGCGTCGGTCTCGAACACGGCCAGCTCGTCACCGCCCTTGATGATCCAGTCGCGGCGCTCCTGCGGCGTGATGTGCAGCTTGGCCTGACGGTCGATCTCGCCATCGCGGTGACACAGGTAGGTGACGTTGTAGAGCTCGTTGTCGTCACCGATCTCGACCATGGAACCGGCCACGATGTTGATGTTGTAGGCCACCGCCATGCGCGAGATTTCCTGCTTGAAGCGCTCGGTGAAGCCGGCGAGGTAGCGGATGCAGCGCACCGGGTCACTCTGGTCTTCCAAAAGGCCGATCAACGGCGTGTTGAACAGCTCCGGGAAGACGGCGAAGTCACTCTGGTAATCCGACAGGGCGTCGACGTAGTACTCGACCTGTTGCAGCACGGATTCGACACTGTCGAACTTGCGCATCTGCCACTGCACGGCGCCGACGCGAATCATCGTCTTGCGGCTTTCCAGCACGCGCTCGGCGGGCTCGAACAGGATGTTGCTCCACTCCAGCAGCGTGGCGTAGCCCTGGGAATCCTCGTCTTCCGGCAGGTACTGGCGCAGCAGGCGCTTGACCAGGAAGCCGTTGGCCAGCTGGAACGACAGGATGGGGTCATGGATCTCGCGACGCTCCACCTTGTCGATGTACTCGGAGGGCGAGAGCTCGGCGGCGTATTCGTGGTACTGGGGAATGCGTCCACCGGCCAGAATCGAGCGCAGATTCATCGAGCGGCACAGGTCCTTGCGCGCCTCGTACAGGCGGCGACCGAGGCGATAGCCGCGGTAGTCGACGTCGATCAGCACATCCAGACCGTAAAGCGCATCGCCATCCTCCTTGTTGAGGATGATCTCGCGCTGGCCGATCAGGTCGTCGTACTTGTGCGGGTTGGAGAAGGCGTCGTAATCCACCAGCGCCGTCAGGGCGACACCGACCAGCCTATCGCCATCCTCGATCACGATCTGGCCATCGGGGAATTCGGCGATCAGGCGGTTGATGGTGTGCTCAGGCCAGGCGCCACCGATGTCGTCGTAGATGCCGTCCATCAGGCGCTTGAGCTGGGGGTAATCTGACTCCTGCAGGTTGCGCAGGTTCAGGTGCAGGTCTTCGACGGACATCGAGACTCCTTGGAAAATGAAAGAGGGGATCAGGGCAGGAAGTGGCTGGCGCGAAAGCGATGGGCCCCATTATTCGCGCTGTCGAGGCCGGGTGTCATCAATATCCTTTGGTCAATGTCCGGCCCTGGTCATGCAACCCTCATCAATGGGTCCAACCTCCCGTCACTGCAAGGGTGAGCGAGCCTTCGCGCCTTGAGTGGCGCTCAGTGCGATGTTGAACGAATGCTCATTTTGCTTGCATTTGCGCGGCACAACGTCCAAAACAATGCCAAGGGCAGGGCGCGCGCAGCGAAGTCATGCCGTTCATATCAAGCTTGAAAGACACCAGGCCCCAATGACCTCAGGCCTTAGTGACACCAGATCTCAATGACACCCAAGGAGACCCGCATGACCCCAGTACTCCATGAATTGCGTGGCCGTGATGACCGCCTGCGTTTCTCGCCGTTCTGCTGGCGTGCGCGTCTGGCACTCGCCCACAAGGGCCTTGCGGCCGAACTCGTGCCGATGCTGTTCACCGACAAGAGCCCGATCGACTTCTGCGATTCCACCACGGTGCCGGTGCTCAAGGATGCGCACGGCGTGGCGATGGACAGCTATGACATCTTCAAGCATCTGGACGCGCATTATCCAGACAGCGGCGATGGCCTGCTGATCGGCGATGCACATGCCGAGGCACGCCTGAACTTCGTCAAGGTGTATACCGAGCAGGTCATGGCGGTCGGCTTCTTCCGCCTGGTGGCGCTGGACCTGCTGGCGGCCATCCATCCGGATGACCGCGAGTACTTCCGCACCAGCCGCGAAGCCCGCTTCGGCATGCCCTTCGAGGAATTCAACAACGTCGAGGCCGCACGCGGCATCCTGGACAGCGCCTTCAAGCCGCTGCGTGGCCTGCTCGCCAATCAGCCCTTCATGGATGGCGATGCCCCGGCGGCGGCGGATTACCTGGTCTTCGGCTTCTTCATCTGGGCACACATCGTCTCCGATACCTCGCCCTTCGGTGAGACGGAAGATGCGGGCGACCCGCTGGTGCAGTGGCGCGAGCGCATGATGGATCTCTTCGACGGCATGGCGCGCAAGGCGCCGCGTGCCAGCGAGATTCCGCAGTAATAACACCTTCAGTAACGCCTGCAGTAACACCTGCAGTAACGAACATGCTCGCAATGCCCCTGGTGAAAAGCTGCACGAGGGGCCTGGCGATGAGCATGATCTCCTCGATGGCTCGAACGCTCATGGGCGTTCGAGCCATTTTGCTATGTCCTTGCACAGGAGCCCACAGATGATTGATCTGTATTACTGGACCACACCCAACGGCCACAAGATCACGATCTTTCTGGAGGAAGCCGGTCTCGAGTATCGCCTCATTCCGGTGAACATCAGCAAGGGCGAGCAGTTCGCGCCGGAGTTTCTGGCCATCTCGCCCAACAATCGCATGCCGGCGATCGTCGATCATGCGCCAGCCGATGGCGGTGCGCCGATCTCGGTGTTCGAGTCCGGTGCGATTCTGGAGTATCTGGCCGACAAGTGTGGCAAGTTTCTGGCGCAGGAAACTCGCGCCCGCAATGACGTGCTGCAGTGGCTGCACTGGCAGATGGGTGGCCTGGGGCCGATGCTGGGTCAGGTGCATCACTTCACGCACTACGCGCCAGAGCCGGTGGAGTACGCCATCGAGCGCTATCACAAGGAAGGCGAGCGCCTCTACGGCGTGCTGGAGCGCCAGCTTGCGGGGCGTGACTTCGTGGCGGGGGACGAGTTGAGCATCGCCGACATGGCCATCTGGCCGTGGCTGAAGGCCGAGAAGCAGGAGATCGATCTGACGCGCTTCCCGGCGGTCGCCGCCTATCGTGCCCGCATCGCCGAGCGTGATGGCGTAAAGCGGGCAATGGCGCGTATCGATGACATCAATCCGGCCGCCAATGTGGCGATGGATGAGGAGGCGCGCCGTCATCTGTTCGGCCAGCAATCCTGACGGGCAGTCAGTATTGCTGTGAAGTCGTGAAGCTGTGAAATTGTGGAACTGAGAAGTCGTGAAGCTGAGAAGTTTGAAGCAACCGCTGATCTGTCGGCCTGCAGGATTGTCAGGCCGACAGATCAGCGGGTCCAGTCCGTCGGCACGCGACGGCGGATATGGTCGAGCAGCGCGCCGAGCTTGCGCGGCGGATGGCCGAAGGGATAGTGCAGGCTGACCGGAATCGACGGCCCCTTCCACTCGGGCAGGCAGGCCTCGAACTGTCCCGGGTGCGCCGTCGCCCGGGTACGCACGTGGTAGTCCGGCAGCAGGCCGATACCGGCGCCGTGCGCGATATGGTCGGCATGCACCACCACGTTGTCGACCGTGAAGCGTGACGGTGGCAGGCTCAGGCGATACTCGCCTTCCTCGGGGTGGTTGAGCACCAGATTGGGGTGATGGCGGTCGATCAGGTTGACCCAGTCATGGGAGGTCAGCTCGCTGGGGTGCTGCGGATGGCCGTGCTGACGCAGATAGCTGGGGTGGGCGTAGAGATGTTGCTGCTGCTGACCCAGAATCTCCTCGCGCAGCCCGGTGTCCTTGGCCGGCCCTTCCCACAGCCACAGCATCACCTGGTCATCATCGCGTGACGGCGGCAGGTGGTTGGCGGTCAGGGTCAGGCGAATGCCCGGATACTCTTCGATGAAGTCGGTCAGCACATGATTGAACCAGCCACGCAGGAAGTGCGGGTGCGCGCTGACGGTGATATCACCGCTGATTTCCTCGCGCAGTTCATCCAGCGCGATCTGCGAGCGCTCGCCCAGCGACAGCATCTGCTGGCAGTACTGATAGAACAGCGTGCCGGCCTCGGTGGGAATCAGGCGGTTGGCCTGACGATGCAGCAGTGGCTGGCCGAGCTGGTGTTCGAGATGGCTGATCCGGCGGCTGAGCGTGGACTTGGAGATACCGAGATGCTCGGCTCCTGCGCCCAGATTGCCGTAGCGCATGATGGCATCGAAGGCACTGAGGCCCTGAAATTCGTCAAGTACTGGAGGCATGACTTGGTGGCACCCGCCGCTGTTGTCTGCCGTTGAAGCGGCAAATAGCGTGAAAGAAAGCATGAAAGCAGGAATCGCGTCGTTGCTGGGGTGTGGGCCAGCGTCTCCCTGCCATTTTGGCCAGCATTGTAGCCGATCTGGTCGAGCGAATGGCATACATGTGAGTGATTCGCGTTTGCCTGTAGCCGGATGCGGCGAAACATCCGCCAGCCGGCGGCTTCCGATGACCAACTTGTGGCTGGTGGCAGACGGGCGCTGACCGGCAGCCAGCGAGCCTCAAGCGAGCCTCATGCCGCTGGCGTTCGACAATCAGGGTTGACGGTTTCCGCGCCCCGCGCGGCAATTGCGCCCGCATGAGATGCACATGGCGAGCGAGCGCGGCATCATGGCGAGATCAATGCGCAGCAGGCCTCGTCGCTGCGTCTCACTGTTCAAGGACCCTGTAGATGTCATTCGCTACCCGCTTGCGCGCCCGGGCCGCCTTGCTTGCCTCTCCGCTACGGCTTTCGTCATCAGCGCCAACTCCTTCATCAGCGCTATCTTCTTCATCAGCGCTGTTGAGAGGCGCCAGCCTGGCGGCCCCGTTGATGCTGGCACTGCTGGCCGCGCCGGTTCAGGCAGACGAACGCCCCCAGATCCGTGTCATGGCCGCCGCCTCGCTGCATGACGCGCTGGATGCCATCGAGGCGCGCTACGAGCGTCTCGCCGACGTGGACATCATGCCGGTCTACGCCTCGTCCTCGACCCTGGCGCGTCAGCTGGCCAATGGGGCTCCGGCGCAGCTGTATCTGTCGGCCAATGAGCGCTGGATGGACTGGCTGGAGCAGCAGGCCGGCATCGTCGTCACCGGTCGTCACGACCTGCTGGGCAACCGTCTCGCGCTGGTCGCGCCCGGCCCCAGCCAGCTGGACGCCAGTGTCAGCAACGCCGAGGATGTCACCGATGTGGCCGAGCGTCTCGCCGCCACCGGCAGCAACACTCGCCTGGCCGTCGGCGACCCCGACCACGTGCCCGCGGGCATCTATGCGCGTCAGTCGCTGGAAGCGCTGGGGCAGTGGCAGACGCTGCGCTCGCGCCTGGCCAGCGCCGAGGACGTGCGCGCCGCGCTGGCGCTGGTCGAGCATGGCGAGGCCCCGCTGGGGATCGTCTATGCCACCGACGCCGCCATCAGCCATCGGGTGCATCAGATCGGCCTGCTGCCGGACAGCAGCCATGACCCCATCCACTATCCTGCCGCCTTGATCAGCCGTGGTGGTGATGCGCCGTCGACACAGGCCGAGGCCTTCGCGGCCTGGCTCTCCAGCAACGAGGCCGGCGCCATCTTCCATCGCTTCGGCTTCAGCACGCTCGCCCATCAGGCTTCTGCTGCGCAGCCTGATGCCGACTAGCCGCTGGATCAGCGTCGAGGTGCCTTGCGTCATACGCTGGCATGTCATCGACAAGATGAGACCGCTACACTGGGAGCCTGCTGTCACATCGGCGTGATCAAGGCGGGCGAGGCTGTCTGCCGGCGCTTCGCGTCACGTCATGTGCGAGAACCTGTCTTCGTCTGAGGAAGATCCATGCTGAGTGCGCTGGAATGGGAAGCCCTGAGCCTGAGCCTCAAGGTGGCTTGCGTCGCGGTCGGCCTGAGCCTGATTCCCGGTTTTGCGGCGGCCTGGTGGCTGGCGCGACGTGAGTTTCGTGGCAAGGCGCTGGTCGATGGTCTGCTGCATCTGCCGCTGGTGTTGCCGCCCGTGGTGGTCGGTTACCTGTTGCTGGTCACCTTCGGGCGCAATGGTGCCATCGGCCAGTGGCTGGCCAGGATCGATATCGTGCTGCCTTTCACCTGGCAGGGCGCGGCGCTGGCGGCGGCGGTGATGGCCTTTCCGCTGATGGTGCGCGCGATGCGCCTGTCACTGGAGGCCATCGACCCGGGTCTGGAGGCCGCGGCCCGCACCCTGGGCGCCAACCCGCTGCGCGTGCTGTTCACGGTGACCATGCCGCTGGCGCTGCCGGGCATTCTCACCGGTGGCATGCTGGCTTTCGCCCGCGCGCTGTCGGAGTTCGGTGCCACCATCACCTTCGCCGCTAATATCCCCGGCGAGACCCGCACGCTGCCGTTGGCGCTCTATACCCTGATCCAGACCCCGGGCCAGGAAGGCGCCGCGGCCAGGCTGTGCGCCATCGCCGTCGTCATCGCGATGCTGTCGCTGCTGGCCTCCGAGTGGCTGGCACGTCGCGCGCGACTGCGCATGGAGGGGCGTGATGCTTGATTTCCACCTCCTTCGTCAGCAGGGCGCCTTCACGCTGGATGCCACGCTCAAGGTGCCGGCGCGCGGCGTCACGGCGCTCTTCGGGCGCTCCGGCAGCGGCAAGACCACCATCCTGCGCCTGATCGCGGGCCTCGAACGTCCCGACCATGGCCATCTGCGCCTGGACGGCGAGTGCCTGACGGGCGGCGAGAACGATATCTTCGTGCCGGCGCATCGTCGCAGGCTCGGGGTCGTCTTCCAGGAGCCGCGCCTCTTTCCGCACTACAGCGTGCGCGGCAACCTCCGCTACGGCATGCCGCGCGCCCTGACGCCTGCCCAGCGCCAACAGAATCAGTCACGCCTGCATGAGATGGTCACGCTGCTGGGCATCGAGGACCTGCTGTCGCGCATGCCTGGCCAGCTGTCCGGTGGCGAGGCGCGGCGTGTCGCGATCGGCCGCGCCCTGCTGTCACGCCCGCGCATGCTGTTGCTGGATGAGCCGCTGACCGGCCTCGACGGCGCTCGCAAGCAGGAGTTGCTGCACTACATCGCGCGGCTGGCACGCGAGATCGAGATTCCGATCCTGTTCGTCAGTCATGACACCCGTGAGCTGTTCGCGGTCGCCGACCGTCTGGCGCTGGTGGACAACGGCCGCATCACCGCCAGCGGCGAGATCGGTGACATGCTGTCACGGCTGGACCTGGCACCGCAGACCGGCCGCTTCGAAGCGGGCTCGCTGCTGACCGCCGAGGTGCTGTCGCACGATGATGACTGGCAGCTGACGCGTCTGGGGCTGGGCGCCGGGCTGAGCCTCAAGCTGGCGCGGCTGGCGATGCCGGTGGGGCGTCGTGTGCGACTGCGGCTGCGGGCGCGTGACATCAGCATCGCGCTGGAGACGCCGACCCATACCAGCCTGCGCAATGCCTTGCCGGCCGTGATCCACGAGATCGAGAGCGAGCGCGGCCATGCCAGCGCCGAGCTGGTGCTGGGCATCGCCGGCCAGCGGGTAAGGGCGCGGGTCGACCGCCTGGTGTGTCAGGAGCTGGGCCTCAAGGTCGGGCTGGGCGTCAAGGCGCTGATTTCCAGCGTGGCGCTCTCGGGCCCCGACGTGATCAGCCTGGACGCCATGGATGACGACATCCCTGTGGTGAATGCGGCCCAGCGGAATGCGACACAGACAGATACCGCACAGGCCAAGGCGCCAGATGACGCAGGATCTGCTTCGTCCGCGAGCTGATACCGCTCGGGCGCACCGTTCGCTGAATTCTCGAATTGATGGACTCTGGCAAGGAAACCTCTCATGCAGTTGACCCACCTGTGGCGCTATCCCCTCAAGTCCGGCGCCGCTGAGGCGCTTGAGACAGCGACGCTCGGCGAGGAAGGTCTCACCCAGGACCGCCGCTTCGTGGTGATCGCGGCGCGTGGCAAGTTCGTCACCGCGCGCACGCATCCCCAGCTGCAGCGACTGGCCTTGCGCGAAGATGCCAGCGGCCAGTGGCGACTGTGGCATCTGGATCGCCCCGAATGCGGTAGCGTCAGCTTTGCCACCGATGACCAGGCCGAGCGTCTCGACATCCAGGTGTGGGCCGATCGGTTCACTGCCTTGAGCGTGAGCTTTGAGGCTGATGCCTGGCTGAGTGAGCAGGTCGGCATGCCGGTCAGGCTCAGCTGGCTGGGCGAGCGCTCGGAGCGCTATCGCGAGATCATCGCGCAGCGCGTCAGCGCCGCCGATGGCTTCCCGTTGTTGCTGGCCAATCAGGCTTCGTTGGCGGCGCTCAACGCCCAGACCCCGAGTGCGGAGCATGGCATGGATCAGTTCCGCCCCAACCTGGTGATCAGCGGCGCCGAGGCATGGGCCGAGGATGGCTGGCAGGAAGTGCGCATCGGTGAGGCACGCTTCACGCTGGTGTCCTCCTGCACCCGCTGTGCGATGGTCAATGTCGACCCGGCGACGGGCGACAAGCGTGGCGACGGCGAGCCGCTCAAGACGCTGGCACGGGTGCGCCGCTTCGCGGATGGCCAGGTGCACTTCGGCTACAACCTCGTCGCGCTCGACCCCTCGCGCAAGCCTACCTTGCGTGTCGGCGACGAGGTGGAAGTCACCGCCTTCAAGTGATGTCGCTGGAATCTTGCCTACAGGCCTGAACGAAAACGCCCGCCATCCTCGATGGCGGGCGTTTTCGTTGAGGGGACGCTTGGCAAGGAGCCTGGCAAGACAGTAGGCAAGGCGCTTGGCAATACGGTAGGCACGACGGTATGCAAGTTCAGTCGGGCGGCCCGAACAGGGCAGGCTGGCCATGCGCCTCGCGCCAGACATCCAGCGCCGCACGGTGCAGCTGGCTGTGACGCCATGCCAGCGCCTCGATATCGCGGTCATAGCCGCCGCCGATCACGCAGGCTACGGCGGCGCCCGCCGCGCGACAGCGCTGGATGACATGCCGCTCGCGGTGGTAGAGGCCGCTGTCGCTCAACTCGAGATGGCCGAGCCTGTCCGCGGCATGCGGGTCGACACCGGCATCGAAGATCACCAGCTGCGGGCTTACCCGCGCCAGCACCTCCTCAAGCGTACGCTCCAGCACCGCCAGGTAGTCCGCATCGCCCATGCCCCTGGGCAAGGGCACGTCCAGATCACTTTGCTGCTTGCGCGCCGGGAAGTTGCTCTCGGCATGCAGTGACAGCGTGAAGACGCGCGGCTCGTCGGCGAAGATCAACGCCGTGCCATCGCCCTGATGCACATCGAGATCGACGATCAGCACGCGCTTCACGCCGTCCTCCAGCGCCTGATGCGCCGCCACGCCGATGTCGTTGAGCAGGCAATAACCGCTGGCGGCCTCCGGGTGGGCGTGATGGGTGCCGCCCGCGGTATTGCAGGCCAGTCCGCGCTTGAGCGCTTCGCGCACGGTGGTCAGGGTGCCGCCCACGGCCAGCACGCTGCGCTCGCGCAGTGCCTCGCTCCACACGAAACCGCTGCGCCGCTGGGCCTGCGCGCTCAGGGTGCCAGTGAGAAATTCATGCACATAGCGGCGGGTATGCACGCTGAGCAGGTCATCCTCCTCGGCGGGCTGGGGCGTCACCCAGTCGACGGCCGAGGCGCAGTCGGCCAGCTGGCGGTCGAGCAGGCGCTTGAGCACGCTGAACTTGTCCATCGGGAAGGGATGCTTCTCGGGCAGCGCTATCCGATAGCCGGGATGGTGAATCAGCGCCAGCGGCGGGCAGTGGGCATCAGCGACGGGGCACAAAGTGCACCTCCTGCCCGTCGGTGGTCAGCTGGCGGATGGCGGTGGGGCGGCCGTCGCTGTCCAGGTCGACCAGCCCGATGCCGCAGGCGTTCAGCAGGCGTTCGCCCTGACTGGCCGCATCGTGACGGCGCGGCGTGACACGCATGTTGCGCCGGCGTGTCAGCAGATTGAGCGGCGAGCGCGGGGCGTACAGCCAGCGATTGAGACGATCGAGCACATCCAGCAGGCCGACCGGGAAGCGATTGCGGATGCCGCTGCTGGTGATCTGCCAGATACTCGGGCTTGAACGGCGATGCTTGAGGCGCACGTCGTAGGCGAAGGAGTAGTGCACATCGCCGGACAGGATCACGAAGTTCTGCGGCGTGCGCGAGTGGCGGAAGATGTTGAGCATCACGCTGGCCGCGCCGCGATGCGCCATCCAGTTCTCGGCATCGACCATCAACGGCTTGCCCGCCAGCGTGAACAGCTTCTGGATGCTCTCGATCAGCTTGACGCCGAACATCGGCGCCGGGGACACCAACACCACGGCCGGATGGCCGACCAGCCGTTGCTGAAGCTCGCTCAGCGCCTCCCAGTCCATCAGCCCCGAGGGATGCGAGAGCTTGCGCTCGCTGCGCCAGCGGCGGGTGCGCGTATCGGCCACGATCAGCGGCGGCGTGGTGTCGAGCTGATAATCCCAGCTCTCACAGCGATGCAGGTGGGCGATCAACGCCTCCTGACGCTCGACATCGAAATGGCCGTCTGCGGCCTTGTCAGTGCCAGTCAGGGCATGAGTGAACAGCGCCCGTGTCTCCTCCAGCAGCTCCGCCAGTGGCTCCGGCCCGTTGCCGGCGGCTTGGCACAGCAGATAGCCGGTCAGCGCATTGCCGATGATGCGGCGCGAGAAGGGGTGGCCATAGGCGGCTTCCTCCCAGGCGGCGCTGAGGTTCCAGTCATCGGTGACATCGTGATCATCGAAGATCATCAGGCTGGGCACATTGGCCAGCAGGCGACGTACCTGGGCGAGTCCGCCACAGAAGCGCCGCAGATGGCGGGCCTCGGTGGCATGGCGCTCGCGGGTGGCGTCGTCATGGCTCTCGAGCGCCGAGGGGTCTTCCAGCGTGATGCCCAGCGCCTCCCACGGCACGTCAGACCACACCAGCAGGTACATGGCGATGACTTCCGACAGGCCGATCAGATGGTTGTCGGCACCGGTGGAGGTGAAGATGGGCTTGCGCTTGGCACCGAAGAAGCTGGCGGCCACGCCTTCGTTGGCCGGCATGTCCGGCAGCAGCTGCGGGCGGTGATAGAGGTGCGAGGGGTGCTGGCGCAGCTCGCGAGTATCGGAGACCTCGGCCTCCATCAGCGTCTCCTCCGGCAACCCCAGCCCCGCGATCAGCTGATCGATCGCGCCCAGCATCGGCCCCGCGACATCGTCGGCGTAGATCTGATCGCCGGTGAACAGCATCACCTCCGGCCACTCGGCGACGCTCTCACGTCGCTCGCTCAACCAGCGATCCAGCGCCACCAGTCCGTCGCCACCCGGGCCCTTGGGCGGCGGCGTCTCAAGGCGATCGGTCGACGCAGCGTCTTCTGCACTCTGCTGCGCCTGCTGCTCGTCGTCGCTCAAGCCGTGATGCGGCTTGCGGCAACTGCCATGCGCGACACGCGTCAGGCGTGACGGCAGTCGAAAGCGCGGCAGGCTTTCACCGGGGTAGCAGATCTGAGGCGCCCAGTCGGCGATGCCCTGCCATTCGGGCGTAACTGACGATGACGCTGCCGCTTCCGTTGCCGTTGACGCTGCCGTTGTCGCAGACGGCTCCGCCAGGCCCAGCTCGTAGGCGATGGCGCAGTCGGCGGGCAAGGGCGTGTCGGGATGCGCTTCGATCAACAGCAGCCAGGCGTGCTCCCCCAGCGGCATCGCCAGATGTTCCGTCAGCCGACAGCTTGATGTCGTCGGCAGGCCATCCTCACCTCGCGCAAGAGGCGTTGCGTCCTGCTCCGGCAGCAGCCACACCCGCGCCTGCTGTGGGCGAGAGGTCACCAGCCACAGCATCACGCCCTCGGCGGTGACACGGCGCAATATCGGGCCTGCCAGCACGCGGGGCAGGGCAGCAGTCGGTGTGGGAGAGCCGTTGGCAGGCAGCGAAGCGGACGAAGTGGCAGACATGAAGCAGGCTCGATGGCAGGTGGAGACGGATAGTGGTCAGCTGACTATTATCAGCTGGCGCTTAACAAGCGATAGCGTAACAGGCGACGAACGCCAGCCATGGGCACAGGCGTGGGCCTGGGCCTGGGTCTGGGCGTATGAGTGGCTCCGTGCGTTGAGTGTGACAACTCGTCGTGGCGCGAGGTTCGCAGGCTCGCAAAGCATGCGCGAGCTAGCGTAAAGTTGGGCCCTTGAATGCACATGGCGTTCGCACAATAGCATGGGAAACCGGCATGAATGATCCATCGGCGAAGCGCCTCGTGAGTCCGCTGTCCAGGCCAGTCAATCGCGGGCACGGCTCGCGCAGCTCCATCTGGCGCAAGGTCGCCCTGGCCGCAAGTGTGACAGCGAGCCTGGCCGCGACCTTGGCAACAAGCCTGTCGGCGAGCCTCTTCAGCCCTGCGGCCCTGGCCGCCGAGGCGCCGCTGGCGACAGGCGAGCGCCACGTGCTGGCGGCCAATGACTGCCTGCCCGCACCCAGCGGGCCGGTGGTGTTGACGGTCGAGGGCGCTGTCAGCTGTGGCAATGCCGGTTCCCTGCAGGCACCGCGGGCGCGTTTCGATCTGGCGATGCTCGAAGCCATGCCGTCGCGCGTGGTGGCCACCCACACCCCCTGGACCCAGGGGCGTGTCAGTTTCTCCGGCCCGCTGCTGCGCGAGCTGGTGGCGCGGGTGTCTGAAGATGCCAGGGGACTCAAGGTGCGGGCACTGAATGACTTCGTGGCCGAGATTCCCCTCAGCGACATCGAGGACTTCGATGTCCTGCTGGCCACGCGCCGCGACGGCGAGCGCATGCCGGTGCGTGACCTCGGGCCCTTGTTCGTGCTGTATCCCTTCGATGCTCATCCGGAATTGCTCAATGAGCAGGTACGCTTTCGCAGTGTCTGGCAGGTCACCGGGCTGACGCTGGAGTGAGCGAGGGCTGGCGCCTGACCCCTCAGGCGCAAGATGACATGGAGTCATGCAGTGAATCAGTCGCCGGATGAAAGATCCCCGCTTTCAGGCACCGCTGCTGATCAGTCCCTTGCTGATCAGGGCATTGCCGCGTCGGGTGTGGGCGGAAGCGGCAATTCCCCCGCGCGCTGGCCGCTGTGGCTAGGCATGGCGATCAGCATCCTGTGTCTGCTGGCTTCCATCGGCATCGGTGGCACCATCCTGCACAACCAGGTCAGCCTGGAAGACCGCACCCGCGACGACGCCGTCTGGTCGATCTACAAGCTGGATCGCGAGGCGGTCAGCCTCTCCTCCTCGATAGCGCGCTATCGCGTCGCCGGGCCAGCCGATCGTGCCAGCATCTGGAATGAAGTGCTGCAGAATTACGAGCTGCTCTACAGCCGCACCTATATCTTCCGGCGAGGGGATTTCCAGCGCCATCTGATGACCCTGCCGGCCGTGCCGCTGCTGGCCGATGAGTTGATGAGCCAGATCGAGTATCTCGATCTGCGGCTGGAAAAGTGGCGGCATGGCCCGGTGTTCGAGGGCACGGGCCCGGTGCAGGGCGCCCAGGCTGACGATGCTTTCCCAGACAACGACGCTGCACAGCGCTCCCAGGTGCTGGGGCCCGAGGGTCGCGAGGCGGCGGAGTTCCAGAAGCTGAGCGATGCACTGGCCGATACCACCCAGACGCTGTTGTTGCGGGTACGCGCACGCCTGGCCGAGGAGCTGGCCCACGAGCGTCAGAGCCGCGACAGCCTGGTGCAGCTGATGTTGCTGCTGCTGGCGCTGATGCTGCTGGCCACCTTGATGGTCTGCCGTCAGGTCTGGCTGCAGGCCCGCGGGCGTGAACAGGCCCGCCTGCAGATGCTGGCGATGTCGTCGGCCCTCAAGCACGAGGCGGCGCGGGCCGAACAGGCCAGTCGCGCCAAGTCCGAATTTCTGGCCACCATGAGCCACGAGATTCGCACCCCGCTCAATGGCGTGATCGGCATGAGCGAGCTGTTGCTGGCCGAACCGCTGCAGAGCAGTGCGCACCGCTATGCCAGCAGCCTGCGCGACAGCGGCGAAGTGCTGATGGGGCTGGTGGATGATGTCCTCGACTTTTCCAAGATCGAGGCCGGCAAGCTCAGCGTCGAACGACGTCCCTTCGAATTGCACACGGCCATCGATGGCGTGATCGACCTGCTGCTGCCGCAGATGGACAGCACGCGCATCGTCTTCGATGACCGCCGCTCTGCCCAGCTGCCCGAGCAGGTCATGGGCGATTCGGTGCGTCTGCGTCAGGTGCTGCTCAACCTGCTCTCCAATGCCTTCAAGTTCACCGAGCAGGGGCGTGTCTGTCTGCTGGTCGAGGCATTGCCGGCGGGGCGCGTGTGCTTCGAGGTCGATGACACCGGCATCGGAGTCAGTGAAGAACAGGCCGCCCAGCTGTTCGAGCCCTTTAGCCAGGGCGATGCCTCCACTGCGCGCCGCTTCGGCGGTACCGGACTCGGGCTTTCGATCTCGCGGCGGCTGGTCGAGTTGATGGGCGGGCGACTGGGCCTCAAGCAACGCCCGGGCAAGGGTGCCTGCTTCTGGTTCGAGCTGCCGCTGCCACGCGCCGCGGCGCTCAAGCGACCGGCCTTCACCTCCGCGCCTCTGCCGCTCAGCCGTGGCGAGCATGTCCTGGTGGTCGACGACAATCACATCAATCGCGAAGTGGCCCACTCCATGCTCAGTAGCCTGGGCTACACGGTGACGACGGTCGACAGTGGCGAGGCGGCGCTGGCGTGGTATGCGCGCCAGCGCGATACGGTGCTGGTGCTGCTCGACCTGCGCATGCCGGGACTGGATGGCTTTGCGGTGGCGCGGCGTTGGCGCGCCATGGAGCACAGTGACAGGCGTGCGCCGAGCCTTATCGTCGCGATGACGGCCAATGTGGCGGCGGGGGAGCGTGCGCGCTGCCTCTCGGCGGGCATGAACGACTTCCTGTCCAAGCCGATCCGGCGTCAGCAGCTCGCCAGCATGCTGGCGCGCTGGCAGTCGGGCAGCCAGGACCTCGGCGAATGGCGCGTCAATGCCCTCGCCAGCACCCAGCCCTTCGACCCGATCAACTATTCCCCTACCACCGAGCGACCGCCCCACTTCGAGGCACCGCCGGAAACCGGTGAGGCACTCGCGCGTGCGGCGTCATTGGTGGCATCACTCGATTCCCCCGCTGCGCGGCGTCGCATGATCCATGAGGCCCAGGCGCGTTCCACTGAATCTGAAGCAGAAGCAGACAAGGTCAGTGAGCCGTCGGCGGCTGGCCCCATCGAGCGGCGTGAGCCTGAGGGCGAGGACGAGGACGAGAGCGAGGGCAAACGGGAAGGGACAGAAGGGGGACACACGAGCATGAACACTAGAGAGGCGTGGACATCTGGCGGCTCAGCGGCTGAGCTTGCACAGGCCGTGACGCCTGCGCTGCGGGATGAGCTGGATGCCGACAGCATCGCGGCCCTCGAGGCGGCCTTCGAGGAGCAGCTAGAGCAGCAGTCCCAGCGCCTGTCACGGGCGGTGGAACACATGGACCTGAAGCAGCTGCAGCATGAAGCCCATCTGCTCAAGGGCAGCGCCGCCACCCTGGATCACGACCTGCTGCGTGATGCCGCCCTGCAGCTGGAGCTGCTGCTGGCATCCGACACGCCGCGCACCCGCATCGAGGCCGCGGTGGCGGCGCTGCTGGCCGAGATTCGCGATCACCGTATCGCCCATGATGCCGGTCAAGCCTGGCGCTAGCACAGCCTGGCGCCAGCACAGTTTAGCGCCAGCAAAGCCGCCCTCGGCCAGACACATCACCTCAGGCATCACCTAAGACATCACCTCAGTGCTGGCGGCGGCGCAGTTCGCGTTCCACCAGCGTCACGCCGGGCGTGGTCTGGCCCTGAATGCCCTGCAGTGCCAGCGTCAGCGTCGCATCGGCGATCTGCTGGTGACGCTGGGGCAGTGAATGGATCGGCAGCGGCAGGAAGTCGAGCAGGCGGTCGTCGCCGAAGCTGGCCATCGCCTTGGGCGGATTGGCCGGCGGCCCCTCGGCGAACAGCACATCGAGCACGCCATCCATCAAGGTGTAGGAGGCGGTGACGATGGCGTCCGGCAGCGGTGAATGGCGGAGATGCTCGGTCAACGCCGCCGCGCCGGCCTCGCGCTCGTAACGCGCGGCATGCAGGGTGGTGGCCTCAAGCTCGCTGCTGCCGGTGCGCTGCTGATAGTGCGCCAGCGCCGCCTGCATGCCGCTGGCGCGCGCCCGCGTGATATCGATCTCCGGCAAGGCGTCCAGCCACAGCAGTCGCTGCGGTGCGTGTTCCAGCACGGCTTCGGTCAGCTGGCGGGCGGCATCTTCATTGTTGCTGACCACGCTGGCGAAGTGGCGTGTATCCAGCGCGCGGTCGACACCGATGACCGGGAAGCCATCCAGCGCCAGTTCGCGGTAGAAGGGGTCATCGGGGGACAGGCAGCTGGCGGTGATCAGCGCATCGACCCGCCGCGCCTTGAGCATGCGCGCCAGCTCGCGCTCGGTTTCCGGCTCATCGTCGGAGCAGACGATGAACAGCTGATAGTCGCGCTCACGTGCCCCGCGCTCCAGCAACTTGGCCAGGCGGGCATAACTGGCGTTCTCCAGATCCGGCAGCATGAAGCCCAGCGTGCGGCTTTCACCACGCCGCAGCGCGGCTGCCTGGGCATCGATCCGATAGTGATGACGTTGTACCACCGCCATGACGCGCTCGACCGTCTGGGGGCTGATACGTCGTGCCTGTGCCTGCCCATTGACCACATAACTGGCGGTGGTGCGTGAAACGCCTGCAAGACGCGCGATTTCTGCCAGGGTCATGCCACTGTCCTTGCTGGAAAGGGGGAACGGGATCTGCGTGCTCCATGTGCGAGGAATGATGCGCACTTGTGGGCTCGGGTGCAAATCCTCTCTGCGCCGGGCACGCCTCGCTCGCCTCCTCTCGAGCCCGCGCCACAGGCGGCTCTACGCCCAATGTCTAGTCACCAGAAGCACGTTTTCGGTTTGTGTTCGCTTGATCGGGCGCAAGAAAACGGCCAGCATGAGTCCTATCGAGGTGACACGATTCAGCACGCTCGTCATCACGCCATGACGCCGCTACCCTGTCGGAACTCGCCAAGTGACGTGTCGCGGCAGCTGAAATACACGCTTGCAGCGCACTGCCAACATCCAGGCTCCTCATCAGAAGGGAGCCTCAAGGAGCCAGCCATGCTCAGTCTTGATCGCGAGGACATCCTTCTCGCCGCCCATGCCAGCGACTGGCGCGATGCCTTGCAACAGGCCGCCGATGCTCTGGTCGCCGGTGGGCGCGCCACGCCCGACTACCGTGAGGGCCTGCTGGCGCGTGAAGCCCAGTCTTCCACCTACCTGGGGCAGGGGATCGCGATCCCCCACGGCACGCCGGACAGCCGCGAGGCCGTGCTGGCCACCGGGGTGCGTGTCCTGCAGTTTCCGCAGGGCGTGGAGTGGCACGACGGCAATCGCGTCTTCCTGCTGGTGACCATCGCGGCACAGTCCGATGAGCATCTCGATATCCTGCGCGCGCTGACGCGTGTGCTGGATCGCGACGGTGTCAGTGAGCGCCTGGCCTCGGCGACCACCGCCGAGGAAGTGCTGAGCGAGCTGGGCCGCGAGGTGGTACCGCCGCGCCTGGATGCCGAGACGCTGCTGTGCGGTTTCCCCGCGCGCGATCGTGACGAGCTGGTGCTGGCGGGGGCCGCGCGCCTGCGTCAGGCCGGCTGTGTCAGTGATGGTTTCATCTCGGCCATGCTCGCCGCCCAACCGGTGGCGCTGGGGCAGGGCGTGTGGCTGGCGCAGTCGCAGCAGGATGTCACCCGTTCGGCGCTGGCCATCGTCACGCCGGAGAAGGCGCTGGAGACGCGCCACGGACGCATCACTGCGCTGGCCTGTCTGGCAGTCGATGCCCAGCAGGGCCAGCATCAGCCGTTGCTGGAGCGCCTGCTGACGCTGTTGGAAGAGGGCGCAGGCGAAAGCCTGCCGGGCCTGTCGGCCAGCGCCCTGCTGGCGCGGCTGTCGGGGGAGTCCGCCACGGCGCAGCTGGCTCAGGTCGTGTTGCTCAACGCCCACGGCCTGCATGCGCGTCCGGCCAAGCAGCTGGTACAGGCGGCGCGCGAAGCCGGCGAGCAGCATGGCGTCATTCCGGCGCTGCGACTGGAAGGCGATGACAGCGGTGTGGTCAGTGCCGCCAGTCTGACCAAGGTGCTGGGGCTGGGCGCACGCCGCGGCCAGACGCTGATCTTCAGCGCCTCCGGCGATGACTCGGCGGCCAATCAGGCGGCGCTGAGCATGATGGTGAGCGCGGTGCAGGCCGGTCTCGGCGAGGCGGTGGAGCCGCTGGCCGATTGGCGCGCCGACGCCGCCACGCCGCTGGAGGCCAGCGAACAGCAAGCCACCGGCGACACCCAGCAGGCTGCTCCCGCCGCCGACAGCGTGGTGCCTGCGGTGGCCGCTTCGCCGGGCATGGCCATCGCGCCGTGCTGGGTGATGCGCCTGCCGCGCTTCGTCTACGAGACGCGCAGCGATGCCGGCACCGATCGTGAGGCCGAGCGCCTGGTGGCTAGTATCCAGACCGCGCGCGAGCAGTTGCTGGCGCTGGTCAATCGTGCCGAAGGCGCCGAGATGGCCGAGATTCTCTCGATGCACGAGGAGATGCTTGGCGATCCGGAGCTGTTTGCCGCGGCGCGCGAGAGCCTCGATGAAGGGCACAGCGCCGAAGCGGCCTGGTGGTCGGCCATCGACAGCGCCGCCAGCGCCCAGGAGAACCTCGCCGATCGCCTGCTGGCCGAACGCGCCGCCGACCTGCGCGATGTCGGTCGGCGGGTGCTCGGCGTGCTGACCGATACGCCGCTGCCCAGCGCCCCCGAGACACCGCATGTGCTGGTGACCGAGGACATCGGCCCGTCGGATGTGGCGCGCCTGGATACCACTCGCGTGCGGGGCCTGGTCACGGCGCTGGGCGGGGCGACCTCGCACAGCGCGATTCTGGCGCGCTCGCTGGGCATTCCGGCGGTGGTCGGGGCTGGCCCGAGCGTGCTGGCGATCGCCGATGGCAGCGAGCTGATCGTCGATGGTGAACGAGGCCGCGTCAGCGTGATGCCCTCGGCCAGTCGCCGCGCGCGTGCCGAAGAGGCGATCGCCGGGCATGAGCAGCGTCAGGCCGCCGCCTGGGAGTCGCGCATGGCACCCGCCACGACGCTGGATGGCCATCATGTCGAGGTGGTCGCCAATCTGGGCAACACCGCCCATGCCGGCGATGCCGTCGAGCGCGGTGCCGAGGGTGTCGGCCTGCTGCGTACCGAATTCGTCTTCATGGCGCACCCGCAGGCGCCGGATCTGGCCACCCAGACCGCCCAGTACGGTGAGGCGCTGGATGCGCTCGAGGGGCGGCCGCTGGTGGCACGCACGCTGGATGTCGGCGGCGACAAGCCGCTGCCGTACTGGCCGCTGCCGCGTGAGGACAACCCCTTCCTCGGCCTGCGCGGCATTCGCCTCGCCCTGACCCGCCCGGAAGTGCTCGAGACCCAGGTGCGGGCGCTGCTGACGGCCGCCGGGGCGCGGCCGATTCGCCTGATGTTCCCGATGGTCAAGGACCTGGCCGAACTGCGTGGCGCGCGTGCCATCGTCGATCGCGTGCGTGCCGAGCTGGACGCCGCCTATGAGGCCGAACATGGCCAGCCGCCGGTGCGCGACGTGCAGGTCGGCGTGATGATCGAGATCCCCTCGGCGGCGCTGACTGCTGCCAGCATCGCGCCGGAAGTCGACTTCTTCTCGGTGGGCACCAATGACCTGACCCAGTACACCCTGGCGATCGACCGTGGCCATGCGACCCTCTCGGCGCAGGCCGATGGCCTGCATCCGGCGGTGTTGCGCCTGATCGAGATGACCGTCAGTGCCGCCCACGCCCACGGTGCCTGGGTCGGCGTCTGCGGTGAGCTGGCCAGTGATGACCAGGCCGTCGGCGTGCTGGTCGGGCTGGGCGTGGATGAGCTGTCGGTGTCCAGCCGCCAGATTCCGCTGGTCAAGGCGCGTGTGCGCGAGCTGGACCTGGCCACGGCGCGTGAGCAGGCGCGGGTCGCGTTGGCCCAGCCGACCTCGGAAGACGTGCGCAGTGCTCTGGAAGCGCTGCTCGAGCAGGGCGAGCCTTCCGCTGCCGAGGTCACCTCAGGCGCTGCGGCCAGTGATGCGGACAGTAATGCGGACAGTAGTGCGGCCAGTAATGGACACAGCCCGCGGGAGTCAGTGTGATGAGTGACAATACGACGCGTCAGGCCGCCGACTGCCCGGTATTGTGCGTGACGCTCAACCCGGCGCTGGACATGACCATCGGCCTCGACAGCCTGGTGCCGGGCAAGGTCAACCGGGCGCGCAGCCACCATCTCGAGGCGGCGGGCAAGGGCATCAACGTCGCCCGTGTGCTGGCGACACTGGGCCATCCGGTGACGCTGAGCGGCTTTCTGGGCGCCGACAACCAGGCCGATTTCGAGGCCGCCTTCGCCGAGTGGGGGCTGAGTGATGCCTTCGAACGCGTCGCGGGCGCGACCCGCATCAACGTCAAGCTCGGGGAGGCCAGTGGCCGTGTCACCGATATCAACGGCGCGGGCATGCAGGTCGATGAGGCTGCCTTCACGCGGCTTGAGGCGCGCATCGATGGCTGGATCGATCGCCAGCAGGCCGAGGGTAGCCCGGAGCGCTGTGCCGTCGTCATCGCCGGCAGCCTGCCGCCGGGCGTCAGCAGCGAGCAGCTGGCGAGCCTGGTGCAGCGGGTGCGTGCCCGCCACATTGCCTGCTGGCTGGATACCAGCGGCACGGCACTCGAAGCCGGTCTGGCGGTGCCGCCCAGCGGCGTGAAGCCCAACGAGCAGGAACTGGCGCTGTGGGCGGGCGAGCCGCTGGAGAGCGACGCCGCGCGCCAGCGCGCGTTGGCGAGTCTGGTCGAGCACGGCATCGAACAGGCGCTGATCTCTGCCGGTCCGGAAGGCGTGCTGTGGGCAAGCCCCGGCGCCGAGACACTGCGGGCACGCCCGCCGCGCATGCGAGTGGTCAGTACCGTATGTGCCGGTGATACCCTGCTGGCCGCCATGCTGCATGGGGTGCTCTGCCATCCGACACCCACGGCGGCCATGCGTGAACGGATTCTGCGTCATGCCACGGCGCTTTCCGCCGAGGCCGTGACCCACCCGGGGCCGGGCAATCCCGCCGCCCCGGAGCTTGAAACCCTCCAACAACACACCAGCATCGAGACATTGGCCAGTGCCGAGGTCGCGACAGCCGGAGAGCCACGCCCATGAATGTCATCATCGTTACCGCCTGCCCGAGCGGCATGGCGACCAGCTTCCTGGCGGCGCGCCGCCTGGAGCAGGCCGCCCGTCGTCGCGACTGGGAGCCCCTCATCGACATGCGCTCGCAATTCGAGCGTGAACTCGTGCTGAGCGATGCCCAGCTCGCCGCCGCCGAGCTGGTGATCGTCGCGGCGTCGCCGATGACCAGCGCCGGTCTCGAGCGTTTCGTCGGCAAGCGCGTGCATGTCGCGCCCATCGAAGAGGCGCTGCCGGACCCCGCCGCCTTCCTGGCCAATGCCGAGGCCCGCGCCCGCGTGCTGGAAGCCAAGGACATCGCCGACGTGGCTGCGACTGTCAGCACGACGGCCAGCGGCGCAGCAAGCGCAGCTGGTGGAGACGTGGCGCACAAGCCGTCCATCGTCGCGGTCACCGCCTGCCCGACCGGCGTGGCGCATACCTTCATGGCCGCCGAGGCCCTGAGCGAGGCAGGGCGAGCGCTGGGTTACCCGACGCGGGTCGAGACCCAGGGCTCGGTGGGCGCGCAGGATGCGCTGACCGAGCAGGAGATCGCCGCGGCCGAGGTGGTGATTCTGGCCTGTGATATCGAGGTCGACCCGACGCGCTTCGCCGGCAAGCGAGTCTGGCGCACCTCCACCGGCACCGCGCTCAAGAAGCCGCGCGATACCATCGAGCAGGCACTGGAAAACGCCGAGGTGGAATCCGCCACCGCCGCGGGCGGTCAGGGCAGTCAGCAGAAGGGCGAGAAGCGCGGCCCCTACAAGCACCTGCTGACCGGCGTGTCCTTCATGCTGCCGATGGTGGTGGCGGGCGGCCTGATGATCGCGCTGTCCTTCGTGTTCGGCATCAAGGCCTTCGAGGAAGAAGGCACCCTGGCGGCGGCGCTGATGCAGATCGGCGGCGGCTCGGCCTTCAAGCTGATGATTCCGGTGCTAGCGGGCTACATCGCCTACTCCATCGCCGACCGCCCGGGCATCACGCCGGGCATGATCGGTGGCTGGCTGGCCGCCACCCTAGATGCCGGCTTCCTCGGCGGCATCATCGCCGGCTTCCTGGCGGGCTACAGCGCGCTGGGGCTGAGCCGTTTCGTCAAGCTGCCGCAGTCGATCGAATCGCTCAAGCCGATCCTGATCATCCCGCTGGTGGCGAGCATGGTCACCGGTCTGGTGATGATCTACGTGGTCGGCACGCCGGTGGCGGGGCTGATGGCGACGCTGACCGAATTCCTCGAATCGATGGGTTCGGCCAATGCCGTGCTGCTGGGCATTCTGCTCGGCGCGATGATGTGCTTCGACCTCGGTGGCCCGGTCAACAAGGCCGCCTACGCCTTCGGTGTCGGCCTGCTGGCCAGCGAGACCTATGCACCGATGGCGGCCATCATGGCGGCCGGCATGGTGCCGGCGCTGGGCATGGGGCTGGCCAGCTTCATCGCGCGTAGCAAGTTCGCCGAGCCGGAGCGTGAGGCGGGCAAGGCCAGCTTCATTCTCGGCCTGTGCTTCATCTCCGAGGGTGCGATTCCGTTCGCCGCCAAGGACCCGCTGCGCGTGATTCCGGCCTGCATGGCCGGCGGTGCCGTCACCGGCGCACTGTCGATGCTGATAGGTGCCAAGCTGCTGGCGCCACACGGCGGGCTGTTCGTGCTGCTGATTCCCAATGCCATCAATGTGCCGCTGATGTACCTGGGCGCCATCGTCGCCGGCACCCTGGTGACGGGCATCGGCTATGCGCTGATCAAGAAGGGCGCACAGCAGGTCGAGACCGCTGCCGCGACCTGAGTCGCTGGCAGGCAGGCAAGGACGCAAGCCGCAAACGCACAAGGCAAGACGCAAAAAGCCCCCGCCGGTCTCCCGGCGGGGGCTTTTGCATTGCAGGCCGAGCGCAGGCGCTCAGCGACGGCTCAGTCCAGTTCTGATCAGTCCAGCTATGATCAGTCCAGTTCTGACTTGCCGATCACACCCGGCATCGCCGGCGCTTCGTTGACCGTATCGTGGCGCACGAAGGCCAGATGCTGCTGATAGGCGGTAACGACTTCGTCGAGCACCTGGGCACGCGACAGGCCGTTGAGCTCCTGACCGCTGCCGCCCTCGGAGAGGTGCACTTCCAGACGCAGGTAGAAGTCGTCATTGGCGTCGATGAAGCTCGGCGTCTGCTGGCGCACCGCACGCACCTGGTAGACGAAGTTGGAGGCGTCCTCGAACTCGACTTCCAGCGTCACGCGGGGCAGCGGCTCATCTTCCAGCGTCTCTTCGGTGACGCTCGAGACCTGGCCGCGACGATTGAGCTCCTCGGCCAGCTGGTTGAGGGCCGGGCGGATGGAGCGCTTGAGGGTCGCCTCGGAACTGCCGCTCTGGGCGAAGTCGAGCACGTGGTCCAGACGCTCATGCCAGTCGACGCCTTCGTAGACGCAGCTGTTGTCCTGACGCACGTTCTCCTTGCGGTCCTCGATCATCAGCGCCTTGTACATGCCGATCATCATGAAGATCAGCACGATGGAGAAGGGCACGGCGGTGATCACCACGGCGCTCTGCAGCGCGCTCAGCCCCCCGACCATCAACAGCGCCAGCGTCAGCAGGCCGATGATGGCGGACCAGAAGATGCGCAGCCAGATCGGCGCATCGTGGTTCACGTCCTTGAGGATGGAGGTGAAGTTGGCCAGTACCAGAGCGCCGGAGTCGGCGGAGGTCACGAAGAACACGATACCCAGAATCGCCACCACGGCGGTGGTGATGGTGGAGTAGGGCAGCTGCTCCAGGAAGGTGTAGATGGTGTTCTGCGGTGCGTTCAGGGCTTCGGTGGCCAGTGCCGCGACGTCCTGATTGGCGACCATGTCGATGGCGGAATTACCGAACACGCTCATCCACACCATCATGAAGCTCAGCGGAATCAGCAGCGCGCCGAACACGAACTGACGGATGGTACGGCCACGTGAGATACGCGCCAGGAACAGGCCGACGAACGGGGTCCAGGCGATCCACCAGCCCCAGAAGAACAGCGTCCAGCCGCTCATCCACTCATCGGTACCCGGGGTGTAGGCGTAGGTATCGAAGCTCTTGGCGGTGAACTGGGTGATGTAGTCCCCGACATTGAGCACCAGGGCGTTGAGCAGCTGCGAGGTGTCGCTGACGGCGAGCACGAAGATCAGCAGCGCGGTGGCCAGCAGCATGTTGAACTCGGACAGCATGCGGATGCCTTTCTCGACACCGGTGATCACGGAAATGGTCGCCAGTACCATCACGCCGATGATCAGCGCGGCCTGGACGGCGAGGTTCTCGGGCACGCCGAGCATGAACTTGAGGCCGTAATTCAGCTGGATGACGCCGATGCCCAGCGAGGTGGCGATGCCGAACACGGTGGAGATGATCGCGAAGATGTCCACGGCGTTGCCGATCGGGCCATTGATGCGGTTGCCGAGCAGCGGGTAGAAGGCCGAGCGGATCGCCAGTGGCAGGCGGTGGCGGTAGCTGAAGTAGGCCAGCGACATGCCGGCGAGCACGTAGATGCCCCAGCCGGAGAGGCCCCAGTGGAAGAAGGTTTCCACCATGGCGTTGCGGATTGCCGCCTGGGTCTGCGGGTCACCGGTCACCGGCGCCACGTAGTGGGACAGCGGTTCGGCGATGCAGTAGAACAGGATGTCGATGCCGATGCCGGCTGCGAACAGCATCGCCGACCAGGACAGCAGCGAGAATTCCGGGCGTGAATCGTCCGGCCCGAGGCGAATGCGCCCGAAGCGCGAGCAGGCGATCAGCACGCCGAAGACCAGATAGGCGACGATGGCCAGCATGTAGAACCAGCCGAAGGTATCGATGGTCCAGCCCAGGGCGCTGCCGATCCAGGCGTCGGCCTGTTCGGTGAACAGCATCGCGAAGGCCAGGAAGGCGAGGATGCCGATGATCGATCCGTAGAAGACCGTCGGGTTGATACGACTCGAGGACGGCGTGGCGTTCTCGGCGGAAGCAGGTTTCTGCATGAGCAACTCCTTATCAGGGGAAGTTTCACTCGTGCGTGGTGCTTAGCTGCCCGTCAGCCGCAGAAAGTGCGGGTGGCGTGCAGGAAAAGACGGACACGAACGGCACGGGCCGTGCTCAGCTCACGCGCGGGGCGGAACTTGCAGCAGCGGCAGTGTCGACTGCCGTGGCGACGCGATTGCAGGGGCATCGCTGGGCAGCAAGCAAGAAATGCCGGTGGGCAATTCATGAGAGACGCCGGGCGCGCACCGTGGTGCGGCCCCTTTTCTGCAGGCCAGATTGGCCGCAGAAGAACGATGGCAGGCCGAGCACTGGGGAACGCTGTGCCTTCATCGTGCTGCTCTCATCACTTCGAACGTCTACTCGGCGTCCCTGGACGTCACCCGACCTTCTCGCGAAGGGGCGGGTCACTCCGGTGTCTGCTCGCGAGTCCGTGGCGGTCGCCGTCGCTTGCTCCCTTGAAGTTGCCGGGATGGCAGGCGTCAGTCTCGTCGGCATCTGCCGGGTCCGCTTTCCTGTGACGGTTGCAGGCATCCCGTCTTGCTGCCGCCGGTCGAGATCGGCAGCGGAGGGGAGCTCAGCAGTCAGGAAAACGCGACTCACATCATCACGCCGTGTAATGCTCAAAGCCTTGCAGAATTATTTTAATTGATTGTTCAATAAAAATATAACCCCCCTTTGGGGAAAAAGGCAGTGCAACTGTCGCTTCCGCTTATCCTCGTGTCGTGATCACGTCGCCGCGAGGCCCGATGGCAGAGCCTCGCAGGCGCGGTGTCGTGCTCGGAAAAATCGCTGTCGGTAAAAGGACAGAACGACGCCGCCCCGACCACAGAATCGTGGCCGGGGCGGCGAAAGTGACGTCAGCAGGGCAGCTGAATGGCTGTGTCTGGGGCGCGATCGTCCGGGGCGCGACCGGCTGATTTTTACCTCGCCGGAGCGTCGATCAGCCGGCTTTCAGTTGCCAAGGTGATGGCCTGACTCAGGCATCTTCAGACTGGTCGGCGTCATGCATCGGGCCGCGCTTCATGTCGCCGCCCTTCATGTCACCCTTCATGCCACCATGATGCTTGCCAGCGTGATGGCGCATGCCATTGGCCATGAAGGCTTCCAGCGCATCGAGCTGCTCGGCGGACAGCACATCGGCGAGCTTCTCGCGGCCTTCCTCACGCAGCTCCAGGCGCTGCTCCTTCATTTCCTTGCGCATTTCCTGGCGAGCGGCGACACGCTCCTGCTTGGTGTCGGCGTCCTGCATGGCATCGCGCATGTCGTCGTGCATCTCTTTCATGCTGTCATGCATCTCGTCACGCATTTCCTTGCGGACTTCCTTGAGCGCCTGCATCTGGTCATCGCTCAGGTTCCAGCTGGCCAGCAGCGCCTTCATGCCTTCCTGCTGCTGACGGTCAGCCATCTTCGGACCGCGCTTGTCACGCTGGTGCATCAGGTCCAGCACCTTGATCTGGTCGTCATCCAGCACCTTGGCCAGACGATCGTGCTGGGTCTTGCGCAGTTCCTCGAAGGCAGCCTTGCGCGCTTCACGCGAGTCGAAGTCGGTCTTCTTGAGTGACTCCATGTCGTCACGCATGGACTTGAAGGAGTCCTTGAGGGCGCTGCGCTGGTCGTCATCCAGGTCCCAGCTGTCGAACAGGGCGCCCATCAGCTGCATGCGCTGCTTGCCGTTGTCGGCCATGTGCTTGCCGCCACGCTCGCCGGCCATGTGCTTGCCGCCGCGTTCGCCACCACGCTCGTCGGCATGCTTGCCTTCGCCGTGTCGTTTGCCGTCATGCTTGCCCATGTGCTTGCCGTGCATCGGCTTGCCGGCAGCCCAGTAGGCTTCGAGCACCTTGACCTGATTCTCGTCGAGAATCTCTGCCAGGGCGGCCTTGTGTTCTTCACGTTGTGCCTGGATGGCGTCGCGGCGCGCTTCGCGGGAGTCGAACTTCTGCTCCTTGAGCTGCTTGCGGCTTTCCATCTGCTGTTGCTTGAGTGCGTCGAGCTGTTGCTGCTGTTCATCGCTGAGATGCCAGCTGGCGAGAATCTTGTCGAGGCCTTCCTTGCGGTCGGCGCCGTCATGGTGCTTGTCGTTGCTTGAGGCCACGGCGGTCATCGGCAGTGCCAGGGCGGTCAGCAGACCGGAAACGATGAGCTTGCGAGAAATGCGGTTCATGGCGTACTCCGAGTGTCTAGATAAAGGGCCGGAATCAAGCGATAAGAGCATTATCAGCAGTGAATGTGCCGGCATTGTGCAACGTTTCATGGGGTTGCGTGCAACGCGCCTGGGCGGAACATGCAACGGCTTGCTGTGTCTTTTCTGCAGCGTGATCTTGTGGTCTGAATCCTGTAGGGACTGAGTCCTTGATCAAGGTGATGACGCCAGGTTTCAACCCGGGGCGCTCAGACGCGGTTGCCATCAGCCACCGTGGTGGCGCTTCTTCGCCGCCTGGGCATTCGCCGGATAGTGGCGGTCGAACTGCTGGTGGAAGCGCTGGGTCTGATGACGGTTCAGGACGCGATCGACATCGGCCAGGTAGGCCTTGCGCGCCTTGGCAAGCGCCTTGGCGTCGTGATGGCTCTCTGCGGCCTGACGTTGCTGGCGATAGTGGCGATATTGCTTGTCGAGGGTGGCACGCTGGCTGACGTTCAGGCTGATGCCATCCAGCAGCACGTTCAGCGAGACATCGGCGGCGCTGGCACTGGTCACGCTCAGCGGTGATGCCATCAGCATGACGCTCAGTACGCCGGCACCGATCAGGCGAGTGCGGGAGAGAGCACGACGGGCAGGACTGTGGGACATGACGAATACCTCACTTGTGGCGTAGACCCGCGCTTGAGCAGCAGTAAATGGCTCTCGCTTAGGCAGTGATGACAGTATCCGTCGCAGTTGGACAGCAAGTTCGCACCGTGGGTGCAACAAAAACGCAACCGCCGTCTGTGGTCACAGACGGCGGTTGTCATGTTTCTGAAAGGTTTCAGGGCCTGCGCGAGGCGAGATATCAGTCCAGCACGTCAGGCTCGAACTTGTAGCCGACCCCATAGATGGAGCGAATCACGTCGCGCTCCGGCCAGACATTGGCGATCTTGCGGCGCAGCTTCTTGACGTGGGAATCCACCGTGCGCTCGGAGACGATGCGGTGGTCGCGGTACATGTGGTCCATCAGCTGATCGCGGGAGAAGATGCGCCCCGGCGACTGCATCATCACCTTGAGCAGCTGGAACTCGACCGCGGTCAGGCCCAGGTCGCTGCCATCGGCCAGTGCCTGCCAACCTTCCTCATTGAGCACCAGCTGGCCCTTGTCGGAGGTCTGCGAGAGGGTCTGATCAAGCGCCTGGCTGCGACGCAGCACGGCCTTGATGCGCGCCACCACCTCACGCGGGCTGAAGGGTTTGCAGATGTAGTCATCGGCGCCCAGCTCCAGCCCCAGCAGGCGGTCCACTTCCTCGACCCGCGCGGTCAGCATCACGATGGGCAGCAGGTTGTCCTCGGCCCGCAGTTGACGGCACAGGGTCAGGCCGTCGGTGCCCGGCAGCATGAGGTCCAGCAATACCAGGGCGGGTGTCTCGTCATTGACCGCCGCGATGACGGCGTTGCCGTCGTCGACATGCCGGGTGCGATACCCGCTGCCGTCCAGATAATCGCACAGCAGGCTTGCGATCTTGGGCTCGTCTTCCACCACCAGAATCAGCGGTTTCTGGGTCTCGGCCCGGGCGTCAGTGGTGTCGGCGTGAACGTCGCTCATGGTCAAGAGTCCTTGCAGATGAAAATGACTGTTTCAAGTAGACAACAGCGGCAGGCGAATGTCCCATCGCAGTCCGCCCAGCGATGACTGGCCCGGTACCAGCTGGCCATCATGCGCACTGACCAGCGCGCTGGCGATCGACAGGCCCAGACCTGACCCCCCGCTGGAGCGATTGCGCGAGTTCTCGACCCGGTAGAGGCGCTCGGTGAGGTGGGCAAGCTCGGCCTCTGGCACGCCGGGGCTCGAGTCTTCCCAGCGCACGACCGCCCAGCCGGGGTGGCCGGCGCCATCCCCGGGTGCGGCGGCCTCGCGCAGCAGGCTGACCTTCAACTTGCCGGGCGAGTCGGTGTAGGCGCGGGTATTGCTGGCCAGGTTGCTCCACAGCTGATGCAGGCGCTGCATGTCGCCCTGCACGCGCAGTGGCAACTGGATGTCGGTCTCCAGCTGGAGGCCGCTGTCTTCCAGCCAGCCGCGCAGGTCGTCCAGGCTATCGCTGAGCTGGGCATCCAGCTCCAGCGGCTCGCGCCAGGCTTCCAGGGTGCCGGCATCGCTCTGGGCCAGCAGGCGCAGATCCGACACCAGGCGGTTGAGGGCATCCACCTCCTGCTCCAGCGAGCCGAGGCTGTCCTGGCTCATCGGGCGGATACCGTCCTGCATGGCCTCGATCTCGCCCTTGAGCACCGCCAGCGGCGTGCGCAGCTCATGGGAGATATCACTCACCCAGCGCTGGCGCGAATCGCGGTTGGTCTCCAGCGTCTGCGCCAGCGCATTGAAGTCGCCGGCCAGCCGCGACAGCTCATCTCGCCCACGCACCGGCAGGCGGGTGGCATAGTCGCCACTCGACAGACGGCTGGCGCCACTGGCGAGGTCACGCACCCGATGGCCCAGCCACCAGGCGATGCCGGCCGCCGCCAGCAGCGAGGCGAAGGTGGAGGACAGGATGATGGTCGCCAGATTGCGCGATTGACGCTCCAGATACTGGTCCTTGCCGCGGCGCAGGAATTCACTCACCGGCAGGTAGCCCAGCTCGCCGATCTTCTCGCCGTCCAGTATCAGGTCCTTGAACTGCATGCCGGGGATGGGGCGCGGCGGCCCATTGAGGCGCTGGCCGCGGGTATCGCGCAGCATGTAGTCCTGGGGGCGATTTATGTTGGCGCCCGGCGGCATCTCGAACCTGTCCGGCGGCGCCTGGGAATGCACGATGCGCCCCCAGTTGCGCCGGCTCTTCATCCAGTCCCAGTTGCCTTCCGCGGCGTAGGCGCTGACCAGGTCGGACGAGATCAGCTCGATGCGCTCCTGCTGGGTCTGCTCCAGATACTCCGCGAACCCTCTGTCCATGCTGTGGGAGATGAACATGTAGATGCTGCCGCCGATCACGACATTGGTCAGCAGCAGGATCACGAACAGCCGCACGGACAGCCGTGAGCGCCAGGCGGTGACGGCGGGCATCATGATGGCTGCTCCTCATGACGCGGGTTGCGGGGCGGCAGCCCCAGCAGGCGGCGCAGGTTGTGCTGCAGGTCTTCCAGCAACAGGTAGAGCGAGGGCACCAGGATCAGCAGGATCACCGTCGCGAACAGGATGCCGAAGCCGATGGAGACCGCCATCGGGATCATGAAGCGCGCCTGGCGCGAGGTCTCGAAGATCATCGGCGCCAGGCCGAAGAAGGTGGTCAGCGTCGTCAGCAGGATGGGACGCAGACGTCGCGTGGCCGCCATGATGATCGCCTCACGCGCGGTGGCGCCGGCCAGACGCTGGCGGTTGGCGTAGTCGATCAGCACCAGGGCGTCGTTGATGACGATGCCCGACAGCGCCAGCATGCCCATCAGACTGATCACCGACAGGCCATAGCCCATCAGCTGATGGCCGATGACCGCGCCGATCAGGCCGAAGGGGATCGCCGTCATCACCAGCAGCGGCTGCAGGTAGCTTCTGAACGGCAACGCCAGCAGCAGATAGAGTGCCGCCAGTGTCAGCAGCAACGACACCTGCAGTGACCCCAGGTTGTCGGCGGTCTCTTCCTGACGCCCGCCATAGCCGATGCTCAGGCTCGGATACTGGCTCTTCAGCTGAGGGTAGACGTCGCTTTCCAGGCTGGTGATCACCTGACTGACCGCGTCGGACGGGGTGACGTTGGCGGTGACCTCGATCACGCGGCGCCCGTCGATGCGCAGGATGCTGGACGCGGCGCGTCCCTGCTCGATGTCGGCCACCAGCCCCAGGGGCACGCTGACGCCGTTGCCGGTCTGCACGCCGAAGTTCTCCAGCTGGGCGAGGCTCGCGCGCTGGTCTTCGGGCAGCAGCACCTTGACCTCGACCTCGTTGCGGCCCTGCTGCTGCTTGAGGGCGGTCGCGCCGGACAGCGGCCCACGCAGCTGGTTGGCCAGGGTGGCGCCATCCAGTCCCAGCGAGCGACCGTAGGCATTGAGCTGCAGATAGAGCTCGCGCTTGCCGTCATCCAGGCCGCTGTCGATGTCGGACAGCGAGCTGTAATCCTCAAGCGACGTCGCCAGCGACTCGGCGGCGGCCATCAGCGCACCGCTGTCAGACGAGGAGAGGCGGATGGTGAGGCCCGCGCCGCGCCCCGGCCCGCCGATGTCGGATTCGAACAGCAGCGACTCGGTATTGGCGATGGTGCCGGCTTCCTCACGCCAGGCCGTGATCAGCTGCGAGGGCGACCAGTTGTCTTCCACCGTGGTGTCCAGATTGGCGATGATGCTCAGCGAGTTGCCTTCGATCTCGGCGCTGGTGGAGTAGATCGCGGGGGCGTCATCGCGCTCGCGGACCCGCTCCAGCGCGTCCAGCAGCAGGGTGCGCACTTCGCGGTCCTGGCTGATCGGGCTGCCCACCGGCAGGTTGGCGGTGACGCCGGCACGGTTGGACTCGACACGCGGCATCAGCGAGAAGCCGAGGCGGCCGCTGGCCATCCAGGCCATCGCCAGCACCAGCAGTGCCAGGCCGCAGATGGCGGTCAGGCCACGATAGTTCAGACACCCTTCAAGGAAGGGCTGGAAGCGGCGACGCGTGAAGCGCTCGAGCCCGTGCTGGACGCCATGGCGCACGCGGTCCAGCGGTGCCAGCCAGCGGATCGGCTTCTCGCTGGTGTGGCCCAGGTGCGCGGGCAGGATGAAGATCGCCTCGATCCAGCTCAGCGCGAAGATGCTGATCACCACCAGCGGGATGATGCCGAATACCAGCCCGAGGAAGCCGGGCAGGAACAGCAGCGGGATGAAGGCCACGATGTTGGACAGGATCGAGAACGCCAGCGGCACCGCGATCTCGCGCGCGCCGAGAATGGCGGCTTCGCGCATGCTGGCGCCGCGCTCGCGGTGCGAGTGGATGTTCTCGCCGACGATGATGGCGTCATCGACCACGATGCCCAGCGCGATGATGAAGGCGAACATCGAGATCATGTTGATGGACACGCCTACCAGCGGCAGGAACAGCATCGCGCCGAGGAAGGCGGTGGGGATGCCCAGCGTGACCCAGAAGGCGAGACGCGCCTCGAGGAACAGCCCCAGCAGCACCAGCACCAGTACCAGCCCCATCCAGGCATTCTTGAGCAGCAGCTCCAGACGGTCCTGATAGACCAGCGAGTCATCGTCCTCCACGCTCAGCGTCAGTCCGCGCGGCAGGCTGGCGGTCAATTGCGGCAGCATCGCCATGGTCGCGGCGGACAGCTCGTTGGGTGTCTGGGAGCCGACCTGATAGATGTCGAGACCAATCGCCGGTTCGCCGTCGTAGAGCACTTCCTTGTCACTGTCAGCGAAGCCGTCGGTGACGGTGGCGATATCGCCCAGGCGCACGACATTGCCTTCCTGGCTGGAGATCACCGGCAGCTGCGCGAACTCGGCGGCGCCGTCGCGACGTGCCTCATAGCGCACCAGATATTCGCCCTGCTGGGTATCGAGGCTGCCCCCGGCCAGGTTGAGCGCCTGATTGCCGATCAGACCGGCGATATCCTGATGCGACAGGCCATAGCGACGTAGCGCGCCTTCCTCCAGCGCGACATGCACCTCGCGGTCACGGATGCCGGTCAGCTCCACCTTGGTGATGTCGTCGCTGTCGAGCAGGCTCAGGCGCAGACGCTCGGCGACATTGCGCAGGGTCTGGTCATCGGTCTGGCCATGCAGCTTGAGTTCCATCACGCTGCGCGAGCGGCCCGCCAGCGAGTAGACGGGTGGGTCGGATTCATCGGGCAGGGTGGTGATGCTGTCGATGGCCTGCTGGATGTCCTGATAGGCGCGCATGGTCTCGACGCCGTCCTGCAGCTCGATGGACAGCGAGCCAAGGCCTTCCTCGGCGGTGGCGGTGATCTCCTCGATGCCCTCCACGTCCTGTACCGCGGACTCCATCGCCTGCAACAGGCTCTCGGAGACCTCATCCGGCGTGGCACCGGAGTAGCTGACGCTGACGTTGATGATCTCTAGCTCGAAGGAGGGGAAGACCTCCTTCTTGATCTGACTGGACATCAGCAGGCCGCCGAGAATCAGACACAGCATCAGCAGGTTGGCGGCGACGCCGTGATCGTGCATCCAGCGGATGGGGCCCTTTAGGCGCGACTGTGCCGTCATGAGTCACTTCCGGTGGTCGTGGCGCTCTTGTCGGCAACCGTGGTGTTCTTGTCGCCAGCGGCGGTGCTCTTGTCGACAACCGCCGTGTCCTTCTCAACTGTCGCGGTGCTCTTGTCGCCAGCCGTCGTCTTGTCGTCAGCCGCCTCGGCATCAGTTGTCTTGGCGGTCGGCGTCGGCGCATCGCCACGCGCGCGCAGTGCCATGCCGGCTTCGACGCTGCTCAGGGAGCTGGTGATGACGCGCTCGCCGTCCACCAGACCGTCGGCGACCAACAGGGTGTCATTGCCCAGATGGCGCACGCCTACCGAGCGCTTCTCGAGATGATCGTCCTCCGTCAGCACCCAGACCTGCTGGCCGCTGCGCAGCGCACTGATCGGCAGTTCGATCAGCGAGGCGGTGCGCTGGGGCGTCAGGGTCGCCTCGACCACATCGCCGATGCGCAGTGCCGGGGTGCTGGCGCGCGCCTCCTCGGAAACATTGAGCGCCAGCGGGTCTTCCACCGCCACCATCACCTGGGTCAGCAGGCCGTTGTCTTCCAGCGACGGCAGCACGCTCCACACTTCGCCACGGCGATGCTGGCCATCCGGCCAGGCCTTGCTCGAGAGCAGAACCGGCGTGCCCTGGCCATCACGGGCGTGGGTCGAGAGCCACTCCATGTCGGCCTGCGGCAGATTGAGGCGCACCCAGAAGCGGTCGGTGGCCACCAGCGTCAACAGGTCGGTGAAGGCATTGAGATCACTGCCTTCGCCGACCAGACGCTCGCTGATCAGGCCGTCGTAGGGGGCGCGAATCTCGGTGCGGGCCAGATTGAGCTTGGCCTGATCGCGGCTGGCGCGGGCGCTTTCCACGGCGGCCTGGGCCGACTTGAGCTGAGGTTCGCGCAGGACCAGCGCTTTCTGGGCCGCCGGCAGATTGCGACCGAAGGTCTTGTATTCCGAGGCGGCGCGGATCTGCTCGCCCTTTTCAGAGGCGAGGCTGGCCTCTGCCGTGGCGAGATCCGCCTCGGCCTGACGCAGTGCCAGCTGATAATCCAGTTGATCGAGACTGGCCAGCAGCTGGTTCTCGCGGACTTCGCGGCCGGCCTCGATGCCTTCGGGGAAAGGCGCCAGCTGACCGCTGACGCGCGTGGAGACCGTGGTCTGACGATCGGCGATCACGCGGCCGAAGCCCTCAAGCGTCGGGGCGTTGGCGGCATGGCTGACCGTCACTACCTCGACCGTGGGCGCAGGCGCCTCGCTGGGGGCACGCTTCGGCGCCCCGGGGCGATGATTCATCCACCAGGCGGCCAGCGCGATCGCCAGGGCGAGAATGATCAGCGCCAGCAGGCGCATCCAGATCAGGCGCCGCGAGGAGGGTGCGGGGTGGCCGGCAGGGGCGGGCGACGCGGAAGACGACGCTGGCGTCTCAGGGCTATGGTCCATGCGGACTCCGAACGAAAAGTGACTGGCCTGATGCGCAGCCGTCTTCTGGCCAGTCGCTTTGGCGTCGGTCAGAGCGGGCGGTGGATCATGGCCATGAAAGGCAGACGAATGGGTGGATGATCGCATGATGCCATTCAGGCGCAATGCCAAAATGGGAAATAGCGTGCAACAGACGCAATCTGCCATTGCGTGATTGGCGCCCCACAAAAAAAGCTGCCACACGAAGTGGCAGCTTTTCACGAGTGCGCCTGGCGGGCGGCGCCTGCTGACGGGATGAACCCTCCTGTCAGCCTGGCTGAACCGCGCGGGCAGGCCAGATTCAGTAGTTGAAATAGTTGAACTGGATAAACTAGATGAACAGGCCGATCAGCAGCGCCATGCAGACGCCGATCACGCCGATCAGGGTCTCCATCACTGTCCAGCTCTTCAGTGTTTCCTTCTCGGTGAGGCCGAAGTAGCGGCTGACCAGCCAGAAGCCGGAGTCATTGACGTGACTGAGCACGGTGGCGCCACTGGCGATGGCGATCACCACCAGCCCTAGCACCGGGCCGGACAGCGCCAGCGTATCGATCACCGGGGCCATGAGGCCGGCGGCGGTGATCATCGCCACGGTGGCCGAGCCCTGGATGACACGCACGGCGGTGGCGATCAGGAAGGCAAGCAGGATAGGCGGCAGGTTGCTGTCGGCCATCAGGTTGCCGAGCACGTCACCGACCCCGGAATCGATCAGCATCTGCTTGAAGACGCCGCCCGCGCCGGTGACCAGGATGATGATGCCGGCGGGTTCGAGTGCCTTGGTGGCGACTTCCATCACCTGTTCGCGTGTCATGCCACGGCGTGTGCCCAGCAGGGTGAAGGCCATCAGGGTGGCCAGACTCAGCGCCACGAACGGGTGGCCGAGGAAGCCCAGCCAGCCGACCAGCGGGCTGTCGTCACCGAACAGGAAGCCCGAGACGGTGTTGAGCACGATCAGCGCCAGCGGCAGCAGCACGATGGACAGGATCAGACCGAAGCCCGGAGCGCGCTGATTGACCTCTTCATCGCTCATCACGCTGCCGGTATTTTCCATGTAATCCGGGATCCTGGCGTCGATGCGCGCCGCGATGAAGCGACCGAAGATAGGCCCCGCGACGATCATCGCCGGCAGGCCGCACAGCGCCCCGAACAGGATGACGTAGCCGAGATCGGCACCGATCAGCTTGGCGACCGCGATCGGCCCCGGCGTCGGCGGAATGAAGGAGTGGGTCACGGCAAGGCCGGCGAGCAGCGGGATGCCGTAATAGAGCAGCGAACGGCCGCTGCGGCGTGCCAGCGCATAGACCAGCGGCACCAGGATGATGAAGGCGACATCCAGGAACACCGGAATCGCGACCAGAAAGCCGGTCAGCGCCAGCGCCCATTGCGAGCGTGAGGTGCCGAAGCGCCCCAGCAGGGTGTTGGCCATGCGATCGACACCGCCGGACACTTCCAGCATCTTGCCGAACATCGCGCCGAGACCGACCACGGTGGCAACGAAGCCCAGGGTGTTGCCCATGCCGTTGGTGACGGAGTCGATGATGGCGTCGGGCTGCATGCCGGTGGCCAGTCCGACCCCCAGGCTCACCACCAGCAGGGCAACGAAGGCATGCAGGCGCAGGCGCATGACGAGGTAAAGCAGCAGCAGAATGCCGCCGAGGGCGGCAAGGACGAGGGTGCTATCTGGGGACATGATGGCGAACTCTTGCGGCTGGCAACGGCGTGATCATCGGCCATTGCCCAAAGGCGTATTGTGTGAGGCGTCGTGGGTCGTGCAGGATGAAAGTTACCGGTAACATTAACGCTTACGCAATGATCCGAAAGGTGCATGAGGGACAAAAGTCTGTCGCGTCTGGCAGCTGACTGGCCGTCAATTGGCAGTCGCTCAGTGCGCGACAGCCGTCCCGAGGCGCCGGACAAGGGATTGATCGGCAACATCGGGTACGCTGGTGGGCCATCGTTTTCATTCAGGGGGAGAGGGTTTTCATGCAGCAGCAGGCAGAAGGAGCATCAGCGGTCGCGTCGATGCCGACCAGGTCAGAGGCTCTGGCCGCTCAGGGTGGCGTGCGTCTGGTGGTCATGGGGGTGTCGGGCTGTGGCAAGTCACACGTCGGGCAGCAGCTGGCGGCGTGCCTGGGCGCGCAGTTCATCGATGGCGACGATTATCACGGTGAGGCCAACGTGGCCAAGATGGCGCGCGGCATCCCGCTGGATGACGACGATCGCCACGGCTGGCTGGCCCGTCTCGCCGAGCTGATCGAGGCGGCGCGTCGCGACGGGCGCAGTCTGGTACTGGCCTGCTCGTCCTTGAAGCGCCGCTATCGGGATCAACTGCGTGGCGGGGACGCTGCGCTGGGCTTCGTGTTCCTCGAAGGCACGCGCGAGCTGCTGCTGGAGCGGCTCGAGGCGCGGACCGATCATTTCTTCAAGGGCGCTGACATGCTCGACAATCAGCTGGCGACGCTCGAGGTGCCCGGCGACGATGAAGGACGCATCCACACCCTCGACATCAGCGCCACACCGCAGGCGCTGGTCGAGAGTGTCTGTCAGCAGGTCCTCGACGCACCGGAGCGCTAGTCAGTCGCCAGACATCTCACGGAGCCAGGCTGCCGCCACATATTACGTGGACAAAGTATCACGGTGCCAGACTACCGCCTGTCTGCAGACTGAAGCCCAGGTCTTCCCACAGGCCGTGGGGCGTGGCGTCGAGATCACCGCTCAAGCGCGCCAGCAGCAGGGCGGCGGCGCGCTCGCCGATCTCGCGGCGTGGCGTGACCACGCTGGCCAGCGGCGGCCAGGTGCCGCGGGTCATCTCCAGGCCGTTGAAGCCGGCCAGCGCCAGCTGGTCGGGCACCGACAGACCGCGGCGCTGACACTCGAACAGTCCGCCGGCCGCCAGGTCGTCATTGCAGCAGAACACGGCCTGGGTCTCGGGCCAGCGGGTCAGCATCTCGTCGAGCAGCTCGCCGCCCATGCGCACGCTGGAGGGCGCATCGGTGGTCAACAGCGCCTGCTGCGACAGGCCGGCGGCCTCCATCGCCGCGCGCCAGCCGCCCAGGCGCTGTTCGACGCGGCGGTCCATGCGCGCACCGAGAAAACCGATATGGCGATGGCCCAGCGCGATCATGGCCTCGGTCATCGCGCGGCCAGCGGCGTGCTGGTCCAGTCCCACCGCCATGTCGAGCGGCGTCTCGCGCTTCTCCATGCACTCCACCACCGCACAGCCCGAACGCGCGATCATCTCGCGGGTACGAGGGCTATGGCGACTGCCGCACAGCACCAGCCCGTCGATGCCGAAGGAGAGCCAGGTCTCGATCAGGCGCTCCTCTTCCTGCATCGAATAGCCGGTATGGCCGATCAGCAGCTGATAGCCTGCGGCGGCCAGCGGGGCTTCCAGGCCGCGATGCAGCTCCGAGAACACGGCGTTGGAGAGCGACGGAATCAGCAGCGCGATCAGCCGCGAGTGACCGCTGGCGAGGCTGCCGGCCTGACGATTGGGCATGTAGCCCAGCTCGCGGGCGCATTCGGTTACCCGCTCGCGCATCGCGGCGGACACCTTCTCGGGCTGATTGAGCGCGCGCGACACCGTGACCTTGGTGACGCCCAGTCGGGCGGCGATATCGGCCAGGGTGACGCGCTTGAGGCGGGAAGCTTTGTGAGGCTGAGAGGGCATGGACATTCAAGCGGCTGCGAAGGAGGACAAGAGTGTCCCTGTTAAGGCAGCCCGGGAGCAAGCCTTGCCCAGCGGATCAGACGTGACTCAGCGAGAGCAGGAATAGGATCATCGGCGGCGCTGCCAGCGACAGCAGGAAGCCCGAGACCACGGCGACCGGGACGCAGGCCACGCCGCCGGTCTGCTGGATCACCGGTAGCGTGAAGTCCATCGAGGTGGCCCCGCCGATGCCGATGGCCAGCGGCGTGTAGCGCTGGATGGTCAGGGGGATCAACACGAAGGCCAGCAGCTCGCGCGCCAGATCATTGAAGAAGGCGGCGCCGCCGAGAATCGGCCCGAGCTGATCGCCGACCAGGATCCCCGACAGCGAGTACCAGCCGAAGCCGGCCGAGATCGCCATGCCCTGATTCCACTCCAGCGCCAGCAGAGGTGCCGCCAGCAGCCCGCCGAGCAGTGAACTGGCCATCACCGTCAGCGCGATGATCAGGCCGTGTCGATTGAGCAGGATCTGGCGCAGGCTCATGCCGGAGCTTCTGAGCTGGCAGCCGATCAGCGCCAGCAGCACATAGAGCGCCCATTCGGCGAGGGTGTCGGTATCAAGCTGGGTGCCGAAGGTCTTGAGCAGCACGCCGGCGCCGACGCCAAGCGCGACCACAGCGGCAAGGGTCAGCGAGCCGGACAGCGCCTGCCAGCGGGTCATCGGTGCGCCATCCACCGCCTGGGCGGGATTGGCGCGCAGCGGGCTGCGGCGCGACAGCCACCACAGCGCCAGCAGATTCAGCGGCGTGATGATGGCGAACAGCGTCAGCGCCTGACCGCTCATGGCGGCCATGCCGACACTCAACTGCTCCAGCGCCGCCAGTCCCATGCCCATCAGGAACAGGATGAGATAGATGGAGGCATTGACCAGCCGATTGACCACCGCCAGGCGGCCAGGATCGGTGAGACGTACCAGATAGCCGAGTATCAGCGGCAGCAGAATGAAGATGAGACCCGACAGCATGACCCTTCCTTGGCGTTGCCACCCGGACAACAGGGGCGGCGCAAGTGATTGATTGGCGGTGAATACCGCCGAAGGGCCTTACTATATCGGTTGGCGTGGAGTCTGGATAACCCCGCCATCACCATTGCGCGAGAGACTTGCTGATGGCGTATCAGCGGGGCTTATGATCAGCCGCGCTAGAGGCGGGAGCTGTCATCACTGACGGGCACTGCTCAGCTGGTTCAGGGTCAGATGGGCCGAGCGCGGCGGCACCTCGCCGTTGCGGTTGCCATCCTTGTCCATGACGTCCTCGTAGTCGAGGTAATCGAGGCCGACCATCAGGCCCGGCCAGCGCGGCGCCAGCCAGATACGGTAGTGCTTGTGCTCGCGATGCTTGCGCCACGCCTCGATGCGCAAGGTGCGGAAGGTACGCTGTGCCGCCTGGCGCGTTTCCTGGCCCTGGATCTCGTACATCAAGGTGCGCTGGCGGCCCTTGTGGTCGAGATAATCCAGTGAGCAGGGCGTCGCGGCCAGACAGGCCTGCTCGCTCCATTGGCTGTCGACCTGCTGGCTCAGCAACACCAGCAGGCTCTGACGGTCAGGCAGACGGGTGTCGCCTGCCTCCGGCGCTTCCCGGTTGTAGTCCTTGCCGATGCCGGCCAGTCGATAGCCGGAGCGATAGCCCTCGGGCAGCAGGCGACCCTCCGCGAGCGTGAAGCGGCCCTGCTCATAGCCACTGGCGACTTTGATGGAGGCCTCCATGCTGGCGATGTACAGCTCGCCACTCTGGCTGACGCGCTGGGTGATGGGCACGTCCGGCCAGCCATTCAGCACCAAGGTGTAGTGGGCGGTGAAGGGCACCGGCGCGATGCTGGCGACTGGCGCCAGGGGCGCGTCAGTGCTGACAGCGGCCTCATCGCTGGACGCCTGGGCACTGCCCGCCAACAGCAGGAGCGCCCCCAGGCCTGCGCGGCACAGGCGCTGCCATGCCGAAGGCCGATAAACGCGTGTGGCGGTGCAAGCGCCGCGACGCATGGGGGCTTGAGAGAAGAGAGACAAGGCGGAAGATAGCAGGGTCATGGTGACTCCCGAGACCGGCACTGGAGCCGTGGCCTGTGAATGGGGGTGTCGAGCGGTCAGGCAGCGACGGGGCAGGGCGACTGCACGTGATGATGTAATGATGTTGAGGCGATCCACAATCAAGCCAACGCCCGTCAGGCGGCCACGACGATATTTCAGCGCTTGCTCATGTGCAATGGATAGGTACTCTGTAACTGCCTTGTCCTTCCGCCGCGCGCGGCGCGTACCTATACGTTGGGTCCAATCAGGAGATCATCATGGCCAGCATTGTCATCATTGCCGGGGATTTTGTAGAAGATTATGAGCTGATGGTGCCGTTCCAGGCGCTGCAGGCGATGGGGCATCGCGTGGATGTCGTCTGCCCGGACAAGACGGAAGGCGATATCGTCAAGACCGCCATCCATGACTTCGAGGGTGATCAGACCTACACCGAGAAGCCGGGCCACAACTTCGCGCTCAACGCCAGCTTCGCCGAGATCGCCGTCGAGAGTTACGACGCGCTGCTGATCCCAGGTGGCCGCGCCCCCGAATATCTGCGACTGGATGAGCGTGTGCTGGCGATGGTGCGTCACTTCGTCGAGGCCGACAAGCCCATCGCCGCCGTCTGTCATGGTCCGCAGCTGCTGGCGGCCGCAATGTCGCTGGAAGGCCATCGCGTCAGCGCCTATCCGGCCTGTGCGCCTGAGGTGAAGCTGGCGGGCGGTGAGTTCGTGTCGCTGGAAGTGACCGACGCCGTGACCTCCGGCAAGCTGGTGACCGCACCGGCCTGGCCGGCGCATCCGGAATGGCTGCGTCAGTTCCAGGCGCTGCTGGTGTGATGCACCCCCGCTAGCCACGCCATCACATCGGATCTGCCTTACGACACCCTGCCACTCGGCGGGGTGTCGTCGTTTCCGGCGGGGGCGTAAAACAGGCGTCGTTTCAGTCGCCAAACGCCTCGATCCAGGCCCGCTGTGGGGCGAGTCGCGATTGCTGTGCGGCTCGCCATGCGGGGTCGCCCAGCGTGGTGGCATAGCGCTCGGCGTGATCACAGGCCAGCAGCAACCAGCTGCCGGCCAGTGACTCACCGCGTGCGCGCCTGAGCGCCAGACTCTCGAGCAGCCCCGCGAAGGCGGTACCGGTGGAGGGGCCGACCTCAAGCCCGGCATGCTCGGCCAGCCACAGCGCGGCCGCCTGACTGCGCGCATCCGCGATGCGTCGGTAGTCATCGAAATGGGCGGGGTCGAATGCCTCCAGCACGCAGGGCCGCCCGATGCCTTCGATGGGGTTGGCCGCCTGCGGGGTGGGCAGGGCGGTCGTACGGGTGCCGTGGGCATGATGGTGCTGCCAGCAGGCGTGATAGACGGAATGCTCGGGGTCCACGCCGATCACGCGGGCACGATGCCCTGCCTGATGCAGATGGCGCTTGTGGCGCAGATGGCGCGCGAAGCTGGCGGCACTGCCGCCGGTGCCGGCGCCGAGAAATACCGCCTGCAGCTCGGGCAGCTCACGTGCGGCGATCTGTGCCAGGCACTCCCCGGGCAGGCTGGTGTCGCTTGCCCCGCCGCTTGCCCCGTCGCTGCGCCAGTCGCCGGCCGTGGCGGCATGGCGGAATTGATTGATGAAGTGACCGCCGCTGTCATCGGCAAGCGCCTGCGCATGCTGACAGAGCTGAGCGGAGTCTTCGATTTCCACCACGCGCCCGCCCTCGCCACGAATCGCTTGCTGCTTGTAAAAGGCGGTGCCCCTGGGCACCACGGCAATGAATTCCAGCCCCAGCCGGCGTGCCAGCCACGCTTCAGAGACCGCGGTGGAGCCAGAGGAGGCTTCGATCACCGGGCCGCCGGGCGTCAGCCAATCCTTTAGCAGGGCCTGCTCGAACAGCGACATCGCCAGGCGATGCTTGAGCGAGCCGCTGGCATGCGCCCGCTCGTCCTTGATCAGGATGCGCGCTTCGCCCAGTCCGCGCAGGCTGAGTTCCAGCAGCGGGGTCACTGGGGTGGCGGCTTTCAAAGTCGCAAGCCTGGCGAGGCTGCGTTGGCGCCATGACTCGCGCTGAGTCGCGTGCGGGGCGTGCTGTGCTGCGGGCGTGCTGAAATGCGCAGTCGAGGGCGAGGCAGTGGTCGGCATGGCGGCATTTCCGGTCGCAGGAAGGAGCTTTCATGGTACGACCAGCCGCCAAGCAAAACTTGCCAGTTGTCATGGTGTGAGCCATGTTTCATGGCAAGAATTCATTGCGAGGTGAGGGTAATGGAGAAAATAGTGCTCGATGCCACGGACCGCGCCCTGCTGCGGCTGCTGCAGCGCGATGCCAGCCTGTCGTTGGCGGCGCTGGCGGAAGCCGTGCATCTGACCACGTCTCCCTGCTGGAAGCGCCTCAAGCGCCTGGAAGAGTGTGGCGTGATCACCGCACGGGTGGCATTGCTGAATGCCGAGCTGATCGGCATGGGGCTGACGGCCTTCGTGCAGCTCAAGACCCGCGATCACTCGCGGGCCTGGTTCGAGCGTTTCGTGGCCATCGTCGAGGAGATCGAGGAAGTCACCGAGTTCTATCGCATGGCCGGTGACTACGACTATCTCCTCAAGGTGCAGGTCGAGGACATGAACGCCTACGACCGCGTCTACAAGCGGCTGGTCAACACCATCGACGAGCTGAGCGACGTGTCGGCCCGCTTCGCGATGGAGCGCATCAAGACGACCACCGCGCTGCCGCTGTAATGGCTGTCAGGCGGTGACGTCTGATCGCCGGTTGAGCACCGCGCGCCAGCGCGCTCAATAACCGTGCTCGCGGCTGATGCCGGTCAGCACTTCACCCTGCTGAATGCGGCGAATGTTGTCGGCCAGCTGATCGGCGGCCTCGGCCACCGGGGTCGGCGCGGCGGCATGCGGCGTGATGATCACGCGCGGCTGGTGCCACAGCGGGCTGTCCTCGGCCAGTGGCTCGTGCTGGAAGACATCGAGCAGGGCGCCCCTGAGCTTGCCTTCCTCGAGCGCCGCGACCAGATCCTCCTCGACCACGCTGCTGCCACGCCCCGGATTGATCAGCACGGCGTCGTCGGGCAAGGCCTGGAAGACCTCGGCGTTCAACACGTCTCTCGTCGCCGGCGTATTGGGCAACAGGTTGATCACCGCCTTGAGGCCGAGCGACTCGTCACCCAGCACTTGCTTGAGCGAGCGGCCGCCTGCGCCGGTCTCATGGTGGCAGGTCACGCCCTGCAACGTGTGGGCGCTGCGGCTGAAGCCATGTACCGGATAGCCGTCTGCCGCCAGTGATTCGGCGATCTGGCTGCCGATGGCGCCGAGCCCGAGTACCGCCACCGGGTACTGGTGGGCGCGCACCACGCGGTGCGGGGCCCACTGGGTGTCCGCCTGCTGTCTGGCGTAGCGGTCGAAGTCACGCCGAAAGTGCAGCAGGCCGTAGCGTACGTAATCCAGCATGTGGCTGGCCATGCCGGCATCGCTCAGCTTGAGCACCGGCACATCGTCAGGCAATGCCGGGTTGGCGAGCAGGCTGTCGACGCCCGCGCCCAGATTGAGGATCGCCTTGACGTCGTGATCGCGGTGGCGCTCGAACAGCGCCGCGGGCGGCGCCCATACCACCAGCACATCGCCCAGCATCTCGCCGTCATCGGCAACGATTTCCAGCGGCGTTTGTTTTGATGACGGTTCCGACAGCTCGCCTTGCCGCGACCCCTTGGCGCTGGCGGTATCGCACAAGCGCTGACGCAGAGCATCGCACCAACGTTCGGCGCGTTCATGATGTACCAGTATTCGCATGCTGTTCTCCTCTTCAGGGACGCTGGGTGGCGGGTCGGGATTTTGAGCTGTCCCGGCCTGTTCGTAGGCTCTGTTCGTGGCTCTGTGCAAAGGGCCTGGAGTTGTCGCCTCACCATGCGCCATTGCCTTGCGGGCATGGCCTGCTCGTGGGCGGCAATGGCGCAGGCCTTGCAAGGGCTCAAGCGAAGGGCGACAGTGCCAGAGTCGTCCTTTGACCCGTGGTTGGCAGAGTGACAGACTCGAATCCAGAGGGGAATTCGGATGTACGCATGTACGCCGACCCTGCCGACCCGCAGGGCGCATCGTTCGCTCGCGGCGCAGGCAGGCAGTGTCAGCCCGGTGCGGCTGGCAGGTCGGTCACCCGCTGCCTGGCCCTGCGTATGGCCACTGGCTCCGCCCCAACGTGCTGCTTGCCTCAAGGCCTGATCGAAAAGGAGCGCTGCATGAGTCAATTCCCGCCCCATACTGGTGCGCCCCAGCCAGCCTTCGCTGGCCTGGCCACCTTGCCCAGCAGCGAGGCACTGGCCACCGAGAGTGACTGGACGCCACGCGCGCTGTCCGCTGGCCGTCAGGCCTTCACCATCGGCGAGTATCGCGCGCGTATCCAGCGGGTGCGTGAGGCCATGGCGCGCGCCGGCATCGATGTGATGGTGATTTCCGACCCCTCCAACATGGCGTGGCTAACCGGTTATGACGGGTGGTCCTTCTATGTGCACCAGTGCGTGTTGCTGGGGCTTTCCGGCGAGCCGGTCTGGTACGGGCGCCGTCAGGACGGCAACGGCGCGCTGCGTACCTGCTGGATGGGGGAGGACAACATCCTGTGGTATCCGGATTACTACGTGCAGAATCCGGACATGCATCCGATGGAGTTTCTCGCCCAGTCCATCCTGCCGCAGCGTGGCTGGCACGATGGGGTCGTCGGGGTCGAGCTCGACAACTATTACTATTCGGCGCGGGCGCATCTGTCGCTGGTCAAGGAGCTGCCCCACGCGCGGCTGGTGGATGCCAACTCGCTGGTCAACTGGTGTCGCGCGATCAAGTCCGAGCAGGAAATCGCCTACATGCGCGTGGCCGGACGCATCGTCGAGCGCATGCATTCGCGCATTCTGGAGATGATCGAGCCGGGCCTGCCCAAGAGTGCGCTGGTCGCGGAGATCTACCGGGTCGGCGTCGAGGGTGTGATCGGCCCCGAGGGTGAGATTCTCGGTGGCGACTATCCGGCCATCGTGCCGCTGCTGCCCACCGGCAGTGATGCCGCCGCGCCGCACCTGACCTGGGATGACACGCCATTTCGCCAGGGCGAGGGCACCTTCTTCGAGTTGGCCGGCTGCTACAAGCGCTATCACGCGCCGCTGTCGCGTACCGTGTTTCTCGGCCGCCCGCCGCGCGATTTCGTGCGCGGTGAGTCTGCCCTGCTGGAAGGCATCGAGAGTGGACTGGCCATCGCCAAACCCGGCAATCGCTGCTGTGACATCGCGCTGGCGCTGGGCGCAGCGATGGACAAGTACGGCTTCGACCGTGGCGGCGCGCGCTGCGGCTATCCCATCGGCATCAGCTATCCGCCGGACTGGGGCGAGCGCACCATGAGTCTGCGCCCCAGTGACGAGACCGTGCTGGAACCGGGCATGACCTTCCACTTCATGCCCGGCATGTGGATGGATGACTGGGGGCTCGAGATCACCGAGTCGATCCTGATCACGGAAAACGGTGCCGAGCCGCTGTGTGATGTGCCGCGCCAGCTGTTCGTCAAATAGCCTGCCGACAAGTGTCAGCAGCCCGTCATAACAAGGAGTGGTGTCATGCGAGAGTCCCCCGTCAGTCTGACCATCGATCTGTTCGCCGATGGCGTTCAGCACGGTTTCTTCAAGCTGCCGATCTCGACTGACGAGTCGGCGTGGGGCGCGGTGATGACCCCGATCAGCGTGATCGCCAATGGTGAGGGGCCGACGGTATTGCTGACCGGCGGCAATCATGGCGACGAGTACGAAGGCATCACCGCGCTCTACAAGCTGGCAGCGCGTCTGACTGCCGAGGACGTCAAGGGCCGTGTCATCATCGTGCCGACCATGAATGCGCTGGCGGCCAAGGCCGGGCGGCGTTGTTCGCCTCTCGATGGCGGCAACCTCAACCGCAGCTTCCCCGGCAGCCCCACCGGCGGCCCGACCGAGCAGATCGCCGACTACTTCACCCGGGTGCTGGTACCGCAGTGCGACTATGCGCTGGACCTGCATTCCGGCGGCCGCACCCTGGATATCCTGCCGTTCGCGGCCGCGCACCGTCTCGACTATCTCGAGGAGTCGCTGGGCGTCGAGCAGTGTCGCCTGCAGGAAGCCGAGAGCCTGGCCGGGGCGCTGGCCTTCGGGGCGCCCTCGGCGATGATGATGTTCGAGCTGGACGCCGAGGCACTCTACGACACGGCGGTGGAACGCCAGGGCAAGGTCTTCGTTACCACGGAGCTGGGCGGTGGCGGTTCCACCACGCCGGAGCGTCAGGCGATCGCCGACCGTGGCGTCGACAACTTCCTCGCCTTCAGTGGTGTACTGCGCGCGCGCAGTCGCGCGGATCTGGAGCAGGACATCGAGCGCCAGCGTGCCAGTCAGGCGAACGCGCCGCTGTTGATCGACATGCCGGATGCCAGCTGTTACGTGCAGAGTGAGCATGAAGGGCTGCTGGAGCTGTGCGTGGCACTCGGCGAGCAGGTCACGGCGGGCCAGTGCGTGGCGCGGGTCTATCCGCTGGGACGCGCCGGTCAGGCGGCGGTGGAATATCGCGCCGCCCGTGATGGCGTGCTGGTGGCGCGGCGCTTCCCGGCCCAGGTGAGTCTGGGCGACACCCTGGCGGTGATCGCGGAAGTCGTGGACGACCTGGCGCGAGAGGCCTCATGAGCGCGAGTCCCTCCCGCTCGCAGCCAGCGCCGAAGCTGGATGCCTTCGATCTCAAGATTCTGGCGATACTCGAGCGCGATGGCCGCATCACCAAGTCGCGGCTGGCTGAGGAGATCAACCTGTCGGTCAGCCCGTGCTGGGAGCGCGTCAAGCGCCTCGAGCAGGCGGGTATCATCGAGGGTTATGCCGCCATCATCAATCAGCAGCGACTGAGTGATCAGCAGGGTGGTGCTGCTCCGGGGGCTGCCCCGCGCACGCCGGTGTGGGTCGAGATCCACCTCAAGCATCATGATGCCGGCAGTTTCCAGCGCTTCGAGCGTGCCATGCGAGAGGCGGATGAGGTCATCGAGTGCGTCGCCGTCGGCGGCGGGGTGGACTACCTGTTGCGACTGGAGACCGCCAGCATCGATGCCTATCAGCGTCTGGTCGATCACTGGCTGGTGTCAGAGCTGGGCATCGATCGCTATTTCACCTACATCGTCACCAAGCAGGTAAAATAGGCGCGCCGGGCGCGGACTCGTCGTTATCTTGCCGTCCCGCTTTTCAGGTTCACTTTCTTGACTCACTTTCCTGGCTCATTTTCCTTGATCGCAAAGGGGATCGCACGATGGATAGACTCACTGCCATGCAGGTGTTTCGCGCCGTGGTAGAGGAGGGCAGTTTCGCGGGCGGTGCTCGTCAGCTGGGGCTATCCAACGGCATGGTCAGCAAGCAGATCTCGCGCCTGGAAGCCGAGCTGGGCGTTCGCCTGCTGATGCGCACCACGCGCAGTCTGCAGCTGACCGCCGAGGGTGAGCATTATCTGGCGGGGGCCTGTCGTGTGCTCAATGATCTTCAGGCGCTGGAAGACAGTCTTGGCGAGCGTCAGGGCGAGGTTCGAGGGCGCTTGAAGATGTCGGCGCCGATGGATTTCAGTATCCAGTGTCTGATGCCGGCTCTGGCGCATTTCCGCCAGACCTACCCCTATGTCGAGCTCGACCTGCGCCTGGAGGATCGCCACGTCGATCTCATGGCCGAGGATTATGATCTGGTGATTCGCGCCGGTGCGCTGTCTGATTCCAGCCTGATCGCGCGCCGGCTGGCGGGCGCCCAGGTCGGAGTCTATGCCAGCCCGGGTTACCTGGCCGAGAATGGCACGCCCGAGGTGCCGGAAGATCTGGCCCATCACCGCTGCCTCAATTACACCCAGCAGCGTGAGGGGCCGGTGTGGAGCTTCATGGTCGACGGGCGGCCACGCAAGATCCGCCTGTCGCCGACCTTCAGCTGCGACAGCGGGCGCGGGCTGGTCGAGGCCGCTGCCCAGGGCATCGGCATTACCTGCAAGCCGGATTTCCTGGTGGCCAATGACGTCGCCAATGGCCGTCTGGTGCCGCTGCTTGTCGACTACTGGTGCGCGCCGGTGGATATCCATCTGGTCTATGCCGAGCGCGACATGCAGCCGGCACGCCTGCGGGCATTGATCGAGGTGCTGTGTGAGCACTTCGCCCGGATTGGCCACATGATGATGCCCGACGTGCTCGCCACGTCACCGACAGCCGTCCGCGACACCACGGCCGTGAATGATGCTGGGCAGAACGATCTGTCACCGCTCGAGGTTGTGAAGCCGGGTCTGCGGCCGTGATAGACTCCGCGCCCTTGTCCCGTCTGTTCGAGTCGCCCGTCTCCATGATGATTGTCGCCAGCGGTATCTGCCGATGAGTCCTGCCCGCCCAGGCGACATGCCTGCCTCTGATTCCCGTTCTTCTGCCCCGGTGCTGGTCTTCGATTCCGGCGTCGGCGGGTTGTCCGTCGCCGCCGAGATTCGCCGCCAGTGGCCGCAGCTGTCGCTGGCCTATGTCTGTGACAACGCCGCGTTGCCCTATGGCACCAAGCCGGATGACTGGTTGATACCGCGCATCGTTCAGGTGTGCGTGGCGGCCGTCGAGGCAAGCGGGGCACGGGCGTTGGTGGTCGCCTGCAATACCGCCAGCACTCTGGCGCTGACGGCGCTGCGCGAAGCGCTGTCGATTCCGGTGATCGGTACCGTGCCCGCCATCAAGCCGGCGGCGGCGTTGGCACGTGCGCGCCAGAGCGCAGCACGTCGTGAGAAGTGCGAGCCGCCGGTTTTCGCGTTGCTGGCGACCTCCGCCACGGTGCGTCGCGCCTACACCGAGCAGCTGATTCGTGACTTCGCCGCCGACTGTCGCGTGATTCGCGTCGCGGCTGATCCGCTGGTCGCGGAGGCCGAGCGGCGTCTGCGTGGTGAGCCGGCGCGCCCCGAGGTGGTGGCGGCCAGTTTGGCCGATCTGGCGGCGGTCGAGGCGCTGGAAGTGGTGATTCTCGGCTGCACGCATTTCCCGCTGCTCGGCGCCGACATCTCGCATGTACTGGGCGAGTCTCGGGTGGCGCTGGTGGATTCCGGCGCGGCAATCGCCCGCCGCGTGGCGGAGGTGCTGGCGCTTGGCACTGCGGCGCAAGCGGCTGAACCGCAAGCCGCTCAAGCGGTTCAGCCAGCACCGCGTGAGCACATGGCGCTGGCGACGGATGCCCGGCAGCCGGGACTGGCCACGGCGCTGGCCAGTCAGGGTTTCGCCGCGCCGCAGGCGCTGGCGTTCGACGACTGAGGGGCAGGGGCGTTGACTCTCGCGGCCCCCTTGCACCTGCCTGCTCCCGCCTTGGCCCGCCATTTGGCGCTTGAGCTTCGCGCTGCCGATGGTAGGCTAGCGCGCCCAACCTTTGAATGGACGTGATCGGCATGGTTCACCATGACGTCCCCGCGTCTTTTTGCTCATCGTTTCAGTGCTGCGGTATGCCCGCAGGCAGGAGTCAGTGTGGCCATCGCCGTCGTCGATCCCAGTCAGTATGAACAGCAGCTCGCCGAGAAGGCCGAGCAGACCCGCGCACGTTTCGCTGCCTTCGATGCGCCGGAACTCGAGGTATTTCCCTCGCCGCCCAGCCATTACCGCATGCGTTGCGAGTTCCGGATCTGGCACGAGGATGATGACCTCTATTACGCGATGTTCGAGGTCGAGTTCGACGACGAGGGCAACAAGAAGAAGACGGTCGTGCGCATGGACGACTTCCCGGTCGCCAGCCAGCGCATCAATGAGTTGATGCCGCTGCTGCGTGAGCGCCTCAAGGCAAGCCCGGTGCTGCGTGAGCGTCTGTTCCAGTGCGAGTTCCTCACCACCTTGAGTGGAGAGGCACTGGTCACGCTGATCTACCATCGCAAGCTCGGCGAAGACTGGGAAGCCGAGGCACGCGCGCTGGAAGAAGAGCTCGACATCATGATCATCGGGCGTTCGCGCAAGCAGCATATCGTGCTGACGCGCGATCACGTCTTCGAGCGTCTCGAGGTCGATGGCCGCGAGTATGTCTATCAGCAGGTCGAGAACAGCTTCACCCAGCCCAATGCCGAGATCTGCCGCTCGATGCTCAGCTGGGCGCGTGACGTGACCCATCCTGACAAGGCGCAGGCGGAAGGCCGTGAGCAGGGCGATCTGGTCGAGCTCTACTGCGGCAACGGCAACTTCACCATCGCGCTGGCCGAGAACTTCCGCCGCGTGCTGGCCACCGAGATCTCGCGCACTTCCGTGGCCTCGGCGCAGGTCAACCTGGCGGCCAACGCCATCGACAATGCCCAGGTGGCGCGCATGTCGGCCGAGGACTTCTCGCTGGCGCTGGCGGGCGAGAAGGCGGGCCGTCGTGTCGCGGAGATGGACCTCGACAACCACGACTTCCGCACCGTGCTGGTCGATCCGCCGCGTGCCGGCCTCGATGCCGACAGCTGCGAGCAGACCGCGCGCTACGAGCGCATCGTCTATATCTCCTGCAACCCGCAGACGCTGATCGACAACCTTGAGGTACTGTGTCGCACGCACCGTATCGAACGCTTCGCGCTGTTCGATCAGTTCCCGTATACCGACCACCTCGAGTGCGGTGTCTATCTGGTTCGCAGATAAGCGCATCTTCACACCGACAGCCGATGTCACGCCTGCATGAGCGAGGTATCGCGCCAATCGTTTGAAAAACCAGAGCCCCGTCGTCATCTACCTGTCAGGTAGGGGACGACGGGGCTTTTTTGCGCACATGACAGTCACTCGAATTAGACTTTCGTTTCATGCGCGGACCGCCAAGTCAATACCCGATGCACAGATGTAATGCTGCATGACCAATATGGAACAGGCATGGGGCAGAGGCGCAGACTGCGCTAGTCTGTGATGCACTGCATGAGTCTGTGCTGCAACGCCTTTCTGGCCGGCGCAGACTCTCTATGACTATTTTCCCTGATACATCCATCAGGTCAGTCGAGGTGATTGATGCTACACGTGGCGACGGACGGCAAGCAGGAATTTCTTGAGCAGCTCGAAGAGCAGCTGGACAAGCGACTTCCCAAGGACAAGGTGGACGTGATCGCGGCGTTTGCGCGCGACTATCACGCAACGGCCTCCTTCGAGGACATGGCCGAGCGCAAGCTGGATGACCTCTACGGTTCCACCCTGGCCGTATGGCACTTCCTGCAGAGCCTCGAGGCTCCCAAGGTGCGTGCCTACAACCCGGACTTCGAGAAGCATGGCTGGCAGTCGACGCACACCATCATCGAAGTGCTGCACCCGGACATGCCGTTCCTGGTCGATTCCGTGCGTATCGAGCTCAACCGTCGTGGCATCACCGTTCACGCCATCCACAACGCCGTGCTGGCCGTTGCACGTGATGATGCCGGTCAGCTGGAGCGCGTGACGGCACCGCGTGCCGAGAGCGCCCCGCAGCACCGCGAGTCGCTGATCTACATCGAGGTCGATCGTCACAACGACGCCGAGACACTGGAAGACCTCGAGACCAGCCTGCGTGAAGTGCTGGCCGAGGTACGTGTTGCCGTCGCTGACTTCGACGCCATGCGCAGCCAGGGCGCCCAGGCGCTGCAGGAGCTGCGTGACAACCGTCCGCCGACTGTCTCCGAGGCTGACCATCAGGAAGCCTGCGACTTCATGCAGTGGATGGGCAACGACCACTTCACCTTCCTGGGCTATGACGAGTACACCGTCGACGAGCAGGAAGACGGCACCCGCGTGCTGAACAAGGTCGAAGGCTCCGAGCTTGGCGTGCTCAAGCTGGACCTCGAGCGCTATCACGAGCAGTCCCGTCACCAGCAGAGCGTCAACAGCGATCAGTACGTGCTGATCCCGGAGCTGCTGTCCTTCGCCAAGAGTGCCTTCCACGCCCGCGTGCACCGTCCGGCCTACCCGGACTACATCACCGTCGAGCGCTTCGATGAAGAAGGCCGCGTGATCGGCGAGCGCCGCTTCCTGGGGCTCTACACCTCCACGGTGTACAACCAGAGCCCGCGCAACGTGCCGATTCTGCGTCGCAAGGTGCAGGACGTCATGGAAGCCGCCGGCGTCAACCCGAAGGGCCACAACGGCAAGCACCTGCTGCAGATTCTGGAAGTCTATCCGCGCGATGACCTCTTCCAGATCTCCACGGACGAGCTGACCCGTACCGCCACCAGCATCCTCAACATCCGTGAGCGTCGTCGCGTGCGTCTGATCGTGCGTGAAGACCGCTTCGGTAAGTTCTTCTCGGTACTGGTGTTCGTGCCGCGCGACGTCTACTCCACCGACCTGCGTGTGCGCATCCAGAATCTGCTGTGTGAAGAGCTGAACGCCACCTTCGGTGACTTCACGCCGTATCTGTCCGAGTCCGTGCTGACGCGTATACAGTTCATCCTGCGCTTCAAGGGCGATGAGCCGGGCCAGTACGACATGCGCGCGCTGGAGAACAAGATCGCTCAGCTGGCCCGCAGCTGGCGTGACGAGCTGCACGCCGCCATGGTCGAAGGCTTCGGTGAAGAGCAGGCCAACGAGCTGATGACTCGCTACCGTGATGCCTTCCCGGGCAGCTACCGTGACGACTTCTCGCCGCGCACCGCCGTCTATGACGTGGGTCACCTGCGCGCGCTGGACGAAGGCCAGGCCGTCGGCCTGAGCACCTATCGTCTGGTCGAGGACGACAACTCCGGCGTCAATCTGAAGCTGTTCCACAAGCATCAGCCGATTCCGCTTTCCGACGTGCTGCCGGTGCTGGAAAACCTCGGCCTGCGTGTCATCGGTGAGCGCCCCTACGAGATCACCCGCACCGATTCCTCCTGCTGGGTGCACGATTTCGACCTCGAGCATCACGGCAAGGGCGCGGTCGAGCTCTCCGAAGTGCGCGAGAGCTTCATCGAAGCCTTCAAGAAGATCTGGTCCGGCGAAGCCGAATCCGATGCCTTCAACCGCCTGATCATCGGCTCTGGCCTGGACTGGCGTGAAGTGGCGATGCTGCGTGCCTACGCGCGTTACCTGAAGCAGATCCGCTTCGGTCTCTCCCAGGCCTACATCGCCAATGCGCTGGGCAGCCATCCGGACATCACCCGCGAGCTGGTGCAGCTGTTCAACCTGCGTTTCGACCCGCAGGGTCAGGGTGGCGAGGATGACGTCAACGCCTGCCGCGAGCGCATCAATGGTCTGCTCGACCAGGTCTCCAGCCTGAACGACGACCGTCTGCTGCGTCGCTACGTCGACCTGATGATGGCGACGCTGCGTACCAACTTCTTCCAGCCGGCGGAAGATGGCCAGGCCAAGGACTACATCAGCTTCAAGCTCGACACGCGCAGCATTCCTGACGTGCCGAAGCCGCGCCCGATGTTCGAGATCTTCGTCTACTCGCCGCGCGTCGAAGGTGTTCACCTGCGTGGCGGCAAGGTCGCACGTGGTGGTCTGCGCTGGTCCGACCGTCATGAAGATTTCCGCACCGAGGTGCTGGGACTGGTCAAGGCACAGCAGGTCAAGAACGCGGTCATCGTGCCGGTCGGCGCCAAGGGCGGTTTCGTCTGCAAGCGCATGCCGGAAACCACCGACCGCGACGTGATCCAGAAGGAAGGTATCGCCTGCTACCAGATCTTCATCCGCGCACTGCTCGACATCACCGACAACCTGTCCGGTGGTGACGTGGTGGCCCCGACGGCCGTCGTGCGTTACGACGAAGACGACCCCTACATGGTTGTCGCGGCCGACAAGGGCACCGCGACCTTCTCCGACATCGCCAACGCCATCTCCAACGAGTACGGCTTCTGGCTGGGCGATGCCTTCGCCTCCGGTGGCGCCAACGGTTACGACCACAAGGGCATGGGCATCACCGCCAAGGGCGCCTGGGTCAGCGTGCAGCGTCACTTCCGCGAGATGGGCATCAACATCCAGGAAGACGAGTTCAGCGTGGTGGGTATCGGTGACATGGCCGGTGACGTCTTCGGCAACGGCATGCTGCTGTCCGAGAAGATCCGCCTGGTCGGTGCCTTCAACCACCGCAACATCTTCGTCGATCCGAACCCGGACACCGCGAAGAGCTTCGCCGAGCGCGAGCGTCTGTTCCGTCTGCCGCGTTCCAGCTGGGACGACTACGACAAGAGCCTGATCAGCGAAGGCGGCGGTCTGTTCTCGCGTGATGCCAAGACCATCGCCATCAGCCCGCAGATGAAGAAAGTCTTCGACATCAGTGCCGACCATCTGGCGCCCAACGAGCTGATCAACGCGATGCTCAAGGCGCAGGTCGACCTGATCTGGAACGGCGGTATCGGAACCTACGTCAAGGCGTCCAGCGAGTCCCACGCCGATGTCGGTGACAAGGCCAACGATGGCCTGCGTATCGACGGCCGTGAGCTGCGCTGCAAGGTGGTGGGCGAAGGCGGCAACCTGGGTCTGACCCAGCGTGGCCGCATGGAAGCCGCGGCCCAACAGGGCGTGCGCGTCAACACCGACTTCATCGACAATGCCGGTGGCGTGAACTGCTCGGATCACGAGGTCAACATCAAGATCCTGCTGGACGACATCGTCGCCCGCGGTGATCTGACCGACAAGCAGCGCAACCAGCAGCTGGCCGAGATGACCGACGAAGTCGGCGAGCTGGTGATCAAGGACAACTATCGCCAGACCCAGGCGCTGTCGCTCTCCGAGCAGCAGTCCAAGGAAGGCATGGGCGTCTTCCGTCGCTTCATCAATGAGCTGGAAGCGGCCGGCACCCTGGACCGTGAACTCGAGTTCCTGCCGTCCGATGAAGCGCTGATCGAGCGTTCCAACGCCGGTGAAGCCCTGACCCTGCCGGAACTGTCCGTGCTGGTCTCCTACGCCAAGAGCGACCTCAAGACCAGCTTGATCGCCTCTGACGTGCCGGACGACAGCTACGTGCAGCAGCACCTCGAACGCGCCTTCCCGCGCGTGCTGATGGAGCGCTTCCCGGAAGAGATGTACCAGCACCGTCTGAAGCGTGAAATCGCCGCGACCCAGATCGCCAATGACCTGGTCGACCACATGGGCATCGCCTTCGTGCGTCGCCTGGAAGACACCACTGGTGCCGACAAGGCGGAAATCGCGCGTGCCTACATCGTGGCGCGTGACAGCTTCAATCTGGAAGCGCTGTGGACCCAGATCGAGGCCCTCGATCACCAGGTGCCGGCAGAACTGCAGTACCGCATGATGGGCGATCTGATGCGCCTGATGCGTCGTGCCACTCGCTGGTTCCTGCGTCAGCGCAGCTCCATGAGCGTCAATGAATGCATCAGCCACTTCGCCCCGCGTCTGGCCCAGCTCTCCGAAAGCATCGGTGAGCGTCTCAAGGGCGAAGCCCGCGAGAACTGGGAAGCGCGTCGCGACAGCTATGTCGAGGCAGGCGTGCCGGAGGCCCTGGCCAGCACCATCGCCGCGACCTCGAGCCTCTATGCAGGGCTTGGCATCATCGAGGCGGCCAAGGCGACCGGCGAGAAGATCAATCGCGTGGCAGAAGCCTTCTACGGCATCGGCCATCGTCTGGAGCTGCCGTGGGTCGGTGACAAGATCAACGGCCTTGAGGTGCAGGACAGCTGGCAGGCGCAGGCACGTGAAAGCTTCCGCGATGATCTCGATCGTCAGCAGCTGGCACTGACCGTCAGCGTGCTCAAGCAGGACAATGCACCGCGCGAGATCGATGAGCGTGTCGACAGCTGGATGGCCAGCCACGAGAGTCTGGTCAGCCGCTGGTGCTCACTGCTCGGCGAGATGAAGGGCGGTGCTCAGCTGAGCTTCCCGCTGTTCGCGGTCGCCCTGCGCGAGCTGGTCGATCTGGCCGAGTCCAAGCGCGAAGCCTGATGCTTTCGGCCTCGGAGGCAGCAAGAGGCTGACGCAAGTGGCGAGTAGCTGATGACTCGCTGATAGAAGCCCTCACCATTGGTGAGGGCTTTTTCATGTCAGGAATGAATAAAAAAGTGATAGCTGAAGCCTGCGGTAAGGTAACTGTCGTCAGCTGTCTGGTATGCTGAATGGCGACCAGTGCAGAGACTGATACAGGCCCTGATGGTTGCATCCTTTTCTGCAGACCCTGTTTTCAGTCCTTGATTTTCAGACCCTCATTTCAAGTCTCGGAGTCGCTGCGGCGCTCGCTGGAGGCTTCTGTTTTCAAAGCATCAGTACAACAAGGCAGAGACACCATGTCACATCGTGCATTACCCCTCGCCTGCGCCCTCGCGCTCGGCCTGTCCACTCTGGCCTCCCAGGCCGTGCTGGCCGATGGCAGCCCCGCTCAGCAGCGTGCAGAAGAAGCGGCAGGCAAGCTGGACATCTCCAAGTTCCTCAAGCCGCGCAGTGATGCCCACAGCCAGAACTTCCTGTTCGGCGGCACCAGCGTGCACCAGTTCACCATCAAGGAAGCCGGACGCTACGAAATCGATGGCGTCGCCAGTTTCGATGTGACCGACCCCTACACCATGAAGGCCACGCTCGAGAGTGAGCAGGGTGAGGTCGTGGCCACTGCAGAAGGTGACAGGGCCTCCGATGGCTTGAACATGAATACCGAGCTTGAGCCGGGCGTCTACAAGCTGCGTGTGCGCGCCGACAAGCTGGGGGCTGGCAAGTCGGGCGGCAACACCTATGAAATCAACGTCGCAGGCCTGAGCGAGAGTGGCGAGAAGCTGTCTGCCGAGGAAAGCGGCATCGAGACTGGCAACGGCCTGGTCTTCCTCGACACCGATGGCGATGGCCGTCGTACCGCCTTCGTCGATGCCAACGATGAAGTCGCGACCATCAAGCCGGCCACCGTTGCCGCCGCCGAACAGGCCGCCCGCGAGAAGAAGGCTGCCGAGACGGGCAATGCGGCAGCTGAAGGCGCTTCCGCCACAGGCGCCGCCGCCGCTACTACTTCGGCAGCCGCGACTGCTGCAGCCGAGGCGTCTGCCGCTGCTGCCACGACCGCTGCTGCCACGGGCAGTGCAGCCGTGACGGAAACCGAGGCCGAAGCGGAGCCGGATCGTCGTTTCGACGAGATCGTCACCGATGTGCGTATTCTCGAGAAGGGCGAGGTCATGACCTTCGACGTCGCGGACCGCGGCACCGTGACCATCGACAGCGAAACCTTCCCGGGCAGCGAAGGCACCTACAAGCTGCAGATGCGCCTGCTGGACGAGAGTGGCAACACCGTCGCCAGCGACAAGGGCGAAGGCTTCCAGGGCGACTTCCACCTCAAGACCGTGCTGGAACCGGGGCGTTACACCGTCTGGGTCAGCGGTCAGAAGTTCGGCTCCTCCATGCAGGGTGTCAACAACTACACCGTGCGCGTGCAGCAGCTCGACGTGAAGTGATCTGCAGGGCATGACCCCGACACCGTCGGGGGTGACACAAGGGCGGCCCGGCGGGTCGCCCTTTTTTGTTGCCCTGAGCATGGGAAATGGTGCCGGCCTTGGCGTGAGCGATTTTATCGACAGCAGCGCGAGCGTGCCGGCGCGCAGTGTCTGTCCCCGCGGGCTTCGGGTATACTTCGCGCCCAGCTATGCTGTCGTCACGACCCTGCCGCCCGCAGTCTGGAGATCATCATGTACTCGTTTGCTCGCTCGCTTCTCTTCAAGCTCGACCCGGAAACAGCTCATGGTGTGACGCTGAGTGCGCTGGACATGGCACATCGTCTCGGCATGGCGCGCGGTCTGGGCGGTGAAGCGCCGCGTGATCCGGTCTCGCTGATGGGGCTCGAATTCCCCAATCGCGTTGGCCTGGCGGCAGGTCTCGACAAGAATGCCGATCACCTTGATGCGCTTGCCGCTCTGGGCTTCGGCTTCGTGGAGGTCGGCACGGTGACGCCGAAAGGGCAGGACGGCAATCCGAAGCCGCGTCTGTTCCGGCTGCCGGAGCATCAGGCGATCATCAACCGCATGGGCTTCAACAATGCCGGGGTCGAGCATCTGGTCGCGAAGGTCAAGGCCAGTCAGGCGCGTGCTGCCCTTGGTGTCGTGCTGGGGATCAACATCGGCAAGAACCTGACCACGGCGGTGGATGATGCATTGAGCGACTATCTGGTCTGCCTCGATGCCGTGCATGCGCATGCCGACTACATCACCGCCAATATCTCGTCGCCCAATACCCCGGGGCTGCGCAATCTTCAGTTCGGTGATCATCTCAGCCAGCTGCTGGCCGGGCTTCGCCAACGCTGCGATCAGCTCGATGCCGAGCGCGGCAGGAAGGTACCGCTGGTGATCAAGATCGCGCCCGACATGGACAGCGAGGAAATCCTGTTCGTGGCGCGGGCGTTGGCGGACAACGGCATCGATGGCGTCATCGCCACCAACACCACCATCGAGCGTACGGCGGTCGCGGGTAGCCCGCATGCGCAGGAGGCGGGCGGACTTTCCGGCGCCCCGGTGCGTGAATCGTCGACGCGGGTGATTCGTGGCCTGCGTGAAGCGCTGCCGAACATGCCGATCATCGGTGTGGGCGGTATCACCGATGGCGAGAGTGCGCGTGAGAAGATCGCCGCGGGGGCGGATCTGGTGCAGCTGTATTCCGGGCTGATCTACCGCGGCCCGGCATTGATCGGTGAGTGCGCGCGTGCACTGGAGAAGGCCGATACCCTGATCAAGGTGTGATCCGGCCTGGGCTCAACCGCAGCGTGATGCTGGCATCCTTCGCTCACGGCGCTTCAAGAGAGGGGCGAGTGGGGAAGGGCAGACACAGAAAAGCCGCCTCCTGACATCAGAAGGCGGCCTCGGTACCGGCGTGAATGATGATATGACAACGGCAGGGAAGTGATGCGTGATCTGCCGTTGTCGTGTTGGCTGCCATGTCCAGCCAGCGTGCACGATGCGAAGCGCTTTTGCCGTCAGAAACGGCGGTTGGGGGTTGGCCCCTTGAGCTCATCGGGTGCGTGGATGGTTGAAGCAGGCCTGGAAAGAACCTGCTGATGCAGTCAAGGTGAACGTTTGCCCGTGTCGTGCTCCGCGCTGGACCGTCGTCCTCGCAGGCCGTCGCCTGCTGCGCCTCCTCTTCTGGAGCCATACCACGATTGAAACGACACGAGCGCCAACATCTCGGCCTTTCAGGAAGTGAAGCGAGTCGGCCCCATTGCCTACTGCGTCTCTTGCCTGTCAGTGCCGCGCGTCATCAAGATAGAAATAAGGCGTTACCTCCCTGGTGATTTGACGTGTCGCTGGGCGACTTCCGTGGGATTTTCCGGGTGATGTCGCTAAACCGACTCACCGTGAACACCTCGAGTCCTCTCTGTACGTGCCAGCCGACCCTGTAACATGTCAGAAGCCGGTGGCGTGATGCCGGAGAATCCGCTTGGGCAGCGCATCAGGCTGCGTCGGCGGGGTGAAAGGCGCCAGGCGCCGTATTGCCAGTGTCATTCCGTGACGTGCCGCTTTCCTGAAATGGGATGACCTCCTGGTCGCGGATGATGAACCTTGGCGTCATGCGGTGCTCAGCTGAGCACCATGGGGTTCTTGTGGATGCCGGAGACGCCGGTCATTCCCGACCATTGGTCCCCGCGGCCTTCACGCCAGCCGCTCATCCAGAATTCACGTAGATTGACATCGATACTGGGACAATCATCACGGGAACGGCCGGTGACACCAGCCTTGTAGCCGTGAACATAGGCACGCTGAAAGCGATCACGTTTCTGTCTCTTCATGGATGACCTCTAAGTGAGAACCCATCGGCACTGAGTGTCAGTGATGGCGAGGCGTACCCGGCGAGACCTTGTCTGGCCGCGGTTGTCCTGCCATCGGACATGCCGAGTGAGAGAGTTGGCCGATGCCCTGTCGGGCACTGCCGGCCTCGTGCATCATCACCTCGCGTCGTTGGCCATTCTTGTCGGAAAAGGTCACGAGTGTGAGATGATGGAAGGTCTTGCCTGTATATGCTCGAGCGTGATGGTGAAAAAGCGACTGCCTTGCCGTGCCGGAAGTCCGATCTCCTGAGCGGCACAGGTAGGCTGCCCGAATGAGGCTCGTGTCCCTTGATCCTCTATTTCGCATGGCGTGTCACCTTTCCGAATTGCAGCTACACCTATAGTTTTTAGAACACTGCCTCTGGCTTGTCGACAGCCGTATAGGAATATCGCTAGTGCCAGAAGCCAACTCACAGGAATAAGTCCGGCACCTGCCGGTGAGAGATTCATGACTGATACGACCTCTGCGACTACACCCCGCGCGCCCAGCAACTCGCTCTCTACCTGGTTTGCGACCTGCCCGCGTGGCATCGAAACGCTGCTGGCCGATGAGCTGACGGCTCTGGGTGCCGAGGTGACTGGCACGACCGTCGCTGGCGTACACTTCAACGGTAGCCAGGAAACCGCCTACCGCACCATCCTGTGGTCGCGACTGGCCAACCGCATCATTCGTCTGCTCACTCGCGTGGGTGGCGTCGACACCGGCGAGCAACTGCGCAAGGCGAGTGCGGGTGTCGATTGGGCGATGGAATTGCCGGATCGTGCGTCCATCGCCGTCGATTTCCACGGAACATGGAAAGACATTCGCCACACCTTCTTCGGTGCCCAGACCGTCAAGGACGGCATCGTCGAGGCGATGTTCGAGGAAGGCCGCAACAAGCCGACCGTCGATGGCAAGAATGCAGACCTGCGCATCTACGCGCACCTGCACAATGGCTACATCACCCTGGGCATCGACCTCGTGGGGCGCAGTCTTCACCAGCGTGGCTACCGTCCTGATCTCGCGCATGCTCCGCTGAAGGAAAACCTGGCGGCGGCCCTGCTGATGCGGGCCGACTGGCCGGCGCGTGCGGCGCGTGGCGAGAGCCTGGTCGACCCGATGTGCGGCTCCGGCACGCTGCTGATCGAAGCGGCCTTGATGGCGGCGGATATCGCGCCGCAGTCGCTGAACCAGGAGTTCGCCTGCCGCCACTGGGGGCGCCATGACGAGCGCATCTGGAAGGGCCTGTGGGAAGAGATGGAGCAGCGTGCCATTGCCGGGCGCCGCAAGGTCACCGCACGTCTGTTCGGTCGCGATCACAGTCCGCAGGCGATTTCTGCCGCGCGCTCCAACGCCATGCGTGCCGGTATTCCGGCGCTGATCGAGCTGGAAGGTGCCTCCGTCGCCGAGCTGACCTGCCCCGAGGGCGCCACCACGGGCCTGGTGATGACCAACCCGCCCTACGGTGAGCGTCTGGGTGAGCTGCCGGCACTGGTGCCGCTCTACGCAAGCCTCGGTGAGCGCATGAAGCGTCACTTCGGCGGCTGGACGCTGGGCATGTTCACCGGCAATCCGGATCTCGGCCACCGCCTCGGCCTGCGTGCGCATCGCCAGTACGCCTTCCGCAACGGTCAGCTTGACTGCAAGCTGTTGATGATCGACGTGGCGGCGCGAGAGCGTGCGGTCGATGAAGACAGTGTGGCCGAAGATGCCCGCAGTCAGCCCGCGCTGAGCGAGGGCGGCCAGATGTTCGCCAATCGCCTCAAGAAGAACCAGAAGTCACTGGCGCGCTGGCTCAAGCAGAGCGGAACTACCTGCTATCGCCTCTACGATGCCGACATGCCGGAGTACGCGCTGGCCATCGATATCTATGGCCGTCACGTGCACGTGCAGGAATACACGCCGCCCAAGTCCGTGGATGCCAGTCAGGCGCAGCGCCGCCTGATGGATGCACTGGCGGCGATCCCGCAGGTGCTGGGCTGCTCGCCCAACGATATCCATATCAAGCAACGCACGCGTCAGGCGGGCAAGGCGCAGTACACGCGTCAGGACAGCTCCGGTCAGCGTATCGAGGTGCAGGAAGGCGATGCCAGGCTGTGGGTGAATCTCAAGGACTACCTGGATACCGGCCTGTTCCTGGATCACCGTCCGGTGCGCAAGCTGCTGGGCAAGGAAGCGGACGGCAAGCGGGTGCTCAACCTGTTCTGCTATACCGCGACGGCCACCGTGCATGCGGTGCTGGGCGGCGCCAGCGAGAGCGTCAGCGTCGACATGTCCAATACCTATCTGGACTGGGGGCGCGAGAACTTCAAGCTCAACGGCATCAGCGACAAGCGCCATCAATTGGTGCGGGCTGACTGCCTGAAGTGGCTGGAGCGCTCCCGCGAGGAGTTCGACCTGATCTTCCTCGACCCGCCGACCTTCTCCAACTCCAAGAAGATGGAAGGCACCCTGGATATCCAGCGTGATCACGCGCGCCTGATCGACCTGGCGATGGCCAGTCTGGCGCCGGGCGGCACGCTGATCTTCTCCAACAACCATCGTCGCTTCGTGATGGATGACAGCGTCAGCCAGCACCATGTGGTGGAAGACCTGTCGCGCAAGCTGCTGGACCCGGACTTCAAGCGTCGTCCGGATATCCACCACGTCTTCCGCATCCGTCGCGCCAGCGATGTGAAGGGCTGAGCGATGGCCAGCGTCCCGCTGTGGCTCTACACCACGGCGGGCTGTCATCTGTGTGCTCGGCTGGAAGCCACGCTGCACGCGCTGGGGGCGGATGTCACGCTCACGCGGGTCGAGATCGCCTTCGACACGCAGCTGAGCGAGCGTTACGCGACCCGCATCCCTGTACTGGCGAGCGCATCGGGGGCGGAGTATTCGCTGGCCGATGGCGAAGAGGTGTTGCCGGAGTGGTTGCGCGCGCAGGGCGTCGAGCAGCGCCTCGAGCAGGGTGTCGAAATCACGCCCCCGGCCGAGCACGACTCAGCCACTGAGCCGCAGAGCCCCGCCCTGCGCAACGGGCGTCGCTTTCTGCGCTGAGCGGCGCAGACGTGTCGCTATAAGCTGGTGCAAAAAGACCGCCGCTACCTCAGAGTAGCGGCGGTCTTTTCGTGTCCGGCACCGTGCTGCGTACTAGCTCTCCAGCAGCGACATCTGGCGCATGGCGTCTTCGGCTTCCGGGCTATCGGCCGTGGCCTCCAGCACCTTGGTGTAGCCGCGTGAGGCCTGGATGTGGGCGAGGTCGCTGACCCAGGTCATGGCCTGCTCGTGGCTTTCGGCGAGATCGTGCTTCAATCCGCCGAACTGGGTGCCGATCTGGCCCCATGAGCGGCTGACGATCCAGTCGCCGAACATGTCCTGATGCACATGGACCAGAACGTAATCGTGGTGGCTTTCCCAGCGGATGATCACGCGTGACTCCCGAGGCGAAACGATGGTGGCTGGACTCAATCATGAGCTTGTGACGCCCGTTGCGTGCGCCTAAGATGGCACGGCGGCGGGCAAGCAAGCATACCATTGTAATCTTCACGTGCCTTGCGGCAAGGTGTGAAGTCACTCAGGCGCTCATGCTGGCCCGTGAACCCGCAGCGACACTCATTGCCACAGCAAGGAAAGGCAACAGATGCACATCATCGTGGACGATAACGTCCCTCTGGCAGAGGAATTCTTCTCCGAACTGGGAGAGGTGACCTGCATGCCGACTCGCGAGATCACCAATGCCGTCCTCAAGGACGTCGACATGCTGATCTGTCGCTCTACCTTGCGCGTGGATCAGGCGCTGTTGGAAGGAACGCGGGTGCGCTTCGTCGGCTCGCCGATCATCGGCACCGACCATGCCGATCTCGAATGGCTCGCGGCCAACGATATCCACTTCACCAACGCGCCGGGCTGCAATGCCGACTCGGTGGTGGATTACGTGCTGTCGTCGCTGTGGCATCTGGCCGAGCAGGAAGGGCTGGACCTGCAGCTGGACCGCCGCTTCGGCGTGGTCGGGGCCGGTCAGGTCGGGTCACGACTGGTCAAGCGTCTCGAGTCTCTGGGTGCCGAGGTGCTGGTCTGTGACCCGCCGCGTGCCGCGCTTGAGGGCCAGAGCGATGAGCGCCCCGAGAAGTCCCGCTTCGTGGACCTCGATGAGCTGGTCGCCGAGTGTGATGTCATCTGCGTGCACACCCCGATGGTCACCGGTGGCGAGCATCCGACCCATCATCTGATCAATGCCGAGCGTATCCGCGCCATGAAGCCCGGCAGCGTGCTGCTGAGTGCCGGCCGCGGTGGCTGTGTCGATACTGCGGCGCTCAAGCAGCGCCTCAAGGAGCAGGCTGATCTGCTGACCGTGCTGGATGTGTGGGAAAACGAGCCGGATATCGATGCCGAGCTGGCCGCACTGGTGGACATCGCCACGCCGCACATCGCCGGGCATAGCCTGGATGGCAAGATGCAGGGTACCGAGATCATCTATCAGCAGGCCTGTCGTCACTTCGGGCTGCCGGCGCGCCGCAAGCTGGGTCAGCTCAAGCCGGACCCATGGCTGCGCAAGCTGGTGCTGACGGGCTGGGCACCGCCGGAAGAGGCGCTGGGGCTCTGCGTACGCGCCTGCTATGACGTGCGTCGCGATGCGCTGGGCCTGCGTCGCTATCAGCGTCGTTTCGGCAATGCCGAGGGCTTCGTGCGTTATCGACGGGAATATCCGCTGCGTCGCGAGTTCTCCACGCTGCGCGTCGAGCTCAAGAAGAATGCCCGCGAACTGCGTGAGGTGCTGGAGGGCTTCGGCTTCTCCCGCGTCAAGCTGGTCAGCAAATGATCACGGCGTGATTCGCAAGGCCCCCTGGAACGCCCCTGTCAGCCCTGCTGGCGGGGGCGTTCGCGTTGGTATGTCGCTTGATGGACGATGACCTTGCTGCATGCCTGAAACCCTGACCGTTTCGGTCTTCGACCTTGGTCGATATAATGCGCCCCAGATCGTCTGGCGACACGCGCCGGGGCTGGCCTTGACGGCATGCCCCGCCTGACGTTGCGGCGTTGCTCCCCATTCTCCGTGTCTTCTGCCATGCCCGTCACCACGCGGCGTGTCGGCGTCCTCATTTCTTGAAGATGGTGTCTTGAATGCAACAACACCCTGATAACTCTGCTGAGGACAGCGGCTATCGTCCGCCTTCTCTGCTGGATGCCCTGATTCCCATCGTGCTGGTCATCGCCATGCTGGTGCTGGCGGTGGTGCTGTTCGGTGCCGATGCCTCCTGGGGGCCCAATCAGGTCGCGCTGCTGTCCGGCGCGATGATCGCGGGCCTGATCGGTCTCAAGAACGGCTATCGCTGGAGCGATATTGAGGAGGGGGTCAACAAGGGCATCCAGATCTCGCTGGGCGCGATCCTGATCCTGCTGGCGGTCGGCGCGATGATCGGCACCTGGATTCTCGGCGGCACCGTGCCGGCGATGATCTACTACGGCCTGGACGTGATCGCGCCACAGTATTTCTATGCCTCCGCCTGTCTGCTGTGCGCGCTGGTGGCGCTGTCGGTGGGCAGCTCGTGGACGGTCGCCGGTACCATCGGCATCGGCCTGATCGGTATTGCTGATGGCCTGGGGCTGTCCGAGGCGATCACCGCCGGCGCGGTGATTTCCGGGGCCTACTTCGGTGACAAGCTCTCGCCGCTGTCCGATACCACCAATCTGGCGCCGGCAGCGGCCGGCACCACGCTGTTCGCGCATATTCGTCACATGCTGTGGACGACCGTGCCCAGCATCCTGCTCGCGCTGGCAGGCTTTCTGTGGCTCGGCCACGACTCCGTCTCCAGCCTGCAGACGCCGGAACAGGTCGCCAATCTGCGTGCCCAGCTGGGCGAGCAGTTCAACATCGGCCTGCACCTGCTGATTCCGCTCCTGGTGCTGCTGGTGATGGCCGTGCGTCAGATGCCCGCCTTCCCGGCGATCTTCATCGGCGCGGCGCTGGGCGCCGTCTTCGCGGTCATCTTCCAGCCGCAGGCGGTGGTGGGGCTGGCAAGCGTCACCGATATGTCCACCGCCATGGCGCTGCTCAAGGGCGTGTGGATGTCGATGTTCGATGGCTATGTCTCCCACAGCGGTGATGAGGTGATCGACTCGCTGCTCTCCAAGGGCGGCATGAGCAGCATGCTCAACACCGTGTGGCTGATCCTGTCGGCGATGACCTTCGGCGGCGTGATCGAGCGTCTCGGCCTGCTGGAGCGACTGGTGCAGAGCCTTCTGGGCGCGACACGCAATGCCGGTTCGCTGGTCATCACCACGCTGGGCACCTGCCTGGCCTCCAACGTGGTGACCGGCGATCAGTACATCTCGGTTATCCTGCCGGGGCGCATGTATCGCGCCGAGTTCCGTCGCCGCCGTTTGGCACCGGTCAACCTGTCACGCGCGCTGGAAGACTCCGGCACCATCACCTCGCCGCTGATCCCCTGGAACAGCTGTGGCGCCTACATGGCGGCCACCCTGGGCGTTGCGACCTTGAGCTACCTGCCCTTTGCGCTGTTCAACCTGATCAATCTGGCGCTGGCGGTGGCCTACGCCATGGTCGGCTTCAAGCTGGAGCGCCTTGAAGAGGGTGAGGGAGCTGAAGGCGTGGAGCCGACGCCGCTGGCCGAGTCGCTGGTGCTGGATACGCCCCACGAGACCTCGGAGTCACGCTGACTCGATCCTGAGGGATAGACAAAAAAAGCCCGCCACGTGGATCACGTGGCGGGCTTTTTTACGGCTCACAGGCGCGGCAAATTCGTTCTTCTCAGCGCTCAATCCGCGCACTGGTGCTGCATGAGACGCGCGAGGAAGTCACGGTATCGCTCAAGTTCCGCCATCTCGATGTATTCGTCTGCCTTGTGAGCCTGTGCGATGGAGCCGGGCCCACACACGACGGTGGAGAAGCCGCGATCCTGGAACCAGCCCGCTTCCGAGCAGAAGCCGACGCCACAGCGCTCACTCTGTCCCGTCAGGGTGAAGGCCAGCGCCTCTGCCTTGCCGTCGGGTTCCGGGGTGAGTGCCGGCACCGAGGCATAGTCCTCCAGTGTCTGGATGCGGCAGTCGGCTGAATGCTGCTGCATCTCGCGCGCCAGTTGTGCGGTGAAGTCATCGAAGCGTGCACGCACCGCGTCAGGCGGATCACTGGGCAGATTGCGCAGCTCCCAATGCAGACGAGCGTCCTTGGCGATGATATTGGGGGCATTGCCGCCCTGCATGGCGCTGACGTGCAGGGTGGAATAGGGCGGCTCGAACAGCTCTCCCCGGGTGGCATTGGTGCGCAGCTCGTTTGCCGTGCGCTCGAGTTCCGAGATGATGCGCGCGGCGTAGAAGGTGGCCGAGATGCCAAGGTCTGGCCGGCTCGAATGGGCCGGGACGCCCGTCACCTCCGTGCGCCAGGAGTGCACGCCCTTGTGCGCTGACACCACGCGGCCTTGCGTCGGCTCGCCGATGATGACGGCGGCGACTTCGGGCAGTGTCTCGCGCATGTGGTCGATCAGCGGCAGGCAGCCCATGCAGGTGCTTTCTTCGTCATAGGAGAAGGCGAGATGGATCGGCCGCTTGAGGGGCGATGCGAGAAACTGCGGCACCATCGCCAGGCAAAGGCCGATGAAGCCCTTCATGTCCACCGAGCCGCGACCGTACAGGCGCCCCTCCTTGAGCGTGGCTTGGTACGGGTCCTGAGACCAGGTCTGCCCCGTGACGGGCACGGTGTCGGTGTGACCGGAAAGCACCACGCCCCCGGCGGCAGGCGGCCCTATCGTCGCCAGCAGTGAGGCCTTGTCGCCCTCGGCATTCGGCATTCGGCAGCACGGTCGCCTGGATGCCGTGCTCGGCCAGCAGGTCACGCACGAAGTGGATCAACGCCAGATTGGAGCGGTCCGACGTGGTATCGAAGGTGATGAGGCGAGTGAGGATATCGAGGGTGCGTTGCATGTCAGGCCTCATGAAGCGTGGCGTTTCTCGAGTGTGCGAAAGCCGAGGGTGATCAGTCCCGCGATGACGAGATAGATCAAGGCCATCAGCAGCAGCGGCTCGTAGACGATATAGGTTTCCTGGCGGATACGCCCGAAGACGGCATAGGTATCGATGGCGGAAATGGTCGCGACCAGTGGCGTCGCCTTGAGCTGGATGATCAGCTCGCCATTCAGCGTGGGCAATACCCGTTGTACGGCTCTGGGCAGCCAGATGCGCCGGAGAATGCTGAAGGGAGACATGCCCAGCGAGCGAGCCGCTTCAAGTTCGCCGCGCGGTACGCCGGCAAAGGCGCCGCGCATGATCTCGCCTTCATAGCCTGCGAACGACAGGGTCAAGGCACAGAAGGCGTAGATCCACGGATCTGCCAGCACCGGCCACAACCAGCTGCCACGCAAGCCGGGGATATACGGAAACAGAGACCCCAGTCCGTAGTAGAGAATCCACAGCTGCAGCAACAACGGGGTACCGCGAATCAGATTGCAGAACCCTCGCGCCAGCCACGCCAGCGGACGCGGCCCACGTGCCTGCGCCAGCCCCAGCGGGATGGCCAGCAGGAAGCCCGCCACACTGGTGGAGACCAGCAGCAAGAGCGTCAGCAGTATGCCTTTGCCGATCTCGCCGCGGTACTGGGCGACCCAGTCCCAGTGCATCTGGGTGCCGATCGCCACCAGGATGGCGACGACAATCGCGATCAGGATGTGGCGATGGGGCGGAAGTCTGGGCTCAGCCATGGTGGGCCCCCTTGTCCATGCGACGCTCCAGTGTCTTGAACAGCAGGTTGGAGGCAAGCGATACGATCAGGTAGAGCACCCCCGCGGCGCCGAGAAATAGCAGGTAATGGCGGGTGGAACCGGCCGCCTGACGCGAGGCCAGTGTCAGTTCCGTGAAGCCCACGACCGCCAGCAGTGCCGTGTCCTTGGTCGCGATCAGCCATAGATTGGAGAGGCCCGGCAGGGCGCCTGGCAGCAACAATGGCAGCGTGATGCGGCGCAGGATGGTGAAGGGTGCCATGCCATGCGCCAGTGCGGCCTCATGCATTCCCTTGGGGATGGCATTGATGGCGCCGCGGATGACTTCGGTGGCATAGGCGCCCTGCACCAGAGCGATGACGGCCACCCCGGCGACGAAGGGGCTGATCTCGAGGGGGCCGAGGCCGACGGCGCTCGCCAGATGGTTCAGGGCATCCGGCGCCGCGAAATACACCAGCAGGATCAGTACCAGCTCGGGGACCGCGCGTATCACCGTCGTATAGCCGGTGAGCAGATCGCGGGTGACGGGGCCACCCGAGATCTTGCCCGCAGCGCCCGCCATGCCGATCACCAGGCCAATCAGATAGCCGCTCGCCGCTACCTGCAGCGATAGCACCAGACCATCCAGCAGAGCGCCTCCCCAGCCCGGCGGCGTCAGCGACAGCAGCTCGCCGATGCTCATGTTGCGATAGTCAGCCATGCAATTTCCTCATGCGGTATGGCGAAGTCGAGACGAGGGCGGCTTCAATCTCCGTAGATGTCGAAGTCGAAGTACTGCTTGCTGATCTCGTCATAACGCCCGCTGGCACGAATCTCGGCGATACCGGCATTCAGGCGCTCCAGCAGCTCGTTGTCGCCCTTGCGTACGCCGAATCCAACGCCGGACCCCAGGATGCTCTCGTCGTGCGCGACATTGCCCTTCATGTCACAGCACAGTTCGCCATCGTCGCTCGCGAGATAGTCATCCAGCACGAGGATGTCGGCCAGGGTGGCATCGATGCGTCCGGCGAACAGGTCCTGATTGGCCTCATCCTGGGTCTGGTATTCACGCACTCGAGTGCCGGGGAAGTGGCGCTTGGCATAGGTCTGATGAATGGAGGCCGACTGCACACCCAGTGTCTTGCCGGCCAGTCCTTCTGGCGTCGGTGTGATCTCGTCGCCCTTGGCACCCATGATGGCAGCGCTGGTCTGGTAGTACTTGTCCGAGAAGTCGATGACCTTGCGGCGCTGCTCGGTGATGGAGAGTGAAGCGGCGATCGCATCGATCTTGCGCGTGGTCAGCGCCGGAATCAGGCCATCCCAGGAGGAGGTGACAATCTCGCACTCAAGCTCTGCCGAGGCGCAGACGGCATTGGCGATATCGACTTCCCAGCCGGTCACGCTGCCATCGGACTGCAGGGTGGCGAACGGCGGGTAGGGCTCGCTGGCGAAGCCGACACGTACGACGTCGGCCTGGGCTACGGTGCTCAGGGTCAGGGCGATGGCCCCGAGAGATGCGATAGCGGACAGGGTTTTCATTGTTGGTCTTCTCCTGGTTCAGGTAATCGAGCCGATGAACTGCTTGAGGCGCTCGGAAGAGGGGGAGCGGAATATCTGGTCGGGGGTGCCCTGGGCCTCGATGTTGCCCTGGTCGAGGAAGATGACCTTGTTCGCGACATCAGCGGCGAACTTCATCTCATGGGTGACGATGACCATGGTGCGTCCTTCGGCAGCCAGGTCGCGCATCACCTCGAGCACCTCGCCGACAAGTTCGGGGTCCAGTGCCGAGGTCGGTTCATCGAAGAGCAGTACCTCCGGCGACATGGCCAGGGCTCTGGCGATGGCGCCACGTTGCTGCTGGCCGCCGGAAAGCGTTCTCGGGTTGGCCTGGCGGTGGGAGTACAGCCCGACGCGCTCCAGCAGCTGGTGAGCATGCTCCCGAGCTTCTGCGCGGGACTGACCGAGCACCTGCATCGGCGCTTCCATGAGGTTCGCTTCGAGGCTCATGTGAGGCCAGAGATTGAAGTTCTGGAAGACCATCGCCAGGCGAGCTCGCAGCAGACGCAGCTGTCGGCGATTGACGGGTTCGAGTCGCTGACCACGCCGCCGCAGCGCCACGTCCTCGCCCAGCAGACGCAAGGACCCATCACTGGGTGTCTCGAGCAGGTTGATGCAGCGCAGCAGGGTGGACTTGCCCGAGCCGCTGCTGCCGATCAGTGAGATCACGTCACCACGCTGGGCGGTGAGGTCGATGCCCTTGAGGACTTCGCGTCCAGAAAAGGATTTCCAGAGTCCGCGAATGTCGATGACGGCATCGTCATTCGTATCGGTCATCGGGGTGGCAGGAGAGTGAGGCACGCGCGAGTCCTCTGATTGATCTTGTTGTTATGCACTCGGCTACTGACTATGCAGTTGCATAAAGTCATGTGCCTGTATAAAACTATGCATCTGTATAAAAGTTATGCATCTGTATAACATTCGAGTCAATTGCGACTGACAGACCATCAAAATGAGGTTTCCTCCATGTCGAATACCCCCGCCTCCTCCCGGTTCGGTTGCCACTCAATGGCCGCTCGAATGACGCGTGTCCTGATGCGTCGTCCTGGCGACAGCCTGCGCAATGCCGATCCGGCGGTCTGGCATTACAACCACTACTTCAATGCCGAGAAAGCCATCAGTCAGTACCAGGCTCTGGTCGAGATGGTGGAGGAGAGCGGTGCCGAGATCGTCTGGATGGAGGACACCAATGACGGGCTGTCAGATGCCATGTTCACCCGCGATGCCTCGGTGGTGACGCGTGCCGGCGCCGTGCTGTTCCAGATGGGCAAGCCGCTGCGCAAGGACGAACCGAACCGGCATGGTCAGGTCTATGAGCAGGCCGGCATTCCGGTCATCGGTCGCCTGGAAGGTGAGGCGGCCATCGAGGGGGGCGACACCCTGTGGCTGGATGAGAACACCCTTGTCGTCGGCATGGGCTTCCGCTCCAATCGGGAGGGCGTGCGTCAGCTCAACGCGCTGCTCAATCCGCACGGGATCGAGGTGCTGGGCTTCGATCTGCCCGTCTGGGAGGGCGAGGCGGCCTGCCTGCATCTGATGTCGGTTATCTCGCCGCTGGCGGATGACACCTATCTGGTACATCCCAAGTTGATCCCTGCTGCACTCTGGACCTTGATGAAAGCGCGCGGTATTCGCTTCGTGATTGCCCCGGAAGAGGAGTTCCACCAGTCGCTGGGCCTGAGCCTCAATGTCATGCCGTTGGCACCGAATGATTGCGTGATGATCGATGGCTTCCCCGGCACGCGTGCCGTGATGGAAGCCGCCGGCGTGCGTGTGCGCACTTTTGAAGGTGACGCCCTGTGCATGGCATGCGAAGGTGGCCCCACCTGCCTGACCAATCCGATTCTGCGCGAGGGGTAATTCACGTTCCATGGCCAGTCGTCGAGACAACAATGCCCGAGAGGATGACCTGATCGAAGCGACCCTGACCTGCATTGCCAGCGAGGGGATCTCGCGCACGACAGTGCGGCGTGTCGCCGAATATGCCGGTGTCTCGAATGGGTTGATCCGCTTCTATTTCGAAGGCAAGGACAACATGCTCTACGCGGCCTATCGCCGCTTTCTGGAGCGCCTGCTGTCCGATGCCTCCGACACGATAGAAGGGCGAGAGCTGGCACCTCATGCGAGGTTGAAGGCCTTTCTTGAGGCCAATCTGTCACCGCCGATCGTGACGCCGCAGACGTTGTTGCTGTGGGCCAACTTTCTGCCGCTCACCTATGGCGACCCTCGCATGGCGGAGATTCGCCGCGAGGCCTATCGCGAAACGACCGAGCTGTTCCGTCATCTGGTGGAGGACGTTCTGGTGGCGGAAGGGCGTCAGGAAGACGAGACCCGGCTGCAGCATCTGACCATCGCGCTCAACGGGCTGGTCGATGGCCTGTGGATCGAGGGCGCCCTGCGGGGTGACTCGCTGAACGTGGGCGAGATGCAACAGATCGGCCTCGACGCTGCCGTGAATCTGCTGGGGCTGTCGGGGTGGGAAGCGTTGGCGTGAGGGGCGGCATGTCGAGCGGCGCCCACTGACAGAAAAGCCCGCCACGTGGATCACGTGGCGGGCTTTTTGCTGTCTGCAGGGGCCAATCAGGCCGTGCAGGATTGGCGGAGCTTACTTGTAGGCAGCGGCCTTGAGCGCGGCGATACGGTCAGCCAGCGGCGGGTGGCTGGCGAACAGTTGCTCCATCAGCTTGCGGCTCTTGCCGGTGGTGATGGCGAAGGCGGTCATGGTGTCGGGCATCTGGTCCGGCAGCTCATGTTCCTGCTTGAGGCGAGCCAGGGCATTGATCATCGAGCCGCTGCCCGCCAGGCCTGCGCCTGCGGCATCGGCACGGTATTCGCGCCAGCGCGAGAACCAGGCGACGATCATCGAGGCCACCAGGCCCAGCACCATTTCCAGCACGAACACGACCGCCATGTAGCCGAAGAAGCCCAGGCCGCCGTTCTCGTCATCGCGCTTGAGGAAGGCGTCGATGGCGTGTGCGGCGATACGCGCGAAGAACATCACGAAGGTGTTCACCACGCCCTGGATCAGCGTCAGCGTCACCATGTCGCCGTTGGCGACGTGGCCGATCTCGTGCGCCAGCACGGCGCGCACTTCCTCGGGACGCATGCGATTGAGCAGGCCGGCCGAGACAGCGACCAGCGCATCATTGCGGTTCCAGCCGGTGGCGAAGGCATTGGATTGCTGCGCCGGGAAGATGCCGACTTCCGGCATCTTGATGCCAGCGTCGCGCGCCAGTTCTCCGACGGTGTCCAGCAGCCAGCGCTCGGTGTCGTTCTGCGGCTGTTCGATGATCACGGTGCCGGTCGAGGACTTGGCCATCGTCTTGGACAGGAACAGCGAGATCACGGAACCGGCCATGCCGATGATGAAGCAGAAGATCAGCAGCGCCGTGTAGTTGATGCCGTTGGCTTCCATGTAGCCATCGAAGCCCAGCAGGCGCAGCGTGACACTGGCCAGCAGCACCACCGCCAGGTTGGTGATCAGAAAAAGGGCTATCCGCATCATGGGGTCAGGTCTCCAATGCCAATATATCGGTAGGGCGCAATTATCTGCCCGCGATACTGACAGTGAGATGAATCACTGGCGGTGGCGCGGGCAGAATTTGCGTCGACAGTCTGCAAGGACGGTCTGCAAGGACAGCAAGGTATCACCACTGGAGGCGACCTGCGTAGCCCCTTGATTGCGGGGGCTGGGCCGACGTCAGGCCTTGCGACGTCGCGCCAGGAAACGGCCGAGGCGCTCGATGGCTTCTTCCAGCTGGTCGGCGTAGGGCAGGGTGACGATGCGCAGGTGGTCCGGATTCGGCCAGTTGAAGGCGGTGCCCTGCACCAGCAGCATCTTCTCTTCCAGCAACAGCTCCAGCACCATCTGCTGGTCGTCCTCGAAGGGATACATCTCGGGGTCGAGCCGCGGGAACATGTAGAGCGCGCCCTTGGGCTTCACGCAGCTGACGCCGGGAATCTCGTTGAGCTTCTTCCAGGCCGCGTCACGCTGGGCCAGCAAGCGTCCGCCCGGCAGTACCAGGTCATTGATCGACTGATAGCCGCCGAGCGCCGTCTGGATGGCGTGCTGCGCCGGCACATTGGCGCACAGGCGCATGCTGGCCAGCATGTCGAGGCCGGAGATGAAGTCGGCCGCCGGACGCTTGTCGCCGGAGAGAATCATCCAGCCGGAGCGGAAGCCGGCGCAGCGGTAGCTCTTGGACAGGCCGTTCATGGTCACGACCAGCAGATCATCGGCCAGCGCGCCGGTGGAGACGTGCTCGGTGCCGTCGTAGAGGATCTTGTCGTAGATCTCGTCAGAGAACACCACCAGACCGAATTCGCGCGCGACCTGCAGAATGTCCTTCACCACCGCGGGCGGATAGACCGCGCCGGTCGGGTTGTTCGGGTTGATCAGCACGATGCCCTTGGTGTGGCTGGTCACCTTGGCGCGGATGTCCTCGATGGAGGGTGCCCAGTCCTGCGCTTCGTCACACAGATAGTGCACGGCGCGACCACCGGCCAGGTTGGCGGCTGCGGTCCATAGCGGGTAATCCGGCGCCGGTACCAGCAGCTCGTCACCATCATCGAGCAATGCCTGCATGGCCAGCACGATCAGCTCCGAGACGCCGTTGCCGACGTAGATGTCCTCGATCCCGACACCCTGGATATCCTTGCGCTGGCACTCCTGCATGATCGCCTTGCGCGCAGAGTAAAGCCCCTTGGAATCACAATAGCCCTGCGCTGTCGGCAGGTTGCGCATCACGTCCTGCAGAATCTCTTCCGGTGCCTCGAAGCCGAAGGGCGCCGGGTTGCCGATATTGAGCTTGAGAATGCGATGGCCCTCGTCCTCGAGACGCTTGGCGTGTTCGAGAACCGGCCCGCGAATGTCATAGCAGACGTTGTCCAGCTTGTGTGACTTGCGAATTTCGCGGGGCTTTCTTTGCTCGGTATCCATGATGCTTTCCGTAGATCTCCGTCACGTAAGGTGTAGGGGCGAGCGTCCAGCATATCGCGCCGCTGGCCTGCCGCGCCACGGCCAAGGGCCAATAGCGTGGTTAAATTTGTGGTTTGAGATGTTCAGGCAGAAAAAAATCCCGCCAGAGGTTTTCTGGCGGGATTTTCAACTGGCGTTCAAGCATCTCCCGCGGGCGGGAGCCAGGCGAGAGTCGCGTTAGCGCCTTGTTCTGGTAGCGTTATTCGCTCTCTTGCTCACGCGTTTCGGCTCCATCTTCTGTCTCGCCACTGGCTTCCGGCACCGGCTCAGCAGGAATGTCGGCGGGTGTTTCCAGTGTCAGGCGCCCAAGCTTGCCGTCGCGCAGTTCATGCAGCAGCACCTCAGCACCGCGGTGCAGGTCGATGATGCCACCGGCACGCAGGCCACCGCGCTTGCTGGCGATCTCTTCCAGAATCGCGACTCCATTGAAGCCGGACAGCGCCATCAGATCGACCTTGCGCGGGCCATCACTCTCGACTCGCTCGGCGTCAGGGTTGGCGCTGTAGGCCGGCAGTGACTTCAGCTTGTAGCGTGCGGTCAGCTCCGTGGGGTAGCGCTTGGCCAGCTCCGCCGCGACGATCACCGCCACATCGGTGTAATCGATGGCGGTGTCACGGATCGCGCCACTGCCGGCCAGGCGATAGGCACTGGCCTGGTCCTCGATCTTCGGCCACATCACCCCGGGGGTATCGATCAGGGCGATGCCACCGTCGATGCGAATCTTCTGCTGGCGCTTGGTGACGGCGGGCTCGTTGCCGGTCTTGGCGATCTTGCGACCGGCCAGGCCATTGATCAGCGTCGACTTGCCGACGTTGGGGATGCCCATCACCATCACTCGCGCATCGCGATCGACGCGGATATGTCCGGCCATCTCGCGACACAGGCGCGGAATCTGCTTGAGGTCACGCGCCTCAAGCGTGGTGATCGCCAGTGCACGGGTGTTGGGCAGGGCATCGAAATACTCGACCCATTCGCGGGTGCGTGCCGGGTCCGCCAGATCGGCGCGAGACAGCAGCTTGAGTACCGGCTTGTGGCGGGTCAGTTCGGACAGCACCGGATTGGTGCTGGAGTAGGGGAGGCGGGCATCGAGGACTTCGATGACCACGTCGATCTCGGGCAGCGCGTCCTTTATCTGACGGCGTGCCTTGTGCATATGTCCCGGATACCAGCCCAGCATGTCGCTTCTCTCCTGCCGTCAGGGGTATGACGGTTGTTCTGTCACCTCTGTCCTGCCTCCTTCTTCCCGCATGCCCGGGAAGGCGCTCATCCATCAGGGATGGCGCTACATGGCATGCGGGAGAGGAGGGGACGCGTATGGCGACGCATTCTATCAGAGGCGGCCTGGCCATGGTGGCGCGCTATCCGGTCATCACTACCCAGCGCTCTATCAACTCTCCATGTCCCGGGCGTCAGGCGCGTATCGGCTTGAAGCGCAGCGCGACGGAGTTGATGCAGTAGCGCTGACCGGTGTCAGTCGGGCCATCCGGGAAGACGTGCCCCAGATGAGATTCGCAGCGGCGACAGCGCACTTCCACGCGACGCATGCCATGGCTGGTATCGAAGTGCTCCTCGACGGCGGCATCGGCATAGGGGCGGTCGAAGCTCGGCCAGCCACAGCCGGAGTCGAACTTGGTGTCGTTGTCGAACAGCTTGGCGTCACAGGCGATGCAGTGATAGGTACCCGGCGTCGGGCTGACTTCGTGATCGCCAGTGAAGGGGCGCTCGGTCCCTGCCTCGCGCGTCACCCGGTATTGCTCCGGCGTCAGGCGCTTGCGCCACTCCTCTTCACTGCGAATCAACTTGTCCTGAGTCTGCGGGTCTTGTTCGCTCATGATCTCTTCTCTCTATCTATGCGTTTCTCGAATGGCGCTCGTGTGAACCTGCAAGCAAGTTCTCCTGCGCGGCAATTCGAAAAGAGTGACTGACGGTCTTCACGCGAAACCCGGTACATACCCCAAGAATGCGGGCGTCAGGGCGTGACCACAAGCATGTGGTGGATGCACTTGGCCAACGCCGGAAAAATCCTGTTGAAGCAGGGGGTTGACGAAGGGGGAGGGTCTTTGTAATATACGCGCCACCTCGACGAGGCAAGAACGTTACGTCCCATTCGTCTAGTGGTCCAGGACACCGCCCTTTCACGGCGGTAACAGGGGTTCGAACCCCCTATGGGACGCCACTTTCTTGCAGCGTAGAGACCGGAGTGCGGGAATAGCTCAGTGGTAGAGCACAACCTTGCCAAGGTTGGGGTCGCGAGTTCGAATCTCGTTTCCCGCTCCATTTAGATCAGGCATGTCTTGTTCTAACGTGTGTCCCATTCGTCTAGTGGTCCAGGACACCGCCCTTTCACGGCGGTAACAGGGGTTCGAACCCCCTATGGGACGCCATCTTCGGTCTTATGTGGTCGCATGATCTGCTTGTGTTGCGGGAATAGCTCAGTGGTAGAGCACAACCTTGCCAAGGTTGGGGTCGCGAGTTCGAATCTCGTTTCCCGCTCCAGTACGTCCCATTCGTCTAGTGGTCCAGGACACCGCCCTTTCACGGCGGTAACAGGGGTTCGAACCCCCTATGGGACGCCATGCAGAGCATGATGGTGTGGCAAGCCAGCAGTAAGACAGATGTCGTGAGCACAGGTTCATGACACCCGGTGCGGGAATAGCTCAGTGGTAGAGCACAACCTTGCCAAGGTTGGGGTCGCGAGTTCGAATCTCGTTTCCCGCTCCATTCGGAACAAGTGATGCGACAAGGTCGCGAGCTGAACGTCAGCCCGGTCGAATCTCATCTCTCGCTCCAGAGGAAAAGGCAATGCGACAAGGTCGCGAGCTGGTTCGCCAGTCCGATCGATTCTCGTTTCCCGCTCCATTTAGATTAAGCATGGCTTTTTCTAACGTGTGTCCCATTCGTCTAGTGGTCCAGGACACCGCCCTTTCACGGCGGTAACAGGGGTTCGAACCCCCTATGGGACGCCATTCTGTTTTACGCCGCAGTTTTTGTGTTTCGACAGGCGGGAATAGCTCAGTGGTAGAGCACAACCTTGCCAAGGTTGGGGTCGCGAGTTCGAATCTCGTTTCCCGCTCCAGTCGAAAAGCGCAATGATAGGTCGCGATCTGGAACGCCAGTCCGATCGAATCTCGTTTCCCGCTCCAGTCGAATGTGACGTTGCAAGCTGAAGCATGACATAGCAGTACGCCATCGCCTGACAGACACGATCATCGTGTTACGTCACTGGCGATTTTTTTGTGCCTGGAATTCCTCTCCACCCTGTTCTGTGCCGCTCTCTGGTGCTGTCCCCGCGTGATTTTCTCCCTCTGCTTGTTTCCCGTGGCGCACTAATGCCTTTCTGCCGTGTGTCTGATGTGGCAGCGCCGAATGCGTTACCATGCGCATCCAATATCTTGCGTCTGATTTTCATGTTCGCGGACGGCGAAACGGTGCCATCACTGTTGCGCAATTGTTCTCAGATGCGTCTTTTCTGCTGTGCTGGCTGACAGCGTCAATCGATTACAGGTGTCCGATGTCACGACCTGCCTTGTCTATCCGTGGCCTGACCAAGGTCTACGGCAACGGTTTTGAGGCGCTCAAGGGGATTGATCTTGACGTCCCCGAGGGCGATTTCTTCGCGCTGCTGGGCCCCAATGGGGCCGGCAAGTCCACGACCCTCGGCGTGGTGAGTTCGCTGGTGCAGAAGACCGCAGGCAAGGTCGAGATCTACGGAATCGATATCGACAAGGACTTCTCGAAGGCCAAGTATCACCTCGGCGTCGTGCCGCAGGAGTTCAACTTCAATCAGTTCGAGAAGGTGCAGGACATCGTGATGACCCAGGCGGGTTATTACGGCATGCCGATGAAGGAAGCGCGCCCGCGTGCCGAGCGCCTGCTCAGGGACCTCGGGCTGTGGGACAAGCGCGACACCCCGTCACGCATGCTGTCCGGTGGCATGAAGCGTCGTCTGATGATTGCCCGTGCGCTGATTCACAAGCCGCGTCTGTTGATTCTCGATGAGCCGACGGCCGGTGTGGATATCGAATTGCGCCGCTCGATGTGGGAGTTCATGCGCCGCATCAATCGGGAGGAGGGCACCACCATCATCCTCACCACGCATTACCTGGAAGAGGCCGAGAGCCTGTGCCGCAACATCGCCATCATCAACCATGGCGAGATCGTGCATAACACCAGCATGCGTGAGCTGCTCAAGAAGCTGGATGCGGAAACCTTCCTGCTCGACATTCGTGAGCCGCTGACCAAGGCGCCGGTGATTGCCGGGTTCGAGGTTTCCTTGAGTGACCCTCAGCAGCTGGCGCTCGCCGTGCGCAAGGGCCAGTCGATCAATACCGCCTTCGCGGCGCTGGATCGTGCCGGTATCACCGTGGTGTCGATGCGCAATCGTGCCAATCGTCTCGAGGAGCTGTTCGTCGACCTGGTCGAGCGTTCCAACGCCGAAAGCGGTATCGCCTCCAATGTTGCCAAGGAGATCACGCAGTGAACCCCCGTCAGCTATGGGTGGCTCTGGTCACCATCGTCGTCAAGGAAGTCCGTCGTTTCACGCGTATCTGGCCGCAGACGCTGTTGCCGCCTTCCATCACCATGACGCTCTATTTCGTCATCTTCGGCAATCTCATCGGCTCGCGCATCGGCACCATGGATGGCATCAGCTACATGGATTACATCGTGCCGGGGCTGATCATGATGTCGGTGATCACCAATTCGTATTCCAACGTGGCCTCGTCATTCTTCTCCAACAAGTTCCAGCGCAGCATCGAGGAGCTGATGGTCTCGCCGCTGCCCTCGTGGATCATCCTGCTCGGCTACATCATCGGTGGCGCCGTGCGCGGGCTGGGGGTCGGCATCATCGTGACCGCCGTGGCCTTCCTGTTCACGGACCTCGATATCCATCACCCCTTCCTGACCATCATGGTCGTGGTGCTGACGGCGCTGCTGTTCTCCATCGGTGGCTTCATCAATGCGCTGTTCGCGCGCAAGTTCGATGACATCTCGATCATTCCGACCTTCGTGCTCACGCCGCTGACCTACCTGGGGGGCGTCTTCTATTCCATCCACATGCTGCCGGAATTCTGGCAGACGGTGTCGCTGGCCAACCCGATCCTCTACATGGTCAACACCTTCCGCTATGGCATTCTGGGCGTCTCTGACATCAGCGTCGGCCCGGCGATGGCGGCCATCGTGGCCTTCATCATCGGCCTGTTCGCCTTCGCGCTGTGGCTGCTGGAGCGTGGCAAGGGCATCCGCAGCTGAAGATGTCGCCCAGACGATGATGGTAAGATGCGCGCTATCGCGCCAGTGCATGCAACGCCGGCTTCTGCCGGCGTTCTGCTGTCTGCGCCCCTGATATCGATGCTTTATTGGCCTATTTCACTGGAGTGCTGTCATGGCTCACCCCACTGCCGTCAACGTGCCCGACGAGGCGCGTCCCGAGACCCTCAAGGATGCCCCGCTCGGGCGAGAGTCCGCCTATCCCGAGCACTACGATGCCAGCCTGCTGTTCCCCATCGCGCGGGCAGCCAATCGTGGCCCCATCGGTATCGATGACGCGGCGCTGCCGTTCGTCGGTGAGGATGAGTGGCACGCCTTTGAAGTCTCCTGGCTGGATGAGGCCGGCAAGCCGTGGGTGCGCGTGGCCCGTTTTCGCCTGCCGGCAGCCTCGCCGAACCTGATCGAATCCAAGTCCTGGAAGCTCTATCTCAACAGTCTCAATCAGAGTCGTTTCTCCGATCAGGCAGCGGTGAAGGCAACGCTGGAGCGTGACCTCGCCGCCGCGGCCGGTGCGCCGGTCGAGGTGCGTCTGCTGGGACTGGACGATAGCGAGTTGGACGTCGGGCGCCTGCCGGGAGAGTGCCTCGATGACTTGCCGATCAGCGTCGAGCACTACACGCCGTCGCCGGAGCTGCTCAGCGCCGATGACGCCGACATCGTCAGCGAAGACCTGCACAGCCACCTGCTCAAGTCCAACTGCCCGGTCACCGGCCAGCCGGACTGGGGCAGCGTGTGGATCCGTTATCGCGGCCCGCGTATCGATCGCGAGCGCCTGCTGGCCTATCTGATCAGCTATCGCCAGCACCAGGATTTCCATGAGCACTGCGTCGAGCACCTGTTCGTCGACCTGATGGCGCGCGTGAAGCCTGAGTCTCTGCTGGTGATGGCGCGCTACGTGCGGCGTGGCGGCCTGGATATCAGCCCGTGGCGCGCCACGGCGGATCTCGAGGCCGAGGCCCGCGCCAGTCTGCCGCTGCGTCTCTCCCGGCAGTAGTCGTCTCTGTCACCTCGCCAACCAGATAGCGCCTTGCCAATCAGGTAGATAGCAGCGAGTGATGAGACGGCGTACCGGCGACATGCTAGTGTGAGAATAATTCTTATCTTAAGTCTGTGACAGGAGAGACGATGGACGCGCTGACGTTACTGCATGAACGCAATTCCATGGGCAAGTTGATGGCGCCGGCCCCGAGCGCTGAGCAGATGGAGGCCATCTACCAGGCCGCCCTGCGCGCGCCGGACCACGCCGAGCTGACGCCCTGGCGCTTCATCGAATTCACGGGTGGCGGGCTTGAGCGCCTCGGTGAGCTGTTCGCCGAGGCGGAGCGCAACAAGTCGCCGGCCGGTGACGAGGCCGCCCAGGCCGCCGCCAGCAAGAAGCCGCTGCGTGCGCCGATGGTGATCGCGGTGATCGCCAGGGTCACGCCGGACCACCCCAAGGTGCCGCGTGTCGAACAGGTGGTCAGTGCCGGCTGTGCCGCTCACGCCATGCTGTATGCCGCTCAGGCCCAGGGGCTCGGTGGCATGTGGCGCACCGGTGGCTACGCCTTTGACCCCATCGTGCACGCAGGGCTCGGCATGGGCGAGCAGGATGAGCTGGTCGGCTTCCTCTATCTCGGCACCCCGGGAGGGCGCCTCAAGCCATTGCCGAACCGCAACAGTGCCGACTTCGTCGAACGCTGGCAGTGAAATGCTGCATGAGCGAGGCCCTTGATGAGAAGCGCTGAGCGAGGGCCTGAATGAGAGAGGCGCTGAGCGAAGCCCTTGATGAGAGAGACGCTGAGTGAGTGAGACGCGAAATGAGCCGTCGCGCCTGAGTGGTGAGGCTTGGCCACCGTTGCCCCTGCCGCGTGATGCGCAGGGGCAGCTGGGCAGTCTCGCGGCGCCGGTCAGCGACGACCTGCCACGGTTTCGTGGCTGGTTGACGCAGGCGATCCCGCTGGCCGCTCACCTGGGGCTTGTCGAGATGCAGTGGTCAGAGCCCGAACGCTCGACGGGTCAGCTGAGCTGGCACCTGCGTCTGCCGCCCAATCTCAACGACAAGGGCACTGCCTTCGGCGGCGCCATGAGTCTCGAGGCGACCCTGTGTGGCTGGAGCTGGCTGACGCTCTGGCTGCGTGCTCGCGGTATCCAGCGCGATATCGTGGTGTCACAGGCCAGTCAGCAGTTTCTGGCCCCGGTCAGTGGCGACTATCACATCATCTGCGCGCCGGATGACATGGCAGCGCTGGACGAGGTGGGCGAGCGCCTGGCGGCAGGGCGGCGAGCACGACTGTCGCTGACCCAACAGCTGTGGTGTCAGGTCGAAGGGCAGTCCGCTCCGCGACTGTGTTTCGAGGCCCGTGGCGATTACGTGGTGCTGGGGCCGTGACGACGAGTGCGGTCTCGGCCCAGTGCGCAGGTTGAGGGCACAGGGTGGAGCGTAGGGCGAGAGCGCTGACGCTATCTATCTGAAAGTTTTTGGAAAAAAGGCTTGCGCCACTCGAAGGTTATCGATAATATACGCCGCGTTCTCAAGGGAAACACGACGCAGTCGGGTGACCAATGAGAGCACTGATCTGGAGGGGTGTCCGAGTGGTCGAAGGAGCACGCCTGGAAAGTGTGTAAGTCGAAAGGCTTCGAGGGTTCGAATCCCTCCTCCTCCACCAGATTCAGAAAAGCCCGCATCTCACGATGCGGGCTTTTCGCGTTTCTGAGCGAGCTATCGAGCTTGCACTACAGCGTCTGTCATCCTGAGCTGTTATCATGCCCGCCTTCAGACTCACCCCATCGCCTGTCGAACCTTCCCCGAACGCCTGATCTCGCGTCATGACGGCTGTCATGTCGTCAGGGGCGTGCTCGGATGACGTCGGGCCCGCCTACGGGATGCCCGGGGCACGAGATGGCGTGAGGCAAGACCGATTCCGCCTGCAAGAGGACATGAGATGGCTCGTATTGCCATGGCACGCCACATTCTGGTGAAGACCGAGGCCGAGGCGCAGCGTCTCAAGCAGTCACTGGAGCGCGGCCAGCCGTTCGAGAAACTGGCCAAGAAGCACTCCACCTGTCCCTCCGGCAAGCAGGGCGGTGACCTGGGCGAAGTGCGCCCCGGCCAGATGGTCGGCGGCATTGATCGCGCCATCTTCAAGGGGCCGCTCAATACCCTGCAGGGGCCGCTGAAGAGCAAGTTCGGCTATCACCTGCTGGAAGTCTTCTTCCGCGGCTGATGCCTGCCAGGCCTTTGCGGCTCCCCGTATTTCCCGGCGCCAGCGTGACACTTCATCACCGCCCACCTTTTTCATTTCAAACGGATATTCCCTCGTGATCTCTACCGCCAATCTCACCATGCAGTTCGGTGCCAAGCCGCTGTTTGAAGACGTCTCCGCCAAGTTCGGGCGTGGCAATCGCTACGGCCTGATCGGCGCCAACGGCTGCGGCAAGTCGACCATGATGAAGATTCTCGGTGGCGATCTGGAGCCGTCCGGTGGTCACGTCATGCTCGAGCCCAACATCCGTCTGGGCAAGCTGCGTCAGGACCAGTTCGCCTATGAGGAATACACGGTGCTCGACACCGTCATCATGGGCCACGAGCGTCTGGCCGTGGTCAAGGCCGAGCGTGACCGCATCTACTCGCTGCCGGAGATGAGCGAGGAAGACGGCATGAAGGTCGCCGACCTCGAGGTCGAATTCGCCGAGCTGGACGGCTACACCGCTGAAGCGCGTGCCGGTGAGCTGCTGATGGGCCTCGACATCCCCATCGAGCAGCACCTGGGGCCGATGAGCGAAGTCGCGCCGGGCTGGAAGCTGCGCGTGCTGCTGGCACAGGCGCTGTTCTCCGATCCTGACGTCCTGCTGCTCGATGAGCCGACCAACCACCTGGACATCAACACCATCCGCTGGTTGGAAGGCGTGCTGACCGCGCGTTCCAGCACCATGATCATCATCTCGCACGACCGTCACTTCCTGAACAGTGTCTGCACCCACATGGCGGACCTGGATTACGGTGAGCTGCGTCTGTTCCCGGGCAATTACGACGAGTACATGACCGCTGCCACCCAGGCGCGTGAACAGCTGCAGGCCGACAACGCCAAGAAGAAGGCGCAGATCGCCGAGCTGCAGTCCTTCGTCAGCCGCTTCTCCGCCAACGCCTCCAAGGCCAAGCAGGCGACCTCGCGTGCCAAGCAGATCGACAAGATCCAGCTCAACGAGATCAAGCCGTCCTCACGCGTCAGCCCGTTCATCCGCTTCGAGCAGACCAAGAAGGTCCACAACAATGCGGTGATGATCGACAAGCTCTCCAAGGGCTTCGACGGCAACACCCTGTTCGAGAACTTCAGCTTCACGGTCGCCGCCGGTGAGCGTGTCGCCATCATCGGCCCGAACGGCATCGGCAAGACCACGCTGCTGCGCACCCTGGTCGGCGAGATGCACCCGGACGCCGGTGAAGTGAAGTGGACCGATGCCGCGGACGTCGGCTACTACGCGCAGGACCACGCCCATGACTTCGCCAACGACATGAGCCTCTATGACTGGATGGCGCAGTGGACCGGCGGCGGCGAGCAGGTCGTGCGTGGCACCCTGGGGCGCATGCTGTTCTCCAATGATGACATCCAGAAGTCGGTCAAGGTCATTTCCGGTGGTGAGCAGGGCCGCATGCTGTTCGGCAAGCTGATCCTCAAGCAGCCCAACGTGCTGGTGATGGATGAGCCGACCAACCACCTGGACATGGAATCCATCGAGGCACTCAACCTCGCGCTGGAAAACTACCCGGGCACCCTGATCTTCGTCAGCCACGACCGCGAATTCGTCGGCTCGCTGGCCACCCGCATCATCGAGCTGAAGGCCGATGGCGTGGTCGACTTCTCCGGCACCTACGACGACTACCTGCGCAGCCAGGGCGTCATCGTCTGAGACGCGCCGTGACTGGCTAGTCTGTCCGGTCTGACAAGACACCCTCATCGTCTCTGACGGTGGGGGTGTCTTGTTTCCCATCTCCGGCCGCTGGCTGCGGCAGGCTTCTGGTAGAATGCCGGCCCGCGTGTGTCTGCACAGCCGATTTCCTTTCCTTTCTTCGCTTCACGGAGTGTCCCGCATGGCCACATATGACGTCATCATCATCGGCGCAGGCGCGGCAGGCCTGATGTGTGCCGCCACGGCAGGCTATCAGGGCAAGCGCGTGCTGGTGCTGGACCACGCCAACAAGGCCGGAAAGAAGATCCTGATGTCCGGCGGTGGGCGCTGCAACTTCACCAATCTGGATGCCGGACCAGCCAACTTCTTTTCACGCAATCCGTATTTCTGCATCTCGGCGCTCAAGCGCTACACGCCGCACCATTTCCTGGAACTGGTGGAGCGCCATGGGCTGGAGCACGTCGAGAAGAAGCCGGGACAGCTGTTCTGTGCTGATTCCGCCAAGGACCTGCTGGCAATCCTGCTGACGGAGTGTGAATGGGCCGGGGCGGAGATTCGTCTGAGTACGCGCATCACCTCGCTGGAGCGCGCGGGCGAGGGCATGCGCGTCGAGACCAGCAATGGCACGCACACGGCGGGGCGCGTGGTGGTAGCCACCGGCGGCATGTCGATTCCGACGCTGGGCGCGACCGGCTTCGGCTACGACATCGCGCGCCAGTTCGGGCTCGAGGTCACCGATACCTACGCCGCGCTGGTGCCATTCACGCTGACCTCGCAGTGGAAGGAGCGTCTGTCGCCGTTGTCGGGGCTTGCCTGTGACGTCAGCGTCACCGCCGGCAAGGGCCACTATCGCGAACCGATGCTGATTACCCATCGCGGGCTTTCCGGTCCGGCGATGCTGCAGGCTTCCAGCTGGTGGACACCCGGTCAGCCGCTGGACATCGACCTGCTGCCGGGCGTCGATGCCTATGCCGAGCTGCTTGCCCTGCGCGAGCAGCATCCCAAGCGCCAGATCGGCCCCTGGCTTGGCGAGCGCCTGCCCAAGCGTCTCGCCCAGTCGCTGGTCGAGTGGCAGGACGCCGACGCCGGTCGCATCAGCGAGCGCAGTCTCGCCGAGCTTTCCAACGCGCGTCTCGAGCAGCTGGCCAAGGCGCTCAATCACTGGCAGCTCAAGCCGGCGGGCACCGAAGGCTGGCGCACCGCCGAGGTCACCATGGGTGGCGTGGTCACCGATGCCATCTCGCAGAAGGACTTCAGCGTGCGCGATCTGCCGCAGCTGGCCTTCATCGGCGAGGTGCTGGATGTCACCGGGGAGCTTGGCGGCTACAACTTCCAGTGGGCGTGGTCCTCGGCGGTGGCCTGCGGCCTGAACTGCTGACCAGCACCTTCTCGCCACTACTCGCGCTCACGCCATCTGCTGGCGGATGGCGGGCAGGCGCTGCTCGACCAGCGCGACGAAGGCCTCGATCACCGGACGGACCGGTGTGGTCGGGTAGTGCAGCTCCAGCGGTACGGCTCCGAGTGCCGGGCGCAGGGGAATGAACTGGCAGCCATCACGTTGCAGGCGGCGAATGCAGCCGGGCGCGATGGCGACTCCCAGTCCCGCCGCCACCTCACTGAGCAGTGTCTGCATCAAGGCCGGTTGGCGCTGGATGCGCGGCGAGAAGCCGGCATCGCCGCAGGCACTGATGATCTGATCGAACAGCCCCGTCGCCTGCCCGCGCTGAAACAGCACGAAATCTTCCTGCGCAAGCTCGCTGAGGGCGAGTCGCTTGCGGTGCGCCAGACGATGCCCCTCGGGCACCACCGCCATCAGCCTATCCTCGTAGACCGCCAGGGCGGTCAGGCTGTCACGCTGCTCGCCGGGAAGCGGGCGCGACAGCCCGATGTCGATTTCGTCACGCGCGAAGGCATCCAGCTGCTGCTGGGCGCTCATCTCATGCAATGACAGGCTGACCTCGGGATGGTTGCTGGCGAAGTCGCGCATCAGTCCGGGCACGAAGCTTGCGCAGGCCGAGCTCATGTAGCCGATGCGCAGTGTGCCGGTCTGGCCGCTGGCAGCCATCGCCACGCGCTTGCGTGCCTGTGCCTCCAGCGCCAGCATGCGCTGCGCTTCTTCCAGCAATGCCTCCCCCGGTGCCGTCACCTTCACTTCTCGCGTATTGCGCCATAGCAGGCTGACGCCCAGCTCGGCTTCGAGATCGGCGATCTGGCGGCTGATGGCGGGTTGCACGGTATGCAGCTCGCGGGCGGCGGCCGAGAAGCTTCTGTGCGTCGCCACCGAGACGAAGGTTTTCAGTGTGCGGAGTTCCATGCCGGCCCTCGTGGCTGATTGATGTTCAGTCAGTATAAGTTATATCAAGTATTGTCATTTCTATTATAAGCCTGCACTCGCTAGTCTGAAGGCCTGCCAAACCTCCCTTCGTCAGTCTCTGCCGTCTCGCCTTGTCTCCTGTCTCTTGCTGCTTGCCGCTGGCTTGGCCTCGCAAGCACGCAAGCACGCAAGCACGCAAGCAAGCGAGCAGGCGGGGCGCGTAGCGGCTGACAGGAGGGTTCTGAATTCGAGTGGAGCCAATATGACGACATCAACGAGTGGAGTGGCCGCGCAGGATACGCGCGGACCCTCACCACCGCTTTCTGCCGGCGGCCGTTTCACGCTGCTGGCCATCGCCTGTCTGACCATCATGGTGGGTACCGTGGTCGCGCCGGGGCTTCTGAGCATCGCCTCGGCGCTTGAGGTGGAGAGCCATGCCAGCTGGCTGATTACCCTGCCATCGCTGGGCGCCGTGCTGTTCGCGCCCATCGCCGGGCGCATGATCGATCGTGTCGGTGCCTATCGCTCGCTGGTGGGCGGGCTGTTCCTGTATGGCGTGCTGGGCGCGGGCGGCGCACTGCTGGAAGGCACCGTCGTCGTGTTCGCCGATCGCATTCTGCTCGGCGGCGTGACCGCCGTGGTGATGGCGGGCGGCACCACGCTGATCTCCGAGTGGTATCACGGCCATGCGCGTCTGGCGATGATCGCCCAGCAGGGCATGTCCATCGAGCTTGGCGGGGTGATCTTCCTGTTCGTCAGTGGTGTGCTGGCGGGTATCGCCTGGCAGTGGCCCTTCGCCCTCTATCTGCTGGCCTGGGTACTGCTGGTCATGCTGTGGATGATGGTGCCGAAGCAGTCGCCTGAAGCGCCTGCCGAGGAGAGCGGAAATGCCGGCGGTGAGGCCTTGTCCTCCTCGCTGACCAGCGTCTACCTGGCCGCGGCCATCTCGTTGACGCTGTTCTTCACCGCCATCGTCATGCTGCCGATGCGCTTGAATCTGCTGGGGCTGGACGAAGCGGCCACCGGTATCTTCCTGGCGGGCATTTCGCTGGTCGCGGTGGTCGCGGCGATGCTGATGCCGAAGGTGTCGCGTGCCCTGGGTGAGATGCCGACGCTGGTGCTGGCCTTCCTGCTCTATGCCGGCAGCCTGTTCCTCTTCCAGCAGGCCGAGAACATGACGCTGATGAGCGTCGGTGCCGTGTTGTCCGGCATGGGCTTCGGCTTCTCGATCCCCTTGCTCAACCACATGACGGTGGAGCGCAGCCACACCTCGGTGCGCGGACGCAATCTCTCCTACCTGACGATGGCGATCTTCCTGGGACAGTTCCTGACGTCCTTCCTGGAATTCCTGCCCGGTGACGGCAGCAACGTCTTCGGCGCCGCCGCCGTGCTGGGGCTGATCTTCGCGGTGCTCTATCTGGGCGTGTATCTGCTCAAGCGTGACAGCCGCAGCGCCTGATCGCGGCAGGGTTCACGGAGCTGCACGTCGCAGCGACAAAAAAAGCCCCGTCACCTGACTCTCAGGGGGCGGGGCTTTCGCTGTAATGCCGCGATCATTTGTCGAACAATATTCTCAGACGGCGAATCATCACCCAGCTCATCAGCCCGCGCTTGAGCAGGCTCAGGCCCTTCTTTGGCCGGAACCCGCCCCGCGCTGCGATCAGGCCGCCCACCAGCACCAACGGGCCGCGGTATTGCTGGACCTTGGCCCAGCCGCGGTCTATGGGGGCGGTGGCCTCCTTGAGTTCGCGCAGCGCATGGCTGACATCGAGGCGCTGCTGACTGATGCGTGCTTCGAGTTCCGCACGCCGAGCGTCACGCGGATGTGCTGACCGGCGTCCGCTCCCCTTTACGGGGGGCAGCGCCGGCTCGCGTCGCGCGAGGGACTGTCTGGAAGAACTCATCTCGCCTCCTTGGCAGGCACTGGCAGGCGGGGCATCAAAGGTTTTCGCGTTGGCGCTGGCGTTCCAGTGCGTCGGCACGCACATCCTTGAGGCTGTCGCTGTCACGGCTCAGGTTGCTGAGCGTGGAACGCAGCAGGCTGCGCTGAGAAGCGATCACCTTGACGCGCCAGGCGATCAATCCCCCCAATGCCAGCAGGATACCGCCGCTCAGGGCGATGGCCAGCAGGCGGTGGGTATCCCAGAAGGCCACGACCACCAGCAGGATCGCCAAGCCGATGCCGAAGCAGATCAGCATCAGGGCGATACCCGACAGCAGCAGCATCACGAACAGCCGTTCGCGCTCTTCCTCGAGCTCCAGCACGGCGAGACGCAAGCGCGTCTCGCCACTCTCGACCAGGCTCGCAGTCAGACGTCGGATGGCGCCAAGTACGCGTTCAACCGGCCCTTGCTCCTGCATCAGCGACGGCCAAGCAGCATGCCGACGACGACACCGGCGGCCGCGCCGATACCGACACTGGTCCACGGGTTGTCGTGCACGTAGCGGTCAGCGCAGTCCACGGATTCACGCGCGCCAGCGGCGAGGCGATCGCCCTGGGCGCTGAGGCGGGCGCGGGTGGCTTCCAGGCGAGTCTGGGCGCGGGCGCGGGCTTCCTTCATGCTCTCGCGGGAATCTTCAGCCGAGGCGTGCAGCAGTTCCTCGACGGTCTGGGACAGATGGCGCAGATCTTCCTTCAGCTGGTCGGTGTTGGCACCGGTCGCGGAAGTGGTGTGATCGCCGATCTTTTGCATAGCCATGGTGTAACTCCTTCCCGTATGTCGAATCAGATTTCGCGAATGGTGAGCGCGGTGTTGTCTGCGCTTGACTCTCGAACTCTCTCTTCCCTGGGGCGCCGCAGGCGGCAGGGCATGACCTGAATCCACTTGCACGAGACTCTCTGCAAGCATCGTCAGCACGTCGTCATGACGCGTCTTGCGTGGTCATGCACAAGTCGTGGGGGTCGAACGCGACAAACACAAGGGCAAGACACGCACAGAGCACGATATCGCCATGTCACGTGCGGGAGGCATGATCTGGATCATGGACGTGCCACCTTGTCCACATGGGCAGTCCACATGGGCAGTCCACATGAGGGCGGTGCATACGGAGGGCAGATGGCAAGACGGGCAGCCTGGGCTGCCCGTTGCGGGAGGGTCGTGCGAGTTCTGTCATCAGAGCTCTTGCATCAGAACTTTTTGATCAGAGCTCTTTGATCAGGTCTCGGGCGAGCCGGCGAAGAAGGTATTGATCGAGAAGCCAAGGCCAAAGCGATTCACGCTGTGGTCGTAGTCGATCAAGCTCTCACCGTAGCCGTGGTAGTACTGCACGTAGCCACGTACCTTGCCGAACAGCGGGAAGGAGTAGTCGAGCTGGTTGCCGTAGTTGCCCTTGGAGGGGTTGCCACGCACCATCCAGGTGACTTCGTGCTGATCGGAGGTATAGCCGACCGTGATGTCGCCGTAGCCGATGTAGTTGTAGAGGTCCGGGTTGTCGTCCTCGTCGGACTCCTCCGGCACGCGCCAGTGCGGCGTGACCGCGATGGCCCAGTCGCCGTTCTGGAACATCATGTCGGCGTAGACACGGTTCCAGCTGCGCGACAGCGGGTCGGAACGGCCGTTGGACTGATGCGCGAAACCGATGCGGTTGCGGGTATTGGTCCAGCCGAACAGCTCATAACGATTGTCGAACTGCAGGAAGGCTTCCGGCTCGTAATTGGTCTCGCGGAACGGCGCCGAGGCATCGGAGTTGTAGGCCTGCCACCAGCTGCGTTGGGTATAGGCGAAGAACAGATCGCCATTGTCACCGAAGATGTCATCCATCAGCTCGACCTTGAGGCTGAGCTGGTATTTCACCTCGGTCTTGTCCACCTCGCCTTCCTGGGTGACTTCGGCAAAGCCGTTGGCATCCGGGTTGGTGTTGTAGGCCCAGGGCAGCAGGTAATTGCGCTTGTAGGCGGTGATGGCCAGCGGATTCTTCTCGGCGTCGTTCTCCAGCACGACACGCTCCTTGGCGCGCTGCTGGGCCAGGCTTTCATCGAGGGGCGCATCGACGCTCTGGCCTTGTGCCTGCTCGGTCTCGGCCGCTTCCGCCGAGTAGCGCTCGTAATCCGCGTCTTCGCGATTGGAGAGGAAGACCTGCTCGGTACGCGGGTCACTCTCGACGCTGTCCGCCGTGCCCGGTGCAGAGGCCGCCAGCTCGCGCCAGTCAGCCTGGCTCATGGCACCCGCGCGGGCCTGGGCGGCAGTCATGCCCAGTGCTTCGGGGGCGAAGCGCTTGCCGTTGGCCAGTACCACGCGTCCTTCGGCATCCATGGTGTAGGGCACGTCGGCCGCTGCCGGTGCGGCGGCACCCAGCAGTACTGTGGCCAGCACTCCCGAGAGGCGTGCAGGGACGGACCGGAATCCGATGGAGGCAAGGCGGAGGGGCATGGAAATATCCTGTCGGTTACACCGCGGCGGGGGAGCAGCGCATTATGGAGCAATGTTCATGACATGTCTGCCATTCTACTGGCGGCGCAGTGTCCGGTTCCAGCACGAAGATTCCGACAGGTGCGTCGCCTCGATGCGACGATGCATGTCGCTCACGCTGGCCTGCAAGCACCGCTTTCTCGCCCCGTCACTCTTTGCTTCATTCTCCACTTCACTCTCTAGTTCAATCTTCACTTCATCCTTTGCTGAGCGGCCGCCGGCGGACGTTTGCCGACAAGGATTGCGTGGGATGCAGCGCCAGTCGACAATGCGGCCCTTGCCCGCGTTTGCGGCCGGTCACGATGCCATCCTGCATGGCTGACGGCGGCCTGGCGGGGCAGCAGAGCCGATGAAGAAGCGCGGTGGTGACCATTGAGGAGACAGCTGTGACAGGTAACAAGTCCTTGAGACTGATGATGTTGGCAGGCGCCTTGCTGCTGATGGTGCTGCTGGCCTGGGTGCCGGCCACGGCCAGTGCGGACGCCCCGAAGCGTGCTGATGTCCAGACTCAGCTTGAAGACCTGCAGAGCGTCGAGAAACCGGATGCCGACACCCGTCAGCGCATCGCGGACCTCAAGGATACCCTGACGGTGCTCGACGACCTCGCCGAGGCCACCAGCAGCCTGAATTCCCTCAAGAGTGAGGTCAAGGAGGCGCCGGCGGAGTTGGCGAAGGCGCAGGCCGAGCTGGCGCGCCTGCCTCAGGACTACACCCCGCCTAGCATCGCGTCGCTGGAAGACGAGTCGGTCGAGGCGCTGGACAAGCGCATGACCTCGATTCTCGACTCGCTGCAGAACCTGCAGGACAAGCTGGCCGATACCAACCGGCGCCTGATCAATGCCCAGAGCCTCCCGGAGCGTTCGCGCTCGACCCTGGCCGATGCACAGCAGCAGGTGCAGCGCCTGCAGACCCAGCTGGGTGGCAGCGGCGATGCCGACCTGTCCGGCACCGGGCGTGATCTGATCGAGGCCCGCTTGGCGCTGGCCGAGACGCGTGGCGAGCTGAGCCATTCAGAGCTCAATTCAAGCTCCCTGCTGCGTGAGCTGGCCCAGGTGCGCAAGACCCTCTACAGCCGCCAGATCGCCAATCTGGAGCAGGACCTGGAGCAGGTCCAGACGCTGGTCAACGACAAGCGCCGCAACCAGTCCGAGCAGACCATCGCCGATGCCACCAGTGGCGAGAATGCCGCGCTGGCCGACAACCCCATCTTCCAGCAGGTGCTCAACCGCAACCGCGAGCTCAGCAGCCAGCTGCTGGCGATCACCGATCGCGTCAACGCCGTGATTCGCGACGGGCTGGAGGTGCGCACCCAGCTTGATCGCGTCACCCAGGTCGAGCGCACCATGAGCGAGCAGATCGAGGCCATCAAGGGCAGCGTCCTGCTGGCGCGTATCCTGCGCGAGCAGCAGAGTCGCCTGCCGCAGGTCGATGTGCGCAAGGACTTGAAGGAAGAGATCGCCGACCTGCGCCTCAAGCAGTTCGAACTCAACAAGGTGCGTGAGCAGCTCGCCGATATTCCGGGCTATCTCAATTCGTATGTGCTGGGCGAGGCCGCGGCGCTGGAACGCCCCGGCGGCAATGCCGATGTCAGCCAGATCAGCGCCGAGCTGCGTCAGGCGTTGATCGGTCAGCTTGAGGCGCGCAAGGAGCTGGTCGACAAGCTCGACAAGGAATACGACAGCCTGCTGGCACGCGCCATCGACCTGCAGCTCAACCAGCAGCAGCTGCTGGAAGTGTCAGGGCGTCTGCGCCAGACCATCGAGGAGCAGCTGTTCTGGGTCGCCAACGGCAAGCCGCTGGATCTCGACTGGCTGTCGCGTACCCCGGAAATGCTCGCCGAGGAGCTCAGGCCCAACGTCTGGCGTGGCGTGGTGGCGGGGCTGTCCAAGGGCTTTCAGCTCAGTGACCTGTGGGTGGCGCTGCCGGGCTTGCTGCTGCTGATCTTCATCACCTGGAAGCGTTCGCGCATCCGTGCGCGCCTGGCGGACCTGCACGCCCAGATAGGGCGCCTGAAGCAGGACACCCAGCTGCATACGCCGCGTGCCATTCTGCTCAACGTCCTGCTGGCCATCCCCGGCGCGCTGGCACTGGCCTTGATTGGCGGCGTGCTGTCGCTGGGCGAGGGCATCATGCTGTGGGCGCTGGGTCAGGCGCTGTTGAAGCTGTCGCTGGCGTGGGGCATCTTCGCCATCTTCCGCCGCCTGCTGGTCAAGGACGGCGTCGCCGAGCGTCACTTCCAGTGGCCGGCCAACTACGTGGCGGAGCTGCGTCGCCATATCTGGTGGCTGGGCTTCGCGCTGCTGCCGGTGGTGCTGACCACCAACATCATCAGCGAGGCGGACCTCAATCTGCTCGAGCGCCCGTTGGGGCTGGCCATTCTGTTCGTGGGCCTGATGGCGATGAGCTTCTGCCTGTCGCGACTGATTCTGGCGCATGTCCCCTTCTTCGGCCTCAAGCTGTTCCGACTGATTCTGGGCCTTGCGATGGCGCTGGTGCCGGTGGCGCTGGGCGTGCTGATCTGCCTCGGCTACGAGTACACCGCGCTGCGTCTGTGTGGCCGCTTCATCACCACCATCTTCCTGTTCGGGGCCTGGATTCTGGTGGAAGCCACCGTGGTGCGCGGGCTGGCAGTCGCCGCGCGGCGTCTGGCCTATCGTCGCGCCGTGGCGCGTCGCCGCGCCCAGGTGCAGGAGGGCGCCGAAGGCGGTGTCGAGGTGGTGGAAGAGCCGCCGCTGGACATGGAGCAGGTCAACTCCCAGTCACTGCGTCTCTCGAAGCTGATCCTGGTCATCAGCTTCCTGTCGATCTTCTATGTGGTGTGGGCCGATCTGCTCAATGTGCTCAGCTATCTCGACAGCGTGGTGGTGTGGGAAATCGCCGCTTCCGTCGAGGGCGATTCGGCGACGCCCATCTCGCTGGCGGACCTGATCGCGGGCATGATCACCCTCGCCGTGGCGGTGATGATGGCGCGCAACCTGCCGGGCCTGCTGGAGGTCTCGATCCTGTCGCGGCTCGAGCTCAAGCAGGGTTCCAGCTACGCGATCACCTCGCTGCTGTCCTACGTGATCATGGCCACCGGCTTCGTGATGACATTGGGCAGCATGGGCGTCAGCTGGGACAAGCTGCAGTGGCTGGTGGCGGCGTTGAGTGTCGGGCTGGGCTTCGGTCTGCAGGAGATCTTCGCCAACTTCATCTCGGGTCTGATCATCCTGTTCGAGCGCCCGGTGCGCATCGGCGACACCATCACCATCGGCAACCTGCATGGCACGGTCAATCGCATCCGGATCCGCGCCACCACGGTGACGGATTTCGATCGCAAGGAGATCATCATCCCCAACAAGGTGTTCGTCACCGACCAGCTGATCAACTGGTCGCTGTCGGACAACGTCACGCGGGTGGTGCTCAATTTCGGTGTCGCCCATGGCAGTGATCTGGATCTGGCGCATCGTCTGCTGATGCAGGCCGCCCAGGAAAACAGGCGGGTGCTCAAGGACCCGGAGCCGCTGGTGTTCTGCCTGACCTACAACCAGGACAACTTCGGTTTCGAGCTGCGCATCTACGTCAATGACCTGACCGATCGCCTCTACGCCACCGATGAGATCAATCGCTGGGTAGATGCACGCTTCCGTGAGCATGGCCTCAAGGTTGCCTTCCAGCAGATGGATGTCTGGCTGCATCGCGACGATGGCACCGAGCGTCTCGTCGAGCAGCGCAGCGCCTCGGCGGAGCCGTTGCGCCCCGCCAGCGGCTCACCGGAAAGCAGCGAGGGGGAAAGCACGGAGTATCAGAGCAGCGAGCACCGGGAAGGTGGTGCGCTGATCGCACGTCGCAAGCCCGCCGAGGGTCTGGCAGGCCGTGAGGACGCCGGGCTGCGCGAGGCCGCACCGGACGCCGATGGCGGTGACGGCGGCGGAGATGCCGGCGGTCGTTGACGCTGAACCCTCTCGCTCATCTCATTGAATGCCGCATGGCATCACGCACAAGGCGCCCCGCGGGGCGCCTTGTGCGTGATGGGCTCTCCAGTGCGTTTACAGAACGGGAGGGGCTAGCCAGCCCTGACGCCACGCATCACTGGTTCAATTCGGGCTGCGTGGCTGACGGGGCCTGCCCCTGCTCCTGACCCTGAATCTGCCCCTGCCCCTGACCCTGGCTCGTCTCACCGGCAAAGGGAGCAGGGGCCTCGAATTCCAGCACCCAGCGACTCAGGAAACTGGCCTGCTTGAGGCGGTCGAGTGTCGCCAACAGGCCAGGGCCGATCTCGATCGGGCGTAGCGCATCGCCCAGCTGCTCGCGCATATGCTGAGCGCTGCCCTCGCCACGCACCTCGGGGTGCAGCGCGCCCAGCTGGCTGTCGCTGGCCACCGCCTGCTGGCCTTGCAGACTCAGCCACCAGTCGAGAAAGGCTTCACCGGCCTCGGGATGAGGCGCCTGCTGGGGGACGAAGGCCAGCCGGCGCTGAATCAGCACGTAGTCTTCCGGCACGATCACCACCAGCTCCGGATGGGCGCGGGCAAAGGTTACCGCGTAGGGGCCGACCAGGTTGTAGGCGATGTCCACCTCGCCGCTGGCCAGCGCCTCGAGCATGGCGCCGGTGGTGCTGACCAGCCTGGCATCGGCCTGACCCATGGCGCGCACCAGCGTCCAGTAGCGCGGTGATTGACGGGCGTCGGACACGGCATAGGTGAAGCCGGAGCCGCTGCGGCGCGGGTCGTAGCTGATGATGCGGCCGCGCAGCTGCTCGCGGCGCGTCTCGAGCAGGTGCCAGAAGTCGCGATGGCTGCGCAGCACATCGCGGGGATTGCGCAGGCCGTCGAGGTCCGCCAGACGCTTGAGCGCATCACGTCGCGCCACCATCACGATCGGCTCGAAGCTCATCGCATACAGCTCATTGCGCCAGCGTGAGTTGGCCGGCCAGGCGGCCAGATTGGGGGCCTCGAGTGCCAGGGCGTGGCCCTGATTGGCGAGTCGGTACTGCAGCCCCATGGCCGAGGAAATCATCAGATCGGCCTGCGGTGTCAGCGGCGCCTGCAGGTACTGTGCTTCAAGCCCCAAGGCGGAGCGATTGACGTAGTGCAGCACTCGCTCAGGATGCTGGCGGCTGTAACGCAGCAGCAGCGGGCGAATCTCGGGCAGGTCCAGGGCGGCGTGAATCGTCAGGTCGGCCGCGTGGCTGGCAGCACTGTCAGGCGCGGGCGGCGTGACTGGCTGGCCACCCTGCAACCACAGCGATTGGTGCTCTTCGAGCAGCGGATCGAACGCCGCCTTGGTTGCCGCCTGACTAAAGGGGCTCACAAGCACGGCCAGCACGAGGCAGACCGTCAGCCGTCCAGATCGCTGTCTGCCCGGGCGGTGATGATCCGGGCGGTGATTGTCAGGACCGTGATTGTCAGAACAGCGTTTGTCAGGACGCTGCCGCCCGGTTGGCGGTCGTCTCGTTAGCATGCTGTGCCTCCTGTCTTCGCAGGCTTGCCGGCCTGTGCTGATTCATCCTCCCCATCCACTCTCACCTCAGGCGCTGCACAGGGCGCCAGATGCAGACTGACGCATAGCCCGCAGGACGCGCCTGTCTCCTCTGCGTCGTTTGCGTCGGCTACGAGGATTGCATCGTCCGTGCGGGAGGCAGGATCAGCAGCCTGCGTCACGCTGCGTGCTGTCGCGTCGCTGAGCGTCAGGCGCGCATCGTGATGTCGCGCGATGCCATCGACGATCGCCAGCCCCAGTCCGGCTCCCTCGTGATGCTTGAGCTCATCGGGCTGCTGCGCCGGCGCCTGATCATGACTGTCGGGCTGGGTGTTGCGGTGGAAGGGGCGCAGTACCAGCAGGCGCCGCTCGGCGTCGATGCCCGGGCCGTCATCCTCGACACTCAGCCGCCAGCGGCCCGCCAGTGCGGCGCTGTCCGGTTGCGTGAACGTGGCATCGCTTGGCGCCGTCATCCGGCTCAGGGTGAGTGTGACGGTGCGCGCGCCGTGCTTGCAGGCATTGTCGATCAGGTTGGCCAGTGCCTCCTCGAGCTGCCACTCGACGCCCAGCGTCCAGGCGGCGCCATCGATGTCCGGGGCGATCTCGAGGCCGAGGTCCACCCCGGCGCGATCACAGCGCAGGAACAGGCGGCTGACGGTGGCGCGCGCCAGCGCCGACAGCTCCAGCGGCACGCGCGGCGGCTGCACCTCCGGGTTGTTGAGGCGTGTCAGCGACAGCAGTTGATTGGCCAGATGGGCGGTATGGCTGGCGGTGGCCTGCATCTGGCCCAGCGCGGCATGCCAGGCGCTGGGGTCCTGTTGGCGCAGTGCCAGCTCGGCGTGAGCGGAGAGTCCCGCCAGCGGGGTGCGCAACTGGTGCGAGGCATCACCGATGAAGCGCTCCTGATTGGCGCGCACGCGGCGCATGCGCGCCAGCAGGTCATTGATGGTGTGCTTGAGTTCCTCGAGCTCGCGCGGCAGGGGCAGGTTGAGCGGCGCCAGACTGCGCGAGTCGCGTTCGCGAATGGCGCGCCGCAGGCGGGTCAGCGGCGACAGCGCCAGCCGTACACCGATCAGCACCACCAGCAGTGCCAGCGTGGCCATGCCCGCCAGACGCACCAGCGAGCCACTGAACAGCTCACGCGTCAGGGTGTCTCGCCCTTCGCGGGTATGGGCGACGCGAATGCTGTAGCGCTGGCCGTGGCGCGGGTCATCGCCCCAGCCGCCCAGCCGGGTATCGAGGCTGCCCAGTCGCAGCGCCTGTCCCTGCCAGGCGATATCGCGAAATGACAGCTCGCCGCTGCGTCCGAGCGATTCCTGTGGGGCCAGGCGACCCTCGGCGGCGCGATTGGCATCCGGCAGGTGGGTATTGCCGGTGACCTGCTCGCCATCGGCGTCCACCAGGCTGTAGAAGACGCGTTCCTGGGCGTCGGTGGCCAGCATCTCGAGCGCGGCGGGCGGCAGATCGAGCCACAGCTGGCCGTCCTGCCATTTGACCTGCTCCGCGATGGTGACCAGCGAGGCTTCCAGCAGCCGGTCGTAGGCGCGGTCCGCTGCCTCGCGCGCCGACAGGAAGGCCTGCACCAGCAGCAGGGTGCCCAGCGCCAGCAGGGGCAGCAGCAGCCAGCTCAGCAGGCGCCGATAGAGGCTGATGCTGCGTTTTGCCTCTGTCTGTGGGCGTGGTGAGGGTGCGGAATTCAAGCGCTGCCGTCCGTGGTCTGTTCCAGTAGATAGCCAAGGCCCCGGATGGTACGCAGATTGACGTCGCTGCCTTCCAGGCGCTTGCGCAGGCGGTGCACATAGACCTCGATGGCGTTGTCGCCCACGGCTTCCTCCTCGCCGAAGGCCTCGCGGGTCAGGCGCGCCTTGTCCACCGGCTCGCCGGCATGCTGGATCAGACAACCCAGCAGGCGCTGTTCGCGGGGCGGCAGCGCCAGCGGGGCATCGGCGAGCAGAAAGCGTGCATTGAGTGGCTCGAAGGCCAGGCTGCCCAGGGTCAGGCGTGGGGCGATGCCAGACGAGGGCGCCGGCTGCTGGCTGGCCTGCTGACTGGCCTGAAGAGTGGCATGGCGGCGCAGCAGGGCGCGCACGCGGGCTTCCAGCTCATCGAGCACGAAGGGCTTGGCAAGATAGTCATCGGCGCCCAGGTCGAGCCCGCGCACGCGATCTTCGATGGCGCCGCGCGCGGTGAGAATCAGCACCGGGGTCTGGCGGTCGTGCTGGCGCAGCGCGGCGAGAATCTCGAGCCCGGAAGCGCCGGGCAGGTTGAGGTCGAGCACGATCAGCGCGAAGCCGTGATCGTGGTGGGTCGCCAGGCGGGCAAGCGCCGCGGCGCCGTCGGCCAGGTGGGTGACCGCAAGGCCCTCGGCGGAAAAGACGCTGCACAGTGTGCTGGACAGCAGGGCGTCGTCCTCGACCAGCAGCAGGGCCGGGGGCGGTGCGGTGGCTGGGCCATGTGCTGAAGCGTCAGCCGCTGAATCGTCAGCCGCTGAGGGGAGTGAGTCGGGAGAAGTCATCCGGGCTCCGCAAGGGCGCGTCAGGTACGCGACAATAGTGGTGAGAGTCAGGCATAGGGCCGGTCTGCGACCTGCAATGGCCACTTGAAGGCGCAATATTGCCTCAAACAGGCAGCCAATGGCGCTTGCGCCAGCGTATCATTGGTGGCCTGTTTCGTGTCGCTGACAAGGAAGCCAGCATGCCATCCGTTCCGCTATTGCAGCGCCTCAAGGCGCGCGCCTCTCGTCTCTCGCCAGCCCATTGGCTCACGGCTGTCACGCCGCTCAGACCGCTGCTGACCTCGCTGGCGCTGGGCGTGGTGGGCGGCTGGCTGTTCCAGCTCACCGGCATGCCGCTGGCGTGGATGCTGGGGCCGCTGGTCGCCAACCTGCTGGGCGCGATGGCCGGGCTGAAGCTTGGTGTGCCGGACCGGCTGCGCAACCTGTTTCTGGGGGTGTTGGGTCTGACGCTGGGCGCGCGCGTCTCGCCGGAGCTGGTCTCGCACCTCTCCAGCTGGTGGTTGTCGGCGTTGCTGTTGCTGGCGGGGGTGTGGGCCTCGACGCTGGCCTGCGCCGCCTGGTATCGCCGCTGTGGTTTTGACGCCACCAGTGCGTGGTTCTCCTCGGTGCCCGGCGCGCTGACGGCGATGGTGGTGATCGGCGAGCGCATCGGTGGTGATCCACAGCGCATCGCGGTGGCGCAATCGTTGCGGGTGCTGCTGGTGATCATGATTCTGCCGCCGCTCTATTGGGTGCTCGAAGGCGCGGCGGGCACGCCCGGCATCGGCAGCGATGTGGCGGTAAGCGGCTTGTGGCTGATCGCGGTGTTGCCAATTCTGCTGCCCCTGGCCAGGCGACTGCGCATTCCCAATGCCTCGCTGCTGGCGCCGCTGTTGCTGGCGCTGGTGCTGTCGCTTGGCGACGTGGTGCGTTTCTCGCCACCGGTATGGGGCACCGATGTCATGCAGCTGGTGCTGGGTTGCGCCATCGGGGCACGCTTCAAGGGCCTTACGCCGCGGGTGCTGGTCGGGGTGATGGGCCAGTCGGGCGTGGCGACCCTGATCTCGCTGTCGGTGCTGGGCTGCTTTGCCGAGCTGATCCATCAGCTGATGGGCGTGCCGCGTGACGTGGCTTTCCTCGCCCTGGCGCCCGGCGGTATCGGCGAGATGGCGCTATTGGCGGTGGCGCTCGATCTCGACCCGATCTTCGTCGCCTTCCATCACCTTCTGCGCCTGATCGTCCTGATGCTGTTGCTACCGGTGATGGCGCGTCATTTCCGTCACCGCCGAGCGCGTGAGGCGACGCAATAGCCCGCGGCGTGATCTCCCCTTGTGAGGGCGGCGATGCGCTGTTATAGTGTGCGCCTTGATCACGCCAAGTGCTTGAAGTTCAAGCGATTGGCTCGGTAGTTCACCGAATGATCATATTTGTGGTGGCCCTGTCGGTCCTCCCGCAATGCTAGGCTGCAAACCCCGCCAGGCCCGGAAGGGAGCAACGGTAGTGGCTGACGCGTGTGCCGGGATGTGGCTGATGGGGCCGCCTCCATTTCAGGGCACTGAAAGTGGCTGCTCGTGAAATGTCCGCATCATCCCGTCTGCTGTGCAATGCTCTACCTCAAGCTCTCGCAAGCCCCTGCAAGACTTCGCTTCACGCTGCCTGAAGCCTTTCGCCACGCCCTCGCTGTCTGAACCTGTCATCTCCTGCCTGACCCGAGCCCCGCTTGGCGTTTCGTCATGCCCGCAATTCAGGCCAAGCACCACGCCTGTCATCCGGCCTCGCGCCCTCAATCCTGCTGCGCAAGTGGCATCGCGCTTTGAAGCCACACGGCAAGTCGCTAGAATGAGCGCATTCTCAGCGAGGCCCGTCATCGGTCTCCGTCTGTCGACCGTCGGGGGTGAAGCCCAGCCGGGTCGTGCAGGTTTCAGCTCATGTTTCAGATCGCCCAAGGAATGCCCCGCTCAATGAGCTATCAGGTATTGGCGCGCAAGTGGCGCCCGCGCAATTTTCACGAACTGATCGGTCAGGAGCATGTCAGCCGTGCGCTGGTCAATGCCCTCGATCAGGGGCGCCTGCACCATGCCTATCTGTTCACCGGGACCCGCGGTGTCGGCAAGACGACGCTGGCGCGCATTCTGGCCAAGTGCCTGAACTGTGAAGAGGGCGTCAGCTCCAGGCCGTGTGGCGTGTGTGGCACCTGTCGCGAGGTCGATGAGGGCCGCTTCGTCGACCTGATCGAAGTCGACGCCGCCTCGCGGACCAAGGTCGAGGACACGCGTGAGCTGCTGGACAACGTCCAGTACGCGCCGACCCAGGGCCGCTACAAGGTGTACCTCATCGATGAGGTGCACATGCTGTCGACCCACAGCTTCAATGCGCTGCTCAAGACGCTGGAAGAGCCGCCGCCCCATGTGAAGTTCCTGCTCGCGACCACTGATCCGCAGAAGCTGCCGGTTACCATCCTGTCGCGCTGCCTGCAGTTCACGCTCAAGAACATGCCGCCGGTGCGCGTGGTCGAGCACCTGTCTGACATTCTCGCCCGCGAGGAAGTCAGCTTCGAGGAAGACGCGCTGTGGCTGCTCGGCAAGGCCGCTGATGGTTCGATGCGTGACGCCATGAGTCTGACCGATCAGGCGATCGCCTTCGGCCATGGCCAGGTGCGGCGCGAAGATGTCGCCGCCATGCTCGGCACGCTGGATCACCGCCACGTGCTGGCGCTGCTGGAGTGTCTGGCTTCGCTGGATGCCGCGAGTCTGCTGGCGGAGGTCGCGACCCTGGCCAGCCGCTTCACCGGCGAAGACGTGCAGCTCTATTACCAGATCGCCCTGCAGGGGCGTGGCGACATGGCCAACGCCCCGGATGCGCGCACCGCGCTGGAAATGACGCTGCTGCGCATGCTGGCCTTCCGCCCGCAGGGCGTGCCGCGCCCGGCGCAGACGCCGCTGCCGATGACCGGCCAGGCGGAGGGGGTGAACGCGCCTGGCGCTCAAGCCCAGGCGCCTGTCCAGCAAGCTCCGGCTCAGCAGGCTCCTGTTCAAGAAGCCCCGGTTCAGCAGGCTCCTGTTCAAGCAGCTCCGGCTCAGCAAACTCCTGTTCAGGCAGCCCCGGCCCAGCCTCAGCAAGCGCCGGTGGCCCCGATGGCGCCCGCGCCCCAGCCTGCTGCACCAGTGGCCGCGCCAGCGGCTGAAGCACAGCCGCCGATGGCCGACGAGCCGCCCCCGTGGGCGACGGAGGACGTTCCGCAGGACGCCCGGGATGCCGGCTTTCGCGACATAGCGCAAGACGCGCCCCAGCCAGCGGCCGCGCCAGTGTCGGCGCCAGCGCCAGAACAGGCAGCAGCTTCTGCACAGGCGCCCGCTGCGCCAAGTTCAGCGATGTCACGCCTGAGTGCCGCCTTCGGTTCCGCGCCGACACAGCCAGAGGCTGCTGAGTCATCGGCCCTGCAGCCGGCTGAAATGACAGCGCCGCAGCCCGCTGAAGCTGTACCAGCAGCGCTAGAGCCCGCTGAGTACTCACCGCCAGCACAGCCCGAGCCCGCTGCATCGCCGGCGGCTGAGCCGGTCGTGTCTGAGCCTGTCGCAAACGAGCCGGTCGCCAGCGAGCCAGCCGTGGCAGCGCAACCGCTGCCGGAGCCTGCTCCCGCACCGGAGCCGGCACCCGCGGCTGCTCCCACGCCGGCGCCGAGCGCCCCGAGTGCCGATGGTCGCTTGAATCACGCCGCGTGGCTGGAGCTGTTCCCCTCACTGGGGCTGGGCGGCATCACGCGCAATATCGGCGCGCATTGCCTGGTCGAGCACGATGACGGCACCCACCTCAAGTTGAGGCTGGACCCCGCCCAGTCGGCGATGATGGCCGAAGTCCATCAGGATCGCATTCGCAAGGCGCTGGCGGGCCAGGGCGTGGAGCGTGTGCTGGAGATCAGCGTCGCGCCGCTGCCGGAAGGTTTGGAAACGCCGCACAGTCGTCGCATCCGTCTGCTGGGCGAACGTCATGTGCGCGCGGTTGAAGCCTTGCGTGCTGACCCGCATATCCAGTCCATGGAGCAACAGCTGGGCGCGCGTCTGATCGAGGAAAGCGTCAACTCCTTCGAGCCGGACGATTTCTGACGCTCTGGGCAGTTTCGACCGAGTGTCGGCGGTGCCGGGCATTGCTGACGCTTTCCCGGATTCGCGGTACGTGTGCCGGCAAGGCACGCACACCACAGGCCGGAGGTGCCACGACATGGCACGTCCGGCAGACAGCATTTATCGTTAGGTCATGTTCAACACGTTATTGATGAGGTGAGCCATGTTCGGTGGAAAAGGCGGTATGGGTAACATCATGAAGCAGGCGCAGGAAATGCAGGAGCGCATGCAGAAGGTCCAGGAAGAAGCCGCCAAGGCGGAAGTCCAGGGCGAATCCGGCGCGGGCATGGTCAAGGTCACCATGAACGGTCGTCATGACGTCGCGCGCGTCGAGATCGATCCGAGCCTGATGGAAGAAGACAAGGAGCTGCTGGAAGATCTGCTGGCGGCCGCCGTCAATGACGCGGTGCGCAAGGTCGAAGTCAATTCCAAGAAGCAGATGGAAGAGGCGACTGCTGGCATGAACCTTCCGGCCGGCTTCAAGATGCCGTTCTGATGGGATTTTCGCCGCTGGTAGATCAGTTGCTGGATGCCTTGCGCGTGCTGCCGGGCGTTGGCCCGCGAACGGCACAGCGCATGGCGCTGCATCTGCTGGAGCGTGATCGCATGGGTGCCGACCGTCTGGTCGGCGTGCTGGGCGAGGCGCTGGAGCGCGTCGGCTATTGCGCGCGCTGCCGCACGCTGACCGAGGAAGAGGTCTGTCAGCTGTGCCTGAGTCCGCGGCGTGATGAGCGCGTGCTGTGCGTGGTGGAATCGCCCGCCGACCAGCTCGCCATCGAGGGCGCGGGTGGCTATGTGGGGCGCTATTTCGTGCTGCACGGCCATCTGTCGCCGCTGGATGGTATCGGGCCCGAGGATATCGGGCTGGATGCGCTGGAAACCCGCGTCCGCGAGAGCCAGATCGAGGAGCTGGTGCTGGCCACCAACCCGACGGTCGAGGGCGAGGCCACCGCACATTACATCGCCGAGCAGCTTCGCGATGTGCAGCACGGTGGGCAGCCGCTCAAGCTGACGCGTCTGGCCTATGGCGTGCCGATGGGCGGCGAGCTTGAATACGTCGATGGCGGCACGCTCAGTCGTGCCTTCAGCGGCCGTCTGCCGTTCACCCTCGGCGAGATCTGATGCGATGCCGGTGCCGACGCTGTTCGGCACCGGCATCAAGGCAGCTTCGGCTTCAAGGCAGCTTCGGTAGCAAAGCAACTACAGCAGCACGTCTGCGGGCGTGGTGGTCAGGAACCACCACGCCCGCGGTCGTTTACCGCCCGGTGTCTGGCGAGTGCCCGTCACCTTCAATTTCCGCTTGCCCGGGCAAGCCTGTCACCACGAGATTTCCTTGCTGATGAGTGATCAACCCGCCACCGCACTGCTGTCAGAACTCGATTTCGAGGCCGTCTGGGTCGAGACCCCCGAGGCGCTGGCCGCTGCCTGTGCAGAACTGGAAGGCGCCGATTGGCTGGCGTTGGACACCGAATTCATCCGCGAGTCGACCTTCTTCCCGATTCCGGCACTGGTGCAGCTGATGGCCGCCCGTGACGGCGAGCTGCCCGGTGCGGATGGCAAGACGCCGCGCATCTTCCTGATCGACCCCACGGTGGTGCCGGCCAGCGAGGCACTCAAGCGTCTGCTGGGGGCAGAGGGTCCGCTCAAGCTGCTGCACGCCTGTGGCGAGGACATGGAAGTCTTCCTGCGCTGGGCGGGCGTGGCGCCGACGCCGCTGATCGATACCCAGATCGCCGAAGGCCTGACCGGCGGCGAAGCCTCGATGGGCTATCAGCGTCTGGTCGAGCGCGTGGTGGGCGTCACCGTGCCCAAGGAAGAGACGCGTTCCAACTGGCTCAAGCGCCCCTTGAGTCAGGCGCAGTGCGATTACGCCGCGCTGGACGTGCTGTTCCTGCCGCAGGTGTGGTCCGAGCAGCGTGATGCATTGCTCGAGCTGGACCGCATGGCGTGGCTTGAAGAGGATTGCCGGGACCCGGGCAGCAGCGGCGGTGCCACGCCGGACCCGGAGTACTGGAAGCGTCATCGCAGCCTGTGGAAGCTCTCGCCGCGTGGCCTGGCCGCCTGGCAGGTGCTGTGCGACTGGCGCGAGGAGCAGATTCGTCTGCGCGACGTGCCGCGTTCACGCCTGCTGGCCGATGCGCAGCTGTTCGGTATCTGCGAGCGACTGCCGACCAATCGCTTCGAGCTGGCCAAGGTCGATGGCATGCATCCGCCGCAGATCAAGCGCCACGGGGACACCGTGCTGACGTTGCTCAAGGACGTGGCGATGATCGATGACAGTCAGCTGCCGCGCGTGCCGCCGTCGCCGTTGGCGCCGGAGTGGAAGAACTGCATGAAGCGCCTCAAGCGTGAGGTCAATGCGGTGGCCGAGACACAGCAGCTCAAGCCTGAGATTCTCGGCAAGCGCCGTGACATGGAAGCGCTGGTGATCGCCGATTACGAGGGCGAGCCGCTGCCCTTGCCGCAGGGCTGGCGTGGTGAGCTGCTGGCCGCGCGCCTGGCCAAGGCGCTCGAGAGCTGACGCTCGCCGCTTTCGTGGGCCAGACTGCAAGGGGGCATGTGCAAGACTCGCGCAGCCTGGCCTGCCAGCAATACAGGTCAGAAACAGGCCAGAAACCGGTAGTGAGCTCTCGGATCATGCCCGTGACGCGAGAGCCCGCTGATGCGCGCAAGCGCTGCAAGATGATGGGTAGCCCGATGACAGACGACAAGATGATCTGCGAGATCTACAAGAGCGCCAAGAAGGACGAGATGTATCTCTACGTCGAGAAGGCGCGTGGTCTCAAGGATGTGCCGGAATCCCTGCTGGGCATCTTCGGCACGCCGACACCTTTGATGACACTGCTGATTCGTGCCGACAAGCCGCTGGCGCGCGTTGCCAGCACCACGGTGCTCGAGAAGATTCGCGAGCAGGGCTTCTATCTGCAGATGCCGCCGGTTAAGGAAAATCTCCTCAAGGAGATTGGCGTGACGCCGCCGGAAACGCATTACTGACGCCCTGTCCGGCAGACAAGACCGTACTGATGAAACGACCCTGCTGCCCGGCAGGGCGAGGAGAGCAAGATGAGCGATGTTCCGCAGCCTGACGGCGGAAAGCGTGAGCGTTTCTGGGAGCGCCACGCACTCTCGGAGCTGAATACCGCCGAGTGGGAGGCGCTGTGCGATGGCTGTGGCCAATGCTGCCTGCTCAAGTTCGAGGATGAAGACAGTGGCGATATCGCGGTACTCGATGTCGCCTGTCGCCTGCTGGATGTGCGCAAGGTCAGCTGCCGCGATTATCCCAATCGCGCCACGCGCGTGCCGGGCTGCATTCCGCTGGATGTCGAGACGGTGGGCAAGCTGCGCTGGCTGCCGGAAACCTGCGGCTATCGTCGCCTGAATGAAGGCCGTGAGCTGCCCGAATGGCACCCGCTGTTGACCGGCGATGCCAAGAGCGTCAAGCGCGCCGGGGTCTCGGTGTCACGCTTTGCCGTCTCCGAGGTATCGGTGCGCCAGCAGGACCTGGAAGACCACATCATCGCGATCATCGATCCCGAGAGCTGAGGCGCGCCGCGGGCGCGTGTCAGATTTCAGGTGGATGCCTTTAGAAAGCGCAGCTCGATGAGCTGCGCTTTCTTGTTTCTGACATTCTGTATCTGGCATTCCGTGCCTGACATTTCGAGTCAGGCATTTCGAGTCAGGTATTCACTGGCCTTGTATTTGACGCCTCTGACCCTCAGTCACGGCTTGATCTGCTGGATAAGATAATTTGCATGAGCTGATTTGCATGAGCTGATTTGCATGAGCTGATTTGCATGAGCTGATTTGCATGAGCTGATTTGCATGAGCTGATTTGCATGAGCTGATTTGCATGAGCTGAATTGCATGGCGAGGCGCGTGCATGCACTCGGCCGCGCAATGTCTGGTTGTAAATAAATGAACGTTCATTTATTTTGTGGGGATTCGCTCAAGACCAGATCAGAACTGACCAGAACAGACTAGAGGCAGACGGGCCATGCGCCATCGTGATGAACACAAGCAGCAGGCGTTGCTGGAAGCCACGCTGCATGAGGTGGCCGAGCATGGTTTTGCCGTGACCTCCGTGGCGCGCATCGCGCGTGCCGCTGGCATGTCGCCCGGCACGCTCTATCTCTATTACCGCGACAAGGATGACCTGCTGGAGGCGACCTTTCGTGAGGTCAGCCGGCGCATCATCGCGGTCGCCATCGAGGCCTTCCAGGCCGAGCCGGCAGAGGCATTCGAGGCCGAGCCGTCAACGCTGTCGCCGGCCGCCCAGCAGCTGAAGTCGGCACTGTGTCGGGTGTGGAATGCCCTGGTGTCGCTGGGTCGCCGTCAGCCTGCGTTGTTCCTCTTTCACGATCAGTTTCTGCACTCTTCCCATATGCAGGACGCCCTGAGGGTGGCCAATCAGGAGCGCGCCGCGCCCTTGCTGGACGCCTTCGCGCTGGGCCAGCAGTCCGGCATCCTCAAGCAGATCGATCTCGCCCTCATCGAGGTGTTCATGTTTCGGTCGATCTACAGCCTGCTGCAGGGCTCCAGTTGCCAGTTGCCGGCCATCAGTGATGCCAGCTTCGACCAGGCCTTCGAGATGGCCTGGGACGCGATCGCGCTTCGCCAGTGAGGGCAGCCAGCCCCGCAGCGCACGCCGGACAGATGACAGATTTTCGCTTGTGCCATTTTATTCCAACGACTCAAGGGCCCGCTGATGAAACTTCGACCTGGTGCCAAGCCACACCTGCGTACTCCTTTCGCCTGGCGGGGAGGCCGCGTCCTTCAGCTGTTCGCCGGACTCGTGCTGGCCTTCGGGCTTGCGGCCTGCAGCGAGGAAGAGGCGCCGCTGGAGAAGCAGAAGGTGCATCCGGTCAAGTTGCTGTCGCTGTCGGATGAAGGCGGCGGTGTCATCCAGCGCTACCCCGGCGTGGTCGAGGCCTCGGAGCGCTCCAACCTGTCGTTCCGCATCGGCGGTGAGCTGCGCGAACTCAAGGTCCAGGCCGGTCAGGAGGTCGAGAAGGGCGAGCTGATCGCGCGCCTGGATGATCGCGATGCCAGAAGCGAGCTCAACAATGCCCGCTCCAGCTTCAATCTGGCGCAGGCGACCTACAAGCGCATGAAGTACTCGGTGGAGAAGGGCGCCATCAGTCGGGCACGCTTCGATGAGGCGCAGGCCGAATTCCAGTCGGCGCAGGCCCAGTATTCCCAGGCGCAGGACCAGCTCAGCTACACCTATCTCAAGGCGCCCTATGACGGGGTGATCGCGCGCGTGCCGGTGGACAACTATCAGGTGGTCGCCGCCCAGGAAACCATCGCCGTGCTGCAGCAGCCGGGGCAGATCGACGTGATCTTCAACATGCCGGAGCGTCAGGTGCGCGCCATCGATCGTGAGCGTGCCGAGGCCGGGCGCCTTGAGGACGCCGCCCTGGCCTGGGTGCGCTTCGGCAGTGGCGAGTCGCGCTACCCGGCCCGCTACAAGGAGCACGACACCAGCGCCAGCGAGGGCTCGCTGAGCTATGAAGTCACCCTGACGCTGCCGGAGCCGCAGGACATCACCGTGCTGTCGGGCATGAGCGCCACCGTGGAACTGGACATGCAGCAGCTGACGGCGGCGACCCAGGGCCAGTGGCGCGTGCCGATCGAGGCGGTGGTCACTAAGGAGGAAAGCCCGAACCAGGCCGTGGTGTGGCGCTATGTGCCCAAGGGCGGTGACACCCAGGCGAGCGCATCGATCAACAATGACACCACCACGGACGCCGGCTCAGACGACGGCAAGAGCGAGGGCAAGAGCGAGGGCAAGCAGCAGGAAGCTGGCGCCCAGGGCACCGTCGAGGCCGTGCCGGTCACGGTACTGCAGGCCACCGGCGAAGGGCTGGTGATCACGGGAGAACTGAGTGCCGGTGACCGTCTGGTCACGGCGGGTGCCAGTCGCATGGAAGCCGGGGAGCCTGTGCGTCCCTGGGTCAAGGAAGCGGGGCTCTGATCCATGGTCGATTATTTCCTGAGACACAAGGTCATCAGCTGGATGGTCGTGTTGCTGCTGTCGGTGGGTGGCGTGACCTCCTTCTTCGGCCTCGGCCAGCTGGAATTTCCCGAGTTCACCATCCGCAACGCGGTGGTGATTACCCAGTACCCGGGCGCGACGCCCAAGCAGGTGGAAGAGGAAGTCACGCTGCCGCTGGAGAAGGCGATCCAGCAGATTCCCAATCTCAAGCGCGTCAGCTCGGTCAACAGCTCCGGTCTTTCCCAGATCACGCTGGAACTCGAGAGCAGCGTGCGCGAAGACGAGATGCAGCAGTACTGGGACCTGCTGCGCCGCAAGATCAATGACGCCCAGTCGAGCCTGCCGCCCGGCAGTGGTTCCTCGATCGTCAATGACGACTTCGGCGATGTGTTCGGGCTGCTCTACAACCTGAGCGGCAAGGGCTATTCGGCGCATGACCTCGAGGACCAGGCCGACTTCCTGCAGCGCGAGCTGACGTTGGTGGAGGGGGTCAAGAAGGTCTCCATCGTCGGCGCGCGCAGCGAGCAGGTCATCGTCGCGCTGGATCGTGATCGCATGCAGGCGCTGAACATCTCGCCGGATCAGCTCGCCAACCTGCTCAATGCCCAGAACGTGGTCGGCGACGCCGGGCGGATCCGTCAGAACGGCCTGTCGCTGGAACTTCAGCCAAGCGGCGAGTTCCAGAGCGTGCAGGACCTGGAGCGTCTGGTGGTCGGGCGTCCCGGCAATGGTGGCCTGATTCGTCTCGGCGATATCGCCTCGGTCAGCCGCGAGTACACCGAATCGCCGTCGCGCCTCTATCACACCGATGGTGAGACGGCGCTGTCGCTGGGCATCTCGTTCGCCTCTGGCGTCAATGTGGTCGAGGTCGGTGCGCTGGTCGACAAGCGTCTTGGCGAGCTTGAGTCGCGCATGCCGCTGGGCATGGAGCTGACCACGGTCTACCACCAGCCCCAGGTGGTGGATGAGGCGGTGTCCGGCTTCTTGATCAACCTGGCCGAGGCCGTCGGCATCGTGATTCTGGTGCTGCTGGTATTCATGGGCGTCAAGAGCGGCGTGCTGATGGGGCTGGTGCTGTTGATCACCATTCTCGGCACCTTCGTGATGATGTCGATTCATGGCATCGAGCTGCAGAAGATCTCGCTGGGGGCCTTGATCATCGCGCTGGGCATGCTGGTGGATAACGCCATCGTGGTCACCGAGGGCATGTTGATCGGCCTCAAGCGCGGCAAGACCAAACGCCAGGCCGCCTTCGAGGTCGTCAATCAGAACCGCATGCCGCTGCTGGGGGCCACGGTGATCGCGATCACTGCCTTCGCGCCCATCGGTCTGTCGCCGGATGCCACCGGCGAGTTCGTCGGGTCATTGTTCTGGGTGCTGTGCTACTCGTTGCTGTTGAGCTGGATCACCGCCCTGACGCTGACACCGTTCTTCTTCGACATGTTCTTCCGCGAAGCGCGGGAGACGGCAGGCAGCGACACGGATGAGAATCAGGAGGAAGACCCCTATCGTGGTGTCATCTTCCGTGGCTTCCGCAGCCTGCTGAGCTGGGCGATTCGCCTGCGCTGGCTGACCCTGGGGGGCGCGGTGGCGTTGCTGGTGGCGGCCGTGATGAGCTTCGGGCAGGTCAAGAATGCCTTCTTCCCGGATGCCTCGACACCGCTGTTCTTCGTCGATGTCTGGATGCCGGAAGGCACCGATGTGCTGGCGACGGAAGCGCGCATCGCCGACCTTGAGCAGCAGGTGCTCAAGATGGACAAGGTCAATCATGTCACCAGCGTCACCGGCGGGGGCGCCCAGCGCTTCACGCTGACCTACTCGCCGGAAGACAGCTATGCAAGCTTCGGGCAGCTGATCGTCGAGACCCAGGACCGGGCCAGTCGCGAAGCGCGCATGGAGAAGGTGATACGCCTGGTGCGCGCCGAGTATCCTGAAGTCGAATACAAGGTGCAGGCGTTGCAGGTCGGGCCCTCGGCCAAGGCGAGTCTCGAGGCGCGCCTCTACGGCGAAGACCCCGCAGTGCTGCGTCAGCTGGCGGGCAAGGTGCGTAGCGTCTTCGAGGAGGAGCCGCTGGCCGACAGCATCCGTCTGTCATGGCGCAATCGCGTCAATCGCATCGAGCCCGAATTCCTGGATGATCAGGCGCGGCGTGTCGGCGTGACACGTGACTCGCTGCATCAGGCGCTGCTGATCAACAGCGACGGCGAGAGCGTCGGTGTCTATCGCGAAGGCTCCGAGCTGATCCCGATTCTGCTGCGCGGTGAAGAGCGTCAGCGCTTCGACCTCGACACCCTGGCGAGCCTCAACGTCTGGAGCGATGAGCAGGAGACCTACGTGCCGGCGGGCTCGGTGATGGGGCCGCTCGAGACCGAGCTGCGCGATCCGCTGATCAAGCGTCGCGATCGTCAGCGCATGCTGGCGGTCTACGCAGAGCCGATGCCGCTGTCCGGCGAAACGGCCGCCAGCGTGCTGGGGCGTATCCGTCCCAAGATCGAGGCCATCGAGCTGCCCGAGGGCTATCACCTGGAGTGGGGCGGCGAGTACGAAACCTCATCCGAGGCTCAGGAGGCGCTGTTCTCCTCGCTGCCGATGGGGCTGCTGGGCATGTTCGTGATCACGGTGCTGCTGTTCTCCAACCTGCGTCAGGCGCTGGCCATCTGGTCCATCGTGCCGCTGACGCTGATCGGTATCGTCAGTGGCCTGATCGTGTTCGGCGCGCCGTTCACCTTCATGGCGCTGCTCGGCACCTTGAGTCTGATCGGCATGGTGCTCAAGAACGCCATCGTGCTGGTGGAGGAGATCAACGTGCAGCTCGATGAGCAGGAGGATCGCTTCCAGGCGGTGGTGCAGGCGGCCGTCAGTCGTGTGCGGCCGGTGTCGATGGCGGCCATCACCACCATGCTGGGCATGATTCCGCTGTTCCCGGATGCCTTCTTCTCGAGCATGGCGGTGGTGATCGTGTTCGGGCTGGGCGTGGCGACCCTGCTGACGCTGGTGGTGCTGCCGGTGGCGTACTGCGCCTTCTTCCGCATCCCGACCGGCAACAAGTCCATGAAGACATCCTGATGTGATGATAATGCGGTAATCTTGGTCTGTGCTGTCTGCGGCCACCCACACCATGACGCCCGATGACAGTGCCATTGTCATCGGGCGTCATGGTGTGGTTCGTGCGCGCTATCCTGCGTGTGGGGCATCGCCGCAAGCCCCTTTCCGTTACACTATGCGCCGCCGGTTGCAAGTTGCCCGGTCGCAAGTGTTGCGTCAGTCGAATCCTATCGAGTCGTGAGGTGTGCCTTGGTCGAACCCCTGAGTGCCTGGTGGGGGCAACAGCTGGTGTTGTGCGGTTGGGGTTTCAGTGCAGCGCCGGAAACGGTGTGGACACCGGCCCAGGCGTGCGCGCGTCTGAAGGCCCAGGAAGTCCCGGATGCGGGCGAGTTGGGATGGCGTCTGCTGGAGGCCTTCCCCAATGACACTCCGGACCCGCTGCACCAGCTGGAGGCGTTGGAATTGCTGGCGCTGGCACGTACTGCCGGCTGGCTGTCAGAGGCGCGCACGCGTGCCTGGCTGATACGTCTGCTCACGGCGATCGGCGGGCGTTTCACCTCGCTGGATGACTGGCTCAAGGCCCTGGCCCATTCACGCAGCGATGCCGGCTGGACGCGAGGCGATGATGGCTTCTTCGAGGCCAGCCTCGCGCTGTCCCAGTTGGAGCACGAAGACGCCGGCGTCACCTGGCCGCGTCTGCAGGAGGCACTGGAGGCACAGCCTCCGGTGGCGGTTACTGAGCTCTGGCCTCAGGGCGAGCGCGACCGGGTCTGGATGGCGCGCGCCATCTTCTCGCCGTGGCTCGGCGGTCAGATATTGACCACCGATGACACCGGCCCGCACGAAGACGGTGTCAGCGGTTTTGACGCCGCGGCGCACTGGCCGGACGTCACGCGCTGGCTGGCCGAGACCTGGGCGATCACCGGGCGTGATGAGCTGATTCGACTGCTGCTGTGGCTGGCCTCGCAGGGGCATCGCTATGGCTGGGACATCGACAGCGCACGCCTGATGACGGCCAGCGACAGCGAGCGTGCCAAGTGGCTGGATGAGCTGGAAGCGGATGCGGCTCAGGAAGAGGCCGAACGCAAGACGGAAGGGCGCAAGGGCGCCCCCGCGCATGCCTCCTCCAGCATCGACGTCGCCGATGGCGGGCTGGAAAAGCCCCCGTCACCGACGGCCTACGGTGAGCTGCTGCTGCAGTATCTCGATCGTGGCGAGCCGCTGGAATTCGCCGCCTGGGACTGGCTGCGTCTGGTCGATCTCGCCTTCGCCGGGCTATGTGCCGGCTGGCTGAGTCGTGAGGAGGGCGAGGACTTCGCCGCCCACGGCATCGACCTGCTGGTGCGCCGCTATGCTGACTGGCAGGGCGTGGCCCGCGCCTATCAGCGCGGTCGCAGTCTGTTCGAGGGTGTCGATCTGACCCGCGACACCGAGAGTGACTGGCGTCCGCTGATGGCGTCGCCGCTGACGCCGCTGCGTTGCGAGCTGCATGCGCTGCTGCCTGCTGCCCAGCGTGAGCGCTGCCGCGCGGCGATTCGCGCCTGGCGCAATGACAGCCGCCACTGGGTGCTGGCCATCGCCAGTATCCGCGAGCCGGACCTGCTCTATCGTCAGGGGCTTGTCGCCGAGGTCGATGCGGCGCGCCGCGAAGAGGCACGCCAATATCTCAACGAGACACTGGCGCTGGACACCCGCGATGGCGTGCAGGGCATGGCGCGCTTCTGGCTGCCGGCGCAGGCGCATCATCTCAACCAGCTGGCCGCCGATGCCGCGCGTGGTGCCTTGCCCGACCCCCAGACGCCCTTCGGGCGTGCCGATGCCGTCGAGCTGGAACGACGTCAGCGTCTGGCCGTCTGTCATCGCTATCCCGCCAGTGTGGTGATGGCCGAGAAGTACGCCTTCTACTTGCTGATGGTCCAGGACAGCGGTGATTTCCCGGCCGATGAGCTGGCCCTGTGTGCCGAGCGTCTGCGCAGTGCCCTGTGCCGCTACTATCCGGACGCCATGCGTCTGCTGGAAGCCTGGGCGGTGTGGGAATCCGCGGTGCCGGAACTCGAGGATCATCCGCTGGTCAACGAGATCCGCTGGCATCTCGATGACCCCGGCAGCCTGTTCCATTGGCTCGACTGGCGCGCCAGCGACTGGCAGGAGCCGGGGCTGCGTCCGAGTCTGGATCGTTTCACGGCGCTGGCGCTGAGCGGTCCGCTCAATACGCCGTGCTGGGGTGAGCCGATGGTCGAGTACGGGCGGGGCGTCGAGGAACTCAGCGGCTGGCTCGAAGGCCATTACGGCCTCGCCAATGCGGAGGCGCTCAAGGGCTTCCTCGACTTCCTGCGCGATGCCGGTGATCGGGACGAATACCAGATCAATTACGGCCCCTACACCCTCAATCGCGCCCGCCTCGACAATGAGATCGACGTGCTGGAAAGCGCCGAGCGCGGCGATGATGAGCAGGTGCATCTGGACCGTCTGCGTCGCGTCAGGGACAACGAGGCGCGCTGCAACGAGCTGGACATGGCGGCGTGGGACATCGCCCAGATGGTGGATCTTGCGATTGCCGGGCGACAGCTGGGCTGGCTGGACGATGCGACCTTCACCGCCTATCTGGACAGCGCCTATGCGATGGCGCGTGACCACTACGGCAGCTGGAAGGAATATGCCCGAGGGCTGTTCGCCGGCTATGCCTTCTTCATGGGCGACACCGACCAGCGTGACAGCTTCCTGCGCGGCTTCCGCGATGCGCTCATCCAGTGGTTGACGGCGGCGCCACCGCTGGCGGGTGCCTGGTCGAGTCTCGATTTCCCGGGCGCGCGCCCGGGGCATTGGCCGGCGTTGCATCTGGATGTGCTGAGCGGAGACGCTCGCACGTTGCACTGAGCGGGATTCAATTCAGGTTGGGTGAGCGGCAGAGGGCACTTCCTCTGATGCTTTGGTCTAACTTGTGCGGCAATGGCATACGGTTTGCGGAAACATGAACTACTATCCTGCGAACGACTCGAGTTTGTCATCTGACTGTCGTCATCGTGTTGCAAGGTGTGCTGCCTGATCCGGCCCACCTTGTCAGATAGTCGCCGTAATATCCCTGATCGATCAACGATCATCGTCATGCATCAATGGTTATCGCCGTCCGCAAGCGCTGCTCACCTTCACCCTTCCAGCGCCGGGCCCACGACGAGGAATGCTGGATGCGCCACGCGTTATTATGCTGTTTTCTGATCCTGCCACTGGGTGTGGCAGGCTGTGCCAGTCACTCAACACCGTCCAATGATGTAGCCTATTACGATGTGGACCTGCCGGAACTGCCGAAGCTCAAGCGCTATCGCCAGTCCGCGTCCCAGCCGGCCGCCGAGTCGCAGGACTACGCCATGTCAGGGCCCAGCATCCGCGATGTCCTGCTGGAAGAGCATGACCGCTGGGCCGGGACGCCCTATCGTCTGGGGGGAACCAACACCCGCGGCATCGATTGCTCCGCCCTGATGCAGCATGTCTTCAGTGATGGCTTCGGCATCGATCTGCCGCGCACCACCACCGACCAGGTGAAGCGTGGCAAGCGCATCGACAAGTCGCAGCTCAAGCCGGGTGATCTGGTCTTCTTCCGTCCCTCGCGTCGTTACAACCATGTGGGTGTCTACGTCGGCAACGGCTACTTCCTGCATGCCTCCACCTCGCGAGGCGTGAAGCTGTCGCGGCTCGACAACGTCTATTGGTCCCAGCACTACTGGCAGTCGCGTCGCCCGATGCCCTACGAGGCCATGCAGATGAAGCTGGCCATGCGCAGCCAGTGAGCCGATCTCGCGTCGCACTGAAACAGACAAGTGTCTTGTTCGACATCACCCGGCCCTGGCCGGGTGATGTCGTTTCTGAGCCCCGGCAAATGTCAGCCACTGCTCAGGAAGGGGGCTCCAGCACAATGCTGTCGGCCTGATCATCAGCGCTCAAGGCATCCTGGGTGGGCCTCCCGGCCGCCGAGTGTTCAATGACGAAATCGACCAGCGCCTGCTCGGCGCGTGACAGGCCGCGCTCGCGGCGCCAGGCGAGTGACAGCTCAAGCCAGGCGGGCTCATCGAAGGATACGGCGGTCAGGTTGTTCTCTTCACGGTCGTCCTCGACCACACGCTTGAGGAAGGTGGTGATCCCGAAGCCACGCGCGACGATCGCCTTGTTGAGGGCGATCAAGTTCGATTCGAAGGCGATGCTCGGCGCGAGACCATGCTGACTGGCCAGGCGCTCGATGAAGTCGCGATGGAAGTAGCCGCGCTTGAAGACCACCAGCTCCTCGGCGAAGAACTCCTCGACGCTGATCTGCGCGCGAGCGGCCAGCGGATGATCGTTCGCCAGGCAGACCACCATTTCCTCGCTCAGGAAGTGGCGTCGAATCAGGCCATGGGTGTCGGTGCCGAGCTGATCCTCGACGATGACGCCCAGGTCCAGCTCGGCATTGTCGATCATCCGGCGCAGGCTCAGGGTGCCGCCCTCGATCACGCTGAGCTTGATGTCGGGATAGCGTGCCTTGAATGCCATCAACAGCGGCGGGAAGTAGTAGGAGCCGAGCATCGAGGAGACGCCGATGCGCACCTCGCCCTTGACCAGCCCCTCGAGCTCCGCCATCGCCAGTGCCGCGCGCTGTGCCTGTTGCAGCAGGGGGCGGGCATGCTCGAGCAGCGTATCGCCGGCCGGTGTCAGGCGCAGACCGCGTGAGCCCCTGACCAGCAGTTGCGTGCCCAGCCGGCTTTCGAGCCCGGCGATCGACTGGCTGACCGCTGACTGGGCCAGGCTGAGTGACTGAGCGGCAGTGGTGAAGCTCTGGTGCTCGACGACACTGACGAAAATCTCCAGTGCGCGCAGATCGAAGGGCAGTTTCATCGCGGAGTCCTTTTGATCGTGAGGTGCTTTTCAGTGCGAGGTTCTTAATCTCATCGCGGAGTCCTTTATCAGCGCAGCTTCCTTCTCGGCGCAGTTTGCGACATCCCTGTGTCGCCTTTGCCATCAGCTTTGCTGATGGCCAGCATCATGTCGAGCTATTTTACTGATGCGGGCGCGCGGCGCAGACTGGCGCCATCCCCATGCTTGATTGAGTGCAGGTACCTGATGGCTTCATCGCTTTCCGCGTCTTCTTCCCCCGATTCCGCCGCCTCGGTCTCTACCGCGCAGTCCGAACTGCCCGAGCCGCTCAAGGCGCGCGGGCGTGACTGGCGGCGCATGACCCAGGCACTGTGTCTGGGCTCCTTCGTGGTCTTCATCAACCTCTATCTGGTGCAACCGCTGCTGCCGCTGCTGGCGACGGATCTGGGCCTGAGCTCGCTGCAGGCGAGTCTGTCCCTGTCGGTGAGCACCCTGACGCTGGCTATGGCATTGCTGGTGTTCGGCCCGCTGTCCGATGCGCTGGGGCGGCGGCGCATTCTGCTGTGGACCCTGGCCGGCGGGGTGGCCTGTTCAGGGCTGGCACTGTTCGCCGAGGGCTTCTGGTCGCTGCTGGCGGTGCGCGCGCTGCAGGGCTTTCTGCTCGGCGGCCTGCCGGCGGTGGCAGTGGCGTACATGAGTGACGAGATGGAGCAACCCGCCTTGATGGTGGCGGTGGGGCTCTACATCAGTGCCAATTCGCTGGGCGGCATCTCGGGGCGGGTCGCGGGGGGCGTGATCGCGGAGCACTGGGGCTGGCAGGCCAGCTTCGCCGCCATCGGCGGCGTCAGCCTGCTGGTGCTGGGGGCGTTATGGCAGCTGCTGCCGCGCCAGAGACGCTTCGTCGCCCAGCCGCTCAAGCTGAGCAGCATGCTGGCAGGTCTGGGCCGCCATCTGCGCAATCCTCGGCTGTGGCCGGTGTTCCTGCTCGGCGGGCTGAATTTCTTCATCTTCGTCAACCTCTACAGCTACATGACCTTCCGGCTGAGTGAGGCGCCCTGGTCGCTCAGCAGTCAATGGCTGGGGCTGTTGTTCCTGACCTATCTGGCGGGCACCTTCGGCGCCTCCCGGTCTGGCCGGCTGGCACGGCGTCTGGTACCGGGAGGTGCGGCTGAGGATGGTGAGGCCGCGCTGGCCATCGCTCAGCGACGCGGTCAGGCGCTGACCATGATGCTGGGCACCGGCATCGTGATGCTCGGAACGCTGCTGACGCTGAGTCACTCTCTCATCGGCATGCTGATCGGTCTGAGCCTGAATGCCTTCGGCTTCTTCCTCGCGCATGCCACTGCCTCGGCCTGGGTCGGACGCAATGCCGAAGGCGCGCGGGCCAGTGCCAGTGCGCTGTATCTGACCGCCTACTATCTGGGCGCGAGTCTCGGCGGCTTCTGGCTGGAACCCTTCTGGCAGGCTGCCGGCTGGCCCGGGGTGGTGGCGGCCAGCGTACTGGTGCTGGCGGTGACCTTCTCGCTGGCAATCCTGTGCTGGCGCCGGGCCACCACGCAGTATTGAGCCTGAGAGCAGCACAGACACCAAGGCCCTCTACGACAACGGCTCGCCATCTGGCGAGCCGTTGTCGTAGAGGGCCTGGAGGGCGGAATCAGTGCGCGGGCGCGTCGTCACCCCAGATCTCCTCCAGACGATCATCGCGGCCACAGCCAGCGCGGTAGAAGCGATAGCGCACCGGGTTCTTCTTGTAGAAGTCCTGATGGTAGTCCTCGGCCGCATACCAGGGCCCTGCCGCCTCGATCTCGGTGGCGATGCCGTCGGGGAACCTGTCCTTCAGCGCATCGCGACTGGCTTCGGCGGCGTCACGCTGGGCCTCATCGAGGGGATAGATGCCGCTGCGGTACTGGGTGCCGGCATCACAAAACTGGCGGTCCACCGCGACCGGGTCGATGTTGTGCCAGAAGACCTCCAGCAGGGTGTCGTAGCTGACCTTTTCCGGCTCGTAGACCACTTTGACCGCTTCGGTATGCCCGGTGCCGCCCGAGGAAACCTGCTTGTAGGTCGGGTTGTCCTGTTCGCCGGCGGTATAGCCGGAGGTGGTCGAGATCACACCCTCAAGCTTGTCGAAGGGGCCTTCCATGCACCAGAAGCAGCCACCGGCGAAGATGGCGACTTCCTGGCCCTGAGCGACCCCCTCGGCGACGCCCTTGGGCGCTGTCTGCGGGTCGAAGGCATTGGCGTGGCCGGCAAGCAGCAGGCCGCCGAGGAGGCTTGCCAGTGGCGTGAGGCGTCTGAGCGCAGGGAAGGGGATTCGCGTGTATCGGGTCATGGTATCTCCGGGAAAGGCGTCATTCCTTCGAGGTGAGTACACGGAAATCTCCATGTCTCGGTGAGCCGTGAGGTGACTGGCGCTGTTGATTCCTCACTGCCTGTATCAGGTTTCTACGCGAATAAACGTGGGATGGATGCGAACATGCAGAATGAAACGTTACCGTTGTCGTGATCAAGCCACTGCCATTCACCCCGCTACGCGAATCAGTGCATCCAGTCAGCGACATGCCTCGTAAGGACACGGTACATCCCAATGACATGCCCATGACGGCAGGAATCGAAAAGGAAATCGCCAGTGAATAAACGCAAGTTACTGCTTCTAGGCGCCATCGTCGCTGCCATCGTGGTGTTCTTTGCCAGCGGGGCGCAGGATTACTTCACCCTGCAGAGCCTCAAGGCCAGCCAGGCGGAATTCCAGGCGTTGTTCGCGGAATCACCGTACAAGGTCGCGGGCACTTTCTTCGTCGTCTACGTGGCGATGGCGGCGCTTTCACTGCCCGGTGCAGCACTGCTGACGTTGCTGGGTGGGGCGCTGTTCGGCTTCGGCTGGGGGCTGTTGCTGATCTCCTTCGCCAGCACCATCGGTGCGACGCTGGCCTTCCTGATTTCCCGCACTCTGCTGCGCGAGAGCATCGAGAAGCGCTTCCGCCGTCAGCTGGAATCCCTTAACCGTGGCGTCGAGCGCGAAGGCGGCTTCTATCTGTTCACGCTGCGCCTGGTGCCGGTCTTCCCGTTCTTCATCGTCAATCTGGTGATGGGCCTGACCCGCATGCGTGTGGTCACCTTCTACGTGGCAAGCCAGCTGGGCATGCTCGCCGGTACCGCCATCTACGTGAATGCCGGTCGCGAGCTGGGCCAGCTGGAGTCGCTGTCCGGCATTCTCTCGCCGGGGCTGATCGCCTCATTCATCGCGCTGGGCCTCTTCCCGCTGATCGCCAAGAAGATCGTCGGCGTGCTGCGCAAGCGCAAGCAGCAGGCGGCCTTCGACAAGCCGAAGACCTTTGATTACGACATGGTCGTCATCGGTGCCGGTTCCGCCGGGCTGGTCACCAGCTATATCGCCTCTGCCGTGAATGCGCGTGTCGCGCTGATCGAGCGCCACAAGATGGGCGGTGACTGCCTCAATACCGGCTGCGTGCCCTCCAAGGCGCTGATTCGTGCCGGGCGTGCGGCTCATGAGATTCGTCAGTCCCAGCGCTTCGGGATCACCGCCAACGAGCCGGAAATCGATTTCGCCAAGGTGATGGGCCATGTGAAGGACGTGGTCGAGAGTGTCGAACCGCATGACAGCATCGAGCGTTACGAGAGTTTGGGCGTGGAAGTGCATACCGGCAACGCCAGACTCAGGACGCCCTGGGAAGTGGAAGTCGATGGTCGCGTGCTGACCACGCGCAACGTAGTGATCGCTACCGGTGCCCGTCCGCGTGTGCCAGCCATCCCGGGCATGGAATTGATCACGCCGCTGACCTCCGAGAACCTGTGGGACCTCAAGGTGCAGCCCAAGCGTCTGGTGGTGCTGGGTTCCGGCCCCATCGGCATGGAACTGGGTCAGAGCTTCGCGCGCCTGGGCAGTCACGTCACCATCATCGAGGGTGCCCCGCGGGTGATGCCGCGTGAAGACGAAGAAGTCAGCGCGCTGATGCACGAGCAGCTGGCCGGTGAGGGCGTCGACCTGCGCATCAATTCCACCGCCACGCGCATCGAGGTGCTCAAGGACAAGGACAGTCAGCCGATGCGCCATCTGGTCGTGAGTTCTCCCGACGGCGAGGAGAGCTGGATCGAGTTCGATGAGCTGCTGGTGGCCATCGGGCGCGAAGCCAACGTCGAAGGCTTCGGTCTGGAAGATCTGGGCATCGCGGTCTCCGAGCGCGGCACCATCGATGTCTCCGAGTCGCTGCAGACGCTGCAGCCGAACATCTGGGCATGTGGCGATGTGGCCGGCCCCTATCAGTTCACCCATGCGGCGGGTCACCAGGCGTGGCACGCGGCGGTCAACGCGCTGTTCGGTGGCCTGAAGACCTTCAAGGTCGACTACCGTATCATGCCGATGGTCACCTACACCGAGCCGGAAGTGGCACGTGTCGGCCTCAACGAAACCGAAGCCAAGGCCCAGGGTTACGAGTACGAAGTCACGCATTACGAAATGGGCGAGAGCGATCGCGCGCTGGCCGAGCGTGCGACGGAAGGCTTCGTCAAGGTACTGACCGAGAAGGGACGCGATCGTATCCTCGGCGTGACGCTGGTCGGTGCCTATGCGGGGGAATGGCTGGCGGAATTCACCATGGCGATGAAGCATGGCATCGGTCTCAACAAGATCCTGTCCACCATCCATCCGTATCCGACACTGTCCGAGGCCAACAAGGCCGCGGCGGGCATGTGGAAGAATGCCCACAAGCCGGAAGGCGTGCTCAAGGTACTCGACCGTTACTTCACCTGGCGCCGCAACGGCCGCTTCGAGCCGACCAAGACCCTCAAGGCAAACGCTGCCGAGCGGACCGTGGCTGTCGAAAAACAGTAATTGCTGAATCATGCCGCGGGCCTGCAGGTGCAGGGTCGCGGCATTTTTCCATCAGGAGAAGCCCTTCATGAAGACGAATCATCTGGCGGGTCGCCGTCGTGCCCTGGCGCTGATGGGTGGCTCGCTGGTCTTGCTGGCCGGCGTCACTGCCAGTCCCTGGGCCGCTTCTCTGGCGTATGCCGCCGACGCGCAGGCCGGGCGCCCGATCCCTGAGCTCGCCTCGCTCGAGTGGCAGGTGATCGCCGAACGTGCGCGCGGTCAACGTATCGACTTTCATGCCTGGGGCGGCAGTGAGGCGACCAACGCCTATCTGCGCGACCAGGCCGAGACAGCGGCGGCGCGGCATGGTATCGAGGTGCGCCACGTCAAGATCGCCGATACCGCCGAGAGCGTCTCGACCCTGCTGGCCGAGAAGGCGGCCGGGCGCCGCGATGGCAGCATCGATGTGATCTGGATCAACGGCGAGAACTTCCGTGCGCTCAAGCAGGCCGAGCTGGTGTGGGGGCCCTTCGTCGAGCGTCTGCCCAACAGCGACTATCTGCTCGAGGAGATCGGCGCGCGTGATTTCGGACTCGCCACCGATGGTCTGGAGGCGCCCTGGGGGCGTGCGCAGCTGATCTTCATGTATGACACCGCGCTGCTGGAATCGCCGCCGCGCTCGATGCAGGCGTTGCTGGAGGTGGCCAGAGAGCATCCCGGACGCGTGACCTATCCACAGCCGCCCAGCTTCCACGGCACCACCTTCCTCAAGCAGGCCTTGATTGAATTGATGCCAGTGGAGCAGCGCGAGGTGCTGGCATCTCCCGTGGCGAGTGATGCTCAGTTCGCTGAGGTGACCGCACCGCTGTGGGACTATCTCGATGCGCTGCATCCCTTGATGTGGGCGCAGGGCGAGCGTCAGCCAGCCGGTGCCGAAGAGCAGATGAAGTTGCTCGCTCAGCGCAGCGTGTGGATCGCGCTGACCTTCGTGCCCCAGGAAGTGGCCAATGCCCGTCAGGAGGGGCGGCTGCCACCGACCATCGAGCCGTATATCCATGACAGCGGCACTCTCGGCAATGTGCACTATCTGGCGATTCCGGCCAGTGCACCGCACAAGGCCGCAGCACTGGTGTGGATCAATCAGTTGATGTCCGCCGAGGCCCAGGCCGCCAAGGCCGACCCCTCACGCTGGGGCGATGACACGGTGCTGGATGTCGCCCGCTTGCCGCCACAAGAACGCGCCGCCTTCGGGGCCTTGCCACAGCTGCCCGGCAGCATGTCGCCCGAAGCGTTGGGCACACTGCTCAGTGAGCCACACCCGAGCTGGACCGATGCGTTGGAGGCCGAGTGGGCGCGACGCTATCGCAACTGACGCAATGGGTCGCTGATCGCTGGCGTGTCGCGCCCGCCACTGGTCATGCGCCGCTGACGCCCGCTCGCGTGCTGCGCTGGGGCGTCTTGCTGTTGCTGCTCGGCCCGACGGCGCTGGGGCTGGCTGGACTGGTCGCGCCGGCCTTCGGGCTGTGGCCGACGCTGGGCTTCGATGAGGTCTCGGCGGTCGCCTGGCAACGTTGGTGGGCCTTGCCCGGGCTGGCGGAGGGCTTTCGACTGACGCTGGTCAGTGGCCTCGGGGGTACGCTGCTGGCGGTGCTGCTGACCATGGGGTGGGTCTCGGCGGCCGCCGGGACTCGTTTCGGCGAGCGCATGGAGCGCCTGCTGGCCCCGATACTGGCGATGCCGCATCTGGCGCTCGCACTGGGGCTGCTGTGGCTGGCCGCCCCGAGTGGCGTGCTGATGCGCCTGCTGCTGGCGCCCTTCGAAGTGCTGGTACCGCCGCAGTATCCGTTGCCGGATGCCCACGGCATCTCGCTGGCGGTCGGTCTGGCGCTCAAGGAGGCGCCATTCTTGATGCTGATGGCGCAGACGGCGCTGTCACGCCTGCCGGTCACGGCGCAGCTGCAGGCAGGGCAGGCGCTCGGCTACAGCATCCCTCAGCTGCGCTGGCGCATTCTGATGCCACAGGTGATGCGCGCCATCGCCTTGCCCATCGGCGCGGTGCTGGCCTACTCGCTGGCGGTGGTGGATGTGGCGCAGGTGCTGGGGCCGACGCGTACGCCGACGCTGGCGGTGCGCCTGATCGAGCTGTGGCGCGACAGTGACCCGTCGGCGCGCCTGCCGGCGAGTGTCGGCGCCCTGATGCTGGCCCTGCTGGTGATCGGGATGATGGCGCTTGGCGCGGCGCTGGGACGCGCTCTGCTCGCCTGGCATCGTGACTGGGTACTGAGCCATCACCCGGCGCGCACAAGCCGTCTGGCGCTGGCGAGCGAAGCCCTGTTCGGGCGTGTCGCGCGCGGAGTGCTGGGCGTGGTCACGCTGATCTCATTGCTCGCCTTCGTGGTGATCGGCGTGCAATCGGTGGCCAGAAGCTGGTTCTTCCCTGCGCTGTTGCCGTCTCGCTGGGGCTGGGAGAGCTGGCACCAGGCCCTCGCTGGCCTGGGGGATGCCTTCAGCAACAGCCTGTGGCTGGCACTGCTGGTGGCGACGCTGGCCGTCATCCTCAGCGTGGCGGTGTTCGAGCGTGAGCGGGAAAGTGGCCGCCTGCGCGGCTTCGTGGTCTGCCTCTATCTGCCATTGCTGCTGCCGCAGGCCAGCTTCCTGTTCGGTTTTCAGGTCGGCTGGTTGAGCCTGGGGGCCAGCCCCGGTTGGGCGGGAGTGGTGATCGGACATCTGCTGTTCGCCTTGCCTTACGCCTGGCTGACGCTGGCCGGCCCCTGGGCACGCTTCGATACCCGACTCGAGCAGGCGGCACGCCTGCTGGGGCATTCACGCCTCGAGGTGCTGATCGGTATCCGCCTGCGTCTGATGCTCAGGCCGCTGGCCATCAGCTGGGCAGTGGCCTTCGCGGTCAGTATCGCGCAGTACGTGCCGACGGTGGTGCTGGGGGGCGGGCGTGTCCCGACCCTGACCACCGAAACCCTGGCGCTGGCGACGGGGGCCGACCCGCGCCTGACCGCGGTGGCTGCCTGCCTGCAGGCCTGTCTGCCGCTGCTGGTCTACCTGCTGGCGCGTGCGGTACCTGCCGGGCGCTCGGTCTCGCCGACGCGCGGTTGAGCGCCTGTCAGGCGCTGGAATGACGATGACCTCAACGATCTCATGGGAGTAGATGCAACATGCTGGACAAGTGGACCTCACGCTGGGTACAGCCGCCTCTGAAACGTCTTGCGAAAAGTGCGGCGGCGCGCGGTCTGCATCCGGATCAGCTGACCCTCGCAGGCTTCGCCATCGGCATGCTGGCGTTGCCGTTGCTGGCTTATGGGCATTTCGGGCTCGCGCTGATCGCGATCCTGATCAATCGGGTGGTGGACGGGCTGGATGGCGCGCTGGCGCGGCACGCCGGCCTGAGCTCCGATGCCGGTGGCTTTCTGGATATCTGTCTCGATTTCCTGTTCTACGCCGCCGTGGTGGTGGGCTTCGCTCTGGCAGACCCTGCCACCAATGCGATGGCGGCGGTGGCATTGCTGTTCGCCTTCGTCGGCACGGGCTCGAGCTTTCTGGCCTTTGCCATCATGGCGGCCAAGCATCAGCTGGAGCGACCCAATTTCACGCGCAAGGCCTTCTATTATCTGGATGGCCTGACCGAGGGCACCGAGACCATCGCCTTCTTCGTTCTGGCCTGCCTGATGCCACAGTATTTCGCGTGGTTGGCATGGATCTTCGCCGCGGCATGCATCCTGACCACGCTGACGCGCGTATGGGGAGGGTATGTCACCTTGCGAGCCCAGGATCAGAATGAGCATCACAGCATCGACCAAGAATGATGCGCTGCGAACCTGGCCTTGCTGATGATACGGCTCGTTACCTTTCTTACTCGCCTTGCTCACTTGCCTTGCTCGGGCGCCTCGGAGTCCTGCCAATGAAGATTGCTTCCCGTCAGTTGCCATCATTCCTGCCCCTGTTCGCGGCAGTCGCCTCCAGCGGCCTGCTGGCGGCGCTACTGCCCTCGGTGACCCACGCGGCTGACAGGAGTTTCTCGCCTGCACAGATCCTTGCCTGGGGCGAGAAGACCTTCGAAGGCCAGACGGCCTATCGCGTGGTGGAGCGCGATGGCAGACCTGCGCTCGAGGTGCGCGCCCGGGGCCAGGCGTCCGCACGCTATCTGGAGCAGGATATCTCGCTGGAAGAGACGCCCTACCTGAAATGGTGCTGGCAGGTGGACAGCATCTACCCGAGCGTGAACGAGAAGACCAAGGGCGGCGATGACTATCCGGCGCGTCTCTACGTGGTCAACAAGACCGGTATCCTGCCGTGGCAGGTCGAGGCCATCAATTACGTCTGGTCCAGCAATGAAGCCAAAGGCAGCCACTGGGACAATGCCTTCACGGATCGTGCCGTGCTGCTGGCCGTTGAATCCGGTGATGAGAAGGTGGGGCAGTGGGTGGCGGAGGTGCGTGATCTGCGTGCTGATTACGCGTCACTGTTTAGCAGCAAGCCGAGCGAGATTGCCGGACTGGCGCTGATGGCTGACGGTGACAATGCCGGCGGTGATGCCACGGCGCTGTTTCGTGGTCTGAGCCTTTCCAGCGATGCCACGCCGCCCAGCTGCGGTGCCTGATCCGGGAGCCTGGGTAGAGAGCTGGGTGTAATGGGCTGACAAGCGCGCCAAGCCAGTCAGGCCGACACGAAGCCAGACACGAAAAAGCCCCGCGACTGATGACTCAGTCGCGGGGCTTTCGGTTCCGGCCTCCCACAGAGTGGGAGGCGCTCATCCGGGGCGATGCCTCAGATGAGGGAAGAGGCGGAGCTTAGTGCTCCACGCCGCCTTCGCCGTGAACGTGGCCGTGTTCCAGCTCTTCGGCAGAAGCTTCACGCACGTTGGTGATCTGCACGTCGAAGTTCAGGGTTTCGCCGGCTAGCGGGTGGTTGCCATCGACAGTGACAGTGTCGCCTTCGACCTTGGTGACGGTGACCATCAGCGGGCCGCCCTGGGTCTGTGCCTGGAACTGCATGCCAGCTTCGATGTCTTCGACACCCTGGAAGGCTTCACGCGGCACTTCCTGGACCAGGGCTTCCTGGACTTCGCCGTAACCTTCTTCCGGAGAGACGGCAACTTTCAGCTCGTCGCCGGAAGTCTTGCCGTCGAGTTCCTTCTCGAGGCCCGGGACGATGTTGCCAGCGCCGTGGATGTAGGCCAGCGGCTCGCGACCTTCGGAGCTATCCAGCACTTCCCCTTCGTTGTTGGTCAGGGTGTAGTGGAAGGATACGACGGCATTCTGGGCGATTTGCATGATGAGAGCCTTTCGATAGGTATATGAACGTCAATGGTAACGTGCCCCTGAGGTGACTGTCAGGGGGGAAACTGGAAAAAAGCCGCGTATCACGTGGCTCCTGGCCCGCTGATGACATTGCCTGAGAGGCAATCCAGCGCACGTTACCTTGTCTTGAAAGTATAGGTGACGCTCGCAGGCGTGCATTTCAACCCTGAAACAGGGTTTTTTCTCACCCCCGACGCCATCGGTGAATAAAGGGGCAAAACGGTTGGATTATCAAGTGTCTGGCGGGGTTGCCCTGTCAGCGCACAGCGGCCTTGCTGCTGGCGGCCATACAAGGTTGGGGCGATGGCTTGCGAGGGCCACAGGGTCTGGTTACTCTGCCTACTCGGATATTGCGGATTCTGACGCGCGGCCCGAGGTGGCCTCGCTCTGCACACTCTGTCCCGTCGCCTGACGGGAAATGATAACTCAGGCGCCATGCGACCCTATTTTTCAGGAGAGAATTTCGATGACCGTGACATTGATCTGGCTGGTGAGCTTCGCTGCGATCTTCATGCTGTGCTTGAACCGCTGGGAAGGCTCGCTGGGTGCCACCGTCAAGCGTGTCCTGCCGGAGGCTCTGAGCATCGATAGCGGTGACCGCTACGTCTGGGGTGTGGCCCTGGGTATTCTGGGTGCGACCTTCATCGTCAATCCCGTCTCCATGCTGATGGCATTGATCGTGCTGGCGCTGATCGTTCTGATCGGCGGCAAGCTGATCTGCTGGGGCATGAGCAAGGTCAAGATGCACTGATCTCACCCGCAGCAACCTTCCGGGAAGCATGACGTTTCCCGCAGACAGAAAGGCCGGGCTATCTGCCCGGCCTTTCTGTTTCTGCTCATCAGACTCTTCTCATCAAGCTCTGCTCATTAGACTCTGCTCATCAGTCGCGTCTTGTCAGTGCCGCCTGCAGCTCAGTGCCGAGTCATAGCCAGGTCGAGAGCGTCAGCGAGCCGAATTGATCGCTCTCCTGCTGCGTCTCGAATTCGTGGGTGCGCCACACGTTGACGAACGCCAGCTGCCAGCGTTGCCAGCTGAGCGCGAAGCCCAGCTGCAGGTCGCCGACCAGTGGGCGACGGTCCACCGAGGCGCTGTCCTCGAAGCCATTGCCATCCAGCAGCATGTTGTAGGCCATCGCGCGGCCCTCGATATTGGCGAACAGGTACCAGGCGAAGTCACCGTCGGGATGGAAGTACTGACGGCCGCCCTGGGCCGGCGCCACTGTCGGTATCCCGTAGCTGCGGGTCAGCCCCTGGCCGATGCGTACCCCGCCACCGACGCCCGCATAGGTGTAGAGATTGCCCAGCGCCACGGAAGCCGAGGGGCCGTACTCCACCTCCAGTCCTGCGGCCCTGGCCGGCAGCCATAGCTGCGTCTGCCAGCCGGTGCTGATCACCGGCTCGTTGTGCAGCTGGTGATCCCAACCCTCCGGCTCATCACTGCCGGTCAGCTTGTGTACCGCCTTCTGAGCATCCTTGGCGCCCGAGGCCGGGCCGACGATGCCGAGATCCAGATTGAAGGTATCCACCCGTCGCCAGTCATCTCCCTCTTCACCGGCGAACAGCGAGACGCCACCGAACAGGTAGCCCGCGTAGGGGCGGTCATCCTGATCCGGTTGCTCGCGCTTGATGTCATTGGGGGTATAGATCTGCTGTCCGAAGCGATAGGCCGTGGCGTCCAGTCGCGCCGCGCTGAAGCCGGGCACCCAGTCCGCGAATGAGCGTGACCAGTGCTGCTCTGGTGTCTTGAAGGTGTAGCTCAGCGCAAAGCCGTTGGTGTAATGGCCATCATCGCCGGAGGTGAGAATGTCGTTCTCGACCTTCAATGACAGCACGCCACCCTCGTCCTCGGCTGCCTCCACCATGGGGGCCAATGCCACCGCGCCCAGCATGATCAATGCCATGCCCAGGCGCCGGGTCGAGAAGGCCGGCGCCATCTGCGGGGCATGGCTTGAGGCGGCGGTACCGCCGGGACTGTCATTGACTGGACTGGGGTAAGCGCGGGGGGAGTTTCTTGAAGATGACGTGACACAAGACAGCTTGCGGGTGCCTGGGCGAGAACCTGGCGGACGGGCAGTGACGGGACGCATCGCAACTCCTGGGACGGGTAGTTGTGTACAGAGTCAAGTTAGGCTGCAGGCGTATAACTTTGCACAAAAAATCCCGATTTCATAGCCTGTTAATCAATAGGCAGTCTGCATATCCCCGCTGCAGCGAGCCGTGCCTGTGTGAGATCGAGGGAGGGGATGCGAAGCGAGGGGGTGGGGCGTGTGGGAGATGCAGGAGCGCGAGAGGTGTGAGAAACGCGAGAGACGCGAGAGACGCGAGAGACGCGGGGATGCGTGAGCCAGGCGAGATGGGGGAGAGCGTGGTGGCGTTTCCCGCGCAGGGATGCGACAGGCGCCGCTGAAGGGCGCAGAAACAAAGCGGCTGGCACCCCGGCAAGGGAGTGCCAGCCGTCGAGAGACTCAGTAAGGCGCGACGCTCAGGTTGGCGCCGTAGCCGACCAAGCGGACACGTTGGCCAACCGAGAAGGCGGTGTCGGCTTTCTGGACGACGATGAGGCTGTCGCCGGCATCGCGGCGGACTTCAATCTCGTAGGCGTCGATCTGGTCGACATTGTCAGCGATCGACTTGCCGGCCACGCTGCCGCCGATGGCACCTGCGGCGGTGGCGATCGCACGACCGGAGCCGCCGCCGATCTGGCTGCCGAGCAGGCCGCCGACGACCGCGCCACCCAGGCCACCGAGCACGCCGCTGCCTTCATCCTGTGCCTGGATCTGCACCGGGCGCAGCGAGGTGATGGTGCCGTAGCTGACGGACTGTGCGCGCTTGGCCTGATCGCCGGTGTAGACGTTGCCGGAGTAGATGTCGCTGTTCGCGCAGCCGCCAAGCGTCAGCACGCCGAGTGCGATCACGGGCAGCCAGCGGCGTGCGCCAGTCGATCGTTTGTGAGTCAGTGAGAGTGTCATGGTGTGTCTCCTCGCATGATGCGGTGCAGCTTGAGGTTGTGATGGAGAATGCTGAGTGCTGAGAGAGCAAGGCTCAGGTAGGCGATCACTTCCTTGGGCCGCCAGCAGGTTCTTGTCACGACGGGCGTGCGAGAACACTGTTTCTTAACATTATAGACCACGTCGACCATGACGGGTTCCCGACCTGAAACGCTGAGGTGACGCAACTTCTGCACTTCCCTGTCGCGTGAGTGCTACCACGTGAGTACCGACCACGTGAGTACCGGTGCATGAGTGCTGCCACGTAAGTACTTCCGCGTGAGCACTTCTTCTTGAGCCATGCCGCGTGAATGTCAGTGGCAGGGCATCCGTCGACGTTGGTTGGCATTCGCGGCGGGCATCCACGGCGGGCATTCAAGGCGTAAAGCACGAAAAAGCCCGCGTGAGCGGGCTTCGGTCAGTCTGCGGGTGGCACCTCGCGCAATCCTGTCATGTCGAGGTGCCATACCGCGATGTCAGCGGTCTAGAACTGGTCTTCTTCCGTGGAGCCCGTCAGTGCGGTGACGGAGGAGTTGCCGCCCTGAATGACGTTGGTCATGTCATCGAAGTAACCGGTGCCGACTTCCTGCTGGTGCGCCACGAAGGTGTAGCCCTTCTCGGCTGCGGCGAATTCGGCTTCCTGCACCTTCTCGACATAGTGCTTCATGCCTTCGCCCTGCGCATAGTCGTAGGCAAGATCGAACATGTTGAACCACATGTTGTGGATACCGGCCAGGGTGATGAACTGGTACTTGTAGCCCATGTCCGACAGTTCCTGCTGGAACTTGGCGATGGTGGCGTCGTCGAGGTTCTTCTTCCAGTTGAAGGAAGGCGAGCAGTTGTAGGCCAGCAGCTGGTCCGGGTATTCCTTCTTGATCGCTTCGGCGAAGCGGCGCGCCTCCTCGAGGTCCGGCTTGGCGGTTTCACACCAGATCAGGTCGGAGTAGGGCGCGTAGGCCAGGCCGCGGGCAATGGCTTGATCCAGGCCGGCATTGACGCGATAGAAGCCTTCGTCGGAGCGCTCACCGGTCAGGAACGGCTTGTCGTAGTCGTCGACATCGGAGGTGATCAGGTCAGCGGCATTGGCATCGGTACGCGCGATGACCAGGGTCGGGACACCCGCCACGTCGGCAGCCAGGCGAGCGGCCACCAGCTTCTGCACCGCTTCCTGGGTCGGCACCAGTACCTTGCCGCCCATGTGGCCACACTTCTTGACCGAGGCCAGCTGGTCCTCGAAGTGCACGCCGGAGGCACCCGCACGGATCATGGCGGTCATCAGCTCGTAGCCGTTGAGCACGCCACCGAAACCGGCCTCGGCATCCGCCACGATAGGCGCGAAGTAATCGACGAAGCCGGCATCGCCCGGATTGGCCCCTTTCTGCCACTGGATCTGGTCGGCGCGGCGGAAGGTGTTGTTGATGCGCTTGACCACGGTCGGCACGGAATCGACCGGATAGAGCGACTGATCCGGGTACATGGCTTCACTGGTGTTGTTGTCGGCGGCGACCTGCCAGCCGGACAGGTAGATGGCCTCGATACCGGCCTTCACCTGTTGCATGGCCTGGCCACCGGTCAGGGCGCCCAGACAGTTGACGTAGCCCTTCCTGGCATCACCATTGACCAGTTTCCAGAGCTTCTCGGCACCGCGGGTCGCCAGGGTATTGGCTTCCGGAACGGAACCGCGCAGGCGCACCACATCCTCGGCGGAATAGGGGCGAGTGACCCCTTTCCAGCGCGGATTCTCGGCCCAGTCCTTCTCGAGCGCGGCAATCTGATCGGCACGTGTGTGACTCATGGTGGCATCTCCTGATGGCTTCGTCGTCGGGGCTCAGCCCCTGGCGTGTTGTCCGTGTCTTGTGTCTGTTCGCTTGTCTATCGTCTGGCGGTCGACGCGAGAGCGACGCGTGAAATGGGAGTGTCGGTGCTCTGCGTCTTGAGTTGCTGCATGACAGTTTGTTGTTGTTATTGATCTTTCAGGCGTTACCAGTGGGGTCACGCCGTGCGACAGAAGGCGTCGTCGGTGGCGTTGTCGAGCTCCGCTGGCTCAGCAAGTCTGAAGCGAGCCTTGATCACGCCAAGGCAGGCAGTTTCCAGGCCGGGTGCCGCTGTCAGCGTGATGCTGTCCAACCAGGGCATCAGGAAGTACAGGCTGGCTTCCAGCGTGGGTAACGTGCAGTGGCTGAGGGTGAGGGCGATGCGTGGCGGCCTGCCGTCCGGCGCACGCAGCCGTGAGATCAGCTCTCCCCAGCACAGCGCTTCGCGCACGCTGCTGATCTGGGCAATGGCCAGCACCGAATGACGTTCGCCGCGATGCCGCGCGGCGGCCAGGGTCCAGAGGGCCCGGGGGAGCGGGCGGTTGCCCAGCTGCATCCCCGTCACGTCATCGGTGAGGCCGGCAAGCGCCAGCTGGTCAGGCGCGTCCTGCGTCTCGCCAGCGGTTGCCGGCTGCACACTGCACTTCAGCTGCCCATTGCACTTCAGCTGCCAGCCGCTGCCCTGTGAGCGCAGTTGCCACTGCTCGCCGGGAAGTTGCCAGCGCTGGTCGCGACTCAGATGGCAGATCGTCTGCGCCTGTGCCGCCACCGACTCCGCTGTCTGCGGTGGCAGCAGGTCCTTGAGGGGACGTGCCAGCTTGAGAATCCGCGTGCGGATCTCGGCGTTGTGCCATTGCTCGGCCAGAGCGGCATCCTCAGGCTGCCCGAGTACCTGGTCGCCTCTACCGCCCATCAGGGTGGTCTGCGTTCGTGAGTCTGAGGTGAGCATGGGCGAATCTCCTGAAGGCGGTGCCGGATCGGGCAGCGTGTCATGTCGCAGTGCAGCGTAAATGACCTGATCTCTAGCATCGCTCCGAAATTGAGTGCTGTCTTTCATTCCTTGGTCGCATTAAAACGCTCGTTTTATACCAGTTTCAACGTTGTGAAATTCCTGCTGGCAAACAGTCGTTTTAATATTTCTCAATGACGTCATGATGTCAGTATTCATGGGCCTTGGGGAATGATGACTTGGTCAAGGAGCGGGTTGTAGCCAGACTACAAGAAACTTACAGGCACAAAAAAACCGGCCCAATTGGGGCCGGTTTTCGTAAGGCTTAAGCTAAAATTCAGTTCAGAATCAAGCGCATGCTGCGGTGCGGTATGCCGGCATCGAGAAACTCGTCGCCGTAAGCCGTGAAGCCGAGGCGTTGATAGAATTCCAGCGCATGGGTCTGAGCATCCAGTAGCACTTCAGCATGGCCAGCCTGGCGCGCAGCATGGATGACCGCTTCCATCAGGCGTTGGCCAAGCCCCAGCCCGCGCGCTTCGGAGAGGATGGCGACGCGGCCGACATGGCCGTCCGGCAACAGACGGGCCGTGCCGACGGTGCGGCCATCCAGATGCACGAGGAAGTGTTCGCAGGCGTCATCGCGCCCGTCCCACTCCTCCTCCTGCGGCACCTGCTGTTCCTCGATGAACACGACGCGGCGGATCTCGTTGGCCTCGTTGCCCAACGTCTGCCAGTCGCCCCGTTCCAGGCTGATCATGGCGTCACTCATTCTTCATCGTCCTCTTCGTCCTGAAGGTCACATTCCAGTATCAGGCTGCCGCGGTTGATCAGCGCCGTCAGCAGGCTGACCACGGCACTGCGATCAAGGTCTGCCGTGGTGTAGTCAAGCAACACCGCGGTAAGGCGCTGATCGGAGGCCAGCGCTTCCGCCAGCGGCTGAGGGGCCAGGATGCCATCGCCATCGACGAACAGCGTGCTGGTGCCATTCTCGCCGTGACGGAAGGCGAAGCGTGAGCCCAGGGAGCGCACCAGTACGCCTTCATCTTCCAGATACTCGACCAGCTCATGGGTCTTGAGGGCCGGCTCGCGGGCGGCGAGCTGCTCCAGATACTTGGGCTGGGTCATGTAGCGCCCGAACCACTGCGCCAGCTGGGTCGGGTTGTCCAGCGTGCTGAGCAGCAATTCACGCACGCGCTCGAGCGAGGCGTCGTCCAGCTCGCCGGCATTGGCGACCGGTGCCATGCCCTGGTCACGGTAGCGCAGCGATTCCGGCAGGCTGGCACCCAGATAGTCGGCGTAGGAGGTGACGACTTCATCGGCGGAAGGCGCACGGAAGCCGACGGAGATGGTCATGCAGTCATCGGACTGGCTGACGCCGTGGTGCGCCAGGCGCGGCGGCACGTAGAGCATGTCGCCGGGTTCCAGCACCCAGTCCTCGCCCGGGGTGACCTCGAAGTGCTTGAGGATGCGCAGGTCGATACCATCGATGATCTCGGCGTCGTCACCATGCATGCCGCCCAGCTGCCAATGACGCTGGCCCTGGGCCTGCAGCAGGAAGACATCGTAGTTGTCCAGGTGCGGGCCGACGCTGCCGCCGGTCGGCGCGTAGCTGATCATGATGTCATCGAGGCGCCAGCGCGGCAGGAAGGTGAAGGGCTCGAACAGCGCGGCGACGTCGGGGACGTAATGGTCCACCGCCTGCACCAGCAGGCTCCACTGGCTGTCGTCCTTGGCGTCGAGACGCGCGAAGGTCGCCTCATCGAAGGGGCCGTGGCTGACCTGCCAGGCCTTGTCCGGGCCGTTTTCCTCGACCAGACGGGCTTCGATGCCATCTTCACAGGCCAGACCGGCCAGTTCATCGGCTTCCAGCGGCGTCTCGAAGTCTGCGAAGGCTCCGCGGATCAGCAGCGGCTTCTGCTGCCAGTAATCGCGCAGGAATTCACGGATGCTCAGGCCGCCCAACAGTGCCAGTGGCGTGTCGGTGTCGCGGGGGGCGGGGGATGTGCTCATGCAGAACCTCTCGAACGCGAACGGCAGCCTGTCAGGGGGCGGCGGTCTCGCGATGACGTCGTTGAAGCCGTTTTGCCGGATGGCAGACGGCGATGCGTTCCATGCCGAGCCTTGAGAGCGTGGCATGTCGTGCCCACTGACGGAGAGCGTCAGTGGTCGTGAATCCAGTGTGTCGTTCAGCGTGCTGCGTGCTGCATGCTGTCTAATGCGCAATGCATGACGCCGGAGCAGAGGCCCCGGCGTCTTGAGACTTGCAGTGACCTGCGCCGCTTAGAGCGCCTTGGCCTGTGCAATGGCGTTGCCGATGTAGCTGGCCGGGCTCAGTGCCTTCAGCTCGGTCTTGACGTCTTCCGGCAGTTCCAGCGTCTCGATGAAGGCGGCGAAACCGGCCTGGTCGATACGCTTGCCACGGGTCAGCTCCTTGAGCTTCTCGTAGGGCTTCTCGATGCCGTAACGACGCATGACGGTCTGGATCGGCTCGGCCAGCACTTCCCAGCTGTTGTCCAGGTCTGCGTTCAGGCGCTCCGGGTTGGCTTCCAGCTTGCTGATGCCTTTCAGGGTCGCTTGATAGGCGATCAGACCCTGCGCCAGGCCGGTGCCCAGGTTGCGCAGCACGGTGGAGTCGGTCAGGTCACGCTGCCAGCGGGAGATCGGCAGCTTCTGTGCCAGATGGCCCAGCACGGCGTTGGCGATGCCCAGATTGCCTTCGGAGTTCTCGAAGTCGATCGGGTTGACCTTGTGCGGCATGGTGGAAGAGCCGATCTCGCCGGCCACGGTACGCTGCTTGAAGTAACCCAGCGAGATGTAGCCCCAGACGTCACGATCGAAGTCGATCAGGATGGTGTTGAAGCGGCAGATGGCATCGAACAGCTCGGCGATGTAGTCGTGCGGCTCGATCTGGGTGGTGTACGGGTTGAAGGTCAGCCCGAGGCTCTCGACGAAGGTTTCGGCGTTGGCCGCCCAGTCGATGGCCGGATAGGTGGTCAGGTGGGCGTTGTAATTGCCCACGGCACCGTTGATCTTGCCGAGCATCTCGATGCGTTCGATCTGCGCCAGCTGACGACGCAGGCGCGCGGCGACGTTGGCCATTTCCTTGCCGAGAGTGGTCGGGCTGGCCGTCTGGCCGTGGGTGCGCGACAGCATCGGCTGTTCGGCGTGCTGGTGGGCCAGCGCGACGATCGCTTCGGTCACTTCACGCATCTGCGGCAGCAGCACGTTGTCCAGGCCACCACGCAGCATCAGGGCGTGAGACAGGTTGTTGATGTCTTCACTGGTGCAGGCGAAGTGGATGAACTCGGTGACGGCGTTGAGTTCGGCGTTGCTCTCGACCTTTTCCTTCAGGAAGTACTCGACCGCCTTCACGTCGTGGTTGGTGGTGCGTTCGATGTCCTTGATGCGCTGGGCATCCTCGACACTGAATTCATTGACGATGCTATCCAGCACGGCGTTGGCATCCGCGGAGAAGGCCGGCACTTCAGCGATCTCGGCGTGGGCGGCCAGGCGTTGCAACCAGCGCACCTCGACGATGACGCGGGCACGGATCAGGCCGAATTCACTGAAGTGCTCGCGCAGGGCCTCGGTCTTGGCGCCATAGCGGCCATCGACGGGAGACAGGGCGGTGAGGGCGGACAGCTGCATGATGAGAATCTTCCGATGGTGGCAGGACATATCGCGCTGCCGGTTCAAGTGTCTCGGAGCCCGGTTCATGGGCTCCAGCGTTGTTGAAGCGAATTCGGGTGTGAATCTGGTGCGTCAGGTGACGCGCGAGCGCGTAGGCGGGCTCAGCCCAGCTGCTGCAATGACTTCTTGAGCGCGCTGCGCTGGAAGACCAGCTTCCAGCGACGGCCACCCTGCTGGTCCCACAGCAGCGCGAAGCGTACGCCGGCCAGCAGGGCGCAACGGATGCGCTCTGGCATCATGCGTTGCTGCAGCAGACCGGGATCGCCCTGCACCACGATCCGGTAACGGAAAGTGGAGAGGGTCTGCTGGTAGAGCTCGCCGAGGCTTGCGATCACGTTCTCGTGGGTCGGCCCGAAGTGCTCGGCCTGGCCCTGAATACGCGTCAGTCCTGCCCCCAGCTTGTCCAGCATGTCCGGGTCCTTCTTGAGCTTGCTCATCAGCATCACCAGCGAGAAGCCGTAACGCATCACCACGGGCGAGACCTGGCGACGTTCCATCACCGCACTGACGGTGTCGATGCCGAGCCGCAGGCGGTTATGGTGCCCGCCGTAGATGGCTTCGAAGCTTTCCGGATTGGTATCCAGCGTGGCATTGACCAGGGTTTCCCAGGCGCGCTCATCGCACTGGCCGTGGCGGGCCAGCTCATCGACCAGCGCGGCTGCCTGGAAGACGCCCGCCAGCGAAAGTGCCTGGCGGGTAGTGGTATCAGTGACGGGACGGATCGGCACGCTGGTCATTGCGCGGCGGACTCCTCGGGGCCAGAGAGCGGGGCGGTGGAAGCGCTGGCGTCCGCCGCCGGAAGTTTCCAGGCGGCATCGATCACGCCGCCGCCCAGACAGATGTCGCCGAGATAGAAGACGGCAGACTGGCCGGGCGTGACGGCGCGTTGCGGTTCATCGAAACGCACCTCGACACGCTGGCCGTCATTGACGATCAAGGTCGCGGCCTGATCTTCCTGGCGATAGCGGTTCTTGCAGCGAATGCGCAGCTCGCCATTGGCATCGGTCTGCGGCGGCTCGCCGGCGACCCAGTCGACGGATTCGGTGCTCAACGCCTGAGTGTAGAGCAGGTCGTGGTGCTTGCCCTGCACGGCGATCAGCACGTTGCGCTCCAGATCCTTGGCACACACGAACCAGGGCGCGTCCGGATAGCGCTTGAGGCCACCGATTCCCAGCCCCTGGCGCTGGCCCAGGGTGTAGTACATCAGGCCCATGTGCTCGCCGATGACATCGCCATCGGGGGTCTCGATCTTGCCGGGCTGAGCGGGCAGGTACTGCTTGAGGAAGTCGGCGAAACGCCGCTCGCCGATGAAGCAGATGCCGGTGGAATCCTTCTTGCGCGCGGTGATCAGCTCATGCTTCTCGGCGATGGCGCGCACTTCGTGCTTCTCGAGCTCGCCGACCGGGAACAGGGTGCGCGCGATGGCCGCCTGCGGCACGGCATGCAGGAAGTAGCTCTGGTCCTTGTTGGTGTCCAGGCCCTTGAGAAGGCGCGGGAGACCATCACGCACGCCGCCACGCACGTAGTGACCGGTGGCGATCAGCTCGGCGCCCAGCATCTCGGCATATTCGAGGAAGACCTTGAACTTGATCTCGCGGTTGCACAGGATGTCGGGATTCGGCGTGCGACCGGCCTTGTATTCGGCCAGGAAGTGCTCGAAGACGTTATCCCAGTACTCTGCGGCGAAGTTGGCGGTGTGCAGCTTGATGCCGAGCTTGTCGCACACGGCCTGGGCATCGGCCAGGTCTTCGAGGGCGGTGCAGTATTCGCTACCGTCGTCTTCGTCCCAGTTCTTCATGAACAGGCCTTCGACGTGGTAGCCCTGCTCCATCAACAACAGGGCAGAGACGGAGGAGTCGACACCGCCGGACATGCCGACGATGACCTTGGTTCCGGTACCGGTTTCAGCGGTCATCAGTTCTCTCGTCACCCGCATGGCCGCGGGTTGTCACAAACAGGGGAGGCGGCAGACCCGTCATTCTGGCGCCGCTTGAATGGGCGGGATTATACCTGAATGCGGGGGTGGGATTCACCCCGCCTGCGCCGTCTGCCGCACTGGGCCGCAAGCGCCGCTCGACAGCACGCCTGGCGGCGGACTTCCGGCGCGCGCAATCGCTCAATCGTGCAGCACATCCAGCGGGAAACGCTTGCCACGCTGGCTATCGCGAATACGCCGGGTCACCAGCGGGCTGCGCAGGCGGCCCATGTCCTCGAGCTGCTCGATCTCCTCAAGCGACAGCCAGTGCGTTCTGACGATGTCAGGGTCCAGCGGCGTGCACAGGTGCTCAAGGGCGGCGGCCTCGAAACTGTGGGAGTGGAAGTGGGTGCCATCCTCGGCCACGTGCACATAGAGGCCGAGATAGCCGGTCAGCAGGATGCGCCAGGCGGTTTCCTCGCGGACTTCGCGTTGTACGCCGTCGATGATGCGCTCATGCGGTTCGAGATGGCCGGCCGGCTGGTTGAACACCGTGCAGGGCCCGCCCTTGTCTTCCTCGACGATCAGGTAGCGCCCGGCGCGTTCGACGACACAGGCGACGGTGACATTCGGGGTCCAGCGAGCAGCCATCAGGATTTCCTTCCTTTCTTGGGGGATGAGGGACGACGAGAGGGGGCGCGGGCGCCGGGGGGCTTGCCTGAACCCTTGCCTTCAGTCTGGCCAGAACTCCGACTGGAACCCCGACCTGAGCCCTTGCCGCTCTTGCCCGCGCTGTTGCCTCTATCGCCACTGCCCCGGGGGCCAGCGTTGCCGGTGCGGCGCTCGCCCGGCTTGCCAGTCGCGCCCTTGTGGCGTGGCGAGCGGGACTCGCGTCGAGGTACTGCTGGCATCTCGACTTCCTCGCTGCGCCATTCACCGGGGGCAAGGCCGTCGAGCTTCCATGGCCCGATGGCCGCGCGGATCAAACGCAGGGTCGGCAGGCCGACATGGGCGGTCATGCGGCGCACCTGGCGATTGCGACCTTCGCTGATGATGATCTCCAGCCAGTGGGTCGGAATGCTCGCACGGAAGCGCACAGGGGGTTGCCTGTCTAGCAACTCGGGGGGCTCGATGCGCCGCACTTTGGCTGGGCGCGTCATGCCATCCTTGAGCTCGACGCCGGCACGCAGCGCGGCGATGGCCTGCTCGTCAGGGGCACCTTCCACCTGCACCCAGTAGGTCTTGGGCTGTTTCTTCTTCGGGTGCGCGATCTGGTGGGAGAGCGCGCCATCACTGGTGAGCAGCAGCAGTCCCTCGGAGTCATAGTCGAGGCGCCCGGCGGCATAGACATCCGGCACATCGATGAAGTCAGCGAGTGTCTGGCGGCCCTGATCGCGGTCGGTGAACTGGGTCAGGACGCGGTAAGGCTTGTGAAGCAGATATATGAGAGACATGGTTTAGACTTTTGTCGCGGCTGCCGTATAAGCCTACTGTGAGAAGCGGCACGGGTGCTATACTCGCGCCTCCACTGAATCCATGACAGGGGAGTTATCAATGGGGTTCCAGAAGATTGTCGTCCCGGAAGGCGGTGCCAAGATCACCGCAAATTCCGACAATACCCTCAACGTTCCGAATAATCCGATCATCCCGTTCATCGAAGGCGATGGTATCGGTGTGGACGTGACTCCGGCCATGAAGATTGCCATCGACGCTGCTGTCGACAAGGCCTATGGCGGCGAGCGCAAGATTCACTGGATGGAAGTCTACGCCGGTGAAAAAGCCACTCACGTTTATGATGCTGACACCTGGCTGCCGGAAGAGACTCTCGAGGCTGTCAAGGATTACATCGTTTCCATCAAGGGTCCGCTGACCACTCCGGTGGGCGGTGGTATTCGCTCCCTGAACGTCGCTCTGCGTCAGAAGCTGGATCTGTACACCTGCCTGCGCCCGGTGCGCTGGTTCACTGGTGTGCCGAGCCCGGTCAAGAAGCCGGCTGACGTCGACATGGTCATTTTCCGCGAAAACTCCGAAGACATCTATGCCGGTGTCGAATGGAAAGCGGGAACGCCGGAAGCCGACAAGGTCATCAAGTTCCTGCGTGAAGAGATGGGTGTCACCAACATCCGCTTCCCGGAGAACTGCGGTATCGGCGTCAAGCCGGTCTCCGAAGAAGGCACCAAGCGTCTGGTCCGTCAGGCTGTCCAGTACACCATCGACAACGACCGTGAGTCGCTGACCCTGGTGCACAAGGGCAACATCATGAAGTTCACCGAAGGTGCCTTCAAGGACTGGGGCTACGAAATCGTCAAGGACGAGTTCGGCGGCGAGCTGCTGGATGGCGGCCCGTGGATGACCTTCAAGAACCCGAACAACGGCAAGGACATCGTGGTCAAGGACGTCATCGCTGACGCCATGCTCCAGCAGATCCTGCTGCGTCCGGCGGAATATGACGTCATCGCCACCCTGAACCTGAACGGTGACTACCTGTCCGACGCTCTGGCGGCGGAAGTGGGTGGTATCGGTATCGCGCCGGGTGCCAACCTGTCCGACACCGTCGCCATGTTCGAAGCGACTCACGGTACTGCACCGAAGTACGCTGGCCAGGACAAGGTCAACCCGGGCTCCGTCATCCTCTCAGCCGAGATGATGCTGCGTCACATGGGTTGGGTCGAAGCGGCTGATCTCGTGCTGAAAGGCGTCGAGAAGGCCATCGCCAAGGGCGAAGTCACCTATGACTTCCATCGCCTGATGGACGATGCCAAGCTGCTGAAGTGCTCCGAGTTCGGTCAGGCTGTTGCTGACAACATGGATGCCTGAGACCCTGCGTTGATCTGATGCCCAGGCATCAGGTTGCGTGACAGGTTTCAGCAGAAGGCCCCCGGACATGTCCGGGGGCCTTCTTGCGTTTGAGATGGAAGCTCCTCGGTTGCGCGCCCAGACGGCTGCCAACAATTGCCACTCCTGTGCGTTCTGCGTGGAGCGTTCCGCGCGGGGGGCTGTGCGGTAGCATTCCGGGTTTCATTGAGCAGCGAGACGCTTGAATGGGTCGCCAGTTGGCGACGCCTGTCGAGAGGTGTCTGTCGCGTATGTGAGCGAAAATGCATGCAAATGTCCGCATTCATGTCAGAGCTTCGCGATGCAGGCATGAACGTGTACGCTCAGGCGTGCGCGACTAAAGCTTGCAACCAGATCGACAAGCCCCCATCTTTTCCTTATCACACCCACATTGAGACGACGTGGCAGCGCTTGACCTTCTCCGCGGCGCGTTGAGGCAATCTGCTTCGTCACGGCTTGTGTTCACCGGATCAGCCCCTTATGTTCAAGACAGAGACATCGCGCGGCAGTCCTCCCTTTCTGGAGACACTGTCGATCAGCAATCAGGCCCCGTCGGCTCAGGAACCCGGATACCAGGAAGACCACGAAGGTGATCTGGCATTCGAGACCGCTGAGCCTGAACTGGCTCCACCGCCCATGTACAAGGTTGTTCTGCACAATGATGACTTCACGCCGATGGACTTCGTCGTGGAGGTGCTGACCACCTTTTTCAACAAGGATCAGGAGCAGGCAGTACAGATCATGCTCGCTGTCCATCATCAGGGAAAAGGAACCTGTGGCATCTTCAGTCGCGACATCGCGGAAACGAAATGCCACCAAGTCAATCAATATGCTCGAGAGTGCCAGCATCCGCTGCTGTGCGACATCGACCGGGCGGAGTGATCCGTCCAAGACGCGGCCTAGAGGGGACTTGCCATGTTGAGCAAAGAACTTGAACTGACCCTGAACACGGCCTTCACCGTGGCACGTTCCAAACGCCACGAATTCATGACCGTGGAACACCTCCTGCTGGCACTGCTGGACAATGCCTCCGCTGCCGATGTCCTGCGCGCCTGTGGTGCCAACCTGGACAAGCTGCGAGTCGACCTTCAGGACTTCATCAATTCCACCACCCCGCTGATTCCGGAAGAGCAGGAAGACCGCGAGACGCAGCCGACGCTGGGCTTCCAGCGCGTCCTGCAGCGTGCCGTCTTCCACGTGCAATCTTCCGGCAAGAGTGAAGTGACCGGCGCCAACGTGCTGGTGGCCATCTTCTCCGAGCAGGAAAGTCAGGCCGTCTACTTCCTCAAGCAGCAGAATGTCGCGCGTGTGGATGCGGTCAATTACATCGCGCATGGCATCTCCAAGGTCGCGGGTCACACCCAGACGCCCCAGGCGTCGGTCGAGAATGAAGAGAGCGAAGAGGCGAGCAGCGAAGGCGGCAACAACCCGCTGACCAACTACGCCACCAACCTCAACGAGCAGGCGCGTCTTGGCAAGATCGACCCGCTGATTGGCCGCGATGGCGAGCTCGAGCGTGTGGTGCAGATTCTGGTGCGCCGCCGCAAGAACAACCCGCTGCTGGTCGGTGAGGCCGGTGTCGGCAAGACCGCCATCGCGGAAGGTCTCGCCAAGCGCATCGTCGAGGAGGACGTGCCGGACGTCATCAAGGAAGCCGTGGTCTACTCGCTGGATCTCGGGGCGCTGCTGGCCGGCACCAAGTACCGCGGTGACTTCGAGAAGCGTCTCAAGTCGCTGCTGGCGGAGCTGCGCAAGGAACCGAACTCGATCCTGTTCATCGACGAGATCCACACCGTCATCGGTGCGGGTGCCGCGTCCGGTGGCGTGATGGATGCCTCCAACCTGCTCAAGCCGCTGCTGTCTTCCGGCGAGCTGCGTTGCATCGGTTCCACCACCTTCCAGGAATTCCGTGGCATCTTCGAGAAGGACCGCGCCCTGGCGCGTCGCTTCCAGAAGGTCGATGTCATGGAGCCGTCGGTGGATGACACCATCCGCATCCTCAAGGGGCTGCGTGGTCGCTTCGAGGAGCACCATGCCATCAAGTACACCGATGCCTCGCTGGAAACGGCAGTGCGTCTGGCGGACCGCTACATCAACGACCGTCAGCTGCCGGACAAGGCCATCGACGTGATCGACGAGGCCGGTGCCCACCAGCGCCTGCTGCCGGAGAGCATCCGCGTCGATACCATCGATACCGAGCAGGTCGAGGCGATCGTCGCCTCCATCGCCCGCATTCCGCCGAAGACGGTCTCCAGCTCCGACAAGAAGCTGCTGTCCAATCTCGAGCGCGATCTCAAGATGCTGGTGTTCGGGCAGGACGACGCCATCACCGGGCTGTCCGCGGCGATCAAGCTGTCGCGTGCAGGCCTCAAGGCGCCGGACAAGCCGGTGGGCAGCTTCCTGTTCGCTGGCCCGACAGGCGTCGGTAAGACCGAGGTCGCTCGTCAGCTGGCGGCGCTGATGGGTATCGAGCTGGTGCGCTTCGACATGTCCGAGTACATGGAGCGTCACACCGTCTCGCGCCTCATCGGGGCACCGCCGGGCTACGTCGGTTATGACCAGGGTGGTCTGTTGACCGAAGCCATCACCAAGCAGCCGCACTGCGTGCTGTTGCTGGATGAGATCGAGAAGGCACACCCGGAAGTCTTCAACCTGCTGCTGCAGGTGATGGACCACGGCCGCCTGACCGACAACAACGGTCGCGAAGCGGACTTCCGCAACGTCATTCTGGTGATGACCTCCAATGCGGGTGCCGAGCAGGTGGCGCGTCGCTCCATCGGCTTCAAGCACCAGGATCACTCCACCGACGCCATGGAAGTCATCCGCAAGACGTTCTCGCCGGAATTCCGCAACCGTCTGGATGGCATCATCCAGTTCGGCGCGCTGGATCTCGCCGTGGTACGCAATGTGGTCGACAAGTTCCTGGTCGAACTGCAGGCGCAGCTGGATGAGAAGCGCGTGCAGCTGGATGTCGCTGACGAGGCGCGCGACTTGCTGGCGACTCTCGGGTATGACCCGGCAATGGGTGCTCGCCCGATGGCACGCGTGATTCAGGAGAAGCTCAAGAAGCCGCTGGCAGAGATGATCCTGTTTGGCGACCTGTCCGAGTCGGGCGGCATCGTGCATGTCACGGTCGACAACGGCGAGCTGCACCTGGAAACGGAAGCGGAAATGGCGTGATCTGACGCTAAGCTTGCTGCCCTGAAGGGGCGACATGAACGGTCAGTGCTCAAGCACTGGCCGTTTTTTATGCCTGTCAGTCAGCAAGCTGTCCGCACGTAGCGAGCATGACGTCGATTGCTCAAGCTGGACACGCGCGCACGCCAAGGGGCTCGCCATCCTCGAGGGAAGGGCGGGGAGTTGGATGAGTACAGGAGGAGGCGAATGCGTATCGGGGGGAGCGAATGCGCACTGGTGGAGAAGATGCCCAGCGGGGATGAGCCGCCTGTCATCATTGAATGGGAGCGAAGACCAGATTGGCGTTCGGGCTCAAGACGCATTCATGGGACAAGGCGGCATCATCGGAATACTCAGGCATACGCCATCGAGGTGGCGGGTGTCTCGCCGCGAAGGGCAAGTCTTGCAACCTCGATGCGTTCCGGGTCCGGGCGGAGGGTTCAGGCGGAGGTGACGCTGGTGCCTGAGGTGCCGGGAGCGACCGGTTCAGCCAGCCGGTGTCATGATGATCGCATGCAGGTCCAGGACGTGCAGAGTGATCGATGGCATGGCAACCGGCAGGGCAGTCTGACCGTGCTTAGCGCGAACGGTAGACGATACGGCCCTTGGACAGGTCGTACGGAGTCAGCTCAACCTTGACCTTGTCGCCAGTCAGGATGCGGATGTAGTTCTTGCGCATCTTGCCGGAGATGTGAGCGGTCACGATGTGGCCGTTTTCCAGTTCAACACGGAAAGTGGTGTTCGGAAGGGTGTCGACGATGACGCCTTCCATTTCAATATGATCTTCACGCGCCATATAGGCTGATCCTCACTTATTACAGGGAATACTGCTGGTAGTTCCGAGCCGCCTCAGCACAAAAAGTGCCCGATTCGGGACTTCGATACGCGATATTGTGCCGTAAGGGCGGCGGCAAGGCAAAGTCGAAGCGCGATTGTACGCTCCTTGAGCGCCTGTGGGCAGCTCAGGAGGAAGATAAAAATCGGCATCTGGCGCCGGGGCAACTCACGGCAGGCGGTTGGTCGGCACTCGGCGCTGTCTGATGAGCCCCTGCCAGCTGAGTGTTGCGTCACCTTAGCGTTGTCAGAGCGCTTGCGTCGAGAGGGCGCCTGGAGAGCGCGTCGAAAGAGCCTATGGGAATGAGCCCATGTAATGAGCTCAGCGCGTCACTCGCCGGATGTCACTGACGCGCCTTGCTTGACCAGGCTCAGTGGCAGATGACTGTCGGTATGGTTGGCCGGTATGCGTCGCCGCCAGTGGCTGCCATCCAGATACTCGAGCGGCTGGAAATGCTGCTTGTAGTTCATCTTGCGGCAATCGCGGATCCAGTAGCCCAGATAGAGGTGGGTCAGGCCTTCGCGGCGTGCCTGCTCAATCTGCCACAGCACCGCGTAGGTCCCCAGCGAGCGCTGATTCAGTGACTCATCCGGATCGTAGAAGGTATAGATGGCGGAAAGGCCATGACTCATGCGGTCCATGGCGGCGACGGCCACCAGACGGCCATCGAGGCGAAAGCTCACCAGGCGGGCATAGTCATCGCGGGAGGTGAGGAAGGTGCGATACTGCTCATGACTGGGCGGGAACATGTCGCCATCCGCATGACGGCTGCGGATGTAATGGGCGTAGAGGCGATAATGCTCGGGGTCGAAGAGTGCGGGTCCCTCTTCGATGACCAGGTCGGCATTGCGACGCACCAGACGCTTCTGGGTGCGGTTGGGCGTGAAGTCGGCGATCGGCACGCGTACGGAAATGCAGGCACGGCAATCACCGCAATGCGGACGATAGAGATGAGAGCCGCTGCGACGAAAGCCGAGCAGGGCAAGGGCGTCATAGACACCGGAATTGGGCGCTTCCTGCGGATCGAGAAACAGCGTGGTCGCCTGGCGGCCTTCCAGATAGCTGCAGGCGTGCGGTACCGTCAGAAAGAAGCGCAGATCGCGTTGCGGTTGCTTGGGGGTATTGCTGCTCACCGTTGCATCATCTCCCTCTTGGAATTGCCGTGGCCATCATTCCCGGGCGTGCTGCGTGGGCCAGGATGTCAGTGACCACTTGCCCTCATGCCCTTGGCCAGTGGCATACTGGTCAAGATAGCTGATGAAATCGCTGCGGGCGATGCTGCGGGCGCCAAGACTTGCCAGGTGCGGAGTATGCATCTGACAGTCGATCAACGGAAAATCCCGTGCCTTCAATTCCTGGCACAGGATCACCAGCGCCAGTTTCGAGGCATCGGGCACGCGCGAGAACATCGACTCGCCGAAGAAGATGCGTCCACAGGCGACGCCATACAGGCCGCCCACCAGAGAATCGCCCTGCCAGACTTCAACGCTGTGGGCATGTCCCATGGCATGCAGGGCGATGTAGGCCTGCTGCATTTCTGGCAATATCCACGTGCCTGCCTGGCCATCGCGAGGAATGCTGGCACAGGCATTGATCACACCGGTAAAGTCGCGGTCGATACTGTAGCTCAGGCCTGCATTGCGCAGGCGCTTGGCCAGACTGCGGCGTACACGGACTTCCTCTGGCTTGAGCACCATGCGTGGGTCCGGTGACCACCACAGGATGGGGTCACCCGGACTGAACCAGGGAAATATGCCGCGGGGGTAGGCCGCCAGCAGCCACTCGGGACTGAGTTCGCCCCCCGCACACAGCAGGCCATCGGGCTCGCTCAGGGCGGTGGAAGCATGCGGAAAGCGGACAGGGGCAGGGGGAAGCCAGGGAAGCATGGGCAGCCTCTTGTCGGTTCGGGAACATGCACGGAGCAATGGGCTCCTGGCGCCTTGGCGTCATGAGCAGACGTGAATCGGCAATTATGACGTCACTGCCATCGAATGGTTATGATAACCGGCTGAAGGTACATGGAAAATCGCCCACAAGGTGCAAGGGGGATGGCGACTTGACTGCCAAGAGTGCCAGAAAGACAAGTCGGGAACAGGCCAAGCCTGAAACCCGTAGCCGCCGTGCGGCAGCAACACCCAGGAAGCGTGCCCGTCAGAAAGCGGACTCGCCGGGCTTCTTCGCGCGTCTGCGCGGTGCTTCGGCCACTGAGTCCAGCCCGGCACGCAAGACGCCGCGCGTCTCGGGCAAGCCCGCGAGGAAGGACGCCAGCGGCCAGCCTGCTACCAAGGCCAGAAACAAGCCGCGCGTGCAGGAAGAGAGTCCTGCAGCCCAGCGTCGCGCCGAGCGTCAGGCCGAACGCGCCGAACGCCAGGCCATCCGCGCCGAGCAGCGTGCGGAGAAGGCAGCGCGACCACCGTCACGCCTGACCACCACCCTGCAGGGCGTCAGCCGTGAAGGCGTGGTCATTCTCATGCTCAGCCTCTGTGTCTTCATGCTGCTGGCGTTGTTCAGCTATGCGCCGACGGACCCCGGCTGGTCCTACAGCGGCCCTGAGCTGACGCCCAGCAACTGGATGGGCAGCATCGGCGCCTGGCTGTCAGACGTGCTGTATTCTCTGTTCGGCGGCAGTGCCCTGTGGTGGCCGGCGATGCTGGGCTTCGGTGCCTGGCGTCTGATGCGTCAGCCCAGTACAGAGCTGGTGTGGGACCCGACGACCATCGCGGTGCGCGCTGGCGGGCTGTTCCTGCTGATCATGGCGACCTGCGTCATCGGTGATATCCAGTTCTACAGCCCCGATAGCCAGCTGACCAACGGCGCAGGCGGCATTCTCGGAAAGGGCATCGCCGGGGCACTGACGCCATTGATCGGCATGGGCGGGACTGTGCTGGTCGCGATGGCCAGCTTCCTGTGTGGCTTCACGCTGTTTACCGGCATGTCGTGGCTGACGGTCATGGATGAGCTGGGCAATGGCTGCATGCGGGTGTCCGGTTGGTTCGCCGAGCGCTTCAACAGCCGCCGCGACGATCAGGACGGCTACGATGACGAGGCAGCCTACGCCGAAGAGTCGCTGACGCACGAGGACGGCGAAGAGGATGACTCGGATCGCGACCCGGCCCCCAGACTGAGCTGGTGGCAGCGTCTGCTGCCGGGCCGCCGTACCCGCGAGGAGGAGTGGGACGAGGACAGCGACGAGATTCTGCTTGGTCGCCGTCAGGAGGCAGAAGGCATCGCCGCCGAGCCGCGCGGCCAGCGCCGTGTCGAGCCGTCTCTGGATGGCGGTACGGACGAGGCCATCAGCGCTCGCGATGACTTCGCGGACGACCGCAGCACCGACATTCCGTGGCAGACCGCTGAAACCACGCCTTCCGCCAAGGTGCCGGGCGCTGCCTACACCGAGCGCATGACGGTGCAGAGCGCCAATGTCAGCATTGAAGGGGTTGATCTGGCTGCGGCCCTGAAGACCGCCGTGGCGGCAGAGGCCGCCTCCGCGCCGCGTGTCGCGCATGCCGATGTCACGCGCTCCCGTCTGCCGCAAGCCGCTGCCATTGAGGCCGAGCGCCAGCGTCATGCTGACGCCTCAGTCACGACGCAGGCTCCCAAGGCGGCGACGCCAGGCCCTGCCGCCGAAGACACGGCACCAGCCTCCGACAGCACGGCTGCCCCTACTGCCTGGGACGCCGCCTCTGCCTTTGCGCCGACCGCTCGTCACGACACGGCTCGTCATGAGACTGCCCGTCACGAGACGGCGCAAGACGCTCAGGCGCAGAGCGAGGCCGAAGCTCACAAGGCACAAGCTCAGGCTCAGGTTCAGGCTCAGGAGCTGGCTCGCGAGCAGGAAGCGCAGCGCTTGGCTGATCAGGAAGCGCAGCGCTTGGCAGAGCAGGAGGCGCAGCGCGAAGCAGAACAGAAAGCGCAGCGCGCAGCCGAGCAGCAAGCGGCAGAGCGTCAAGCGCAGCTTGAAAAGCAGGCGCAGCTCGAGAAAGAGGCACAGCGTGAGCGCGACGCGCAACTTGCGCGCGAGCGCAGCGATGCCGCGTCGGATAGCCGCAATCAGCCACCGGAGCCCAGGGACGACGATGATGCGCCCCTGCCCGGCAGCGGTGGTCAATTCGCCACGGCCGCAGGGCTGGCTGCCGGTGCGGGTGTGATGGCGGCCGGTGTCGCGGCGGCCTCTTCCGAGATTCCCGCTCGCAAGGCGGTCGTCTCCTGGGATGATGCCTTCGAGCAACCGAAGGGCAACACGCCGACACCGGCAGACGCGCCTGCGGCGCCGAGCAGCCCGTCTGCCACACCGCAGCAGCATGCCCCTGAGTCGCGTCAGCCTGCAGCGCCTCATCAACCGGCCGAGCCGGTCGCGCCAGCGGAGCCCGATTCCGTGGCGCCTCGGGCCGAGCATGTGCCGCCTTTCGAGGCGCCGACAGCCACGCCGGAAGCGACACCCACACCGGCCGAGCGTCCTTCCTGGGCCTATGACGGCGATGAGTCCGGCATGGTGCCGGGCGGCGGTCGTCTGGCGACGGCGGAGGATGCACAGGCGGCTGCCAGTGATCCCTCCGGCCCGACCCTGTGGACCGTGGAGCACATGCAGAGTCAGCGCCATGAAGGCGCCGATCACGAGGACGAGCCGGAAGGGGACCTGCCGCAGCTGAGCCTGCTGACGCCGCCGGATGCCCAGAAGCCCAACTACAGCGAAGAAGAGCTCGACCAGATGGCCGAGCTGCTGGTGGTGCGTCTGCGCGAGTATGGCGTCAAGGCCGAGGTGGCGGATGTCTGGCCGGGGCCGGTCATCACGCGCTTCGAGATTCAGCCGGCGCCGGGCGTCAAGGCGTCCAAGATCTCCAACCTGTCGACGGACCTGGCGCGTTCACTGCTGGTCAAGAGCGTGCGTGTGGTCGAGGTGATTCCGGGTCGTCCGACGGTCGGCATCGAGATTCCCAACCCCAACCGCGCCATGATTCGCCTGCGTGAAGTGTTCGATTCCGATGCCTATCAGCTGGCGGAATCCCCGGTCACCCTGGCGCTGGGGCAGGACATCGGTGGCGCGCCTGTCGTGGCCAACCTCGGCAAGATGCCACACCTGCTGGTCGCCGGTACCACCGGTTCGGGCAAGTCAGTCGGCATCAACTCGATGCTGATCTCGATGCTGCTCAAGGCCACGCCGGATGAAGTGCGCATGATCATGGTCGACCCCAAGATGCTGGAACTGTCGGTCTATGACGGCATTCCGCACCTGCTGGCGCCGGTGGTGACCGACATGAAGGAGGCCGCCAACGCCCTGCGCTGGTGTGTCGCCGAGATGGAGCGTCGCTACAAGCTGATGGCCGCCATGGGCGTGCGCAACCTGGCCGGCTTCAATGCCAAGATCGATGAAGCCGAGGCACATGGTGCCCAGATCGCTGACCCGCTGTGGGAGCCGCAGCCCTGGGAGATGCACCAGCATCCGCCGGTGCTCGCCAAGCTGCCCTACATCGTGGTGGTGATCGACGAGTTCGCCGACATGTTCATGATCGTCGGCAAGAAGGTCGAGGAGCTGATCGCACGTCTGGCCCAGAAGGCGCGTGCCGCGGGGATTCACCTGATTCTGGCCACCCAGCGTCCGTCGGTGGACGTCGTGACCGGCCTGATCAAGGCCAACATCCCGACGCGCATGGCCTTCCAGGTCTCCTCCAAGATCGACTCGCGCACCATCCTCGATCAGGGCGGCGCCGAGGACCTGCTGGGCCACGGTGACATGCTCTACCTGCCGGCCGGTGCCGGCATGCCGACGCGCGTTCACGGCGCCTTCGTCGATGATGACGAGGTTCACCGCGTGGTCGACGACTGGAAGCGTCGCGGCTCGCCGGAGTACATCGAGGAGATCCTCACCGGTGGCGTGCAGGCCGATGCGCTGGCCGGCCTCGAGGCTGAAGGCGAGGACAGCGATGCCGAGCAGGATGCGCTCTACGATGAGGCCGTGGCCTATGTGGTCGAGTCGCGTCGTGCCTCCATCTCTGCCGTGCAGCGTCGCTTCAAGATCGGGTACAACCGCGCCGCGCGTCTGGTCGAGGCGATGGAGATGGCCGGTGTCGTCTCCGCGATGGGCACCAATGGCTCGCGGGAAGTGATCGCGCCCAACCACAGCGGCTAGCCGCCGCAGGCCTGGTCGCTGCACGCTGGAACACACGAAGGGGAGCTTTTTGCTCCCCTTCGTGTCAAAGACGTCAGATAACAGATCACTGCCAGCAGGCTGTTGGCAGCAATCATCCTGAATCGCTGAAATGGTGATGGTCAGCTGCAGGGCCTCGGTGCCGAGGCTTGCCACTGATCTTCCTCATCGCAAGGAGTTTCATGAAGACATTGTCCCGTTCTTTCGCTTCTTCGTTGACCGCTCGTCTGGCCAAGGGGCTGGGCGCCGCGCTGATGTTGGGCATGGCCGCTCTGCCAGCGCACGCCGAGGAATCGGCAGGCGATCGTCTGTCGCGCCTGCTGGAGCCGCTCAAGACCTATGCTGCCGACTTCGATCAGCAGATCCTCGATGCCTCCGGTCAGCGTCTGCAGGAAGCCAAGGGCAAGATGTGGCTGTCGCGCCCGGGCAAGTTCCGCTGGAGCGTCGATGCGCCGTACCGTCAGGAAGTGGTGTCGGATGGCAAGGAAGTCTATCTGCATGATCCGGACCTCGAGCAGGTCACCGTGCAGCCGCTGGATGAGCGTGTCACCCATACGCCGGCGCTGTTGCTGTCCGGTCGTGCCAGTGAGCTGACCGCCAACTATGCGGTCAAGCGTCAGCAGCAGGGCGCACGTGAGACCTTCACGCTGACGCCCAAACAGGCCGATACGCTGTTTGAAAGCCTCAAGCTGACCTTCGACAGCGAGCAGCTCGACATGCTGCAGATGGCGGATTCCACCGGCCAGCGCACGGCGATCGACTTCAGCAACGTGCAGTACAACCCGTCGCTGCAGGATAGCCGTTTCGTGTTCCAGATCCCGCAAGGCGCCGACGTCATTCGCGAGCAGTGATCACACCCAAGGTGCAGCGCAAATCCTGAATACGCTTGGCCAGACAGGAACGCCCGGACCAGATGGTCCGGGCGTTCTTGTCTGTGCCAGTCGCGACATGGCAATCATGTGCGCGCAGGATTCGCCGCTGATCAGCTCTGTCCGGGCGTCTCGCCACGGTCTGCGGCGGCGTCCTGCTCGCGGCGCCAGCGCTCAATCTCGGCGAAGCGCTTCTCACCACCATGCTGGGTCGGGCGGTAGAACTGCTGGGTCGGCAGCTCTTCTGGCCAGGCATCGTGGGAGCTGCCGGCCGGATAGCCATTGGGCTCGTTGTGGGCATAGCGATAGCCTTCGCCCATGCCAAGCTCCTTCATCAGCGTGGTCGGGGCATTGCGCAGGTAGACCGGCACCCCGAAGTGGGGCTGCTGGCGCACGAAGGCCTTGGCTTCCTTCCAGGCCACCTCGATGGCATTGCTCTTGGGCGCGATGGCCAGATGGATTGCCGCATGCGCGATGGCGCGCTGGCCCTCGTAGTCGCCGAGGCGCAGATAGGCGTCCCAGGCGGCGATGGTCAGCGGCAGGGCGCGTGGGTCGGCGTTGCCGACATCCTCGGAGGCAATCGCCGTCAGACGCCGCACGACATCGAGCGGGTCGCCGCCGCCATCCATGAAGCGCGCCATGTACAACAGCGCCGCGTCGGGCCGCGAGGAGCGTATCGACTTGTGGATCGCCGACAGCAGGTCGTAATAGTCATCGCCCTGCTTGTCGAAGCTCGAGGCCTGATGGCCCAGCACGGCTTCCAGCGAGCTGTCCTCGAGTATCTCGCGCGTTCCCCCCTGGGCGTCTGGCTCACGACGCACGAAGTCACAGGCGGTCTCCAGTAGGCCGAGGGCACGGCGTGCATCGCCGGAGGCCGAGCGCGCGATGCGGGTCAGCGTCTCGCGGCTGGCTTCGATGTGACGCTTGCCGAGGCCGTTGACCTCATCCTGCAGGGCGCGCGTCAGTACCTCGATCAGGTCGTCCGTCTCCAGGGCCTTGAGCACATAGACCCGCGCCCGTGACAGCAAGGCCGAGTTGACCTCGAAGGACGGGTTCTCGGTGGTCGCGCCGATCAGCGTCAGCAGGCCGGATTCCACGTGCGGCAACAGGGCGTCCTGCTGGCTCTTGTTGAGGCGGTGGATCTCATCGAGAAACATCACCGTCTGGCGATCGCTGGCCTGGAAGTGTCTGGCGCGCTCCACCACCTCGCGGATGTCCTTGACGCCGGCCATCACCGCCGAGAGCTGCTCCAGATGGGCATCACAGCCCTTGGCGAGAATCTCGGCCAGCGTCGTCTTGCCGACCCCCGGCGGCCCCCACAGGATCATCGAGCGCACCACGCCGGAGGCCACCATCTGGCGCAGCGGCATGTCAGGCCCGACCAACGCTGTCTGTCCGATGTAGTCATCCAGGGTGCGGGGACGCATGCGGAAGGCCAGTGGCGCATGGGAATTCGAGGCGGTATCGGCAAAAAGATCCATCGGCGAGTCTGGCTCCGGCAGGCGTGGGGCAGTATTGCGCTCATCATGGCCGATCCTGCAGGACTGTACAAATCAGCAGGGGCGGCGCGGTCAGTCAGCGGCCTCAGGCCGCGCGTGACATTGCACCAGACTGTCATGTTTTCCTGACAGCATGACACGCTCATTTAGGCAATCCCACCCAACGTCTAACTGGCGCTCGGGGGATGTGTCCTACACTTCTAGGTGACGACATTGCTACATTCGGTAGCAATGCCCGAGGCGGCAGCGCTGTCTGCCAGCATCGGCCACCTGTTCCGTAAGGAGGAGGAAGTCATGCCCAATGTGACTCAGCTGCGCCAGGACCACGCCAACATGGCCCGTCTGCTGCACGTGCTTTCGCACCGCCACAAGACGCTCGTCAGTGGTGAGCGTCCCGACTTTCGCATGATGCGTGAGGTGGTGGATTACATTCTCGATTACATGCAGGGCTTCATCATTCCGCTGGAGCGTCAATGCACCCAGATGCTGTGCGAACGCTCCGAAGACGCCGCGCCACTCTGTCAGCGCCTCATCCAGCAATATCGCACCCTGCACGAGCGTCTGGACAAGCTGTCCGACAATCTCGACAGCATCCTGATGGACCAGATCATCCCGATGGATCAGTTCAATGCCGACCTGCGCGAGTATGTGGAGGCACACCGTGACTATCTACGTGCCGAGCGCCAGGAGCTGTTCCCGCTGATGCGCGACAACCTCAGTGACGAGGAATGGCAGCAGCTGACCGATGCCATCCCGCATGCGCGCACCGAGCTTGAGCGCCTTCAGGAAGCCTACCCGGAACTCTACGCCGAGCTGACCGAGAGTGATGTCGTGACCGCCTGAGCCACGTCGGTCCGATCAGTGACGTTCTGACTCTTGATGTTATGAGCCATGCCGCTCTGATCTATAACGGTCTAGTCAGGAACTCGCCACACAGAAAGAATCCGCACTTTGCCCGCCACAACAGAAAGAACGCCAAGTCGTTGGCGGGTATTCCGAAAGTCTCCACGTCCCATCTCCCCCACACTGAGGTCATCACATGACGCCCGCCGCGTTTCGGTGGGCGTTGTCTTTGGCGGTGTTCCGCCTTCTCAGATGACGGCCGTGCGGCCCGGGAGACAAGCGATGAGTGCTCAATCTCTTGCACGACAGTGGGCAACTTCCCAAGACGGAGCGACGTCCGAGCCCACCCAGTTCGCCAGCCAAGGCATTGCCTTGGAAGACCCGCGCCTGTTTCGCCAGCTCGCCTACGTGAATGGTTGCTGGGTACATGGCGAAAGCGGGCGTGAGGAGGCGGTCTTCGACCCCGCCACCGGCGAGCGTCTCGGTCAGGTGCCGTGGCTCGAGGAGGCGCAGATCGACGCCGCCATCGCCACCGCCGATGCGGCCCAGCGTGAATGGCGCAAGCTGCGCGTCGACCAGCGCGGCGAGCTGCTGGATGCCTGGTACGACCTCATCCGCGCCCACAAGGAAGACCTGGCCATGCTGATGACGCGTGAGCAGGGCAAGTCGCTCGACGATGGGCGCGGCGAGGTGGAATACGGCGCCAGCTTCGTTCACTGGTTCGCCGAGGAGGGCAATCGTGCCTTCGGCGAGACCATTCCCAGCCATATCCCGAATGCCGCGCTGGGCACCGTGCGTGAGCCTATCGGTGTCGCGGCGCTGATCACGCCATGGAACTTCCCGCTGGCGATGATCACCCGCAAGGCCGCGGCCGCGCTGGCGGCGGGCTGCACGGTGCTGGTCAAGCCGGCCGGCGAGACGCCGTTCTCGGCGCTGGCGCTGGCGGAGCTGGCCGAGCGTGCCGGCATTCCCGCCGGTGTCTTCAGCGTCATCACCGGCGAGGCCTCCGAGGTCTCCAGGCAGCTGTGTGATGACCCGCGCGTCGCCGGGCTGTCATTCACCGGCTCCACCCGGGTCGGGCGTCTGCTGCTGAAACAGTGCGCCGACAGCGTCAAGCGTGTCTCGCTGGAACTGGGCGGCAATGCGCCCTTCATCGTCGGGCCGGACATGGATCCCGAAGAGGCTGCGCGCGCCGCCGTCGATGCCAAGTTCCAGACCTCCGGTCAGGACTGCCTCGCGGCCGACCGTATCCTGGTCCACGACAGCCTCTACGAGGACTTCCTGAGCCACTTCGCGCGCATCATGAAGCAGCTCAAGGTCGGCAATGGTCAGGTGAAGGGAATCGACCTTGGCCCGCTGATCCACCGCGACGCCGTCGCCAAGGCGCAGACCATCGTCGATGACGCCGTCGAGCGCGGCGCGCGGCTGATCCACGGCGACCAGAGCATGGCGCCGGGCCCCAACTTCTTCATGCCGGTGCTGCTGGCCGACATCACGCCTGACATGCGCGTCTGGCGCGAGGAAACCTTCTCGCCGGTGGCCGGCATCACCGCCTGGCACGATGAGGAAGAGGTGATCGCGATGGCCAACGACACCGAATACGGCCTCGCCGCCTACGTCTATACCCACGATGTGCGCCGCATCTGGCAACTGATGCGTGGCCTGCGCTTCGGCATGGTCTCGGTCAATTCCGTCAAGATGACCGGCGCGCCGATTCCCTTCGGCGGCGTCAAGCAATCCGGCCTGGGTCGCGAAGGTGGCCGTCAGGGGCTCGAGGAATATCTCGATATCAAGTACTACTGTCTGGGTGGACTGGAAAGCGCCTCCGGAAGTTGAGACGGACATCCTTCACTGTCACATGTCGATCATGGCGACCGGTGGCCATTGAGCACCGCCGGTCGATCGCCCCTAGTTGAGCATTCGGAGAGTCACATGAGCACCGATAACACCCTGAGTCAGGCCGCCAGCTTCGACGACGCGACCTCGACAGATGAGCTGATTCGCCGTGATCGCAAGGTCACCTTCCATGCCTCGACCCACCTGCGCGATTACGCTCAGGGCGATGCACCGGGCCGCGTAATCACCGGTGGCGAAGGCATCCGCATCCGTGAGCGTGACGGGCGCGAGCTGATCGACGGCTTCGCCGGCCTCTACTGCGTCAACATCGGTTACGGGCGCACGGAAGTCGCCGATGCCATCCACGAGCAGGCCCTCAAGCTCAGCTACTACCACACCTATGTCGGCCACTCGAACGAGCCGCAGATCGCGCTGTCCGAGAAGATTCTCGAACTGGCCGGCCCCGACATGTCCAGGGTCTATTACGGCATGTCCGGCAGTGATGCCAACGAGACCCAGCTCAAGCTGGTGCGCTATTACCACAACGTGATCGGCAAGCCGGAGAAGAAGAAGGTCATCTCGCGCTGGCGCGGCTATCACGGCTCCGGCATCGCCTCAGGCTCGCTGACCGGGCTGGCGGCCTTCCATGATCACTTCGATCTGCCGATTCCCGGCATCCTGCACACCGAGGCGCCGGATTATTACCGGCGTCCCGCCGAGTGCGCCGAGATGAGCGAGCGCGAATTCTCCACCTGGTGCGCCGAGAAGCTCGAGGCGATGATCCAGGCCGAAGGGCCGGAGACCGTCGGCGCCTTCATCGGCGAGCCGGTGCTGGGCACCGGTGGCATCGTGCCGCCGCCGGAGGGCTACTGGGAGGCCATCCAGGCCGTGCTCAAGCGCCACGACATCCTGTTGATCTGCGATGAGGTGGTGTGCGGCTTCGGGCGCATCGGCAGCCAGTTCGGCTACCAGCACTTCGGCATCAAGCCGGACCTGGTCACCATCGCCAAGGGCCTGACCAGCGCCTATCAGCCGCTGTCCGGGGTCATCGTCGGCGACCGCGTGTGGAAGGTGCTGGAGCAGGGCACCGGCGAATTCGGCCCCATCGGCCACGGTTGGACCTACTCCGGCCATGCGCTGGGCGCCGCCGCCGGTGTCGCCAACCTGGAGATCATCCGCCGCGAGGGCCTGGTCGACAACGCCCGTGATACCGGCGCCTATCTGCAGAACGCCATGCAGGCAGCTTTCGCCGATCATCCCATCGTCGGCAATGTGCGTGGCATCGGCCTGTTGGCGGCGCTGGAGTTCTCGCCGCAGCCGTCACAGCGCAAGGCGTTCGACTCAGCGCTCAAGGTCGGCCCGCGCATCTCCGCGGCAGCCCTCGAGGAAGGCCTGGTCGCTCGCGCCATGCCGCAGGGCGACATCCTCGGCTTTGCGCCGCCGCTGGTGGTCACCCCCGAGGAAATCGATGACATCGTCGCCCGCGCGCGTCGCGCCGTGGACAAGGTGCATCAGGAGCTTGTCGACAATGGCGATCTCTCTTCCAGTGATCCCGCCTCTGGTGACCCCGCTTCTGGTGACAAGTAGGTTATGGCATTGACCCTACCCCCGCTCAAGAGCACACGGGAAACGCCGCTGGCGCTGGCCGATATCTATGCCGCGCGCCAGCGGCTGTTTCATTCATCGACGGCCACGGGCGTCGAACGCACGGCGCTGGTGCCTTCACCGGCGTTGTCGCGACGCTTCGATGCCGAGATTCTGCTCAAGCTGGAGACCCGCCAGCCCACCGGTGCCTTCAAGCTGCGTGGGGCCAGCAATCTGCTGGCCGCCGTGGCGGAGCAGGCCTCCGGCGAGGCCTTCGAGCGCCTCCAGCGCGGCGTGACCACCGCCTCCACCGGCAATCATGGTCGTGCGCTGGCCTACGCCGCGATGCGCCGTGGCCTCAGAGCGGTCATCTGTCTCTCCGAGCAGGTGCCCGCCAACAAGGTGCGTGCCATCGAAGCGCTGGGTGAGCTGGGCGGTGCCACTGGCGGCAGTGTCGAGGTACGTCGGGTCGGGCGCAGCCAGGACGAGGCCTTCCACGAGGTCAATCGGCTGGTCGAGGAGGAGGGCATGCTGGCGGTGCCACCCTTCGATAACCCGCTGATCGCGGCCGGTCAGGGCACCATCGGGCTTGAGTTGATGGAGGATTGCCCGCAGCTCGATCAGGTACTGATCGGACTGTCCGGCGGCGGCCTGCTCGGCGGCATCGGGGCGGCGCTCAAGGCGATTCGCCCCGAGACGCAGGTGCATGGCATCAGCCTCACCGAAGGCGCGGCCATGTGGCATAGCCTGCAGGCGGGCACACCGGTGGAGGTGGAAGAGGTCGCCAGCCTCGCCGATTCGCTGGGCGGCGGCATCGGGCTTGGCAATCACACCACGCTGCCGCTGGTGCACCGCGTGATGGATGAACACCATCAGGTCAGCGAGCGCGCCATCGCCCGCGCCATGCTGATGTTGCTGGAAGAGGAGAAGCTGCTGGTCGAGGGCGCCGCCGTGGTCGGGCTTGCCGCACTCGAAGCCTCGCGGCTGGGCGAGACCGACTCCGCGCTGGCCGAGTCGATCCGCGGCCAGCGTGTCGCGCTGATCATCAGCGGCAATGGTGTCAGTCTGGAGACCTTCGATCAGGCCCGAGCGCTGCTGGCGGACGCTCAGCAGTGATTTTTCGCCCATGGCTCAAAGCGTGAGACAGATGACGGCACACCAGGAGGAGGGCGCATGACGGAACCGACTCAAGAAAGCATGCAGACGTATTCCCGTGAACAGATCGAGCAGGTCGTGGGGCTGGACGCCACGGCACTGGGCACCATTCGCGATGCCTTCATCGCGCTGGGCCAAGGCAAGGTGGTGCAGCCGCCGATCCTGTCGATGGCCATCGAGGAGGCCAACGGCGAGGTGGACGTCAAGACCGCCCATATCCAGGGGCTCAAGCACTTCGCGATCAAGATCAGCCCCGGCTTCTTCAACAATCCCGCTCGTGGCCTGCCAAGCCTCAATGGCCTGATGGTGGTGTTCTCCGCCGAGACGGGGCTGGCCAAGGCCCTGCTGGATGACGGCGGCTATCTCACCGCCATTCGCACCGCACTGGCCGGTGCCGTGGCGGCAGAGGCCTTGTCACGCCCCGACAGCAAGCGTGTCGCGTTGATCGGCGCCGGTGAGCAGGCGAGCCTGCAGCTGGAGGCGCTGCGGCTGGTGCGCGACATCGAGAGTGTCGATGTCTGGGCGCGTGACAAGGAGCGCGGCGAGCGCTTCGCACGCGACACCGAGCAGCGCCTGGGCCTCACCGTGCGCAGCCATGACAGCCTGCATGCGGTGTGTCAGAACGCCGATATCATCATCACCGCCACGCCGTCCCACACGCCGCTGCTGGATTACTCGATGCTGCCGGAAGGCGTGCATGTCACCGCGATGGGCTCCGACAGCCCCGAGAAGCGTGAGCTGGAAGCCGATGTGCTGACCGATTGCGACTACTTCGTGTGTGACAGCCGCGCCCAGTCGGAAATCAATGGCGAGCTGAAGGGGCTGGATGAAGACCAGGCCAAGGCATGCGAGGTCTACGAGCTGGGCAAGCTGCTGGCCGATGGACGTCGTCTGCGTGAGGGTGACCAGAACAGCGGTGAACAGGCTGAAACCGCCACTGATACTCTCATCACGGTGGCAGACCTTACCGGCACCGGCGTGCAGGACACCGCGATTGCCAGCCTGGCGCTCGCTCGACTCGCCCAGCGCTAGCGCCGCACGCAGCGACAGCGGGTCATGAAGGCGCGACGGACTTGCCCAGCGCGGCGCCGCATGCGAGGGTCACGCAGTAACGGCAGGAAGCCGTTGACTCCCTCGTCCACTCGGAGCCTGTCGTGACTCGAACCATGCCCTCACCCTCTGCTGCGCCGCGCGCCCTCAATGCTGCCCCCGGGGTAGAGGTCCGCCGCTCGCCGCTGGCGGACCTCTGTGCCGACTGCGATGCCGTGACGCTGCTGCCACCGTTATCCCCGCCGGGTGAGGGGTATCTGCGCCATTTCTGCCAGCTGGATTCTCCGCTGGCGGTGTTCGATCTCGACGATACCCTGCTCGATGGCGACTGCACCGGCATGTGGATGCGCTGGATGGCAGCCTGTGGCTGGATCGAGGATGTCGAGGCCTTCATGGCCATCGGCGAGCGCCACCAGAGCGAGTATCACGCCGGCACCCTGGATATCCACGAGCACACCGGCCATCTGCTCAGCCCGCTCATCGGACGGCATCGCGATGAGGTGCGTCGTGAAGTCGATGATTTCGTGGAAGAAATGGTGATGCCGCGTCTGCTGGAAGGCGGCATCGCACGGCTGGCCGAACACGGCGAGGCGGGCCATCGCACCCTGATCATCTCCGCCTCCATGCATCATCTTGTCGGCCCCATCGCCAGTCGCCTGACCGCCGATGGCGCGCTGGCCACCCATCCTGCCTTCGATGATCAGGGCCGCTTCACCGGCGAGACCACCGGCATCGTCACCTTCCGCGAAGGCAAGCTGGCGGCGCTGGATGCCTGGCTGGAAGACGCCAGCCAGCTAAAGCGTGCGCCGCAGGCACTGTGGGGCTACTCCGATTCCCACAACGACCTGCCGCTGCTCGAGCGGGTTGATCATCCCCACGCCACCCAGCCGGATGCGCCGCTGCGCCAGTTCGCCGAAGCGCGTGGCTGGCCGGTGGTCGACTGGCGCCAGTCGCACCTGTCCATCGAATCGGACTGAGCGTGCATGAAGCCGTCGACTGACTCCCACCTTTCCCGTGATCACAGCCCGGATGCCAGAGCCCTGCAGGCGCGTGGCGTCGCGCTGACGGCGCTGGGCGTGCTGCTGATCTCGCCGGATGCGCTGTTGCTGCGCCTCGCCGATGTCGCCGATGGCCCGCTGGTGTTCTGGCGGGGGTTGCTGACGGCCATCGGCTTTGCGCTGATTCTGCTGCTCACCCAGCGCGGCGGGCCTGCCCAGCGCTTCGCCAGTGCGCTGGCGCGCATGCGTGGCTGCGGGCGCACGGGGCTATGGGTCGCGCTGCTGTTCACCGGCTCCACGCTGGGCTTCGTGCTCGCCAATCAATACACCCGCGCCGGCAATGTGCTGATCATCCTCGCTGCCAGTCCGCTGTTCGCGGCGCTTATGTCGCGGCTATGGCTGGGCGAGCGCCAGCCGCGCCATGTATGGGGCGCGATTCTGGTCTCGCTGGCGGGTATCACGCTGCTGGTGATGGATGAGGCGGGCAGCGGCTCGCTGACCGGCAATCTGCTCGCGCTGGGCTGCAGCCTGTCACTGGCGGGCAACTTCACGCTGTGCCGTACGCGCCCGGGGCTCGACATGAGTCCGATGCTGACACTGTCGGGGCTTCTGACCGCGCTGTGCGGCCTGCTGTCCTGCACGTGGTTGGCAGTCTCTGGGGTAGGAGAGGGTGCAGGAGAGGTCCTCGAGAGCGTGCTCACCCAGCTATGGCCCTCGCACAGTGATGATTTCGCCCAGCGCGCCGGCTGGCTGGTGCTGCTGTGTCTGGTGCTCTCGCCGCTGGGCTTCACGCTGATCCAGCGCGGCCCGCTGTACCTGCCGTCCGCCGAGGTGGCGCTGCTGATGCTGCTGGAAAGCGTGTTCGGCATCCTGTGGGTGTGGTGGGTGCTGGACGAGTCGCTGACCGTGCGCGGCTGGGTAGGCGGCGCCATGGTGCTGGGCGCGATGCTGATCAAGAGCCTGATCGACCGCCGCCTGCGTCACCTGCAGGCCACGCGTACGCCTTCTGCGGATGCGTCTGCGGGCGGCAACTGATACAATCCCGCCCATCCCCGAGTTTATTCACTGTCAAATGACAGCCCTCTGGACGCCTCACGGCGACCGGAGCGAATAGCTCATGGCGCGAAGAAAGCCACAGGGCGACCGGAAACGACGGCGACTTCACGACGCGAGCCAGGCGCGAGCGGCACTGCCCCTGACGGCAGTGATGAAGATTGCAACAACCGGACGCCAGACTGACTCGACAGCGCCAGGATTCAGCACGCACACCACCTTCCCCAACCTGTTGCGGACGACTCGATGACAAGCAGCCTCAAACAGCAGTGGCTCTCCAACCTCCGGCCCGACATCCTGTCCGGCCTGGTGGTGGCGTTGGCCCTGATCCCCGAAGCCATCGCCTTTTCCATCATTGCCGGTGTCGACCCCAAGGTCGGCCTGTATGCCTCCTTCTCCATCGCCGTGGTGACCGCCATCGCCGGTGGCCGTCCGGGCATGATCTCCGCCGCCACCGGTGCCATGGCACTGCTGATGGTCGACCTGGTCAAGGACCACGGCCTGGAATACCTGCTGGCCGCCACCGTGCTGACCGGCGTGATCCAGATCATCTTCGGCTACTTCAAGCTCGGCTCGCTGATGCGCTTCGTGTCGCGCTCGGTGGTCACCGGCTTCGTGAATGCGCTGGCGATCCTGATCTTCATGGCCCAGCTGCCGGAGCTGACCAACGTCACCTGGCACGTCTACGCCATGACGGCGGCCGGTCTCGGCATCATCTACCTGCTGCCGCTGGTGCCGAAGGTCGGCAAGCTGCTGCCGTCGCCGCTGGTCTGCATCATCGTGCTGACCATCTTCGCCATGGTCGTCGGTCTGGATATCCGTACCGTCGGAGACATGGGCGAGCTGCCGGACAGCCTGCCGGTGTTCCTGATTCCGGACATCCCCTTCAATCTGGAAACCCTGTGGATCATCCTGCCGTACTCGCTGCCGCTGGCGGTCGTGGGTCTGCTGGAATCCCTGATGACGGCCACTCTGGTCGATGACCTGACCGATACGCCGTCCGACAAGAACCGTGAGTGCAAGGGCCAGGGCGCAGCCAACGTCGTCACCGGCTTCCTCGGCGGCATGGCGGGTTGCGCGATGATCGGCCAGACGATGATCAACGTGAAGTCCGGCGGTCGTACGCGTCTCTCCACCATGGTGGCGGGTGTCGTGCTGCTGATCCTGGTCGTGTTCCTCGGCCCGTGGGTCTCGCAGATTCCGATGGCCGCTCTGGTCGCGGTGATGATCATGGTCTCCATCGGCACCTTCTCCTGGCAGTCGATCCGTGACCTCAAGACCCACCCGATGTCCACCAACATCGTCATGCTGGGCACCGTGGCCGTCGTGGTCGCGACCCACAACCTGGCGATCGGCGTGCTGGTCGGCGTGCTGCTCTCGGCGCTGTTCTTCGCCAACAAGATCGGTCAGGTGCTGCATATCGGCAGCGACATGAATGCCGATGGTCGTACCCGCGAATACCGTGTGGTCGGTCAGGTGTTCTTCGCCTCCAGCGAGCAGTTCCAGGCCGGTTTTGACCTCAAGGAGACCGTCGAGCGCGTCGTCATCGACGTCAGCCGTGCGCACTTCTGGGACATCACCGCCATCGGCGCGCTGGACACCGTGGTGGTCAAGTTCCGCCGCGAGGGTACCGAGGTCGAGGTGCGTGGCCTCAACGAAGCCAGCGCCACGCTGGTGGATCGCTTCGCGGTGCATGACAAGCCGGATGCGGTCGAGAAACTGATGGGTCATTGATCCCGTTGGTGCCACCCGCCTGAACGAGGGCGGCGGCGCCAGCAGCGTGATTGATGCGTAAAGACGGCGGGCAGTCCTTCACGGGCTGCCCGCCGTTTGCGTTGGTGGGGTCGGAAAGTGGTAATCTCGAAACAGGCGCCTGAAGCGCCACCTTGATCGTCAGCATAAGGAAGCACGCCATGAGCCAATCCTCTGCCAGTGCCCTGACAGGCCATGACAAGGTCACCGCCTGCATTGACGGCTCCGCCTTTGCCGTCTCCGTGTGTGATGCCGCCGTATGGGCAAGCCAACGTCTCTCAGCGCCGCTGAGCTTCCTGCATGTGATCGACCGCCAGGAAGGGGCGGGCGAGACCAACAGTGATCTCTCCGGCAGCATCGGGCTCGGCGCGCGCGAGCACCTGCTGGAAGAGCTCGCCACCCTGGATGAGCAGCGCGGGCGTATCGCCCAGGAGCAGGGCCGCCTGATGCTGGAGGCCGCCTACGAGCGCGCCGTGCAGGCGGGTATCGCGGAGCCGCGCCCACGCCAGCGCAATGGCGAGCTGGTCGAGACCCTCGCGGAGCTGGAAGACGAGATTCGCCTGCTGGTGATCGGCAAGCGCGGCGAAGGGGCGGAGCAGGCCAGCGAGCACCTGGGCAGCAATCTGGAGCGCGTGATTCGCAGCCTGCATCGTCCGGTGCTGGTGGTGCCGGGCGAGTTCAATCAGCCGACGCGGGTGCTGATCGCGTTCGATTGCAGCACCACCATCAAGCGCGCCGTCGAGGTATTGGCGGCAAGCCCGCTGTTGCAAGGCGCGGAGCTGCATCTGGTGATGGTCGGCGCGGAGTCGGTGGAGCATCAGGCCCCGCTGGACGCCGCGCGCGACACCCTCGCCGCGGCAGGTTTCAGCGTGCAGGCCAGCTTCAGAGCAGGGGAGGTGGAAGCCTGCCTGCGCGAATATGCCAAGGAACACGCCATCGACATGCTTGTGATGGGCGCCTATGGCCACTCGCGTATCCGTCAGCTGCTGGTCGGCAGCACCACCACCGAGATGATTCGCAACGCCACGGTGCCGCTGCTGATCCTGCGCTGAGCCGCTCCTGAGTCGCTTGTGCGGCTCTGAGCATTGGCTGATGAGCGAGCCGTTCCATCATTGCCGTGACGCCGCGCATCCGTAATTTCTCGGGCGCGGCGTCTTGCTGTCTGGCGGGTGTCTTCGTATACCGGCAGTCTAGAATTCACGCACGCTTTCCTGCATCACCGGCAGCACGCGTGAAACAAAAGGTGTCACCACAAGAGCCACCACAAGAGACCCCATAACTGAAACCACAGGTTCTTCTGGTACAGGGTAATACTCTCCGCAGGTCGCGTTGCGCCGCTCGCGCGAATCTGGAACGCTGAAGGACTGACCTCACCCTGCTTCGCCAGCGGTCTTTTCTGTATCAGCGCCGCTGGGGGCATTTTTCCACTACCCAAGAAGAACAGCACAAGGACACTCTCGATGAACATCCAACGCCATGACACCAAGCCGCGCATGAGCCGCGCCGTGATCCACAACAACACCATCTACCTGTGTGGCCAGGTCGCCGGTCCGGACCATCGCTTCGGGAATATCACGGACCAGGCCAACAGCATGCTCGCGCGTGTCGATGCGCTGCTGGAAGAAGTCGGCACCGACCGCGAGCACCTGCTCTCCGCCACCGTCTATCTCAAGACAATGGACGACTTCAAGACCTTCAACGACATCTGGGACACCTGGGTACCACAAGGCCACGCCCCCGCCCGCGCCTGTGTACAAGCCGCCATGGCCAGCCCGGAACTGCTGTGTGAAATTACCGTGGTCGCCGCCGTTAAGTAACTCGCAGTATGGTTTTTCTAAGCCCGTCAGAGTTTTCTCTGGCGGGCTTTTATATGGTAAATTAGAGTTTGTTTTAAAATGACGCCTCATGCCTAGAATGGTGGACTTTAATGCAATTTAGAGTTTTTTCAGCTTTTCTTGTTTTTATAGGCTCATATCTTCCATTGGCTATAATACTGGCTGTGCAGGATATACCCGTAAATTGGTGGGCGCGTTCTTTATGTAATGTGAGAGATATAACTACGTGTACCTTTAACCCATTTTCTAACCCATGGCTTTCTGTGTCATTTGTAGTCATTACTAGCCTCTCTGTACTGCTATCAGTCATGGTTTTCAGAAGAATATCTTACCCATTTAATATCGAGGTGAAAGCGTTTAAGGAAGTGCCGAACGACATTATAAATTATGTCTTTCCATATGTGGTATCTTTCATGGGTATAAGCTATGACGTACCCAATAAACTTATTGGGTTTTTAGTATTCCTTTCTTGGATGTTTGCCATTACTTATAAGTCAGGACAAGTTCTAATGAATCCATTGTTGCTGATATTAGGGTGGAAAGTATATGAGCTAGAAATTTTAATAAATAATGAGAAGAGAGTCGTTAAGGCTCTCAGTAAGGGAAGTGTACAGTTGAGTAATTATTCAGCGCAGAAAGTGCAGGGATTTTATATTATAAGGAGCTGCGGGGGATGAGTGATTTTAATGTTTTGAGAAACTTTGATTTTCAGAATGCCACTGCTCACTTGTGGGTATTTAAACAAAGTAAAAGTAGTGTTGCCTATAAAGCATGCTACGTGCAAACCTCGGATGATCTTGCAGATAGTATAAAAGAATTCGCTAATGATAATGTTGAAAAGGTGACTGAAGTACAAGCTTATACATATTTAGCAGAGAATAATGAATGTAGTTGTTTGAGTATTGATAAGGTTAATACCAGGTTTCCCTTGTTAGAGGCGGTAGTAGACCGAGTTGAGGATGAGCATAAGATTGATGATCGTCGAGAGCTAAAAAACTCTAAAGGCTATGTCGTCAAGTTCGATAATAATGCAGGCGTTAGAGTCTATGGCGTTAGGCGTTCTACATCTAGCTGGAAGACTGCATATAATAATAAGTTCATTAATATAATATTTCAAAGAGGAGAGCTGTCTGCTATAGAAGACGATACTTTTAGTATAAACAAGGATTTTGATTTTTTTGTGGTAAATGATTCTGTTTTTATGCTGAATAAACGGGGGTTTGAGACACTTTTGCAGCACAGGGAAGCCTATGCAAAAGCATTTGATGACCTACAGCAAAGTCAAAGCTTTAATTCTCTATTTACTACTATGGAGCCAATTGTAAATTATGTTGGTAGTAATTCAATGCACCTCAGAAGAATGGCTGTAGTAGAGAACAAAGCTATATATAGTCAGCCGGGCTTTTTAACTAAGTTGCGAGAGGTTAGCGATGCTAAAGGGTGGGGGATGAATTTTGATGAAGCAGGTCAGATAATACCATGTGAAGATACAGCTAAATTAATAGTCCAGGTATTGCTCGATCATCGACTACAAAGTCTGCTTACAAATACAACTTATGATGTGCCAGATGCTGTAGCTGTGTAATTATTAATTTTTCAGCTGCTTTTGATGTTATTGGGTTGATAAGTGAGTTATGCAATTTTTTACTGACGCCTCATATCTCACCCACTCTCGATAAAATACGTCCAGTCGTTCTGTCTCGCTGAGGTGTGATGCTTCAGCGAGGCGTTCGCGTGCGTCTGTAGGCAGCATGGCGATGCGGGCGTCGAGGTCGTGGGCGTGGCGGGGGTTGTGGTATTCGAGGTCCAGCCCGAGCGGGGCGGTGGCGAGGCCGACGAGTACATGGCCGTGGCGGTGGGCGATGGAGACGTGAAAGCCTGCCGGTAGCGCAGGGTGATGGGGTGCCTGGCCACGCGGCGACCAGTCGGCCAGTGGTAGCGCAATGCCTTGGGCAGCGGCGAGTTCGCCAAGCAGAAGGCGGGCGAGGTGCGATTCGGCTTCACGTTGCTGGCGACGGCGGGCCTTGGCAGATGACACGGGGGTGTCCGCGTTATCCACATCCGGCTGGCGTGCGTGCAGCGAGCGATGGCTTGAGGCTTCAGTGGAGGGGCTGGCAGAGGAATTAGCCGAATCAGCACAGGATGCTGGCAGCACACAGGCCTCGGCCAGCCACAGGCGGGCTGGCCGAGAGGATGATGCAGAGCAGTGATTCGGCAAGACACGGGCAGCGCCACCAGTCGCAGATGCCAGTGAAGCGGCGAGGGCGTGGGGATCATGCGAGATCAGCGGCTCGGAGCTTGGCGGCTCGTTGTTAAGCAAGCCAGTGCTAAGCGAACCAGCGCTCAGCGAGCCCGTGCTCGGCGAAGCGGAGCCATCCGCTGCAGCATGCCCCAGCACCACGCAGCGGTAGGCGGGGTGATCGGTCGGGCGCACCGCAGGCTCGATTGCCGAGTTATCCTCAACCGGCTCGCTTGTCTCGCTTATTCCACTGCCTTGCCTGGCTGTCATGATGGCGAATCAGTTCTTCGGATGCAGGATCACCAGATCCCCACGCAACGCGACGCCCGCGACGATATTGCCCGCATGGCACTCGTACTTCTCGCTGCTGGAGTAGGGCACCTTGTCATAGTCGCTGCGAATGTTGATGACCGCATTGGCCCCGTATTCGCGCGCCTTTTCCTGCAGCTCACGCAGCGCCGACAGGAACACCCAGCGACAGGCTTCCGCATCGCTCTTGTTGGTGGCGTTGGTCTTCGGGTTCACCCGCGCCCAGCCGCGCTTCTCGATCCGCTCGTAGGGCTGCTTGTCACCGAAGAAGAAGGCCACGTCCTTGCCCAGTCGCTGACTGGCCGCGGTGCTGGCCATCACCGGCATGATCGGCAGGAAGTGCTGCGTGTCCCGCGCCACCGCCGGCGCGGAGGCCACAAGCCCCGCAGAGCCGAGCAGCAGCGCAGATACCAGAGTCAGCACACGCGAAGCGCGACCCGAGTGAGCGCGCGTGGCAGGTGCCGCGGAACGTTTCGAGGATGCGAGCGACTGAGCAGAACATGACGCCATCTGAGACCTCTCCTAACAGGGTGATTGACTGGCGCGACGCCAGTGAATATCGCCGTCAGCCAGCCAGGGGCGTGAGCCAATCACACCATAGACCATGCAGCGGGCGCGTATCTTGCGCCAGATCCGACCCGCTGCAAAGTCGTACGTTGGCGACACCCTGCAAAGGCGTCAGCGCGAAGCGTGGTGACTGGCGCCAGATCAGATTGCCAGTGACTCACTCACCCTGCCAGCGACGCAGAATCAGCGAGGTATTGATGCCACCGAAGGCGAAGTTGTTGCTCATCACTGTGTCCGTCTCGATCTCGCGGCCTGCGCCGGTGAGATAGTCGAGCTGCGCACAGCGTGGGTCGAGACTGGTGAGATTGGCGGTACCGTGGAACCAGCCATCGCGCATCATCTCGATGGCGATCCAGGCCTCCAGCGCGCCACAGGCGCCCAGGGTATGGCCGGTGTAACTCTTGAAGGCGCTGATCGGCGTGGAATCGCCAAACACCGCATGGGTGGCGTGGCTCTCGGCGATATCGCCGCGCTCGGTGGCGGTGCCATGGGCGCTGACATAGCCGATCTCTGAGGCCTCGACACCGGCATCCTCCAGCGCCATGCGCATCGCGGCCTCCATCATGTTGGCGTCCGGCTGGGTGACGTGACGGCCATCGGAGTTGGTGCCGAAGCCGAGAATCTCGGCGTGGATGGTCGCGCCGCGCGCCAGGGCGTGCTCCAGCTCTTCCAGAATCAGCGTGCCGGCGCCTTCACCGATCACCAGGCCATCACGTTCGGCATCGAAGGGCCGCGGTGACAGGTCCGGGCGCTCATTGCAGGTACTGGTGGCGAACAGGGTATCGAACACGGCGGCATCGGCGGCGGACAGCTCCTCGCAGCCACCGGCGACCATCGCGGTCTGGCGGCCGAAGCGGATCGCCTCATAGGCGTAACCGATGCCCTGACTGCCTGAGGTGCAGGCGCTGGAGGTGGTGTGGATTCGCCCCTTGATGCCGAGGAAGACGCCGATATTGACCGGCGCGGTGTGCGCCATCATGCGGATATAGGAGTTGGCGCTGAGCCCGTCGGTAGAGTGGTTGATCAGCATGTTGCCGAAGTCGGCCACCGCGTCCGGCTCACCGGCCGAGGCACCGTAGGCGATGCCCATCTGGCCGCTCGCCTTGAGCGGGCTGTCACTCAGGCCAGCCGCTTCCAGCGCCAGCTCGCTGGAGCGGGTTGCCAGCTGCGCCACACGGCCCATGCTGCGCAGCGCGCGACGGTTGTAGTGACTGGGCAGCTCGAAATCGTTGACCGGCGCGCCGAGGCGGGTGTTGAGGCCGTCGTACTTGTCCCAGTCCTCGATATAGCGGATGCCGGTGCGCCCGGCGGCCAGGTTGGCGCGCAGGGTCGGCCAGTCATTGCCGATGGGCGAGAAGCCATGCATGCCGGTGACCACGACACGTCTGCCGCGCAGTGCGTGAGAGGAAGTCGTCATCAGAACATCCCCCCGTTCACCGCGATGGTCTGGCGGGTGATGTAGCCGGCGTCCTTCGAGCACAGGAAAGCCACGGTGGCGGCGACTTCCTCGGCTTCCCCCGCGCGACGCATGGGAATCATCTTCAGCGCATCTTCCATCTCGACGCCTTCGGTCATCTCGGTGGCGATGACGCCCGGTGCGACGGCATTGACGGTGATACGGCGCTTGGCCAGCTCCACCGCCAGCGCCTTGACCGCGCCGATCAACCCCGCCTTGGCGGCGGAATAGTTGACCTGCCCCCGATTGCCCATCATGCCCGACACCGAGGACATCACGATGATGCGCCCCGGCTTGCGGCGGCGTACCAGCGGCATGGAAAGCGGCTTGATGACGTTGTAGAAGCCATCGAGGTTGGTGCGGATCACGCTGTCCCAGTCTTCATCGGTGAGCGCCGGGAAGGCGTTGTCGGCATGGATACCGGCATTGCAGACCACCCCGTAGTAGCAGCCGTGGGCCTCGATATCGGCTTCCAGTGCACTGCGTGCGGCCTCACGGTCGGCGACATCGAAGCTCAGGATGCGCGATTCGCCGCCCAGGGCGCTGATCTCGCGCGCGACTTCCTCGGCGGCGTCACGGCGCGAGCGACAATGCAGCACCAGGTTGTAGCCTTCGCGGGCCAGACGCAGCGCGATGGCGCGGCCGATACCACGGCTGGAGCCGGTGACCAGAATCCACTCGCGCGCTTCAGGGGCGGCGGTGGCAGTTTCAGTAGCGGGGGGTGTGACAGACATCAGACATTACCTTGCGATGAGGCACCGGCAGCATCCTGCTGTCCGGGTGAGGATTCTTGTGCGGTCTCTTGGGTAGACGCCGCGGAGGGCAGCGCCTCGGGCGCCGGCTCGAAGACATTGACGCCGGCACGCGCGACAGTGGCGCCGTGCTCGTCGCTGATGGTGGCCTCGAAGGCGCCCAGACCGTTGTCGGCGCGATAGTCGAGCTGAACATGAATCTGCCAGCGACAATCGCAGGAAAAGGCGGCGACTTCGCTCTCATAGCGGCGACTCCCGAGCAGAAAGCCGACCCGTGGCGGCTGGCCGCTGCGCGCGGCCTGCAGGCCCGACCAGGCGGCGATGGCCTGCGCCATCCACTCAAGCCCGACCCAGGCGGGAATCACGGCCTGGCCGTCGGCGTCCGGCTCGGCGAACAGATTGTCTGGCGTCGGGGTGATGTCGGCGCTCAGCGAATGCTCGTCACAGCGCAGCACGCTATCCAGCAGACACATGCCCGCATCATGGGGCACATAGGGGCCGATGGCACAGGGCATGGCGGGATAGCGCGCCTCACGGGGCTGCACCTCAGCGCCAGCAGGGGAAACTGAGTCGGTGCTCGGGGTCAGCATGCAGAGGACTCCGGGTCGGTGGTGTGGCGCTCCAGCACCAGCGAGATGTTGTTGCCGCCGAAGGCGAAGGCATTGCTCATCACCCGCAGCGGCGGGGTCTCGGGGCGGTCACGATAGACGATGTTGAGCGCAGGCAGCGCCGGGTCCAGCGCTTCACGCGGCGTGGCATGCGGCGGCAGGCGGCCATGTTCCAGCGCCAGCCAGCAGAAGGCGGCTTCCAGTGCCCCGCAGGCCCCCAGCGTATGGCCGGTGAGTGCCTTGGTCGAGCTGACGGCGGGCAGACGGGGCTCGTCGGTATCAGCACCGGCATCAGAACCGGCAACTGTACCGAACAGGCGGCTGATGGCGAGGCTTTCCATCGCATCATTCAGCGGCGTGGCGGTGCCGTGCAGGTTGATGTAGTCGATCTCGCCGGGGGCGCGGCCGGCACTGGCGAGCGCGCCGCGCATGGCGGCCTCGGCGCCGCTGCCATCGGGGCAGGGCGCGGAAATATGGTGGGCATCGCTGGATTCACCGACGCCGGTCAGCTGTACGCCGCCGCGCTCCGGCGTGACCACGAACAGCACCGCGGCCTCGCCCAGATTGATGCCATCGCGCTCGGCCCCCAGCGGCTGGCTCTGCTTGCGGCTGACGGCCTCCAGACTCATGAACCCTTTCACCGTCATGTGGCACAGGCTGTCGGCGCCACCGGCGATCACCGCATCGCACTGGCCGGAGGCCAGCAGACGACGTGCACTGGCCAGGGCCTTGGCGCTGGAGGTGCAGGCGGTGGAGAGGGTGTAGATCGGCCCACGCGCGCCGCTCAGCCAGGCGACACACTCGGCGGGTGCGCCCAGTTCCTGACGACGATATTCAAAGCTTTGCGGCCAGCTGTCGGCGCTCGGCGTGCCCTGGGCGACGGCGGCGCGCTGGGCGTCCATCGCGGCTTCCGTTTCCCCGATGCCGGAGGTGCTGGTGCCGAGCACCACGCCGATGCGCTCCGGCGCGATGCCCTGGCGCTTGAGGGCTTCAAGCTCCGGTGCCAGCTGCTCCAGCGCGGTGGCCAGCAGGCGGTTGTTGCGTGAGCGCAGCGGGGCCGGCCAGTCGCTGTCATCCACCAGCCGCGCGGTGACGCGCCCCAGTGACAGCGGCGTGCCGGGGCTGAAGTCATCACTGACACGCAGGCCACGGCTGGCGCTGAACAGCGCACTGCTGATCAGGCCGTGGTCTGCGCCCAGCGGACAGACGATGCCGGGGCGTGACAGGCGACAGGCGTTGCCAGTGTCGCGGCCCTTGGGGGTAGCGGTGGCCACGGTTGCAACAGATTCAGTCATGCGCGGGAGCTTCCGGTGAGTCGTCAGGGGCGTTCTGTGTGCTGGGCGCTGCCAGCGGTTCCAGCGTCAGCTGCATGTCGGCTGCCGGGTCGCGCAGGGTCACGCGGCCGCTGGCATCGCGGGTCAGTTCGGCGATGGTGACACCATCTTGCGTGATGATGCGCTGCGCGGGCTGGCGACCTTGTTGCCAGTCGCCGCGTTGTACCAGCTGCCAGCCTGTGTTCGCAAAGGCGGTATCGATCGCTCCCTGCGGCCAGTGCACCCAGGCGATACGCCGCGCCAGCCAGTCGGCGCTGAAGGGCAGCTTCTCGAGCACCTCGGGGCGTGCCTTCTCGAAACGGCTGCCGTCGGCGTCATGCACCAGCGTCAGCAGGCGTTGGCCCTGAACGCTGAGCATGACCAGCCGCATGGCCTCGGGCGATTGGCGCAGCACGCCGATGAGAGGCGGCAGGTTGTGCTCCTGCGCACTCTCGTCAGCCTCGGCCCTGGCACTGGCATCAACATTGGCAACACGCTGTGCGCTGTCATCACTCTCTATACGCGCCACACGCAGAATCAGACGTTGGGTACTGGTCTGCTCGAGATTCGCAAGCGCCGGCATCGGGCTGGCAGCCTCCAGCGGCTTTGGGGCGAGCAGGCTGCAGCCGCTCAACAGCAGCGTGGCGGCCACGGTGAGGCTGGCCAGCCTGAGGCGGCTGCGCAGCCCAGTAGAATCAGCGTGAGAGGCGAAAGACATGTTTTTCATGACGCTACTTTACCTGTTCTCGCCGACGCTTGCTGCGCGGCCGAAGGCGCTGAGGCCAGCGACCGAGTCGCTTTCCTGCACCGCGTCAGGCGCGAGTGTCTGCTCGGGCGCGGTCAGTCTGGCAAGGGCCGTCAGGCGGCGGCGACTGGCGCTGACGAAGGGGTTGGCCGTGTCCCAGGCGTAACCGGCGAGCACCGCGCTGATCATCTGGCGAATCCGCGCATGCGGCTCGGGATGATAGATGATGTCGGCCAGACGGCTGTCGTACCAGGCGGTGACGAATTCGCGGAAGACCTCGATGCCACGGCGCAGCGGCTGCTCGTATTCGCTGGCCCAGTCCGGGCGCTGCTCATCACGGGTCGCGGTCAGTTCGCGCGCGACCAGCGGCGCGGCGCGCAGGGCGGATTCCAGCGCGATGGTCACGCCGGAGGAGAACACCGGGTCCAGAAACTCGCCGGCATTGCCGAGCAGCGCATAGCCCGGGCCGTGCAGGCGGCTGACATCGGCGCTGTAACCGCCCAGCGACTGCACGGCATTGGCGGGAGTGGCATCGCGCAGCAGCTCCGCCAGGCGCGGTTCTTCCATCACCCACTGCCACAGGCGTGTCTGCACATCGTCCTCGGCGGCAGGCTCGATCAGCTCCCGAGGGCCGACCACGCCCAGCGAGGCGCGGCCATTGGCGAAGGGAATCAGCCAGTACCAGACATCCGGATGCCCCGGGTGCGAGGCGATCAGGATAGTGTCGCGACGATAGCCCTCGGCGGGCGGCGCGAGGTCGGCGATGCCATCGTGGACATGGCCGAACAGCGCCATGCGCGGCTCCAGACGCGGGTCACGCTCAAGCGCCTCGAGCCGTGCCAGCACGCGGCCATAGCCGCTGGCATCCAGCACGAAGGCGGCCTGAAGCTCGCGGCCATCGGCCAGCGTGAGACGCGGCCCCTGAGCATGGCCAGCGGTGTCACTCTGCGTGGGGCGAGCGGGAGTGAAACCCGTGACGGTGACGCCGAATTCGACCTCGGCCCCCGCCGCCCGGGCGCCTTCGATCAAGCGCTGGTCAAAGTCGGCGCGCTCCACCTGCCAGGTGGTGCCGGGGCCGTCACTGAACTTGTCGCGGAAGTCGATCACGCGATGCTCGCCGCGGCGGGTGAAGGCCGCACCGGTCTTGCGCTGATAGCCACCGGCGGCGGCGGCCTCCATCAAGCCGCAGGCCTCCAGATGCTGCATGCAGCGCGGCAGCAGGCTCTCGCCGATGGAGAAGCGCGGGAAGTGGCTGCGCTCCAGTACGCGCACGGCGTGGCCGGCGCGCGCCAGCCAGGCCGCCGCCGCCGCCCCGGCAGGTCCGGCGCCGATGATGATGACTTCCTTGCGTGGTGGGTTGCTGCTGCGATCTGCCGATTCCATGGCATCGTCCCCTGTCGTTGTCGTTATGTGTTCATGACGGCATTCGTGTTCCCGCCTCCGTCTGGCCCGCGTGACGAGATCGCCTCAACTGCGGGCGAAGGGCACCAGGCACCAGGTGGCCGTCAGCCCCAGCAGGCAGGCCAGCCCCAGTGCGGCCAATGCCGGTGTCTGACTGAAACTCAACAATCCGAAGGCTAGCAGGCTGGAGGCACATGACAGCGAGATCGCCAGCAGACTGGCCTGCGAGGCGCGGCTGGCGGTGGCCTCTGCGTTGCCTTGTTCGGTTTTGTCATTCGCTCTTCGCGCGGGATTACCTTTCTCTGCGCTGCGCGCAGGGTGCTCGGCACAGAAGATCCCTGCATCGAGGCCAATCCCCAGTACCAGCAGCAGGCCCAGCAGGTGGAAGAGGTTGAGGCCGACGCCAGCCAGCGTCAGGGCCGACAGCGTCAGTACCAGCCCGCCCAGCGGCGGCAGCAGGGCGCGCCAGGTGCTGCGGCGATAGCGCAGCGCCAGCAGCAGGCTGATCACCACCACCGCAGCACTGACCAGCCAGGCCATCTCGCTGCGAATCCTGCCCAGCGTCGTCGAGAGCCTGGCGACCTGATCGACATACTCGAGGCTGTCGTCATCCGCGGCGAGGCGCGCAAGCGCTGCGCTGCCCTCAGCCGTGACATCGCCGAAGCGTACGATGCCGATGGCGGCGCTGCGTGAGTCGAGCCACAGTCGCTGGCCCATCTCGCCGGCGGGCAGCGCGACCCAGTCCGCCGGGCGCAGCGGATGGGCGTCTGCGATGGCCTGCTCGGCACGCGCGACCAGCTCGGGCGGCAAGCCTGCGGTGCTCAGCACCTGGGGCAGCTGGGTGCGGGTGCGCTCACGCATGGCGCCGAGATTGGCCTGCTGCTGTTCAAGTGTCGGCAGTTGCTGAGCGAGGCTCGCCCAGTGGCCCAACTGCTGGCGTGCATTCAGTTGCTGGAAGGTGTCTTCCAGCGCATGCAGGCGCGTGAGCAGGGCGGCGTCTGTCTCGGCCTGCACGATCAGGTAGCGCAGGCCGTCCGGTTCGGCGAGCAGGCGCTGGACCTCGCGTTGCTCGCTGATGAGAGACGCAGGCGAGGGGTTGAGCTGCGTGAGGCGGTCATCGCTGCGCAGTCCGTAGAGGCTTGCCAGCGCGGCCAGCAGCAGCAGACCCAGTGCCTGCCAGCTGCGCTTGCCGGGAATGGCGCGCGCCAGACATCCTGCGGCGCGGGCGGCGGGGGAGTCCTCGCGGGTGGCCTGCGCCGGCAGTGGCAGTTGCGGCAGCCATAGGCGCACGCTCAGCCAGGCACCGATCAAGCCGAGCGCCGCGAACATGCCCATCTGGCGCAGGCCGGGCATCGGCGTCAGGGTGATGGCCAGATAGGCGGCGAGACTGGAGCACAGCCCCAGCGTCAGGCCCGGCCACAGCGCGGCGAGCCCGCCACGGCCATTCGTCGCCAGACGGCGCATGCACTCCAGATGCAGTACGTAATCGATGGAGATGCCGATCAGGCTGGCGCCGAAGGCCAGCGTCAGCACATGCAGGCTGCCGAAGGCCCACCAGGTCAGCGGCAGCGCGAACAGCACGCCGGTGGCCACCGGCACCAGCAGCAATGGCAGCCGCCGCGGGGTGCGGAACACCGCCCACAGCAACAGCAGCACGCCGATCAGCGAGCCGAGCCCGATGGTCGACATCTCCTGCTTGGCCTGCTGCGCGCCGTTGCTGGCATGGAAGACCAGTCCGGAGCGCAGCAGCCGAATGTCGGGATAGTCGGCCTTCACGCCATTCACGGCCTGCTCCAGCGCCTGCTGGTCACTCATCGCGTAGGCGCTGCCCGTCAGGGTGGCGCTGATCAGGCGATAGCCGCTACCGCCTTCTTCGCTGTTCTGCTCGTCACTGTCCTGTTCGTTACTGACTGAGCCAGCGGAAGCCGGCGCACGCAGCAACAGCTGGCCGCCGGACAGCGACAGGTTGGCGGGCGTCAGCCAGCTCTGCCAGGCGCCGGCGAGTCCGAAGGGGTCGCGGATCAGGTCGCGCTGGCCGCCGGGCTGGAACAGCTGTCTGAGGGCGCGCGCTTGCCAGTCATCGTCACTCAGGCCTGCAAGCGACGGGGCGATCAGGGCCGGCTGGACCTCTGCCGGTAGGCGCAGGCTTTCGAGGCTCTTGCCGTCATCCAGCCTCGCGATGGGTGCGAGCGCCTGACGCAGCGCCTGGGCGGCGGCGTCACGCTGCTTGCGTGCGGCGGCGCTGGCATCGCGACTGCCGACCAGAATCACCAGCCGGTTGGCGGTGTCATCCAGCGATTCGGCGCGCGCCGCCAGCGGGCTGCGTTCCTGCTCTGGCAGCATGGCGGTGATGCGGGTATCGATCGCCCCACGCCAGGGGCTCTGCGGGACGATCTTCGCGGCCAGCAGCAGCGCGCACAGCAGCAGGGCGGCGGCCCACAGCCAGCGCCAGACGGCGCGATCCAGCCCCTTGCGCGGCTCACGGCTGGGCGATGTCATCGCTCGCAGTGACCGCCGGCGGTGAGCGTCAGCTCAAGGCGGTCACCGTCGCCGCTGTCGAGATTCACGTGTTCCAGCCAGCTGCCACCGTCGATCTCGAGACGCTCGATGGCCTCGGCCAGACGGGCATCGTTGGGCGTCAGGCTGGCCTGCCAGTCATCCGGCGTACCCGTCAACGTGAGGGAGAAGTGCTCCTCCAGCGCCTGCCAGTCGCCGTGGAAGAAGCTGATCAGCAGCTCCGCCATCGCCTGCTGGTCGGCCGGCAGCGGCTCGCCATTCGGGCCTTCGCTGGCATCGGGGCGCATCTCGAGACGGTCTTCAATCGGTGAAGTGGTTTCCCACACCAGGCCTTCGGGCGCGTTCGGGTCCCCGATCAGACGGAAATGACCCCGGCTCTCGAGCTCTGCACCGACATCCTCGAGCCAGCGCGTCTGCTGAAAATCACCGCAGACTGGCGCGGTGCGCGCCAGCTGTTGCGTCAGGGCGCGGGCGTCGAAACTGGCGTCTGAGTCGCTGGTCTCGGATGCGTTGGCCCAGGAGGCACCGGCAGTCAGCAGCAGGACAGTGGCGGCAATGGCAAGGCGCGAAGTCATCACGGCGTTCCTTGTGTTTCTGAAGGGGAGGCAGGCGAATCACTGGTGTGTGTCAGCGCTTGTTCGGCCTGCCAGGCGGCCAGCTGCTCGCTGAGCGCGGCGGGCGAGGCCAGCAGCATCTCGCCATCTTCCAGCCCGACCGCGACCTGCACGCTGTAGCCACGGGTCAGGCGCTTGCCGCTCTCGACATCGCGGATCACGTAGTCGAGCTTGAGGCGGTTTTCCCACTCGCGCAGCCGCGCGGTGACGGCGATGCGCTGACCGAAGCGCGCCGGGCCGGCATAGCGCAGGCGCAGGTCGATCACCGGCCAGGCGTAGCCGGAATCGCGCATCTGCGGGTAGTTGTAGTCGAGCATGTCGAGCAGCTTGCAGCGGGCGATCTCGAGATAGCGCACGTAATGGCCGTGCCAGGCGACTTCCATCATGTCGACGTCGTGGAAGGGCACTTCCATCTCTACCGTGGCGGTCGGCATCGGGGTGTCTGTGGGCTGATTCATGGCTTGTTTCTCGCTCAAGGCTTTTTCCTCGCTCAAGGCTGCCCCGCTCATAGCTTCTTCCTCGTTCATGCGTTGGCCTCGCCTGCGCTCAGGGCCCAATGGCGCTCACGGATGCGCGCGCACAGCAGGCGCAGGTCGGCTTCCAGAGCGCGATCTTCCTCGAGGGGCGCGATGTCTTCACGCAGTTCACGGGTGAAGGCGGCCAGTCTGGGCGGCGTGGCGGCTTGACCCGTGATGTCGGCGCGCTGCTCGCCACCCTGCACGGCGGCGTGCAGGGTGGCGGCGGCGACCTGTTCCACCAGTGTCAGCACGCGCAGCGCATCCCGCGCGGCGATGGTGCCCATGCTGACCTTGTCCTGATTGTGGCACTCGGTGGAGCGCGAGAAGACGCTGGCGGGCATGGTCAGCTTGAGGGCTTCCGCCGTCCAGGCCGAGGCGCCGATCTGTACCGCCTTGTAGCCATGATTGAGCGGCGCGCGCTCGAGCGTGGCACCGCTGAGGTTGCTGGGCAGACCACGGTTGTAGCGGCTGTCGACCAGCAGTGCCAGCTGGCGGTCGAGCAGGTCGGCCAGGTTGGCGACCGCCGTCTTGAGGCTGTCCATCACCATCGCCACATGGCCGCCATAGAAGTGGCCGCCGTGGAGAATCTTGCCGGCCTCGACATCGATCAGCGGGTTGTCGTTGGCGCTGTTGAGCTCGGTCTCGAGAAAACTGCGCCACCAGCTGAGGCTGTCCTCGACCACGCCGATGACGTGGGGCGCGCAGCGTGTCGAGTAGCGGTCCTGCAGGCGCGGCGAGTTGATCGGTGTGGCATCGACTTCCGGCGCCGCCGGGTGGGCCAGGTCATCGCGCAGCCACTGGGCCACGCGGGCCTGACCGGGATGCGGCTTGGCGGCGAACAGATCGGCATCGAAGTGGTAGGGGTTGCCTTCCAGCGCCTGCACGCTTAGCGCGGTGATGCGCGCGCTCAGGCGGCTGAGGTAGCAGGTGCGGCCGTAGGCCAGCGCGGCGAGGGCCGTCATCACGGCGGTGCCGTTCATCAGTGCCAGGCCTTCCTTGGGGCGCAGCACATAGGGCGTCAGGCCGTGTGCCGCGAAGACCTCCGCCGTCGGGCGCAGCGCGTGGGGCTGGCCTGCGCCGGGGCGCACCCAGACCTCACGCTCGCCACACAGCACGGCGGCCACATAGGACAGCGGGGTGAGGTCGCCGCTGGCACCCACCGAGCCTTCCTCGGGAATGCGCGGCAGGATGTCGTGATTGAGCAGCCATACGAGGCGCTCCAGCAGCGCCATGCTGACCCCGGAGACACCCCGGCACAGCGAGACGAGGCGCACCATCACCACCGCGCGACTGCTGACCACATCCAGGTCCGCGCCCATGCCACAGCCGTGGAAGGTATAGAGGTGGCGCGGCAGGGCTTCGAGGTCCTCTGCCCCCTGCACGGCACGCGTCACGGAATCGCCGTAACCGGTGGTGACGCCGTAGACCACGCCTTCTTCTTCCAGCAGGCGTTCCAGCAGGGCCGGACCGGCCTCGATACGGGCGCGGAAGGCGGCATCCGAGGTCAGGCGCACCTCACGGCGGCCTTCGGCGACATCGATCAACTGCTCGAGGGTGATATCACTGCCGTCGAGAATCAGGGGGGAGGAAGAGGTGGCGGGCTGTGACATGACGAGGTACCTGGCGAAGAGAGAAGCGTGAAAATGCGCTGAACGTGAAGACCGAACAAGGTGAAGGCCGCTGAGCCGGGCGCGAAGCAGCGTTGTCGCAGGCCCGGCGCGGCTCAGGCGTCCTGTTTCGGAGCCGACGTGCTGTCTGGATTCGACGCGCTGTCAGGCGCCTGATGCCAGAAGTCGAAGAAGTTGAACCACTGCAGCGGATGGCGCTTCACGCGCGCTTCCAGATGACGGGCGTGGCGCTGCATGGCCTGCTGGATCCACGCCTCGCGACCGCTGCGCTTGACGGCGCGGCTGTCATCGAAGGGCGCGAAATCGACCCGGAAACGCGGATGGGCGCCGCCCTGTTCGCGAATGCAGCTCAGGGTATAGACGTGACAGCGCAGCAGCGCGGCCAGCATGAAGGGCCCCTGCGGGAAGGGCGCGGGCTGATCGATGAAATCACAGTGCAGCACGCGCGGTGAGGCCGCGGCACTCGCCGGCGACGCGGGTCTGCTGCCTTCTGCCGTGTTGGCTTCGACCGAGTTGGTATCGGCCTTGGCATTGTCGGCGGTGGGCGGAATCGGCACGCGGTCGGCGGCGATGACCACGAAGCCGCCGCGATTGACGCGATCGCCCAGTGCCATGGCGGTGGCGGGCGTGATCTCGCTGACCTCGATCATCTGCGGCGGCTTGCGGCCGGTGGCCTGCTCCAGCAGCTGATTGAACTTCTCGGCGTGGCGCGTGTGCACCAGCGCGCACAGATCGATGTCGTGGCGCTCGCCGATGGCATTGATCACATCCAGATTGCCGTGGTGGGCGACGAGGATGATGCCGCCCTCGCCACGCAGCGCGGCGTCGCGCAGGTCTTCCGGGCCGGTGCCGGTCAGCGAGGACAGCGGAATCTCGCCGCTCCAGGCCGAGACCTTGTCCATGATCGCCTCACCGAACTGCATGAAGTGGGCGAAGCTTCTCGTCCACAGGCGCACGCCGCCAAGCTCTGGCTCGAGGCGCTTGAGGAAGTCGAAGGAGGCACGCCGCGCCACCCCGCGCAGCAGGAAGTACCACACCAGCACCGGAAACAGCGCGATGCGAAACGGCCAGGCCCCGAGGCGACGACGAATCGTCACCATCAGGCGCATGCCAGTGGTGGAGCCGGTTTCCGACAGGCGTGCCCAATGGGTCATTCGTGTTTCCCCTTCGCGTCGTCAGGCTGCGAGGGGCGACTGACATGAGTGGATGATGTCCTGCCATTGCGTCCCGACAGCGTGCGCCAGGCAAGTTTCGGTGAGCGCAGCAGCATGCCGAGGAACAGCCGCGTGTGCATGGCGCTGATCAACAGGTTGTCGTGACCGGGGCGGAAGTGGCTGACGCCTCCGGTGGGATAGCTGACATGCACCGGCAGGTTGGCGACCTCGCCATCGGCCCAGTACCAGCGCACCAGCACCTCGGTGTCGAAGGACATGCGATCGCCACAGTCATGACGCGCCAGCAGCCGGTTGGTGGCGGCCAGCGGATAGAGGCGCACGCCGCACATGGTGTCGCGGATGGCCAGCGACAGGGTGTTGATCCACACCCAGATGTGCGAGGCGTAGCGGCCATAGAAGCGGATGCGCGGCACGCTGGCGTCGTATTGCGGATAGCCGATCTGCAGGCAGTCGGGATTTTCCTGCATGCCGTTGAGGAAGGCGGGCAGATCACTGACGTCGTGCTGCCCATCGGCGTCCACCTGCAGGGCATGGGTGAAGCCGAGCTGCTCGGCAGCCTGCAGCCCACTGCGCACCGCAGCGCCCTTGCCGCCATTCTGCTCGCGACGCACCAGGTGATGACCCTCGGCCGCCAGCTGATCCAGCACCTCGGCGCAGGGCGCGCTGCAGCCATCATCCACCAGCACGATGGGCAGCCCGAGCGGCGCTAGGCCAGCACATACGCCGGCGATGGTGGCGGGGTGGTCGTAGACCGGAATCACCACGCAGGCGCGCAGTGGCGACTCGCGGCTGGGGGGAGAGGATGTGTGGCCGGTCATCGGCGCCTGGGGCTGGCTCATGACGCCTCCGGTGTGGGTGTCGTCTGGGGTGAACTAAATGGCGAACTGAGTGGCGAACTGAGTGGCGAACTGAGTGGCGAACTGAGAGGTGTGTCATCGGTTTCAGCACCGTAGCGCAAGCGGCCGCTGGCGTGCAGGCCCGCGCGGGATTCCAGGCGGAAGTCGACGCGCAGGCCGTGGCTGTCGGCGACCAGTGTCGCGGCCAGCGTGAAGCGCATGCCCGGCAGCAACAGGTTGGAGAACTTGATGCGCTCCAGACGCTGAAAACGGCTTTCCTCCACACCGACACCCGCCAGGCGCAGGCGGCGGCCGAGATCGCGTGCCCACTTGAGCATCACCACGCCGGGCACCAGTGGCTGGGCGGCGAAATGCCCCTCGAGGTAGCACAGGCTGTCGGGCACCTCGGCTTCCAGCGTCAGCTGCTGCGGGCCGCTGGAGGTCTCGCCCAGCCAGCGCGGCAGACGATGATCGTCGAGATCGGCAAACAGCCGCGCGACGGAGTCCGCCGTGAACTTGCCCTGGGCATTCAGCGGCAGGCGCGTGACGAAGCGCCAGTAGCGCGGCAGGGCGATGCGCTCGAAGCCCGGCATCAGTGCACGGCGCAGGCGCGCGATCAGGTCGCGGCGGCTGGCGTGAAGCTGCGGCAGCGCGCGCTCATCCATCACCACCACTGCGCCCAGGCGATGCTCACGCGTGGGCATCGGCAGGCAACGCACTTCAAGCACCTCCGCTTGCTCGCTCAGGCAGCGCTCCACCGCGCTCAACGAGACCCGCTTGCCGGCCAGCTTGACCAGCCGATCACTGCGCCCCAGCAACTGAAAGCGTGGCGCCGCGTTCCGTGCGTCGTCACCCTCTGCCGCGTCCTCCACCAGCGCCGCCTTGTCGGCCTGCTGCCACCACTGATCAGGCGCTTTCAGAAATGGCGAGCGCACCGCGAAGCCCGGCGAGAAGGTGATCTCCACTGCCGGCAGCGGCGTCCAGTAGGCTGTCTCTTGCTGGCGGCGCCGGGCGATGCCGCCCGTCTCGGTACTGCCGTAGAGCTCGATCACCGGTGCCTTCAGGCTGGCCTCGGCATGACGGGCAGCCTCGGCCGGCAGCGGAGCGCCCGAAGAAAAGACCCGCAATACCTGACCGAGTTCCGCCAGAGGGGCGGCGGATGGCGTCTGTTCATCGGTCTGTGGCAGACGCGCCAGTTGGGCCGGAGAGCTGACCAGCTGGCAGCGATGACCAAGCCCGGAAAGCTGAGCGATGGCGGCGGCCAGCTGCTCCGGGTAGTGGCAGGCTTCGCTCAGGAACGGCACGCCTTCGCTGAGCGGACGCAGCAGCGAGACCAGCAGGCCGTAGATGTGCTGATGGCTGACCTGACTGAGGCTGACGGTGTCCGGCGTGGACGCCAGGGCAGTGTCAGGGCCTGACGCCAGCGGCCATAGCGCGCGATGCACGGCCAGTTCGGCCTCGAGCTGGTCGAAGCGCTTGGCGATGCGCAGTGGCTCGCCGGTGGAGCCGGAGGTGCAAAGCTCCAGTGCGATGCGTGCGGCATCGGGCGTGGTGTCCGGTCGTACAGGGGCAGGTGCAGAAGCCGTCGCGGCAGTACCTGCAGGGTCGGGCTGTCCCGGTGGCCAGCCATCGGCGGTGGTCTCGGGGAGCTGGCCGGCGCTGTCGCCCGCCAGACGTGCCAGGGTCTCGGGGCGGTCATCTCCCGGCAGGATCGCCCGCATGCCGCGTTCCCACAGCGCCAGCAGCTGCACGCAGGCGCCCAGCGTGGTGGGCTGGAACAGCACCCAGCGTGCGCCGGGCTGGCGGGCGTCGTGATCACCGGGCAGGCAGTCCAGCCAGTGATGCCAGGCGTCCACGCGCGCCATCAGTTCGGCACGCGTTAATGCGCGCAGTGGGTGACCGGGGACGGCCAGCCAGCAGGCCGGCGCCTCGGGTGACTGATCGGCGAGTTGACGCCAGACATGCTGCGTCAACAGCGACGTGACCGGCGTATCCGGGCTGACGGGAGATGAGTCAGGCATCAGGTGTGTGAACTCCGCAGGCGACGGCGAACCAGCCATTCACCGCCGAACAGGAGGCCCATCAGCACATAGCTGATCAGGCCGTTGTAGAGCGTCCAGGTCGCCAGGTCGGCATGCAGGGCCGTCCAGCCGGCGATGCTGGCATTGAAGAGAAAGAAGGCACACCACACCCGGGTGACCTGGCGGGTGTAGCGCACGCCGGCAGGGGGCAGGTCGGGTTCCTTGAGGCGTGCGAGGCGCTCGATCACCGGCATGCCGCGCCACAGGCTGGTGGCGAAGACGCTGAGCATGGCCAGATTGACCAGTACCGGATAGGCCCGCAGCCCGAGTTCGGCCTCGCTCGTCACGCTGATGCCCACCAGCAGGGCGGCCAGACCCAGGCGCAGTGCCAGGTGCAGCGGCAGGCGCTGGATCAGCAGGGCGCCGAACAGGATCAAGGCCCACACCCAGGGCGACGAGTGTCCACTGACCGCGCCGCTGTCTGCGGTGAGGCGCGACAGCAGGGCGTAGACCAGCAGTGGCCAGCCAAGAGCGGCCACGATGCCCAGCACGCCGAGCAGCACCCTGCTCTGTGCGGGGCGCGTGCGGCTGTCAGGGGACGACGGCGTCATGCCTGGCGCTGTGTCAGCTGTTCGACGGCGGTGACCACATCGTTGAGCGTGCGCACGCTCTTGAAGTCATTGGCGTCGATGCGTCGGCCGGTGAACTTCTTGAGCTCGACCACCAGGTCCACGGCATCGATGCTGTCGATGTCGAGATCCTCGTAAAGGCGCGCCTCGGGGTGGATGTCAGCGGCCTCGATCTTGAACAGCTCGATCAGGGTGCTGCGGACATGGGCGTAGATCTCCTCGCGGGAGGGGGGCGGTTGATCAGCGCTCACGACGGGCCTCCACCATCTCGCGCAGCGCGTTGAGGCTGGCGAAGTGGGCCCGGGTGTCCTCGGATTCGGCATCCAGGGTGATGCCGTAGCGCTTCTGCAGCGCGAGGCCCAGCTCCAGGGCGTCAATCGAATCCAGCCCCAGGCCATCCACGAACAGCGGCTCATCGGCGACGATGTCGTCCGGGGTGATGTCTTCAAGCTCCAGCGTATCGATGATCAGCTGCTTGAGTTCCAGTTCTATGCGGTGGGTGTTGCTCACGGCGTTACCTCATAAGCTGATGAGTGTGTTTAGTAAAGACTCGTTGACAGAAGGCGGTATGTGTCAGTGCTGAGGCACAGGGTGATCTTAAGTAGTATTACGCCTGGTTCTGGTTTTAGATCTAAATTTTTCTTTAATTTCCAGTAGCCCTATTTAAATTAGTTTTTGTTTTTTTAATATGTTCTTATCTAATGCTTCTTCAGGAAAATTTTGTTGGTAAAATGCGACAGTGATGTATGTGAAGTGCAACAAGTTATTGATAGTTAGGATAAAAATCTGTTCGTAACTGAAGCTTTTTTCAGTTTACATCCCAAGGTGCTGCTTATGACCAGTCGAAAACTCTACGGTTCCCGTTATTGCCATTATTTTTAAACTAGATAAGTTGCTTCTGCTCAATAGAGAAGATGGCTAAGATTGAAAAATACTGGTTATGATGATGGCTTTAGATTAAGTGAGGGAATGCTAAATAAGAAAGAGTGTGCTTTCTGATGAGCTTGAATTGGGAGGGTATAACTTATCTGGTTTTATTGCCGATAATGCTTAAATTTAGCGCTTTCATATGTAAATAGAGCCACGAGTTGCTGAGTTAGGAGTCTGGATTGCTGTGGGGGCGGTACCTCATCCTTCTCAGTCAGCAGCTGTGTGGTGTGCGCTGTCATGTCTGGCAGTACTTTGAGATTGAGCATCACGCGCTGCGCGGGGATGTGGTACCAGGGCTCGCCCTTGGTCAGCGTGCTGGGCTGGCAGTTGATGAGCACCGGGGTGATGTCACAGGGCGTGCGCAGGGCGATGTTGGCGGCGCCGCGGCGGAATTTCAGTGCGCGCCCGGGCACGCTGCGCGTGCCTTCCGGAAACAGGATCAAGGCATTGCCGCGCGCCAGGCTCGCGCCGGCGGCCTCGAGCACGCCCTGCGGCTCTTCATTGGTGATGTAGCCCGCGGCGCGGATGGGGCCACGGGTGAAGGGGTTGCGTGCCAGCCGCCCCTTGACCACGCAGTCGGCGTGGGGAATCAGCGCGAGCAGGAAGACCACGTCGATCAGCGTCGGGTGATTGGCCAGCACCAGCAGGCCCGGGCGTTGCAGGCGCTCGCAGTCGTGCAGGCGATAGTCGAGCACGCCCAGGCCGCGCATCAGGCCCACGAAGCCGCGCATGCAGTGATGGATGATGCTGCGTGCGAGCTTCTGTCGCTTGTCGGGGCAGCGTACCACCAGTGTCAGCAGGGGCCACATTCCCCCCACCAGCAAGCCGCCCAGCCCGAAGGTCAGGAAGCTGATGGCCGTGGCGATGCCACGCCACAGGCGCCCGAGGGGAGACGACAGCATGCGTGGCATCAGTCTGCTGGCGGCGTCGGTGAGGCGGCGTGAGCGCGGCTCAGCTGCCATTGATGGCGACGACAGGCGAGCGTCTCAGCCCCGGCCTGCTCAAGCCAGGCAATGACCTCAAGCGGCGTCGGGGCGCTGTCCGTCATTGACTCGCCAGGCGTGGCGCTCAGTGTCCATGCGCTGTCATCTTCACTGCGGCGGCTCAGGCGCAGGGCGACGGCGCTGGCGCACGCCGGGTAGTCACCGTGGTGCAGGAAAGCCTCCGGCGCGGCGATATCGGAGAACAGCACGATGACATCCTCGCGCTCGCTCAGATAGCCGAGCGCCTCGCTCATCAGCGCCTCGAATTCGTTGCCGCAGGCGGCGAGGGCTTCCAGCGGCTGATGGGACTTGCCGGTGATCGAGTACATGCCCAGCACGGCGTTGTGCACCGAGAGCGAGAAGCGTGCCGGTGACAGGGCCTCGTCGGACTGGGTGGCGGCATCCAGCAGGGCGAGAATCTTGCCGGTATCGCCATGACGCGAGGCATGGATGATGGGCAGGTCGGCGTCAGGGTCGAGCGCGAACAGCAGCTTGCAGCAGGCCTGGCCGACCGGGCTGAGTCGACGACGCTGCATGGCCGGAACTTGCTCGGCACGCGGGGTGGGGGTGATATCTAAGCGGCTGTCGTGGGCGGTGCGGGTCGCACTCGCCTGCCAGGCTCGCCAATCAGTCAGACGCATGAGGTTCTTGTCCGTGAACGCATCGTTGCCATATTGGGGCCTCAGTGTACCGCACAGGGGTTGGGCAGCCCAACCGGACTCAGGCGTGTTGGCACTGAGCAGGCGGCGTGGCTACGCGTGTCGTTGGCAGGATAGCAGCTTGCAGGGCGGCACAAGGCGCCTTACGTGAGGTGTCGGGGTGTGATGTCCTGCGGCGGGTCACCGCTGTGGCGGCGCTGGACAGCGGCAGAAGAGGGTGTAGGGTATCGTCGCACTGAGACTGGCGCCCGGGGCGTCATGGGGTAAAACGCTGAGGACGCACAATGATGACTGTCATCAACAGGTCGGTGGCATGAAGGGTGGCTCGCGGGACCTGCAGCGTAGACGGGCTCGCGCAGGGCAGGCGACCCGAGCGCACTCGCAGGCGCTGATGCGCCTTCTTTCGCTCTCGGAGTGGTTGCCGGTCATCCGGGTACTCGGCCTGCTGCTGTGCGTGGTGGCCTTGATGATGCTGGCGCCCTTGCTGGTGTTGCTCGGCGAAGCGGATGCGGATGCCAGCGCCTTTCTGATCTCGCTGGGCATCACGCTCGGCTCGGCGGTCATCATGCTGACGGTATCGCACAAGGTGGAGCTGCAGCTCAAGCCGCGTGCGATGTTCGTGCTGACGACGCTGAGCTGGGTGCTGGTGTCGGCCTACTCGAGCCTGCCGTTGATCTTCGGTGCCACCCACCTGGGCGTGACCGATGCCGTGTTCGAATCGGTGTCGGCGATCACCACCACCGGCTCGACCGTGCTGTCTGACATCGAAGGGCTCTCGGATGGTCTCAAGCTGTGGCGCGGCCTGATGCAGTGGGTCGGTGGCATCGGCATCATCGTGATGGCGATCGCGATCCTGCCGTTTCTGAAGGTCGGCGGCATGCGCCTGTTCCAGACCGAATCCTCGGACTGGTCCGACAAGGTGCTGCCGCGTGCCGGTGGCGTGGCCAAGGCCATCGGGCTGGTCTATGTCGGGCTGACCTTGCTGGCCATCGTCTGTTACTGGCTCGGTGGCATGCACTGGCTGGATGCGCTGGTGCATGGCATGACGTCGCTGGCCACCGGCGGCTTCTCCAATTACGACAGCTCGATGGGCGTCTATTCCGACCGGCCCTATCTGCTGTGGATGGCCTCGGCTTTCATGATGTTGGGGGCGCTGCCCTTCGTGCTGTTCATCCGCGCCTGGCAGGACCAGGCCGGCGTCCTGTGGCGTGATGCCCAGGTACGCGGCTTCCTGCGTCTGCTGGGGTGGGTGATCGCCTTGCTGACGCTGTATCGCGTCGTCAATGGCGAGGCCATCTTCACGGCGCTGACCCAGGTGACCTTCAATGTCATCTCGGTGGTGACCACCACCGGCTACGCCAGCGACGACTACAGTGCCTGGGGGCCCTTTGCGGTGGTGGCCTTCTTCTATCTGACCTTCGTCGGCGGCTGCAGCGGCTCGACCAGCGGCGGCATGAAGATCTTCCGCCTGCAGATCGGCCTGATCATGCTCGGCAACCATCTGCGCTCGCTGATCCATGCCAATGGCGTCTTCTCGCAGCGTTACAACGGTCGCGCGCTGCCCGATGAGGTGGTGCGCGCCGTGATCGCCTTCTCGTTCTTCTTCTTCATCACCATCGGTGGCCTGGCGCTGGCGCTGTCGTTCATCGGGCTGGACCTGATCACCGCGGTGACCGGCGCCGCCACGGCCGTCACCAATGTCGGCCCGGGACTGGGCGAGATCATCGGCCCGGCGGGCAACTTCTCGAGCCTGCCGGACAGTGCCAAGTGGTTGCTGTGCCTCGGCATGCTGATGGGGCGTCTCGAGATATTGACCGTGCTGGTGCTGTTCTCGCCCAGCTTCTGGCGCAAGTAGCGGCCCACGAAAAAGCCACCGTCGATTGACGGTGGCTTTTTCGTGGCAGGTACAAGACTCAAGTATCTTGTACCGCAGTGCTGGCTTACTGAGCGACCTTCTCGCCGTCCGTCGCCTCGGCGGCATCGAGCTTTTCATCGAGATCGATGGAGAGCCCTTCGCGGTTGAGGATCGGGTTGGCGTATTGCACCAGCCACCAGTCCTTGAGCTCTGCGGGCACCTCTGCGAGGCGGTTCTCGAAGGTGGCGCGTTCGGCACCGCTGATGGTGGAGACATCCAGCGCCGAGGCCAGACGCGGCTCCTCACGCAGCTGCGGGCGGCTGGCGGCCAGCTTCTCGAGTGCCAGCTGATGGCTCGGGTAGAGGGTGTAGTAGGCCAGCACCTGACGGTCGACTTCCTTCACCACGTCTTCCGGGGTCTCGAAGTCGCCCTTGAGCGGCTCGCCGAACACCAGTTTGACGCGCCCCTTGTGGCCGCTGATGCCCGCCGCGATGGACTTGATGTCCTCGTACTGCACCTTCTCGTAACGGCCTTCATTGGCGACGGCCGCCAGCTCACGCGCCTTCTGCAGGTCACAGGGGTCGAACTCGTAGCTGATCGACACCGGCACGATGTTGAGCTCGCTGACCGCCTCGCTGAACGGGCGCGTCTTGTCGGCGGTGCGCGCCGCCATGGTCAGCATCTTGATGATGGCGCTCTCGGTGCCGTCACGGCCATCCTTGGCGCGCCCTTCACGCTGGGCCAGCCAGATGGAGTGCTGGTCGTGGGTCAGCGAGTGGCGGATATAGCCCGACAGCGACTGGTAGGCGGCCAGCATCGCACGCTTGCCCTTGGCGGAGCGCGGCACGATGAAGCTCTTGTTGAGGCGCATCAGGTCGGTGACGAAGGGCTTCTGCAGCAGGTTGTCACCGATGGCGATGCGCACCGTGTCACGCCCGTGACGATAGAGGGCGTAGTTGACGAAGGCCGGGTCCAGCGAGATGTCGCGATGGTTGGACAGGAACAGATACGGCGTGTCCGGGGACAGGCGCTCCAGCCCCACCGTCTCGAAGCTGGTGGTGGTGGTGTGGATCATGCGCGCCATGTAGACGGCGATGCGGCTCTGGAAACTGGCAACATCCTTGACGCCAATCATCTCGCGCTTGATGGCCAGGCGCGCGATCTGGCGTGCCAGCCACGGGAAGCGCTGGGTCAGGCCCGGCAGGCGGAAGCGAGTCAGGGTGTCGAGCAGCTCGCGGTCCTGCTCCAGGCGTACCAGCACCTCCGCTACCTCGTCGTCGTGGTAGGGGCGAATATCGGCGAACGGGTCCTGTTCGCTGGTCGTGGCAGGCTTGGGTGTTGCAGTGTCAGTCATCGACGCACGTCATCCGGGTTTGTCATTCTGAAAAAAGAGAAGGTCGGCAGTGGGCCCAAGGCTCAGCTGGCGGGCTGGGCTTCACCACCCAGCCAGGCGGTCATCTGCTCGATCACGCCGGACAGCACCTGGGCCATCAGCGCGAAGTCGGTCTCCAGACGCAGGATGGGGTCTTCGCCGTCATCCTGGGCGTTGGCTTCGTCGACCACGGCATCGGCGAACTTGAGGCTCTTGAGCGCCATGTCCTCACCGAGCACCAGCGCGACGCGGCCATCGACTTCCAGCGCCAGCTTGCTGACCACGCGGCCCAGATTCAGCGCCGTCTGGATTTCCTCGCCGTCGAGATCGAAGTGACGCGCACGCAGCACGCCATCCTCGCCGCCCGGCGCCTTGAGTTCGACCTGGTCACCGACGATCAGGTCTTCCGGACGTGAGCTGACATCCTTGAGCCAGGTGGTCATCACCTGGGAAGGCGGCTGCGCGACGGCCAGCGGCGTGACCTTGAGCGTGCCCAGTGTCTGGCGCAGCAGGTCCAGCACTTCCTCGGCGCGCTTGGCATTCGAGGCGTTGACGGCGATCAGGCCGCGACGGCTGTCCCACCACAGGTCGGTGCGCGAGGAGCGCGTGAAGGCGCGCGGCAGCAGCTCCTCGTAGATCTGCTCCTTGAGGGTCAGCTTCTCGCGGCGACGCAGCGGACGGCCTTCGGCGGTCTCGCGCTCGGCCACGCGCTCCTCGAGTTCTTCCTTGACCACGGCGGAGGGCAGTACGCGCTCCTGGCGCAGGGCGCTGATCAGGAAATGGCCCTGAATCTCGTGCACCAGCAGGTCGCTGTTGCGACCGCCAGGTGCGACCCAGCCGATACGCTTGGCTTCGACGCCGGTGACCGGGCGGAAGACATGCTCCGGCAGGGCGTCGGCGAGACGACCCTCTTCCAGCGGTGCGCTATCGTGCAGGCGATACAGTTGCAGGTTCTTGAACCACATGCGACCAGTCCTTGAGTCCGGTGAACGGGGGCTGCCCGTCTGAATGGCGCATATTATGGCGAAACTCATGCGGCGGGTCATCCGCCGTGGACGTGACCCTGCGTCACACTGCGGTTGTCGACCATCTCGCGCGAGCACAAAGACATACTGTGTGCACGCTGTGGCGCTAGTCTTGAGTCGACCTAGCGGTGCGCGGTCTGGCGGTTTGCGGTATCGCCCACCAGGCAAAGACCCGTAGATATCGATCAGCAGGCAAAGACCCGTAGATATCGATCAGCAGGCATCGACCCGTAGGCATCGACCCGCAAACATAGACCATCAGACTTGAGACGCGGAGGGCGGCAGAGTGATCGACGACGTTGTTGTGGAGACTGCTGTGGGGACTGCTGAGGAGACGGTTGTGGAGGCTTTTGTGAAGAGCAGAGCTTCGGGCGCGAGCGCGCTCAAACGGACACGACCACTGACGCTGGCGGCGCTGACCCTGCTGCTGTTCGGCTGCAGCGGGGAGCATGACGCCCAAGACAAGACGGCCAGCGCGGCCGAGACCAGTGCAACGGTCACGAAAGAGGCAGCCGCTGACGGCGAATCTGCCCCGGCGGCGCTCGGGCTGGAGCCTGAGATGTTTGCCGAGGGCGCGATCGTCGGTGAGGTCGAGACCGTCGACTGCACCCTGAGCGGCGGCACGCAGACGACCTGCTATCAGTTCCGTGTGGCCGGTGCGCCCGCGGACCCGCAAACCTCGCCGGAGGGGCCTTTCTGCCCGCCCAATATCCACTCCGGTGAGGAGGAAGGCGGCACCTGGATGGATGGCGAGGGCACTCTCTATCAGGTGGACGGTGAGTTCATCAAGAATCTGGCCACTCTCTACAAGGACAAGGAGTGGCAGATGTACGACGTCAACACGGGCGAGATCACCGTGATCGATGGCGCACGTGGCTGTGAGGTGGCGGGGAACCCGAACCCCATCGAAGGCTTCGACAACTTCTGTCTCGAGTGTCCGCTGGATGAGCTGGGCGGTGGCATCGACAAGACTGTCGTGATTCCCAAGGTACCGGTGCCGGCCGCCGAGTCGACCTCGCTTGCCGGCCGCTCCAATACCGGAGTGGCGCTCAATGGCGTGCTGTTCGGCCCGCCGGCGCCGCTGGAGCTGATCTTGAGCTCTCACACCCTGGGGGTGCTCGATGATTGTGGCGCGCATGCCAATCCGCATGAGGGCTATCACTATCACACCGCCACTGGCTGCTCCGAGATCGGCATTCAGGAAGATGGCCATTCGCCGATGATCGGCTATGCGCTGGATGGCTATGCCATCTATGCCAGAGAGGACAAGGACGGCAATATCCCCGCTGACCTGGATGAGTGTGGCGGCGAGACGGACCCGGTGCGTGGCTATCACTATCACGCCTCCGCGCCGGGGGTTAACCAGATCTTCGGCTGCTTCATGGGCGAGAAGGGGCACTTCCTCGACGAGGAGGGCGGCGAGAGGCCGCCGCAGGGTCCGCCCGGCGAGTAGCCGTCTTGTCGGGATGGCGAGCAGGGCCGGTGCCATCATTCAGCCAAGCGTTTGTTTTTCTGTCCGTCACCGGCATAAGATCAGCTGACGATGGCCACACGGCGCGATCGTTTCACGGACGGGAGGCAGGGATGCAACACGACAGCAATCCACCGCAGGCAGCGGTCGGCACTCACACAGACGTCGGCAATCGCACAGGCGTCGTCAGTCGCACGACCCTGACGGTGCGTGGCTACCATCTGGATGGCTATGGGCACGTCAACAATGCCCGCTATCTGGAGTTCTATGAGGAAGGGCGCTGGGAGTTCATGCTCGCGCATCTCGATCTGGCCGCACTCAAGCGCGAAGGCATCGCGATGGTGGCGGTCAACCTCAACCTGGATTGGCACTATCCCGCTACCGTGCATGATGAGCTGGTCATCACCACGCGGCTGTCAGAGCTCGGGCGCCGCAAGATGATCATGCGCCAGGAGATCCATCTGGGCGAGCGGCGCATGGGCGAGGTGCATCCGCGTTCCGGGGCGCTGGTCTCCAGGGCGGATTTCACCTTCGTGCTGATGAATACCGACACCGGTCGCGCCATGCCGCTGGACGGCGAGATCGGCGCGCTGCTGGGCGCGTTGGTCAGTGAAGAAACGGCCTGATCGCCGTCAGCGGCGAGGCATGAGCCAGCAGGCCGCGCACATTGACGGCCGTACTACCGTACTGAGGTGTCCTTGCGGCGTCGTGTGAGCTGCTAGGCGCGCTCGCAAGTGATATAATGCCGCCACTTCGGTGCCGCGGAGCTGGCACCCCGTGTCTGCTTCACGCCACTGCCGCGCTGCAGTACCGACGGAGCATGCGTCGTTGCTGCAGTGGCGCCAACAGTTGAGTTCAAGGATTTGACGAATCATGGGTGAGATCGCCAGAGAGATACTGCCAGTCAACATCGAGGACGAGCTCAAGCAGTCGTATCTCGATTACGCGATGAGCGTCATCATCGGGCGTGCCTTGCCGGATGTTCGCGATGGCCTCAAACCGGTTCACCGTCGCGTACTGTTCGCGATGCACGAGCTGAACAATGACTGGAACAAGGCCTACAAGAAATCTGCCCGTGTCGTCGGCGATGTGATCGGTAAATACCACCCGCACGGTGACAGTGCGGTCTACGACACCATCGTCCGCATGGCCCAGCACTTCTCCATGCGTTATGTGCTGGTGGATGGTCAGGGCAACTTCGGTTCCATCGATGGCGACAGCGCCGCGGCGATGCGTTACACCGAGGTGCGCATGGCGCGCCTGGCGCACGAGCTGTTGGCTGACCTCGAGAAGGACACCGTCGATTGGGTCGACAACTATGACGGCACCGAGCGCATTCCTGCCGTGCTGCCGACCAAGACCCCGAACCTGCTGGTCAATGGCTCCTCCGGTATCGCCGTGGGCATGGCCACCAACATCCCGCCCCACAACATGGGCGAGGTCATCGACGGCTGTCTGGCACTGATCGACAACGGTGATCTGACCATCGATGAGCTGATGGAATTCATACCGGGGCCGGACTTCCCGACCGCCGGTATCATCAACGGCCGTGCAGGCATCCTCGATGCCTACCGCACCGGTCGTGGTCGTATCTACGTGCGTGCCGTGCATACCATCGAGCACAACGACAAGAACGGCCGTGATCACATCATCATCACCGAGCTTCCCTACCAGGTGAACAAGGCGCGTCTGATCGAGAAGATCGCCGAACTGGTCAAGGATAAGAAGATCGAGGGCATCGCCGAGCTGCGTGACGAGTCCGACAAGGACGGTCTGCGCGTGGTCATCGAGACCAAGCGTGGCGAGTCCGGTGAAGTGGTCGTCAACAACCTCTTCTCCCAGACCCAGCTTGAGACCGTGTTCGGCATCAACATGGTCGCGCTGCACGAAGGTCAGCCGAAGATCCTGAATCTCAAGCAGATTCTGGAATCCTTCGTGCGTCACCGTCGTGAAGTCGTCACCCGTCGTACCCTGTTCGAACTCAAGAAGGCGCGTGAACGTGGCCACATTCTTGAAGGTCTGGCGGTGGCGATCTCGAACATCGATGAGGTGATCGAGCTGATCAAGGGCTCGCCGAGCGCGGCGGAAGCCAAGGAAAAGCTGATCGATCGCGAATGGCAGCCGGGCCAGGTGGTCGAGATGCTCGAGCGCGCCGGTGCCACTTCCTGCCGTCCGGAAGATCTGCCGGAAGGTCTGGGGCTGTCCGAGGACGCCAAGCACTACCGTCTGTCGCCGGCCCAGGCTCAGGCCATCCTCGAGCTGCGTCTGCATCGCCTGACCGGTCTCGAGACCGAGAAGCTGCTGGCCGAGTACTCCTCCATCCTCGAGCGCATCGCCGAGCTGATGGAGATCCTGTCCTCTGCCGACCGCCTGATGGAAGTCATCCGCGAAGAGCTGCGCGAAGTGCGTGCCCAGTACGCCGATGAGCGCCGCACCGAGATCATGACCAGCCGTCGTGACCTGACCATCGAAGACCTCATCAACGAGGAAGACATGGTGGTGACGGTCTCGCGCAGCGGCTATGCCAAGACCCAGCCGCTGTCTGACTACCAGGCCCAGAAGCGTGGTGGCCGCGGCAAGTCCGCCACCTCGATGAAGGATGAGGATGTCATCGAGCACCTGCTGGTCGCCTCGACCCACGACACCGTGCTGCTGTTCTCCAACAAGGGCAAGGTGTACTGGCTCAAGGTCTACGAGATGCCGCAGGCGTCACGTGGCTCGCGCGGCAAGCCGCTGGTCAACCTGATTCCGCTGGACGATGGCGAGTGGGTCACCACCATCCTGCCGGTGCGCGATTACGCCGCCGACAGCTACATCTTCTTCGCCACCGCCAACGGCACGGTCAAGCGCACCGCGCTGAGCCAGTTCTCGCGTCCACGCAGTGTCGGCCTGATCGCGCTGGACATCGAGGAAGGTGACCGCCTGATCGGCGCCGACATCACGTCCGGTTCCGACCACGTCATGCTGGTGTCCTCCAACGGCAAGGCGATCCGCTTCGAAGAGCAGAACGTGCGCGTGATGGGCCGTACCGCTCGTGGTGTGCGCGGCATGCGTCTGCTCGACGATGCACAGGTCATCAGCCTGATCATTCCGCGCACCACCGCGATCGATGACAACGAGATCGAGGTCGATGACGCCGCGGACGCGACGGCGGAAGGCGTCGAGAGCGCTGATGTGGCAACCACCGATGGCGCGACGGAAGACAGCGTCGCCAGCGGTGAGGTGCCGCAGTGCTACATCCTGACCGCGTCCGCCAATGGCTTCGGCAAGCGCACGCGTCTGGAAGAGTTCCCGCTGCGTGGCCGTGGTGGCCAAGGCGTGATCGCGATGCAGACCAGCGAGCGCAACGGCGACCTGGTCAGCGCGGTGCAGGTCAGCGACAACGACGAGCTGATGCTGATCACCGACCGCGGCACCCTGGTACGTACCCGCGTCGCCGAGGTGTCCACCACCTCGCGCAACACCCAGGGCGTGACCTTGATCCGCACCGCGGAAGAGGAGCGTCTGGTGACGACGGTGCGTGTCGACGAGCCGGAAGAGGTCGTTGTGGTGCAGGATGAGCTGGACGAAGAGGCGCTGAGCACCGACGAACAGGTGCAGGCGGGAGATGACGCCGAGTCGACGGATACCCCGCCGACAGACGCGGAATAAGACGCTGGATTGCGACCGCCTTCGGGGCGGTCGCTTCACTTTCGGGAAATAAGACGACATGACACGCAAGTTCAACTTCTGCGCCGGTCCTGCTGCACTGCCGACCGCTGTCCTGGAGCGCGCCCGCGCCGAGATGCTGGATTATCAGGGCCGCGGACTGTCCGTCATGGAGATGAGTCATCGCTCCGACGAATTCGTGGCCATCGCCGAGAAGGCCGAGGCGGACCTGCGCGAACTGCTCGAGATTCCGTCCAACTATCGCGTGTTGTTCATGCAGGGTGGCGCCTCGACCCAGTTTGCGGGTGTGCCGCTGAACCTGCTGGGCGCGGGTGGCAGTGCCAACTATCTGTATACCGGTATCTGGGGCAAGAAGGCGATCAAGGAAGCCGAGCATCTGGCGGTGGGCAGCCACGTGGCGGCCTCCAGCGAGAGCAATGGCCTGATCGCCGTGCCGCGCCAGAACGCGATCCAGCTCTCGGGCGATGTGGGCTATCTGCACTACACCGCCAACGAGACCATCGGCGGCCTCGAGTTCGACTATATCCCCGAGGTGGCAGCGGATGGCGTGCCGCTGGTGTGTGACATGTCGTCTTCCATCCTGTCTGGCCCGCTGGATGTCAGCCGTTTCGGCGTTATCTATGCTGGTGCCCAGAAGAACATCGGTCCGGCGGGTCTGACGCTGGTCATCGTGCGCGAAGACCTGCTCGATCGTGCCCGCAAGGACTGCCCGACCATGCTGAACTGGAAGACGGCCGCCGAGGCCAACTCCATGTTCAACACGCCGCCGACCTACGCCTGGTATCTCTCCGGGCTGGTGTTCGAGTGGCTCAAGGACGAGGTCGGTGGCCTCGCCGCCATGAACGCGATCAATGATCGCAAGGCGCAGGCGCTCTACGCGGCCATCGATGGCAGCGACTTCTATTCCAACCCGATCGTGACCGAGAACCGTTCACGCATGAACGTGCCGTTCGTGCTGGCCGATGACCGTCTCGACAAGACCTTCCTCGCCGAGTCCGAAGCGGCGGGTCTCTTGAATCTGGCCGGTCACCGCAGCGTCGGTGGCATGCGTGCCAGCCTCTACAACGCCGTGCCGGAAGCTGCCGTCACTGCGCTGGTGGACTTCATGGGCGACTTCGCGCGCCGTCACGGCTAAGGGAGGAGGTGAGATGTCGGATTCCAAGGAGAGCCCTGCGTCGCAGGCGGCGGGCAAGGCGGTGACGCTGAATGATCTGCGTCAGCGCATCGACGCCATCGACAATGAGCTGCTGAACCTGATCAGCGAGCGCGCGGGCTGCGCGCAGCAGGTCGCCGAGGTCAAGCTGGCGGCCGGTGACGTGGGCGAGGATGGCCAGGTGCAGTTCTACCGCCCGGAGCGCGAAGCCCAGGTGTTGCGCCGCATCATGGCCAACAACCCCGGCCCGCTGAAAGGCGAGGAGATGGCGCGTCTGTTCCGCGAGATCATGTCCGCCTGTCTGGCGCTGGAGCAGCCGATCCGCCTGGCCTATCTCGGCCCGGAAGGCACCTTCACCCAGCAGGCCGCGCTCAAGCACTTCGGTGACAGCGCCGTGACCAAGCCGATGGCCGCCATCGACGAGGTGTTCCGCGAAGTGGAGGCGGGTGCGGTGCAGTATGGCGTGGTGCCGGTGGAGAACTCCACCGAGGGCGTCATCAACCACACGCTGGATTCGTTCATGGGCTCGCAGCTCAAGATCTCCGGCGAAGTGGTGCTGCGCATTCACCACCACCTGCTGGTGGGCCCGAATACGCGTCGCGAGAAGATCTCGCGCATCTATTCCCACGCCCAGTCGCTGGCCCAGTGCCGCAAGTGGCTGGATGCCCACTTCCCGCACGCCGAGCGCATCGCGGTATCCTCGAATGCCGAGGCCGCGCGTCAGGTGCGCACCGAGTGGCACAGTGCGGCGATTGCCGGTGACATGGCGGCCAAGCTCTATGAGCTGGAGAAGGTCGAGGAGAAGATCGAGGACAGCCCCGACAACTCCACGCGCTTCCTGATCATCGGTGACAGCTCGGTGCCGGCGTCCGGCGATGACAAGACCTCCATCGTGGTGGCGATGCGCAACCAGCCGGGGGCACTGCACGACCTGCTGGCGCCGTTCCACCGCCACCAGATCGACCTGACCCGCGTCGAGACGCGTCCGTCACGCTCCGGTGCCTGGAACTATGTCTTCTTCATCGACTTCCGTGGCCACCGTGATGACCCGCTCATCACGGCGACGCTGGAAGAGCTGCGCCAGTGCGCGGCGGACGTCAAGGTACTCGGGTCCTACCCGGTCGGTGTGCTGTGAGCGAGGTCGACCACACGCGCCATGCTGCGCCGTCAGACCTGCTGTCCTCGCTGCCGTCAGCGGAGCGTCTGGCCGGCGAGCGGCGTATCCTGCTGGTCGGGCTGGGCTTGATCGGTGGCTCGCTGGCGGCGGCATTGCGCGCGGCGGGCCATCGCGGCGAGATTCTCGCCTGTGATCGTGACTCCAACGAGATCTGCCTCGGTCAGCGCATGGGGCTGATCGACGGTGGCAGCACGCAACTGGCGGCGCTGGTACCGGGTGCCTCGCTGATCGTGCTGTGCGTGCCGGTGATGGCAATGCAGAGCGTGATGGCCGAACTGGCGCCGTTGCTGGATGATGACGCCGTCATCACCGATGTCGGCAGCACCAAGGGCGCGATCCGCGATGCGGCGCTCGGCGTCTTCGGTCGCATGCCGCCGAATCTGGTGCTCGGTCACCCGATCGCCGGGTCCGAGAAGAGCGGTGTCGCGGCGTCCAATCCCGAGCTCTATCGCGATCACAAGGTGATTCTGACGCCGGAGCCGGACAGCGATGCCGAGGCCGTGGCACGCGTGGCGGCCATGTGGTCGGTATGTGGTGCCCAGCTTCTGAGCATGAGCGTGGCGCGCCACGATGAAGTGCTGGCGCGCACCAGCCATCTGCCGCACCTGCTGGCGTTCTCGCTGGTCGACAGCCTGGCGCGCCAGGATGAGCGACTGGAGATCTTCCGCTACGCGGCGGGCGGTTTCCGTGATTTTACGCGCATCGCGGGCAGTGACCCGGTGATGTGGCGCGACGTCTATCTGGCCAACCGCGATGCGGTGCTGGAGGCGTTGGATGAATTCGAGGCCGGGGTAGCGCGGGTGCGCGCTGCCGTGACCGCGGGCGATGGTGAGGCGATGCTGGGGATATTCACCCGCGCAAGCCACGCCCGACACTACTTCAATACCCTCTTGAAACAGACGAGTTATCAGACCATGGAACAGCAGAACGTGCGGTACCGTGCACTGCCGGGTGGGCAGGTTCAGGGGCGCATTCGTGTGCCGGGCGACAAGTCCATGTCGCATCGCTCCATCATGCTGGGCGCCTTGGCGACCGGCGTGACAGAAGTCGAAGGCTTCCTGGAAGGGGAAGACAGCCTGGCCACGCTGCAGGCCTTCCGCGACATGGGTGTGGTCATCGAAGGCCCGCATCAGGGTCGTGTCACCATTCACGGTGTGGGTCTCAACGGCCTGAAGCAGCCGCCGGGCCCGCTGTATGTCGGCAACTCCGGCACCGCGATGCGCCTGTTCGCCGGTCTGCTGGCCGGTCAGGCCTTCGACACCGAGCTGACCGGTGATGCCTCGCTGACCAAGCGTCCGATGGACCGCGTCGCCAATCCGCTGCGCGAGATGGGCGCGGTGATCGATACCGCAGACAACGGCCGTCCGCCGCTGCGTATCCACGGTGGTCAGCCGCTCAAGGGCATCCGTTACGAGATGCCGATGGCGTCCGCTCAGGTCAAGTCCTGCCTGCTGCTGGCCGGTCTCTACGCCGAAGGCGAGACACGTGCCATCGAGCCGGCGCCGACGCGTGACCACACCGAGCGCATGCTCAATGGCTTCGGCTACAAGGTCGAGCGTCAGGGCGCCGAGGCGTGGCTGAACGGTGGCGGCAGCCTCGAAGCCTGCCCGATCGACGTGCCGGCCGACATCTCCTCCGCGACCTTCTTCCTGGTCGCCGCGGCCATCACGCCGGGCTCCGATCTGGTGCTGGAGCACGTCGGCATCAACCCGACGCGCATCGGCGTCATCAACATCCTCAAGGCGATGGGTGCCGATCTGAGCGTCTCCAATGAGCGCGAAGTCGGCGGTGAGCCGGTGGCAGACCTGCACATCCGTTATGCGCCGCTCAAGGGCATCGACATTCCGGAAGACCAGGTGCCGCTGGCCATCGATGAATTCCCGGCACTGTTCATCGCCGCCGCCAACGCCGAGGGCATGACCCGTCTGCGTGGCGCCGAGGAACTGCGCGTCAAGGAATCCGATCGCATCCAGGTGATGGCGGATGGTCTGGCGCAGATCGGCGTCGAGCACGAAGTGGTCGCGGACGGCATCGACATCCGTGGTGGCGCCTACGGCGGCGGCCTGGTCGACAGCCACGGCGATCATCGCATCGCGATGGCCTTCAGTGTCGCGGCGCTGCGCGCCCAGGGCGAGATCCTGATCGACGACTGCGCCAATGTCGCGACCTCCTTCCCGAACTTCGTGGCGCTGGCCGCTGAAGTCGGCATGCAGGTCGAGAACCTTGGTGCCGTGGCACCCGGCCAGGAGGCTTCATGAGCGGGGAAGCGACACCTCATCACAGCCAGATCTGCGACGCGCCAGTACTGACCCTTGATGGCCCTGGCGGGGCAGGCAAGGGCACCATCAGTCGTCTGGTCGCGGCGAGCCTGGGCTGGCATCTGCTGGATTCCGGTGCGCTGTATCGCTTGACGGCACTGGCCGCCGAGCGTCATGGCGTGGCGCTGGAAGACGAGGATGCCGTGGCGACCATCGCCGAGCACCTCGATGTGCAGTTTGACGCCGAAGGCGACGCCACCAGCGTGATTCTGGAAGGTGAGGACGTCACCCGTGACATCCGTCTCGAGTCGGTGGGCAACAATGCCTCCATCATCGCGGCCCAACCGCGTGTGCGGACTGCACTGCTGGCGCGCCAGCGCGCCTTTGCGCGTGCGCCGGGCCTGGTGGCCGATGGTCGCGACATGGGCACGGTGGTCTTCACCGGTGCGCCGCTCAAGATCTTCCTGACGGCGAGCGCCGAGGAACGTGCGCGTCGTCGTCATGCCCAGTTGCAGGAAGCGGGTGTCGATGCTAATATTTCGAGCCTTTTGACAGAAATACAGGCGCGCGATGCGCGTGACATGGGCCGGGCAGTCGCCCCGCTCAAGCCTGCAGACGACGGCGTGATCCTCGATACGACGGATCTCGACATCGACCAGGTGATCGAACGCATCCAGCAGCTGCTGGTCGAATACGGCCTGGTAGCAGCGCGCTGAGACTCGAGTCTCAGCCTGTAAGTCGTCAGAACAACGGATTGATCGCCTGCTGTTGCAATACGGCCTCCGGGTCGGGCAGCAGCGGGTTTCGCTCGCTTCGCGAGTGATGATGCAGAACCCAGATGACACCGAGGTGTCATCAACCCCCCGGCAAGGTGTCATGGGGTGCATCGGCGGCAAGCGGAAAGCCGGTGTATCTCGAACCAGCGTCAACGCCCCCGGGGATATGTAGATATGGCCCGTGCTTGCTGGTGGTACGGAGACTGCGGTGCAAGCCGCCCCAAACGTTGATCATGTAGGAATACCATGAGCGAGAGCTTTGCTGATTTATTTGAACAGTCACTCCAGGACATCAACATGGAGCCGGGCGCAATCGTGTCCGCTACCATCGTGGATATCGATGGCGACTGGATCACTGTCAATGCCGGTCTGAAGTCTGAAGGTCAGATTCCGTCTGAACAGTTCCGTGACGAAAGTGGCCAGCTGTCCATCAGCATCGGCGACGAAGTCATGGTTGCACTGGAAGCCGTGGAAGATGGCTTCGGTGAGACCCGCCTGTCCCGCGAGAAGGCCAAGCGTGCCGAAGCGTGGAAAGAGCTGGAAGCCGCCTTCGAGAAAGACGAGATCGTCAAGGGCGTGATCAACGGCAAGGTCAAAGGTGGCTTTACCGTCGACATCAACACCATCCGTGCCTTCCTGCCGGGTTCTCTGGTCGATGTCCGCCCTGTGCGCGACACCGCCCACCTCGAGAACAAGGAACTGGACTTCAAGGTCATCAAGCTCGACGCCAAGCGCAACAACGTTGTCGTGTCCCGTCGTGCCGTCCTCGAAGCCGAGAACAGCGCTGAGCGTGAAGCCCTCCTGGCGACTCTGCAGGAAGGTCAGCAGATTCAGGGTATCGTCAAGAACCTGACCGACTACGGCGCCTTCGTCGACCTCGGCGGCGTTGACGGCCTGCTGCACATCACCGACATGGCATGGAAGCGCATCAAGCATCCGTCCGAGATCGTTGCTGTCGGCGACGAGATCAATGTCAAGGTGCTGAAGTTCGACCGCGAGCGCAACCGTGTGTCTCTGGGTCTCAAGCAGCTGGGCGAAGATCCGTGGGTCAACATCAAGGCTCGCTACCCGGAAGGCGCCAAGATCAACGCACGCGTCACCAACCTCACCGACTACGGCTGCTTCGCCGAGCTGGAAGAGGGCGTCGAAGGTCTGGTCCACGTGTCCGAAATGGATTGGACCAACAAGAACATCCACCCGTCCAAGGTCGTCAATGTCGGCGATGACGTGGAAGTGATGATTCTGGACATCGACGAAGAGCGTCGTCGTATCTCCCTGGGTATCAAGCAGTGCACCACCAACCCGTGGGAAGACTTCAGCGGCAAGCACAACAAGGGCGACCGTGTCTCCGGTACCATCAAGTCAATCACTGACTTCGGTATCTTCATTGGTCTGGAAGGCGGCATCGACGGCCTGGTTCACCTCTCCGACATTTCCTGGAACGAAGCTGGCGAAGAAGCCGTGCGTCGTTACAAGAAGGGCGAAGAAGCTGAAGCGGTCATCCTGTCCATCGATCCGGAACGTGAGCGCATCTCTCTGGGCGTCAAGCAGCTCGAGAGCGATCCGGTCTCCGAGTACCTGGCCGTCAACGACAAGGGCGCTATCGTGTCCGGTCGTGTTGTCGACATCGATGCCAAGGAAGTTCAGGTAGAGCTGGCGACTGACGTCATCGCTATCCTGAAGGCTTCTGAAATCAGCGCTGACCGTGTCGAAGACGCACGCAACGTCCTGAGCGTCGGCGATGCTGTCGAAGCCAAGATCGTCGGTGTGGATCGCAAGAGCCGCCTGATCAACCTGTCCGTCAAGTCCAAGGACCAGGTTGAAGCACCGCGTCGTGATGCTGCCAAGCCGCGTACCCAGGAAGTCGAGAGCAACGGCCCGACTACCATCGGTGATCTGATCAAGCAGCAGCTGGGTCAGGAGTGATCCCGAGACACTCCGCCTCCTCGTGAGGTGGAGTGTCCGGATCCACGCTGAGGTGACATGCCTCTGGTAGTCACCTCAGCGTCTCCGAATCGGTATCCTGCATGAGACGCATGTCATATGCGGGAACGAAAAAAACCGCCACCCTTCGGGGTGGCGGTTTTTTCATGCCTGGTCGTTACGGGTGGCTGCTGGTCATCGTCGATCGTCGTTGCTGGTCATTACCAGTCGCCACCTGCCAATCACCTCATCTAGCGTCGTTCAATGCGCCTGCGAGGCTGCGGGCTGACTGACCTTGGCCAGCAGCTGCATCTGACGTAGTGAGATCGTGCAGTACAGGCTGCGGTAGAGCGTCGGTTCCTGCGTCGGGTCGGTCTTGAGCAGGCGAGCTTCCAGCTGGTGGATGTCGCTGGCCAGCTGTTCCGCGTCCGGGGTCTGTGTCTGTCGTGCGGCTGTCTGAGTCATGTAAAGGCGCTCCGTGAGTCCATGGTCGTGGATGGGATCAGGGTCGGCTCTTCTTGTGGGTGTCTCGAGGTGCGTCGCCACGCTGGCCTGTCATGGCCCTTCGTGTGTTGGCGTGGCGGCGTCTCTGCCTGCTCTTGCGGCAGTTCTCGACCTGCGTGGCAGATCTCAAGGTCGCAAAGGAGCCTTTGCCTGACACTGCAGCCTTCGCGCGTGACTTCCTTGGTGGGCTGCAGCTACTGCATGGGTCTGTGCCGTATCTCTATGCCGGTATTTCTATACCCGTATTTCTATACCTAGGCTGTGTGACGGGTTCTGCGGTGCCTGACGTCTTGCTTATCAAGCATAGCGGAAGGTCTACAGTGCACCTTGATCCATGTCAGAAGGATGACGTTGCGCTGACAGGCTGTTGCGAAGTGGCAAGTGCCAAGTGGCAACAGTCCGAGCCTCAGTACATGACGGGGCGGCCGTGCGCGACTCAGGACGCCTCGTGATCGCTCTGCTCGCTGGCTGTGCCAGCGTTCGCCGCTGCCGTCTGACGCTCAAGATTGGACAGCATGCCACGCAGGATGGAGAGTTCGCGGCGTGTCGGCTCGGCACGCGCGAACAGGGCGCGCAGCCGCTCTTCGGTCTGGGAGTGGGGCTGGTTGAGGAAGCCGGAGCTCTGCAGGGCGCGACCGAGATGCTCATGGAAGTAGCCGAGCTGTTCGCGGGTCGGCAGCTGATCATCCTCACGGCGCGCGACAGGCGCCTCCTGGGGCTTGTCGAGCGTCAGGCGCCATGCACTGCGGCACTCGTGCGCCAGCACCTGGGCGGCCTGTGAGACGTTGAGGATGCCGTAGTCCGGGTTGGTGGGGATCGATACCTGATGCGTGCAGCAGGCGATCTCCTCGTTGGTCAGTCCGAAGCGCTCGCGGCCGAATACCAGCGCCACCTTGCCATCGCGCGCGATATCCATGGCGTGCGCCGCCATCTCGCGTGGCTCATCGAAGTGGGGCAGCGGGACGCTGCGCAGGCGAGCACTGGCCCCGATGACCAGCTGGCAGTCATTGACGGCGTCTTCCAGGTGCTCGACCACGCGCGCATTTTCCAGCAGTTCCGCGGCACCGCTGGCCATGCGTGTCGCTTCCTCGTCGGGGAAGCAGCGCGGATTGACCAGCACCAGGTCCTTGATGCCCATGGTCAGAATGGCGCGAGCGGTGGCACCGATGTTGCCGGGATGGAAGGTCTGCACCAGTACGACACGCACATTGTCGAGGGCGCTAGTGGTCTGGGAAGCGGCGGGGGTATCAGTCATGAGAAGGTCCTGGGCAAGCGAGGTGCGCGGCCTGAGCGGTTGGCGTCATCGGTCGTGACCGTAGGCATTTCAGCCTCAATACATCGTCAGCTTCGATGCACTGCCATCACCAGGCGCCATGTCTCGGGTCGCGGCAAAAAGTGGCGCCTAGTGTAGCGTGGTGAGCGGGAGGCGTCAGGTGCCGAGAGCCGCGGCGCTTACCGTATAAGGGCCTGTATGGGTCTCGCGCTGCTCACCGCATGGAACTCGCAGCGCTCGCCGAATGACAGGCATGAAAAAACCGCCCCTGCTTGCGCAGGAGCGGTTCGGGACACGACGGGTGAGTCGTGGGGTGAGGCTGGCTTACATCATGCCGCCCATGCCACCCATGCCGCCCATGCCACCCATGTCGCCGCCGCCGGCAGCGGCCTTGTCTTCCGGATCTTCAGCGATCATGCATTCGGTGGTGATCATCAGACCGCCGATGGAGGCCGCGGACTGCAGTGCAGAACGGGTCACCTTGGCCGGGTCCAGCACGCCCATCTCGAACATGTCGCCGTAGACGCCGGTAGAGGCGTTGTAACCGTAGTTACCTTCACCAGCCTTGACGTTGTTGAGCACGACAGAGGCTTCTTCACCGGCGTTGGTGACGATCTGACGCAGCGGCGCTTCCATGGCACGCAGTGCGATGGCGATACCGTGAGTCTGATCTTCGTTGTCGCCTTTCAGGTCGACCAGCTGGCCCAGCACGCGAACCAGGGCAGTACCACCGCCAGGCACGACGCCTTCCTCGACGGCTGCACGAGTGGAGTGCAGGGCGTCTTCGACGCGAGCCTTCTTCTCTTTCATCTCGACTTCGGTGGCAGCACCGACGCGGATGACGGCAACGCCGCCGGCCAGCTTGGCGACACGTTCCTGCAGCTTCTCGCGGTCGTAATCAGAGGAGGTTTCCTCGATCTGAGCGCGGATCTGGGCAACGCGTGCTTCGATATCGCCTTCGTTGCCGGCGCCATCGATGATGGTGGTGTTTTCCTTGGACATGGTCACGCGCTTGGCGGTGCCCAGGTGGTCCAGGTTGGCCTGTTCGAGGTTGAGGCCGACTTCTTCGGAAATCACGGTGCCACCGGTCAGGACAGCGATGTCCTGCAGCATGGCCTTGCGACGGTCACCGAAGCCCGGTGCCTTGACGGCAGCGACCTTGACGATACCGCGCATGGTGTTGACGACCAGAGTCGCCAGCGCTTCGCCTTCGATGTCTTCGGCGATGATCGCCAGCGGCTTGCCGGACTTGGCAACGCCTTCCAGCACCGGCAGCAGTTCGCGGATGTTGGAGATCTTCTTGTCGACCAGCAGGATGTACGGGTCTTCGAGTTCGACCGCCATGGTGTCCTGGTTGGTGACGAAGTACGGAGACAGGTAACCGCGATCGAACTGCATGCCTTCGACCACTTCCAGCTCGTCTTCGAAGCCACGACCTTCATCGACGGTGATGACGCCTTCCTTGCCGACCTTCTCCATCGCTTCCGCGATGATCTCGCCGATGCGAGAGTCGCCATTGGCGGAGATGGTGCCGACCTGGGCGATGGCCTTGGTGTCGGTGCACGGCACGGACAGCTCACGCACGGCCTTGACGGCTTCGATGACGGCCTTGTCGATGCCGCGCTTCAGGTCCATCGGGTTCATGCCCGCGGTCACGCCTTTCAGGCCTTCGTTGACGATGGACTGAGCCAGCACGGTGGCGGTGGTGGTGCCGTCGCCAGCCACGTCAGAAGTCTTGGAAGCGACTTCCTTGACCATCTGGGCGCCCATGTTCTCGAAGCGATCCTTCAGCTCGATTTCCTTGGCGACGGAAACGCCGTCCTTGGTGACGGTCGGAGCGCCGAAGGATTTTTCCAGTACCACGTTACGGCCTTTCGGGCCGAGGGTAGTCTTGACCGCGTCGGCCAGGACATTGACACCACGCGCCATGCGCTTGCGTGCATCATCGGAGAAACGAACGTCTTTTGCAGCCATGTTTATCTCTACCTTTAATCAGTAAGTCGAAGCGTTGGAACCCGAAAAAGCTGAAACTCAGCCTTCCACCACGGCGAGGATGTCGCTCTCGCTCATGATCAGCACCTCTTCGCCGTCGATTTTCTGCTTCTCGACGCCGTAGCCATCCTTGAAGATCACGGTATCGCCGACTTTCACGTCCAGCGGGCGAACTTCACCGTTTTCGAGGATGCGACCGTTACCGGCGGCGAGAATCTCGCCACGGGTCGGCTTTTCCTGGGCGCTGCCGGGCAGAACGATGCCACCTGCAGTTTTCTGTTCTTCTTCCACGCGACGAACCACGACGCGATCGTGCAAGGGACGAATGTTCATTGCTCACGTTCTCCTGATGGTAAATCCCGCCAGCTACCGTTCTTTGTCGGTGAGTCTGGCGTTCAATGGGGTTGCCTACCGAGTGTTGGGCCCCGCCGCTGGGGGCGTGGCCGTTATCCATTGCACCGCTTTTATGGTGGCGGGGGGACAGCTTTCAAGTAGGCGATCATAAAAAAATTTCAAATCGGCGCATCTTGTGCGTCGCATGAAAGCTACGCACCTTGGCTGCAGCCTGTTTTCCGCAAGGTTCCGCTAGATGAATCAACGGCTTGAGTGTATCGAGCCGTTCACCGTTGGCATATAGCTGGCAGCCTCCAGACGGTGTCCATTGGTACAAGACGCCAGAGGAAGGTCAGCGGCCAGGGTGTGCGTCGTTGCAGGGCGCAAGGGTTCGGTCGGGCAGCTTACAGAGCGCGAACCCGGTCAGTGACTGGCATTGGCGCTGGGGCTGGCCAGTGCAGGACAGGAGAGAGCAGGACAGCGTGATGGAGCCTGTGAAGCGAGATATCACGAATCAAAAAGGCCCGGCACTGGTGTTCCAGTGCCGGGCCCATCGCTTTCAAACATGATTCCCAAGCAGACGATTGCACGTGGTGCTTGTGCGTGAGAAGGCGCTAGAGGCGCGGCTCGTCACGGCTGATGTAATCGCCTTCCAGCGGCTCGCCGGTCTGCTGGCTGCTGCCTTGCTGCCCTGCATGGTTGCCACTTGCGTGCTGCTGATCGCCACCGCTGCGTGATGCGCTGTCAGCACGGGCGTCGGCTTCCCAGTCACCCGTGCGGGTGCTGCGCGAGGTTCCCGCAGCCGAGAAGCGGCCCTTGAAGAAGCGCGCGATCGCACTATTGCCGCTCAGGCCGCGCGTCAACAGCCCCCGTGAGGCGGGGAGCAGGCACAGCAGGCCGAAGGCATCAGACAGAAAACCCGGTGCCATCAACAGGGCGCCGCCGAAGATGAGTGCCGCGCCTTCCATCAGCTCGCCGGAAGGCATCTCGCCACGTTGCAGGCGTTCCTGGGCGCGCATCAGTGTCGCGCGACCTTCGCGGCGAATCAGATGCAGGCCGACGGCGCCGGTGATCAGCACCAGCGCCAGGGTCGGCAGCAGGCCGATCTGGCTGCCAAGACTGAACAGCACCACGAAATCCAATAACCCGAACAGGGTAATCACTAACAGTATGGGCATCGTCTCTCCCGAAGCAGGTAAATGGCAGGTTGCGCCAATGCGTCAAGGGTAAACCAGCCGCCGGATGGGGAACAGTCGAATCGGGCTCATGAACGGGCCATGATCTGCTGATGAGCCGCTGATGGTCGGCGGCGTGGATGGCTGGCGCTGTAGGAGTAGCGGTGCCATGCTGAACGATGTTGCATGTTGCAGTGCACAATAGAAGGGCTGGACAGGGAGAGTCGGCCAGGGCGAGTTGGACAGCGAGAGCCGGCCAGAGAGAGCCGGCCAGGGAGAGTCGGACAGGGAGAGTCGGACAGGCAGAGCCCAGGCGTCTGCAGGGGGCGGGCCGAGGCTCACTCATCAGCATTCCCTGCTTTCGCGCCCGCTGTCGATGGCGTGCGTTGACGCCGTCAGTGCGTTGCGTTGGCGGATCTCGCCTGCGTTGAGGCAGGACACGCCGTGATCTGTTGCACTGCATCATGAGAATTCACCGCGAGCTGGCAGCGGGCGTCATCCCGAGGCATTCTCTGTCACGATGACGCTCAACACTGAAGGACGCGGTGCGAGACACTCGACACATAGATCGTGACGCCCGTACGGCATGCGGGCCTCGCATCCGGCAGCCGTTCCTCACTGCCGGCAGACAACCTGGGAGACGGGACATGAAGCTTGACGACAAGGTCATCGCGATTACGGGCGGCGCTCGTGGGCTGGGGTTGGCCATGGCGCGCTATCTGGGCGAGAAGGGAGCGGTGCTGGCGCTGCTGGACATCGAACAGGACGGCCTGGATGACGCCGTCGCGAGTCTGGAGGCTGCAGGCATCAAGGCGCAGGGTTTCGTGACCAATGTCGCGGAAGAGGATTCCGTCACGGCGGCCTTCTCGGCCATCAAGGGCGCATTGGGGCCGGTGAGCGGTCTGGTCAACAATGCCGGCATCACCCGCGATGGGCTGCTGATCAAGGCACGCGATGGCGTGGTGGAGAAGACCATGTCGCTGTCCAGCTGGCAGCAGGTCATCGATGTCAATCTGACCGGTGTCTTCCTGTGCACGCGTGAAGCGGCCAGCCAGATGATCGAGGCCGGCCAGCCGGGCGTGATCGTCAATATCTCCAGCATCTCGCGCGCCGGCAACATGGGGCAGAGCAATTACACCGCCGCCAAGTCCGGTGTCGCGGCACTGAGCGTGACCTGGGCCAAGGAGCTGGCACGCTACAGGATTCGCGTCGGTGCCGTGGCGCCGGGCTTCATCGCCACCGAGATGACCGCCGGCATGAAGCCGGAGATGCTCGACAAGATCAAGAGTGGCATCCCGATGCGCGACCTGGGGCGCCCGGAAGATATCGCCAGCAGCGTGGCCTTCATCTTCGACAATGACTACTTCACCGGGCGGGTGATCGAATGTGATGGTGGTCTGCGCATCTGACCCGATGGCTGGCGTCAGCCGATGAGACCCAAGCCCCCACGATGGCAGCATCGTGGGGGCTTTCTCTTGAGGCGATGCATCCAGCGCAGGCCGCTGCGCGTAGAAGTCAGTATTGCCGTTCATTGCTACAAGGAGACTCGTCATGCAACGTCGCCAATTCATGGGGCTAGTGCTGGGGGCTGGCGCGATGCTGGCGCTGCCCAGACTGTCTGCCGCGCGTCCGGAGCTTGAGCTCGAGCGTGGCGCGGACATCACGCCGCTGACCCTCGAGGAAGACGAATGGCGTGCCCGCCTGAGCCCGGAGCAGTATCGCGTGCTGCGCGAGGAGGGTACCGAGCGTGCGGGCTCCAGTGAGCTCAACAAGGAGCATCGCGACGGCGAGTATCGCTGTGCCGGTTGTGATCTGGCGCTGTTCTCTTCTGCCACCAAGTTCGAGTCCGGCACCGGCTGGCCCAGCTTCTTCGATCATATCGAAGGGCGCCTTCTGACCAAGACCGACTACGGACTCATCTGGCCGCGCACCGAATATCACTGCGCGCGCTGCGGCGGGCACCAGGGGCATGTCTTCGAGGATGGCCCCGAACCCACCGGCCTGCGCTGGTGCAACAACGGTGTCGCGCTGCGCTTCGTGCCCGCGTGAGGCGCTTGGGAGGCATCTTGGTTGGCGCAGTGAGTGGCTAAAGCAATCTTGCCGCTTTGTGGTAACGTGACGACATCGTGATACAGACGGCCCGGTCGATTCCACGACCGGGCCGTCTGTATATTGCCGCATGAATTCTGCTGTAAGGGACTGACGTTTCATGGACGCTACTGCAACTGACGCTACCACCTCCCGTCCTGCACCGACGCTGTCGCCCGCTGCCACCACTCGCCGCATTCAACAGGCGCTGGCCGGTGAGCTTGGGGTGCGCGAAGAACAGATCACCGCCACCGTCGAGCTGCTGGATGGCGGCGCGACCGTGCCGTTCATCTCGCGCTACCGCAAGGAAGCCACCGGCGGGCTCGATGACACCCAGATGCGTCAGCTCGAAGAGCGCCTGCGCTATCTGCGTGAGCTGGAGGAGCGGCGTCAGGTCGTGCTCGAGTCGATCGCCGAGCAGAACAAGCTGAGCGCCACGCTTGAGCGGGATGTGCTGGCCGCCGACAGCAAGCAGCGCCTGGAAGATCTCTACCTGCCGTATCGCAAGAAGCGCCGTACCAAGGCCCAGATCGCGCGTGAAGCGGGGCTGGAGCCTCTGGCCGATGCGCTGCTCGCGGACCCTACGCTGGAGCCGGAGGCTCAGGCGGCTGGCTTCGTCGCTGCCGACAAGGACGTGGCTGATACCAAGGCGGCGCTGGATGGCGCCAAGCAGATTCTGATGGAGCGCTTCGCGGAGGACGCCGCGCTGGTCGGTCGCCTGCGTCAACGTCTGTGGGACGATGGCATCCTCAGTGCGCGCGTCATGAAGGGCAAGGAGCAGGAGGGCGCCAAGTTCTCCGATTACTTCGAGCATGACGAGCCGCTGCACAAGGCGCCCTCGCACCGTGCGCTGGCCATGCTGCGTGGTCGCAACGAAGGCGTGCTGAGTCTCGCGCTCAAGCTCGAAGGCGAGGACGACCTGCCGCGTCACCCGATGGAAGGCGCCATCGCGGCGCATTTCTCCATCGAGGATCAGGGGCGCGCCGCGGATCGCTGGTTGAAGGAAGTGGTGCGCTGGACCTGGCGCGTCAAGCTCTATACCCATCTGGAAAGTGAACTGATCGGCCGCCTGCGCGAGCGCGCCGAGCAGGAGGCCATCCAGGTCTTCGCCGACAACCTGAAGGACCTGCTGCTGGCGGCGCCGGCGGGCCCCAAGGCCACGCTGGGCCTGGACCCGGGTCTGCGTACCGGCGTCAAGGTCGCGGTGGTGGATGCCACCGGCAAGTATGTCGATCAGGCCACCATCTATCCGCATGCGCCGCACAATCGCTGGGACGGCTCGGTGGCCGAGCTGGTCAAGCTGGTCGAGCGGCATGACGTCGAGCTGATCGCCATCGGCAACGGCACCGCCTCGCGCGAGACCGACAAGCTGGCCGCCGACGTGCTGACGCGCCTGTCCGGCCGTCGCCTGCAGAAGGTGATGGTCAACGAGGCCGGCGCATCCATCTACTCCGCCTCGGAATATGCGGCGCGCGAATTCCCGGACCTGGACGTGACCATCCGCGGCGCGGTCTCCATCGCCCGCCGCCTGCAGGACCCGCTGGGTGAGCTGGTCAAGATCGAGCCCAAGTCCATCGGCGTCGGCCAGTATCAGCACGATGTCAGTCAGGTGCAGTTGGGGCGCAGTCTGGAAGCCGTCGTCGAGGATTGCGTCAACGGTGTCGGCGTCGACCTCAACATGGCCTCAAGCGCGCTGCTGTCACGCGTAGCCGGTCTCAACACCACGCTTGCCGAGAATATCGTCGCGCACCGGGATGCCAATGGCCGTTTCGCCTCGCGCCAGGAATTGCTCAAGGTTAGCCGGCTGGGTCCACGCACCTTCGAGCAGTGTGCCGGTTTCCTGCGCATCGCCTCCGGCAAGAATCCGCTGGATGCCAGTGCCGTTCACCCGGAGGCCTATCCGCTGGTCGAGCGCATCGCCAAGGCGCACGGGCGTGATCTGCCGAGTCTGTTGGGTGACAGCGCCTTCCTGCGCACCGTGAAGCCGACGGAATTCACCGATGAGCACTTCGGCCTGCCGACGGTGACCGACATCCTGCGTGAGCTGGACAAGCCGGGACGTGACCCGCGCCCCGAATTCCGCTTCGCCGAGTTCAAGGAAGGCGTCGAGACCCTCAAGGACCTCGAGCCGGGCATGAAGCTTGAGGGCGTCGTCACCAACGTGACTCATTTCGGAGCCTTCGTGGACATCGGCGTGCATCAGGACGGCCTGGTACACATCTCTGCCCTGTCGCAAAAGTATGTTGCCGACCCGCGCGAGGTGGTCAAGGCGGGCGACATCGTCAGCGTCAAGGTGATGGAAGTCGACATCCCGCGCGCGCGCATCGCGCTGAGCATGCGCATGAGCGATACTCCCGCCGAGAAAGGCGCGGCAGGCGAGGCGCGACGCGGCGCAGAGGGTGGTCGCGGTGGGCGCTCGCAAGGTGGCGGTGGCCGTCAGGAGCGCGGTGGTCGCGGCAGCAATTCTGGCGCGAGCGGCGGCGCGGCACCGGCCAACAATGCGATGGCAGCAGCATTGCTCAATGCGCGCAAGTCGAAATCATAAGCCTTGAAAGCATTTTTTACGCGCCCATAATGTGGGCATACTGACCTGACGCGAACGGTACCTGCCGTTCGCGTCTTGCATGGCATCCGGTGCAGCACGCGGGCCATGGTCATCCAATTCGACCGGAGAGGCTGGGCTTCTCCCCATGCGAAAGGGTTCATACCTTGTCCGAGCAACTCGCGTCCGCCATTGCGCGACTCACGCCCCAGGCCCGTCAGGGTCTCTTCGGGCGCCTGCGCCGTGGTATCGAGAAGGAAGGCCTGCGGGTTACCGCTGGCGGTGACATCAGCCAGACGCCGCATCCGCGTTCTCTGGGGTCGAAGCTGACCCACCCGTACATCACCACGGACTATTCCGAGTCTCTGCTCGAGTACATCACCCCGGTGTTCACTCGTCCCAAGGAGTCGCTGGAGTTTCTGGCTGACCTGCATCGTTTCAGCTATCGCAACCTGGGCGATGAGCTGATCTGGCCGGCCAGCATGCCGCCGCGTCTGCACGGCAATGACAGCGTGCCGATCGCTGATTACGGCACCTCCAACAGCGGCACCATGAAGCATATCTACCGCAAGGGGCTGGATGTCCGCTACGGACGCATCATGCAGTCGATTGCCGGTATCCATTACAACTTCTCGCTGCCGGATGACTTCTGGAGTCTGCTGCAGGGACTGGAAGGGGCAGAGGCGGAAGATGCGCGCGACTTCCGCTCGCGTCGCTATTTCGAGCTGATCCGCAACTTCCGTCGTCACAGCTGGATCCTGCTCTATCTGTTTGGCGCCTCGCCGGGCATCGATGAGAGCTTCCTCGATGGCGGCAATGATGATCGCCTCAAGCGTCAGGCGGATCGCAGCCTGGTCTCGGCCTACGCCACCAGCCTGCGCATGTCGGACCTGGGCTATCAGAACAAGGTGCAGGCGCAGCTCAAGATCTGCTTCAACTCGCTGGACAACTTCGTCGGCACGCTGCGTCACGCCATCGTCACGCCGTGGAAGGACTACGAGAAGCTGGGCGTCAAGCAGGCCGATGGTAGCTGGTCGCAGCTCTCCAGCAACATCCTGCAGATCGAGAACGAGTACTACTCCGACATCCGTCCCAAGCGTGTCACCCGGCAGAACGAGACGCCCAGCCAGGCACTGGAAGGGCGTGGTGTCGAGTACATCGAAGTGCGCTGTCTGGACCTCAACCCCTTCCTGCCGGTCGGGATCGACGAGACGCAGATCCGCTTCCTCGATACCTTCCTGATCTGGTGTCTGCTGACCGAGAGCCCGTGGATCGACGACGAGGAATGCGCCACGCTCGACAACAGCAAGCGTCGCGTGGTCGAGGCCGGGCGTGATCCGGAACTGACCCTGAGCGTCAATGGTGAAGAGCGTCGCCTGCGCGATCTGGCGGCCAACATCATGGATGAACTGGGCGAAGTCGCGGGCCTGCTCGACAGTGGTGACAAGACAGGCAGCGCGCACCGTGATGCGCTGGCGGCGCTCGCACCGCGCTTCGACGATGCCCAGACCACACCGTCGGGCCGTCTGCTGACCAGCATGCTCGACAACGGCAGCAACTTCGTCGACGAAGTGCTGGCGCTGGCCAAGGGTCAGGCCGAGCAGTTCAAGTCAGAGCCGACGGAGCGTGCGCGCGGCTATCTGCTCGATCAGCTGGTCGAGACCTCGCTGCAGCAGCAGGGCGATATCGAGAAGGGTGATCATCAGGATTTCGACACCTTCATGGCCGAGTACTTCGCGTCCGCCCATGGCACGCAACCGGCGTGATCTCGTGACGCAACGCCAATTCATGTTCAGGTCATCGCGACACGGCATGATAGGCATCAGTCGCTGATAGTGACGGATTCGGCTATCGCTTCATCATCGGCGCCTCAGACCTGCGTCATTTCTCACCCATGACTCCACTGGAGTTCCACCGGCAAGGACGGCAAATGACACAAGCGGACAAACAATCGGGACAGCAGCCGGTAGCGCGCAAGGGCGGGCTTGCCCGCCTGGCGAGCTGGAGCGGGCGTCAATGGTGTCTGTTGGGAGCGCTGGGGTGCGCCTTTTTGCTGGGCGTGGCCTTCGTGCTGCAGTTCGCCTTCGATCTGGCGCCGTGTTCGCTGTGCATCTTCCAGCGCGTGGCGGTGGCCGTGGCCGGCGTCTTCTTCCTGCTGGGAGCCTTGCATGGCCCCGGGCGCATCGGCACGCGTATCTACGCGCTGGGCGCGCTGGCCGGCAGCATCGGCGCGGTCGTGCTGGCGGGTCGCCATATCTGGCTGCAGTCACTGCCGCCGGATCAGGTGCCGGCCTGTGGCCCGGGCCTCAACTACATGCTGGAAGTGCTGCCGGTATGGGACGTGATCACCCAGGTGCTCAACGCCTCCGGTGAGTGCGCCCAGATCAGCGCGCAATGGCTGGGTCTCTCGATCCCTCAGTGGTCGTTGATCGGCTTCTGTGGGCTGGCGCTGGTACCGCTGGCGATGCTGTGGAGCAGCTTCCGCCGTTGAGGCAATATGCCCTGCCACCATGGTGGGGGGTTGGCAGCGTGCACGGCATGGAGGATAGTGGGTTGGCAGCGGGGCGAGCACCGGATGTCAGCCCCTATCGTTCGGGTCATGCCAGAGGAGGCGCCCATGCTGGAGGAATGCACCACTGCGGCGGAACGCTTTCGTGGCGTTCATCAGTTGGTTGATCGCTGGCTGGACCAGCGACGCGAGATGCTGGTCTGCTTCATGGATCTGCACGAGGCCTGCGTCAATGACCTCGATCAGCTCGAGATGACACGCGTCAATCGCTTCATCGAGCTTTTGATGGACTACATCTCGGCAGGGCATTTCGAGGTCTATCCTCAGCTCAAGGAAGAAGGCCGTGTCTTCGAGGACACCGCGGCACTGGCGGTCTGCGAGCAGCTGATGCAGCGTCTGGAGCCCTCCACCGAGCTGGTGCTGTCCTTCGATGAGGATTTCTCCAGTCCGACCCGCTGCCAGCACTATCGCGCCCGACTGCCGGAATGGCTGGCCCGCCTGCAGCAGGGGCTGACCGAGCGTTTCGCGCTGGAGGATCAGCTGATCCAGCGTCTGCATGCGGTGCACGAGCCCATGGCCCCGTCGGGTCAGTCGGTGTCCTGAGGCCGCCTCCCGCCAGGCACCCATCAACAGGCACCCATCAAAAAGCCCCGCCAGCGAATGCTGGCGGGGCTTTTTGATGCTCATCCCGATGCGTGTCTCGAAAGAGGCTTACATCAGTGAGGAGGCTTCCGGACGCTCGATCTCGGTCAGTTCGATCTCGCCGGTCAGCAGATCACGCTCGAAGGTTTCCTTGTCGATGTTGAAGCCAAGGAATTCCTGGGCGAGATACATGTCCTTCTCGGCGTTGCCCAGACAGCTGGTACCACCCGGTGACGGCGTCATGTTGAAGACGATGCCGGTGCCCGGATTGATCTTGGCTTCGCCCATCACGAGCTTCTGCTTGCTCTTGTCGATCAACTGCGGACGAACGCCACCGAAGCCCTTGGCGAAGCTGACGTCCTTGACGTCCAGGCTCGGCACGATCTTCTTGATGTCGCCGTGGAACAGACGCTCACGCAGCACCGGCACCTCGAACATGAAGTTCTTGAAGATGTAGTTGCGGATGTCGCGCACCTTCATCAGGTCCCACAGGGCCTTGACGACGTTGCGGTCCATGCGCAGCACCTTGAGGAACTCCCAGAAGGTCTTGCCGTTGTAGCGCTCCAGCAGCGGCAGCATCAGGGCGGTCGGACCGAAGCGGGTCTTGCCTTCCACCAGCACGTCCGGGTCGCCGTGGACGGCGGCGAACGGCAGGTTCTCGTTCTGGATGGTGTAGACCTTGCCGTTGAGCACCTTCGGGGTGAAGTAGAAGGAGCCGGCCATCGGCAGGCAGGACTTGTCCAGGCCGTAACCCATCTTGTGGGCGAACAGCAGCGAGTGACCGCCGGCGCTGACCACGACATAGCGTGCGCTGAGCTCGCCCTTGTCGGTCTTGACCTTGTAGACGTCACCTTCCTTGCGGATGTCTTCCACGGCGGTCGAGAGGCGAACGTCGAAGTTCATGCCTTTCTCGGCCGCTGCCTTCTCGCCTTCGCTGACGAAGGCTTCCGACAGGGTGGTGTAGTTGACGGCGGTATACTCGTCGGTGGAGCCCAACGCGACGATTTCCTCGTCAGGACGACGACCTTCCACCACCTTCGGCTCCAGCTCGGCGATGTCATCACGCTCGAGCAGCTTCAGGTTAGGGAACAGCTGCTTGAAGGTGTCGAAACGCTTGCGCAGGAACTGACATTCCTTGGCACCGACCGCCAGCACCATCTTCGGATACTTGTAGACGATGTGATCGCGCTCACTCTCGCTGAGCTTGGTGGCGAAGTTGACCACCATACCCGCGGTGCGCTTGGTCACACGCGCCTTCTCGACCGTGTAGTTGGTCTCGATGTCGCCGCAGTGAATGGTCTGGGAGTTGTTGCGACCGTGCGAGTTGACGATCGCGACGTGGTCGTACTTTTCCACCAGGCCGACCGACTTGAGGTCGGTGTAGCGGGCGAGTTCATAGAGAAGGGCGGTGCCGGACACGCCGCCACCCACAATCAGGACATCGTATGTCGTTGAGGACATGGCTGCTCACGCTCAAGGTTGGTGAGGGACATCCCCCGGACCCGACCGGGATTCCGGAGGCCGTCCTGCCGTGACGGGGCAAAAGTTGCCGCACCAGGCTCGACGGTTCGATGGACACACATTATAGACACATCTTGTGCGAAATGATTCAGCAAATAAGGTCGACTTTATGGTGAATGCTTGTAGCCACATGAAAACCTTATAGCTGAGGCTGCTCGACCTTATGGATCGATAAAGCCCATGCAAATCAGTCCCTTATCAGTCGCGCAGCGAAATGATGCGCCAATCGCGCGCGTCAGCGGCGGCGCGCAGTTGCTCATCCGGGTCCACTGCGATGGCAGTATCGACACGCTCCAGCAGCGGCAGGTCATTGATGGAGTCGCTGTAGAAGGTGCTGCCATCCAGGGTGTGGTCACGTTCGGCCAGCCAGGCCTCGAGGCGGGTCACCTTGCCGGCCTGGAAGCTGGGGACGCCGCTGACGCGACCGGTGTAGCGGCCGTTGACGATCTCGGGCTCGATGGCGATCAGCTCATCGACGCCCAGGCGGTCCGCGATGGGGGCGGTGATGAAGCGATTGGTGGCGGTGATGATCAGCAGGGTGTCGCCGCGTGCCCGGTGACGTGCCAGCAGCTCTTCCGCCCGCGGCAGGATGATGGGCTCGATCTTGGCGGCCATGAACTGCTGGTGCCAGGCCGCCAGTTGCTCCGGACTGTTCTCGGACAACGGCTTGAGTGAGAAGGCCAGGTATTCGTGAATGTCCAGCTCGCCACTCTGGTAGAGCTGGTAGTAGCGCTCGTTGGCTTCACGGTAGACGTTGGCGTCGACAGCGCCCTGTTCGACCAGAAATTCGCCCCAGGCGTGATCACTGTCCCCGGCGATCAGGGTATTGTCGAGATCAAAGATGGCCAGACTCACGGAAAACTCCTTGCTCTGCCCAGCCACACTCGGCTGGGCGACAGACACGGACAACAGAGCACGATAGGGTGCCGGCCCAGTGTTTGCGCGGGTGTACGGTGGCCGACGAGCAGTCTCGCACGGCCGTGTTGCACTGCAATAGCGTGAAGGCAGCGATTATTGCAGAGGTGCTCGGGCTTTCACACCGCCAAACCGCGTATTGAAGCGCTTTCAGCCTTTGTGGAAGAATGGTTTCAATTAACGAATCAAAGGTGACATCCGTGATCGACGCTGACGGCTTTCGCCCCAACGTTGGCATCATCATTGCCAACTGTGAGGGCCAGCTGCTCTGGGCGCGCCGGGTAGGACAGAATGCGTGGCAGTTTCCGCAAGGGGGCATCAAGCCAAACGAGACACCGCAACAGGCGCTGTTTCGTGAACTCGAAGAAGAGATCGGCCTGAAAGCTGAGGACGTCGAGATACTGGCCTGCACCCGTGGATGGCTGCGCTACCGGTTACCCAGACGCATGGTAAGAACGCACTCCCGACCGATCTGCATCGGTCAGAAACAGAAGTGGTTCCTGTTGCAGATTCGCTGTCAGGACAACCGCGTAAGTGTGGATACCACGCCCAATCCTGAATTCGATGGTTGGCGTTGGGTAAGCTACTGGTATCCGCTGGGGCAGGTCGTGGCCTTCAAGCGCGAGGTCTATCGACGCGCCCTGCGTGAGTTGGCGCCGCGTCTGCAGCGTCTGGTGGACACCGAGCGGCTCAAGGCGCTCGCCGAGGGGCCATCGCTGCATGAGGCGCGGGGCGCCTGCGGGCCGTCTGGCGCCAGTGGCTCACCGGTCGCTACTGCCAACGCGGCGGCCAAGGGGCTCGATGGTGCCGGTGCCGCTGATTCCGGGGCCGATGGCGCCAGCTCCGAGGGTCACGGGCGACATTTGTCCGGCTGATGGCGTTGATGGGCGCGGGTGGCTGAGCGTGGGTCACGCCGCCTTGGCTGAGCAATCACCTTCTCGACGTCTTCGATGCGCGAGATACACCATGCTTGAGGTACTCCATGCTTGAGGTGCTACGTCGTATCGTTCAGGAGGTCAATGGCGCACGTTCTCTGGACGCGGCACTGGCGACCATGGTGTTGCGCATACGCAAGGCCATGAAGACGGACGTCTGCTCCGTCTATCTGCTGGCACCGGAAAGCGATCGCTTCGTGCTCAAGGACACCATCGGTCTGCGCTCGTCGTCGGTGGGGCAGGTCAGTCTGGCACGTGGCGAGGGCCTGGTCGGGATGGTGGCGCTCAGAGAAGAGCCGCTTAACCTCGAGGATGCGCCCGCACACCCCCAATTCCGTTATTTCGAGGAGACCGGAGAGGAACGTTTCTCCAGCTTCCTCGGTGTCCCCATCATTCATCAGCGTCGCGTGCTCGGGGTGCTGGTCATCCAGCAGCACGAGAAGCGCCGTTTCGATGAAGGTGAGGAAGCCTTCCTTGTCACCCTCGGTGCGCAGCTGGCGGGAGTGCTGGCTCACGCGCTGGCCACCGGGGCGCTGGGCAAGCTGGCCGGTACCAGCGGCCAGGCGACCTTCTCCGGCGTGGCCGGCTCGCCCGGTATCGCCATCGGCAAGGCTTTCGTGCTGTCTCCACCTGCCGACCTGGACGCCGTCCCCGACCTGATCCCCACCGATATCGAATTCGAGATCGCACGCCTCAAGGAGGCGATCAACGCCGTGCGCGAAGAGATTCGCGTCGCGGCGGAGCGTCTCGCCAGTCGTATCTCCACCCAGGAACATGCGCTGTTCGAGGTCTATCAGCAGATGCTGGGCGACGCGGCGCTGGGGCAGGAAGTCGAGAAGCGCATCCGTGAAGGACAGTGGGCGCCGGCGGCGCTGGCCGATATCGTGCGCCGCCATGTGCAGTATCTCGAGCGGGTCGATGACGACTATCTGCGCGAAAGAGCCGCCGATATACGGGATCTTGGGCGCCGCGTGTTGTCACACCTGCAGGAAGAGAGTGACAGCGGTCCGATCGAATACCCGGAAAACACCATCCTCATCGGCCACGAGATCAGCCCCGCCACGCTGGGGGAAGTCCCGCGGGAACGCCTCAAGGGGCTGGTCGCGGTCAGTGGCTCGAGTACCTCGCATGTCGCCATCCTGGCGCGTGCGATGGGGATTCCTACCGTGCTGGGCATGGTGGATCTTCCGTTGTCGCGACTGGGCGGTGCACCGGTCATTCTCGATGGTCACCGTGGTCGACTGGTAGTGCGTCCCGAGCTTGAGCTCGGCGCCTACTATTCACGGTTGATCGAGGAGGAGCAGGCGTTGAGTGCGCTGCTGGAACAGGAGCAGGATCTGCCAAGCGTGACCCCGGATGGCCATGTTCTGCCGCTGATGGTGAATACCGGCCTGGCGCTGGATTCCGTCGCGTCGCTCAAGTCGCGGGTCGGCGGGGTCGGGCTCTACCGCACCGAAGTGCCGTTCATGATGAGTGACCGCTTCCCCAGCGAGCAGGAGCAGGCGCGTCTGTATCGTGAGCAGCTGCTGGGCTTCGCGCCGCTGCCGGTCACCATGCGTACGCTGGATATCGGCGGTGACAAGGACCTGCCCTATTTCCCGATCAACGAGGCCAATCCTTTCCTGGGCTGGCGGGGCATCCGGGTGACGCTCGATCACCCCGAGGTGCTGATGGTGCAGCTGCGGGCCATGCTGCGTGCCGCGGAAGGGCTGGACAATCTGCGCATCATGCTGCCGATGATCTCGGGAATCGAGGAAGTCGATGCGGCGCTGGCGCTGGTCAATCGGGCGCTGGTCGAGCTGGCCGAAGAGGGCATCAACGTCTCGCGACCGAGTGTCGGCGTGATGATCGAGGTGCCGGCGGCGCTCTACCAGCTGGAAGCGCTCGCCACCCGGGTCGACTTCTTCTCAGTGGGCTCCAACGATCTCACCCAGTATCTGCTGGCGGTGGACCGTAACAACCCGCGCGTGGCGAGTCTCTACGATGCCTGCCATCCGGCGGTGTTGCGCGCCCTGGCGCGTCTGGCGGAAGAGTCGCGTGCGCTCAAGATGCCGGTGAGCGTCTGCGGTGAGCTGGCGGGCGACCCCGCCGGGGCCTTGCTGCTGCTGGGCATGGGCTTTGACAGCCTGTCGATGAATGCCCCGAGTCTGCCACGCGTGCGTGCGGCCATTCGGCGGGTGTCACTGAGTGCGGCGCAGGGGCTGGTGGACGAGGTGCTGTGTCAGCCCACCGCCGATGAGGTTCATGACCTGTTGCTCCACCGCCTGCAGGCCTGGGATCTGGCCCATCTGCTGCCGCCGCGCGACAACGCGCCTGTGGCACAGAAGGCTGGTGAGACGACTAGCTGAGCCGCCAGCTGCCGATATCTCCTTCCTCGTCGCTCCCCGTGGCGAGCAAGCGGGTCATGGCCCTGCGGCTGGCGATGGTATGGCCCTCAGGGCTGAAACGGCGCTCCAGCAGGGTCAAGGTCTGCACCACACCGGACGGATCAGCCGTATCCCTTGTCGGGTGGCGTTGCCAGCGCACCAGGGTCGAGGCCCGCGTGCCATATTCGGCGCTGACGATGAACGGGCTGGACAGCAGGGCTTCGCGTTCGGGCGAGAGTCCGGTGGCCGGTAGCTGAGTCGGCGCGGGCCGCCACTCATCCTTGAGCAGGTCGAGCAGCGCGTCGTCGCTCAATGGCCGTGCGGTTGTCTGACCGGCACGGACTGACGGGTCGAGGAGGGCTGCCAGGCGGCCGCTCAGGCGTCGTTGCTTGGGCCAGTCGCTCCCGGGATGGCCATTGCTCAGGCTATGGATGCCCGCGCCGAGGCGGGTCATCTCGGCCCCTTGCGGGCCATGATGCAGGCGCCACAACGCCTTGCCATCGCAGACCAGCAGGTTGCACCAGTCCACGGCCTCAAGCGTCAGCGCAGACAGCTTCTGTGCGTCCGCTCCCTCCAGTGCCGCGGGTACGCTCTCTCCCGCGACCAGTGCGCGCAACCAGTCTTCAAGGCGCCAGCGCGAGCATTGGCCCAGCGCCTGACGCGCCGCGGCCGCGACCAGCTGGCCACGGCTGATGCTGGCCGTCGGGGCAGGGTGGTCCAGCTGGCGCACATTGGTCAGCGTGGCGAGGCTGCCGGCGGGGTGCATGACCAGCCAGCCGCCGCCGGCCACCAGGTCGCGTCCGCCGCACAGGACACCATCCGGCCACACGCAGAGCCCGGCGGTGGCGCGTGCGTGAAACTCATCCCGGTTGCCGATCAGTAGCAGGCATTCGCCCTGCGGCGAGTCCGGTTGCCAGTCAAATGCCATCAGGCACATGTCGCCACTCCATCAGGGGGTCGGGAGAAAATAGCGCCTCTGTCACGCTGGCACTGCATGACGCCTGACGGCGGCTTGCGTATGCTGCTGCTTTGTCTCGACAGCTTGCGCTGGTCAGCGGTCGGGCTTGCCGACGCCTCACCTACAGGATGCTTTCAGATCATGTTCTCGCGCCGTGCTTCCTCTGTCGAGCCACCGCCTTCGGCGGCGATGGCTTCGAATGCCCAGAATTCCGCCAGTGGCCTGGAGAAGGTCTGGGCGCGCATGATTCGGCTGACGGTTGGCCCGCTGCTGCTGGCGGAGCTGGCGGTGGCGTTGAGCTTTCTGGTCGGGGCCGCCGTGGTCTGGGACAGCACGCGGCATGCCGCCGTCGATACCGCGCTTGGGGAACTCCGGCAGGAGCATGCGCTGGCCACGGCGCTGGTCAGCGAGCGCCTGGAAACCCAGCAGCGTCGCCTGCAGATTCTGGCGCGCTATGCACGGCGCCATCTCGACTTCGGCGCCAACGGGAGCAGCGCCTATGACGCTGGCCTGGACCAGTTTTCGCTCACCGAGCAGGGCCAGCTGTTCAGACCGGTATCGCGTGGGGGGGCCGCACTCTACGGCGAATTCGCAGGGCCGTTGAGCGATGAGGATCGTGACGCCGGGCGGCGACTGATGCATATGCAGTGGCTGCTGTCGGACCTCTACTCGTCGGACCCCCTGATCTCACGCCTGTTCGTGAGCCTCGATAACAGCATGGTCATGCTCTATCCCTGGTTCAACGTGCTGGATGCCTTCGCGCCGGGCAGCGATTTCATGCCCTATACCGGCGTGCTGCCGGACACCGTGCGTCAGCTTGCCGAGAACACCGACAATGGTGCGGCGCGCGTGGTCTGGCTACCGCCGCATCCGGGGCCTGCCGGTCTGCCGCAGATCACGGCGCTGGCAGAGGTCTCTCTCAGCAATGGCCAGAAGGCGCGTGTCGGGCTGGATCTCGCGCTGCCGCAGATGGAGGCGCGCCTGCTGCTGCCGGGGCATGCCCCCTCGGATGCCTTCTGGCTGGTCGATGACCACCTGAACGTCTGGGCGGCCAGCAGCAATGTCGGCGACGGCCATTCCCGGGAGCTGCCCGCGGATATCGCCCGCGCGATGGATACCAGCCTGCGCGGTGCCACACTGGATGACCCGCACGGGACTCAGGTGGTGGTGTGGGACAGCTTGCCGGTCACTGGTTGGCGCCTGGTGTCCAGCACGCGACTCGAGGTGCCCGGTCAGGTGCCGCTGCTGACCCTGTTGCTGGGCAGTGGTGGCGCGCTGCTGCTGGTGTTTGCCGTCGTCATGCTCATCTTGCAATGGCGGCTCAGGCGCATGGACCAGCGCCTGGGGCAGCCCTTGGAGTGGTTGGCGCGCCAGAGCGAGCGTATCGAGAACGGTGAGGTGATGGAGGAGTACCCGCCGGTGGGGCGGCAGGCCTATCCGGCGGATGACATCCTGCGTCGCCATCGTGGGGCCGTGGCCTTGCTGCGTCGTGGTCGCGGCCATGAGCTGGATGCCTTGCCGCTGCCGGCCTTCGTGATGCGCCATGGACTGTTGGCGATGGCCAACCCGGCCTTCGAGAAGCTGTTCGGGCTGGTATTGCATGAGGCGCTGGGCCGGTCGGTGGGCAGCTTGCTGATGCTGGAGCCCAACCCCAGCGTGCCCAGCAGTCGTGAACTCCGGGTACATGACGCCGAGGGGCGCATGCGGCGCATGCGCCTGGAGCTGTGTCGCTTCAACAATGACCCGGCGCAGGTGCTCGGCGTGATGATCGATGAGTCGGAGCACGATCAGGTCAGCCAGCAGTTGCTGGTCGCGCGTGACCGTGCCCGCGAAGAGGCGCGTCTGAAGAGTGATTATCTGGACATGCTGCACGCTGAGCTGACGCCGCCGCTGCAAGGCCTGGTGCGCAAGCTTGGTCAGCTCAGGCGCGAGCGTCATATCGAGGATGCCGAGCTCAGCCTGCTGCAGGGCCACCTCGACAGCGTGGCGCAACTGCTGGATGCCCTGACCGAGCGCGAGGAAGTGGTACGGACGCCGCTGGAAGAGAATGACTTCTCGCCGACCGAGACGCTGGGGGCGCTGCTCGAGGACATGCAGCAGCGCCATCATGATGTCGGCTGCCCCTTCGAGTGGCAGCTGGGGCCGATGCCGGAGGCATTGCGTGGTGATGTGCGCCGCCTCGCGCAGCTGTTCGAGCATCTGGCGGAAGGCTGCATGCGCCACGAGAGTGCCAGCCATCAATCTCTGCTGCTTGAGCTGCAGCAAGCCTGTGAGCTGCCGGCCTGTCGCGATGCGGCGTTCTCTGCAGAGGGCTCAGAGGATGAGGGCGCTGGCTGTTGCTGTCTGCGGCTCGAGCTGCGTGGGCATGTCGGGCTCGATATCGGTCATCAATCGCCCTCGAGTCTAATCATGGCGCGGCGCTTGATCGACGAGCTGGGCGGCAGCTATCGACAGATCAACCTGGACGATGAGCAGGCGCTGGAAATCCTGCTGCCGATGACATGGCCGGGCAAGCCGACCGAAACCCGCATTCTGGTGGTGGATGATGGGCCGGTGAATGCGATGCTGGCGCGCACGGTGCTCGGGCGGCAAGGGTTGTTGGTCGATACCGCCAGTAGCGGCGAAGAGGCGCTGGCCGCACGTGGCCAGCATTTCTACGCGCTGGTGTTCATGGATATCTTCATGCCCGGCATGGATGGCGTCAGTGTCAGCCAGCTCTGGCGCGAGCAGGAAGCCGCCGCCGGCAGTGAGCGGCGCAGTGTCATCATCGCGCTGACCGCCAATGCCAGTGAGGCCGATCGCGAGCGCTTCTTCGCCGCCGGGCTGGATGATTATCTGGGCAAGCCCTACCGCCCTCAGGCGCTGATCGACAAGGTCAGCATGTGGCTGCCTGACGTGACGCTGACACCACGCGCGTCCGTCAGTGGCGAAGGTCCGCTATCAACAGACGGCTGACGGTCATGGCGCTGAGAGGCCCGGGCCACTCTCGGCGGACAGTCACCACAATGCAGCATGAAAGGAGTCGGGTATGTGGTGGTGGTATCCCTTGTTGGGCGCAGTCGCCGGCATGATTGCGGGGTTGTTCGGGATCGGCGGAGGGCTTGTCATCGTGCCGGTGCTGGCCGCGGCCTTCGTGCTGCAAGGCGTCGCGCCGGAGGTGTTGATGCATCTTGCGATCGGCACCTCGCTGGCCACCATCGTGGTGACCTCGCTGTCGTCGGCGCGGGCGCATCATGAGCGCGGTGCGGTGCGCCTCGATTGGCTCAAGCGGCTGTTGCCGGGGCTGGTGGTCGGCACCGGGCTGGGCGTGGTGCTGGCCAGTGAACTGAGCGGCGAGACGCTCAAGCTGGCGTTCGGCGTCTTCGTGCTGCTGGTGGCGGCCAAACTCGGGCTGGATCTCAAGGTGGGCCAGATGGCACAGGCGCCCGGGCGGGTCGGCCAGTTCGTGGGCGGCAGTACCGTCGGCGTGATTTCCTCGCTGTTCGGCATCGGTGGCGGCACGGTGATGGTGCCGATGCTTTCCAGTTGGCAGGCGCGCATGACCGAAGCCGTGGGGACCGCGGCCGCGGCAGGCTTTCCCATCGCGCTGACCGCCGCACTGACCAACATCGTGGTCGGCTGGCATGCCCCCAATCTGCCGGAGCACGCCATCGGCTATGTCCATTGGGTGGCGTGGCTGGGCATCGTGCTGGCGTCCGTGCCGTTTGCGCGCCTCGGGGCGCGGCTGGCGCATGCCTTGCCGGCTCTGCTGCTCAAGCGCCTGTTCGCGCTGATTCTGGTCATCGTCGGACTGCGGTTTCTGCTGGCGTGAGCGGGAATACGCTGCCTCAGGCAGGTCGTGTTCATGCTTTGACTGTTATGCTCTGCCCGCCTGAGAGGCGATGACTGCATCGCCCAGTACGTTGGTAGAGCCCGACTTCCTCATTCAAGGTTTTCACATGTTGCAATATCCTGAGATCGACCCCGTGGCGCTGGCGCTGGGGCCCTTCAAGATTCATTGGTACGGGTTGATGTACGTGATCGGTTTCGCGGCGGCCTGGGGGCTGGCGCGAGCACGTCGCGCACGCGTCGGCCTGAGTCAGGACGCGGTAGGCGACCTGATCTTCTTCGGCGCCCTGGGTGTGGTGCTGGGTGGCCGCCTGGGGTATGCGCTCTTCTATGGCTTCGACAAGCTGCTGGCGGACCCGGTGTGGATCTTCAAGGTCTGGGATGGCGGCATGAGCTTCCATGGCGGCTTGCTGGGCGTGTTGATCGCGATGCTGATGTTCGCGCGTCGCCATCAGCTGACCTTCTTCCAGCTGACCGATTTCATCGCGCCGATGGTGCCGATCGGTCTCGGCGCAGGGCGGCTGGGCAACTTCATCAATCAGGAGCTGCCGGGTCGCATCACCGATGTCTCCTGGGGCATGGTCTATCCGCTCTACGGGCCGGAGCCGCGTCATCCCTCGCAGCTCTATCAGTTTGCACTGGAAGGCGTCGCGCTGTTCGCCATCCTGTGGTTCGTTTCGCGTGAACCGCGCCAGAAAGGCTTGATCTCCGGTCTGTTCCTGCTCTGCTACGGCTGCTTCCGGTTCATCACCGAATTCTTCCGTCAGCCGGACTCCCAGCTCGGCTTCATCGCCTTCGACTGGCTGACCATGGGCCAGCTGCTGTCGCTGCCGATGGTGCTGTTCGGGCTGCTGTTGATGGCCTGGTCGCGCGGTCAGGAAGTGGCGCAGCCGCCGGTGCCTCGCGCCTCCTGAGGGGCAATGCAAGCGTGAATACAGGGGGCATTCGGTGTAAACTGGCCCCCCTGCCAGATACGCAAGAACGCGGCCATCGGGCCGCGTTCTTGCGTATCTGGCAGCGTCAAATATCGTCAAGTGAACGATTCGAATTCATGAAGAGGCTGGCGCAGGGCGATCCACGGCTCCGCTCGCTGCGCCAGCCTCTGACACGCCGTACGGACTCGCCACCATGCAACCCTATCTAGATCTGATGCGCCATGTGCTGGAAAACGGCACACAAAAGGGCGATCGCACCGGCACCGGCACCCTGAGTGTCTTCGGCCACCAGATGCGCTTTGATCTGGCCGAAGGCTTTCCGCTGGTCACGACCAAGAAGCTGCACCTGCGCTCGATCATCCACGAGCTGCTGTGGTTCCTGAAGGGCGATACCAACATCGCCTACCTGAAGGAAAACGGCGTGCGTATCTGGGACGAGTGGGCCGATGAGAATGGCGACCTCGGGCCGGTATACGGTTACCAGTGGCGCAGCTGGCCGAACCCGCAAGGCGGTTCCGTCGACCAGATCAGCCAGCTGATCGAGCAGATCAAGACCAACCCGGATTCGCGCCGCCTGATGGTCTCGGCCTGGAACCCGGCGCTGGTGGACGAGATGGCGCTGCCGCCTTGTCATGCACTGTTCCAGTTCTACGTCGCCGATGGTCGCCTGTCCTGCCAGCTCTATCAGCGCAGCGCGGACATCTTCCTCGGCGTGCCGTTCAACATCGCAAGCTATGCGTTGCTGACCCAGATGGTCGCCCAAGTGTGTGGCCTCAAGCCGGGCGAGTTCATCCACACCCTCGGCGATGCCCACCTTTACAGCAATCATCTCGAGCAGGCACGTGAGCAGTTGACGCGTGAGCCGCTGGCGCTGCCGCAGCTGGTGTTGAATCCGGAAGTCACGGATCTGTTCGACTTCACCTTCGATGACATTGCCATCGAAGGCTATGAATCCCATCCGCATATCAAGGCGCAGGTGGCTGTATGAGCGATAATGAATTCTCTCCGCTGACGGCGGCGGCTGACACCGTCGTGCCCGTCGCGATGATTGCCGCCATGTCGGTCAACCGCGTGATCGGCGTCGACAACCAGTTGCCGTGGTATCTGCCGGAAGACCTGAAGTTCTTCAAGCATGTCACCCAGGGCAAGCCGGTGATCATGGGGCGCAAGACCTTCGCCTCCATCGGCAGGCCGCTGCCCAACCGCCTCAACATCGTGGTCACGCGTGACAGCGAGTTCAGTCACGATGGCGTGCGGGTCTGCAGTGACCTGGCCGCCGCGCTGAGCATGGCGGACCACCACGCGATGATCGAAGGCGTGGATGAGATCATGGTGATCGGTGGCGGTCAGATCTACGCCCAGGCGCTGCCGGTGGCGACGCGCCTCTACCTCACCGAGGTTGCGGTCGAGATCGAGGGCGATGCCCATTTCCCGGCGCTGGATGCGAGCTGGCAGGAAGCGCAGCGTGTCCCGGGGGAGAGTGGTGAGGGCCTGCCGGCCTATGACTTCGTGCGCTTCGAGCGCCGCGACGTCTGAGCCACTGGCTGGCCGGCGTGACCTTTACAGTCAGCAGGTACTGACACAGACTGGTGCCAAACGGAACTGCCCATAGCGTGCAAGGGAGGCTCAGGCCTTGACGATGGATCGCCTCGAAGCGCTGTATTCTGCGCTTGAACATGAAGCCGACACACAGCGACAGCAGCGTGACACAGAGCGCCAGGCCCGTGCGGCCCTGGAGTCGGAAAATGCCCGCCTGCGCGATGCGCTGGCCCAGCTGGAGCAGCAGGCAACGTCTGCAGCCACGGCAGATGCCGATGCGCATCAGCGTGCGCTGGCAGAAGCCGAGCGTGCACTGGCCGCGGAGCGTCATGAGCGTGAGCAGCTCGCTGAGCAACTCGCGGCGGCGCGCCAGACACTGCAGGAGCAGCAGGCGCAGTTAAGCGCGGTGAATGAGGCGTTGCTGGCGCGAGATGCGCAATTGCGCGAACTGGCTGAGCAGGCTGAGCAGGCTTCTGCGCCGCAACCCTCCACGAATGCGGAGTCGGGTCTGGCAGCGCAGCAGGAAGCGCAGGCAGAACGCCTGGCCTCAGAGCGCCTGAACGTGAGTCAGCCGGCAGCTGCCGCGCAGAGCGAGGCCCCGCAAGCACAGCAGGCTTCTCAGCCTGAGTCGGCGCCTTCTCCCCATGCGCTGCTCAAGCAGTGGTACAAGCGCTATCCGGATACCTTCTTCAAGGGCCATACCCGGCCGCTGAAGATCGGCATCCATATCGAGCTGCTGGAAAACGAGCCCTGGGATGACAAGCTGGTGCGGCGCGCGCTGGCGGGTTATGTCCATCTGCCGCGGTATCTGAAGGCGGTACGGGCGGGCACGCAACGGGTGGACCTCTCGGGCCAGTCGGTGGGTGCCGTGACGGAAGATGAGGCACGTCATGCCCGTCAGCAGCTCGATGAGCTGACGCGTCAGCAGAAGGCGCGTGAAGAGCAGGCGACCGATCAGCGCATCAGCCACAAGCTCAGCGAGCTGATGACCAAGCATCGTCCCTGAACACAGTCCCTGAGCACCGTCCCTGAGAGTGTGTTGGCAGGTGGTGTGACAGCTGGTGAAGGCGCTCGGTCGACCATGATCGGTGCTAACAGACAAGGCCCCTGTGCGGATTCCCGCACAGGGGCCTTGTCGTTGATGGGCGGAAATCCGCACAGCTCCTCACAAATCGCCAGCGGCCCGCGGAATTCGGCTCACTTGTGCGCGAGTTGTGTGCCAACTGTGCGTCTTCAACTTGTTGAATTGTCTGGATTGTCTCGTCTATCTGGCGGCTGTGGCGCAATGCTCGCAGTGTCTCGGCTATCCCTGCTCGCGCCGCACCTCTGCGCGGCTTCGTGCCGGAGCCGCGCAGACGGGATATCGAATGCCCTACAAGACCAACAATATCCGCAATTCAAGAGGATTCGCCATGCGCCTTATCAAGCCAGCCCTGACCGCCCTGAGTGCTGCCATCCTGTTTGCCTCAGCGACGGCCATGGCCGACCCGATCACCATCAAGTTCTCCCATGTGGTGGCGGAAAATACCCCCAAGGGCCAGATGGGCAAGAAATTCCAGCAACTGGTAGAGGAGCGTCTAGGCGACAAGGTGGAAGTCGAGCTCTACCCCAGTTCGCAGCTGTACGGGGACGACAAGGTGCTGGAAGCCATGCTGCTGGGCGATGTGCAGCTGGCGGCACCGTCATTGTCCAAGTTCCAGAAATATACCGATCAGCTGCAGGTCTTCGATCTGCCCTTCCTGTTCAAGGACATGGGCGCTGTCGAGCGCTTCCAGAGCAGCGAGACGGGCCAGTCATTGCTGACGTCGCTGGAATCCAAGGGGCTGGTGGGGCTCGGTTATCTGCATAACGGCATGAAGCAGCTGTCCGCGTCGTCGCCGCTCAAGACACCGGAGGATGCCGACGGCAAGAAGTTCCGCATCATGACCTCCGATGTGCTCGAGGCCCAGTTTGATGCGGTGGATGCCGTCTCGCTGAAGAAGCCGTTCTCCGAGGTCTTCATCCTGCTGCAGACCAAGGCCATCGACGGCCAGGAGAATACCTACTCCAATATCTACTCCCAGAAGTTCTTCGAGGTGCAGCCGTACATCACCGAGTCCAACCACGGCGTGCTGGATTACATGGTGGTGTCCTCGGCACGCTTCTGGAATGGCCTGCCGGATGATGTGCGTGGCGAGGTCAAGTCGGCGCTCGATGAGGCCATCGTCTACGGCAACCAGCTCTCCGAAGCCAAGAACATGGAGGCCAAGCAGGCCATCATCGATTCCGGTCAGAGCGAGATCATCACGCTCGACGATGCCCAGCGTCAGCAGTGGGTCGACGCCATGAAGCCGGTATGGGGCGAGTTTGCCGACGACATCGGTCAGGACATCGTCGACGCCGCGGAAGCTGCCAACCAGTAAGCCATCAGGCCATCCATCACTTGCCCCATCTTGAGCGCCAGGACATCGGCGATCTCGCGTGGGGCAAGTGTCCTTGAGCGACATGAGGATTTTTGCCATGGCACTACGATGGCTTCACAAGGCGGAAGAGACGCTGTTCTCGCTGCTGCTGGTAGCGATGGTGCTGCTGGTCTTCGTCGAGGTGGTGTTGCGCTTCGTCTTCAATACCGGCATCAGCTGGTCACAGGAAGCCACGCTGTATCTGGCGGGTTGGTTCGTGCTGATCGGCGTGTCCTGGGGCGTCAAGCAGGGCGCGCACATCGGCGTGGATGTCGTGGTCAAGATGCTGCCGATGCTCTGGCAGCGCGTGGCGACCTTGCTGGCGCTGGCGATCTGCATGGCGTACTGCGTGATGCTGCTGGTCGGCAGTTATGAATACCTCTCGCTGATGAAGATGATCGGCATCGAGCTTGAGGACATCGCGATTCCCAAGTGGTACGCCCTCACCATTCTGCCCATTGCCATGTTGCTGCTGATGCTGCGCTTTGCGGTACTGGGCTGGAAGGTGATTCGTGGCGATGCCAGTGGCTTCGGCTTTCATGACGAAGGCGAGGACAGCATGCATCTGGTGCAGTCGGACGCGCCGGATGGCCAAGACAATGGCGATGCTGACCGTGACAGTGACCAGGGAACACCACGATGACCATAGCCACTCTGTTTGCGCTGCTGTTCGGCGGCATCTTTCTCGGCATGCCGATCGCCTTTGCGCTGGGCTTCTCGAGCGTCACCACGATCCTGCTGTTTTCCAGTGACTCACTGGGGTCGGTGGCGATCAAGCTGTTCGAAGCCCTGTCGCATCACTACACCCTGCTGGCGATCCCGTTCTTCATTCTCTCCAGCACCTTTCTCTCGACCGGTGGTGTGGCACGTCGCCTGATCACCTTCGCCACCGATGCCATCGGCCACGTGCGCGGTGGGCTGGCGATGGCCTCCGTATTGGCATGCATGCTGTTTGCCGCCGTGTCCGGCTCTTCTCCGGCCACGGTAGCGGCGATCGGCTCCATCGTGATCGCGGGCATGGTGCGTCAGGGCTATACCGAGTCCTTCGCGGCGGGCGTAATCACCAATGCGGGGACACTGGGCATCCTGATTCCGCCGTCCATCGTGATGCTGGTGTATTCCGCCGCCACGGAAGTCTCGGCGGCCAAGATGTTCATGGCTGGTCTGATTCCGGGGCTTTTGATGGGCGGTATCCTGATGGTCGCCATCTATATCGCGGCGCGGATCAAGAAGTTGCCGGCACAACCTTTCCCCGGCGTACGGGTGCTTGCGCGCTCCGGCCTGATCGCCATGGGCGGTCTGATGTTGATCTTCATCGTGCTGGGCTCGATCTATGGTGGCGTGGCCAGTCCCACCGAAGCCGCAGCCGTGGCCACGGTGTATGCCTGGTTCATCGCCGTGGTGGGCTATCGCGACATGGGGCCGTTGAAGAACGTGCCGTGGCGCAAGGGCAACGAAGCCTGGGGGAGTGCGGGGTTGCGCGCGCTGTGGCAGGTGCCTGCCGGGCTTCTGGGGTCCTTCACCGATCAGGAGGTCAAGAAGGTGGTACTGGATGGCGCGCGCGTCTCGATGATGCTGCTGTTCATCATCGCCAACGCGATGCTGTTCGCGCATGTACTGACCACGGAGCGCATTCCGCACACCATCGCCGAAACCATCATCGGCTGGGGGCTGCCGGCGTGGGGCTTCCTGATCGTGATGAATCTGCTGCTGCTGGCGGCGGGCAACTTCATGGAGCCCTCGGCCATCCTGCTGATCATGGCGCCGATCCTGTTCCCCATCGCGACGCAGCTGGGGATCGACCCGATCCATCTCGGCATCATCATGGTGGTCAACATGGAGATCGGCATGCTGACACCCCCCGTGGGTCTGAACCTCTTCGTGACGGCGGGGATCACCGGCAAGCCGATGACCTGGGTCATTCGGGCAGCATTGCCGTGGCTGTCGCTGTTGCTGCTGTTCCTGGTGTTGATTACCTATGTGCCGGCTATCTCGCTGTTCCTGCCCAACTGGTTGAGCAGTTGAGGATCACTGCCTGCTGACAAGGTGCGATGGAAAGATTGATTGATGACAGGGCTTGATGACAGGGCTTGATGACAGAGCTTGATGACAGAGCTTGATGACAGGGAGGGCGACTGGGCTTGTTGACTGGATTTGATGACCCAGCTTGATGACCGATCTTGATAGCAGACTCATGAATGAATCATTGGCACAGGGACGGTGCCTTTCATGAAGATAAAGCTGAGAGGAAACCACAACTTGGCATCATACAAGCACAGCAGTTGACGGGTATTTGTTCTGCGACTTTTGTCGCAAGCGAGGTTTTTCCACAATGAACCCGAGATTAACGCTCAGCGATGCGCTCGGTGATGCAGGAATCCGCGTCAAGACGCATGGTTGTCATGAATCCTTCATTCTTGAGCCCTAGAGTATGCTCACGCCAGACAACCGACCGATGGATAGGTTCAGGAGTGGTGATCGAAAACAGTGTTTTTTTCTGTTGCACATCCTGAAAGCCCGGTATATGGTTTCCCTGCGAGCATTGGATAATAACTAGGCCACAGAGTTTTAGAGGCGTCATCAAGCGCCCGGAACCTTGGTCACTGCCACCGGCAGACACGATCGAACAGTTAACGCTAGTTAAGGAACTATCGCGATGAAAAAGACACTTCTGGCTACTGCCATCGCCGGCGCTGCTGCCCTGGCTGCTACTTCTGCTTCCGCTGCTACCGTCTACAACCAGGACGGTACCAAGCTGGACATCTACGGTAACGTTCAGCTGGCATACTCTTATATCGATCAGTACAACGGTGCTGAAGATAGCGAGCTTGGCGACAATGGTTCTACCTTCGGTGCCAAAGGCGAGCACAAGATCAACGACGATATCGTCGGTTACTTCAAGGCCGAGTGGGAATACGACGCTGATGAAGCCAAGAATGGTGGTCTTGACGGCGGCGACCAAGCTTACGTCGGTGCCAAGGGCTCCTTCGGTGATGCACGTATCGGTTCCTGGGATCCGCTGATGGACGACTGGATCCAGGATCCGATCACCAACAATGAATTCTTCGATCTGAGTGATTCAGGCACCGCGCTCGCGGCAGGTAGCGACTCCGGTGAAGGTGGTAATGATGCTGCGCTGCGTGAGGGTGACAAGCTGCAGTACATGTCTCCGGTCATGGGTGGCCTGCAGTTTGCCGTCGGTTCCAACTTCAAGGGTGATGGCGACTCTGTAGATGGCGATGACAATATCTCCAACTCCAACCAGGCATCCTTCTTTACAGGCGCCAAGTACACTGTCGGTGGTTTCTCCCTCGCCGCTGTGTATGACAACCTGGATCAGTTCGAAGCCAACAGCGCTACTGGCGAAGACCTTGGTGACCAGTACGGTATCACCGGTCAGTACACCGTCGATGCACTGCGCGTTGCTATCAAGGCTGAGCGCTTCGCCGGTGAAGAAGATGACACCGATGTCGACTTCTATGGTATCGGTGCACGTTACGGCTACGGCATGGGCGATGTCTACGGTGCTTACCAGTACGTCGATGCTGAAGATCAGTCCAACTATGCTACCGAATATGGCGATGACAGCTTCAATGAATTCAACCTGGGTGTGACTTACAACATCTCTTCCGCGATGTACACCTATGTCGAATATCGTCAGCTGGATCGTGCTGGCGACGCCGGTGACGGCGCTGCAGTTGGCATCTACTACGGCTTCTAAGACGTCTTCAATCGTCTAGCAAGCTAACGAAAGCCGGTCCTCGGGGCCGGCTTTTTTACGTCTGTCACTACCGTGATGGCTGACTCCCTGTCCGATGAAGGGAGGGTAGTCAGTGCACAAGCATGAGCGTCATGGTCACGAAAAAGCCCCTTTGATCTGTTGATCAAAGGGGCTTTTATCATGTGCCTCTCAGGGAAATGATAGCGCTGGCGGATAACCGGTCAGCGAAATTATCCGGCCATCATTTCATGGCGTCGAGGTCTTCACGCTTGGGCAGTGCAGCATAGGCACCCGGGCGAGTCACGGCGAAGGCGCCGCAGGCTGCAGCACGCTCCAGTGCGGCGTTGAGATGACTCTCGTCTTCGCACCAGTCGCTCAGGTTGTCGGCATTGATGCCGGCTTCGCTGAGGGCTGACAGGAAGCCCCCGATGAAGGCGTCGCCACCGGCCGTGGTATCGACCGCCTTGACGGTGGGCGGCGTGATGCTGACGGTCTCGATGTCGCCGCTCTGCTTGCGCACCAGGGCACGGATCACGCCCGGGCCATCGGTGAGCACGATCAGGCGCACACCGGCCTTCAGGCGCGCTTCGAGCCAGTCGGTCTGCGGCTGACTGCCGGTCAGTGCCTCGACCTCTTCCTGGGACAGCTTGAGGATGTCGGCGTTGTCCAGCAGACGCGTGACCAGGGTCACATCGACCTGCTGGTTCGGCCACAGGTTGTGACGCAGATTGGCATCCACGCTGACCAGAGAGCCTGCAGCACGCGCGCGTGACGCCAGCACGAAGCTGGTGTCCGCGATGCCGGCGTCGGTCAGGCTGTTGCTGCACAGGTGGAAGATGGCGGGTGTCGCGAACAGCTCAGGCCCGGCGTGCTCCGGACGGAACAGCAGGTCAGCGGCCGGCGGACGATAGAAGTCGAAGCGGCGTTCACCCTCTTCATCGCGAGACACGAAGGCGAGTGCGGTGCGTGCATGGCTGGTGCGCTTGACGTGATCCATCTGCACGCCATGAGCACTCAGTTCGTCGTGCAGGAAGTCACCGAAGCTGTCCTGACCCAGCATGCCGACGAAGTGGCTCGGCAGGCCGAGGCGGGCACAGGCCACCGCGACGTTGGCCGGTGCGCCGCCCGCGTAGGGCGTGAAGGTTTCCTGCTCGACGGCCTGGCCGCCGAGCTTGTTGGAGAGCATGTCGACGAGCGCTTCGCCGAACGCGATTACCGGAGTCATCAGGAGGAGGTTTCCTTGCGAGTGGTCGTCGTGGAGCCTTTGGCTTTCTTGCCCGGCTTGTCGTTGCTGTCATCCGCCTGGGTGGCGCCACCGGCAGGGAAGTGCTCGCGGACCAGCGCCAGCAGGCCCTGGGTGGACGGATCGAAGGCCTTCACGTCGGTATCGATACGCGCGCTGATTTCCCCGGCGATGCGCTTGCCGAGCTGCACGCCCCACTGGTCGAAGGAGTTGATGTTCCAGATCACGCCCTGCACGAAGACCTTGTGCTCGTAGAGGGCGATCAGTGCGCCGAGATTGCGCGGTGTCATCTCATCCAGCAGCAGGGTGCTCGACGGGCGGTTACCCGGGCAATTGTAGTGCGGATCGAGGTTGCTGCCATCCTGGCTGCCTTCCATGAAGGCGTTGGCCTGAGCCAGCATGTTGGTGATCAGCGCGAAGTGGTGCTCTTCGGTACCCGGCTCCGGCTTCAGTGAGGCGATGAAGTCGATGGGCACGTAGCGCGTGCCCTGGTGCAGCAGCTGGAAGAAGGCATGCTGGCCGTTGGAGCCGGTCTCGCCCCAGACGATCGGGCCGGTCTTGTAGTCCACCGGACGGCCGAAGATGTCGACCGACTTGCCGTTGGATTCCATGTCCAGCTGTTGCAGGAAGGCGGGCAGCTGATGCAGGGCCTGGTCGTAAGGCACGATTGCCTGGGTCTCGGCGCCCATGAAGTTGATGTACCAGATACCGATCAGCGCCATCAGGACCGGCATGTTCTCGGCCATCGGCGCATTGATGAAGTGCTGGTCCATCTCGTGGGCGCCTTCCAGCAGCTCCATGAAGCCTTCATAGCCGATGGACAGGGCGATGGGCAGGCCGATGGAAGACCACATGGAGTAGCGACCGCCAACCCAGGCCCAGAATTCGAAGACGTTCTCTTCGCGAATGCCGAATTCCTTGGCCGCCTTGCGGTTGGTGGAAGCCGCGACGAAGTGGGCGCCGACGTCGGCATCCTGACCGGCGTGCTCCAGGAACCAGCGGCGCGCCGTCTTGGCGTTGAGCAGGGTTTCCTGGGTGGAGAAGGTCTTGGTGGAGACGATGAACAGCGTGGTGGCCGGATCCAGACGCTTGAGCACCTTCTGGATGTGGTTGCCATCGACGTTGGAGACGAAGTGGAAATTGATTTCCGGGTGGCGATGCTTGAGCAGCGCACGGCAGGCCATGTTGGGGCCCAGATCAGAGCCGCCGATGCCGATGTTGACCACGTCACGAATCCGCTGGCCGTCGAAGCCTTTCCACTCACCGCTGCGCACGGCTTCCGAGAAGGCGCGGATCTGCTCGCGCGTCTTGTGGATTTCCGGCATCACGTCCTTGCCATCGACGATGACCGGCGTGTTGGTCTGGCTGCGCAGTGCGGTGTGCAGCACCGGGCGATTCTCGGTGACGTTGATGATGTCGCCGGAGAACATCTGCGCGCGACGTTGAACGAGTGCAGAGTGCTCAGCCAGTTCGACCAGCGCCTCCATCACCTCATCGGAGATGTGGTGCTTGGAGTAGTCGAGAAACAGGCCGCCGACGCGCAGGCTCATCTTCTCGAAGCGCTTGGGATCCGCCGCGAAGTAATCGCGGATGCGGTCGTTGCGGGTCACCTCGCCCAGCCGGGTCAGCGCCTGCCAGGAAACACTACGGGTCAATTGCAGCATGGAAGTGTCCATCGTATGGGTTGTTGAAGTTCATCGGGGCGGGTCGCATTCTGTGGCGGCCCGACGCACGCTTGCAGGTGAGGCGAGAGTCACTGTCAGCCGGCAGTCGTGTCGATGACACGATTCAGGCGCTTGGCGCTCTCGGTTGGTCGACAAGGTGCGCAAGGTGCCGGCCACGCCGTGAGCCGCGTGGCCGGCTGTCATTCACACGCCGCTTGCCTCATCACCACTCAGCGGTGAGATGTGCTGAGCCAGCAGATGCTGAGCGCCCGGCGGCAGCCAGACCGGGTCGAGGCGCGTGCAGGCGGTCTCGACACACAGGAAGCTGCGCGCATTCTCGACGCTGGTGTCGGCCGGCGGCGCGTCCCCGGGATGCCAGACCACCGTGGAGTCAGAGCCCTGCTTGGCGATGCGCAGCTGACGCTTGCCGTCTTCGAGCACCTGAATCTGGCTGGTCTGGTAGATGCGGTCCAGCGGGCCGCGCACGCCCAGTTCGCCCTGCTGGTCGAAGCGCGAGAAGTCCTGGCGCTTGTCCAGGTAGCTGGCGCCGGCCAGACCAGTGACGCGACACTCGAAGGCATTCGCCACTGCGAAGTAGGTATGCAGCGCGCCGGTCATCTTGATCGGGGCCTCGCCACGGTTTTCCGTGATCAGCTCGACCTTGAGGAAGCGGCGGCTGGCAAAGATCACCACGCGCGGAGAGAGGGCGGCGTGCAGCGCTGAGACCGGTGAGGCATGGATCTCGACGCCTTCGTCTTCCTCGTCCACCGCATCGATGCGCCAGTCGGCCTTGCGAGCGGGGCCGTGCAGTTCGCTTTCGCCCTCGGGGAATTCATCCGCGAACCAGGGCCAGCACAGCGGAATGCCGCCGCGAATGCTGCCCGGCAGGGCGGCGGGCGTTTCCGTCACCCACAGCCAGGGAGAATCGCCCGTCGGCTGATAGTGCAGCACCTGAGCCCCCTGGTGGCAGACCACCAGCTCGCCCCACTCCTGGTTGAGGATCAACAGCGAGCGGCCCTGCCATTCGACAGTGCGTTGGCCAGCGGTGTCGGCGATCAGTGCGCGCAGACTTTCGGGGATCATCTCGAGCTACCTCGATGGTTCAGGAGGTGGCGGTGCATCATGCCACCTCTTCATTGTGCAGAGCCTCGGCGGCGCCCAGCAGGCCGGTCCACGGCGCGGTCACCACCCAGGTGGGTATCGCGGCATTGTAACGGCTCAGACGATTCTTGTCGGTGAAGGCGTGTCGGAAATCGCTGCGCATCAGCAGATCCAGGTTGCGCGGCAGCACGCCACCGCACAGATAGACCCCGCCACGCGCCCCCAGCGTGAGTGCCGCATCGCCGGCGACCGCGCCAAGAATCTTCATGAAGCGCATCACGGCATCAAAGGCGAGAGCATTCTGCGGTTCATCGTGATGCAGGTGCTCATGCGCTGCTTGGCTGACGCTGGCCGCACTGTCGAGGGGAGTCGGCAGGCCGCGAAGCTCGCCCAGGGCCTGATAGATCTCGAGCATGCCCTGGCCACACAGCAGGCGCTCCACCGAGACGCGACCATGGCGACGGCGGAAGATGCCGAGCAGACCATCCTCGATCTCGTCGGTGGGGGCGAAGCTTGCATGCCCCCCTTCGGTCGCGAGCGGGATCCAGTTGTGCGTGCCGCGCACCAGACCCGCGACACCCAGCCCGGTGCCGGGGCCGATCACCAGGCGTGGCGAGGCCGCATCGCCACTACCTTCGGTGAGCTCCTCACCGATGGCCAGGCGTTCGCTGGCCTCGATGTGGGGCACGCCCAGCGCCATGGCGGTGAAATCATTGAGGCACTTGAAGCGCTCAAGCTTCAATGATTCGCGCACCTCGCGCTTGAGAAACGTCCAGTGATTGTTGGTCATGCTGACGCGTTCATCATGCACGGGGCAGGCGAAGGCCAGGCAGGCCTCGACGGGTTGCTCGGCCTCCGACAGGCCCAGCATCCGATAGTAGGCCTGGATGGCCTCCTCGAGTCCGGCATGCTCGGCGCAGGCGAGCGTCTGGATGTGCTGCAGGGTGTGGCTGCCCGGCTGGACAAGTGCCAGCCGGGCATTGGTGCCACCGATATCGCCTACCAGAGCAAGGCGATGGGAGGTGTCGCGGGTCATCGTCCGGCATCCTTCCTTTGCGTCAGTGCCTCAGGAGAGTGACAGGGTGCGCCCATCACATCAGGTCGTGGCCGCTGCCCGGCAGGTCTCCGTAGCCTGCAAAGCTGGAGGCGCCTTCCTCGGCACCGCCGACCAGTGAACGCATGCCGGAGAACAGCTCGCGGCCCAGGCCGTGATGATAGCTGTCGCGAGTGATGGTCTCGGCCTCGCGCTCGGCCCATTCGGCTTCATCGACCAGCGCCGTGAGGGTGCCGGCATTGGCGTCCAGGCGGACCACGTCGCCTTCGCGCAGGCGTGCCAGCGGGCCGCCGTCGAGCGCTTCCGGCGTCATGTGAATGGCGGCCGGGACCTTGCCCGAGGCGCCAGACATGCGGCCATCCGTCACCAGTGCGACCTTGAAGCCGCGGTCCTGCAGAATGCCGAGGTAGGGCGTCAGCTTGTGCAGTTCCGGCATGCCGTTGGCACGCGGACCCTGGTAGCGCACCACGGCGACCATGTCCTGCTCAAGCTCGCCGGCTTCGAAGGCGGCCTTCATCTCATCCTGGTCACTGAACAGCTTCACCGGCGCCTCGACGAGACGATGCTCTTCCTTGACGGCGGAGACCTTGATCACGCCGCGGCCGAGGTTGCCGTCCAGTACGGTCAGGCCGCCTGTCGGGGCGAACGGGTTGGCCACCGGACGCAGCACATCCTCGTCGAGGCTGTCGGTGGGGCCGTCCTTCCAGACCAGCTTGCCGTTCTCGAGGAAGGGCTCGCGGACATAGCCGGCCAGGGTGCCGCCGTCCTGGGTGGGGATGTCGTGGAGCAGACCCGCCTTGAGCAGTTCACGGATCAGGAAGCTCATGCCGCCGGCCGCCTGGAAGTGATTGATGTCGGCCTGGCCGTTCGGGTAGATGCGCGTCAGGCTCGGTACCACCGCGGAAAGCTCGGTGAAGTCATCCCAGGTGATGGTCACGCCCGCAGCGCCGGCCATCGCGACCAGGTGCAGGGTGTGGTTGGTGGAGCCGCCGGAAGCCAGCAGGCCGACCATGGCATTGACGATGGCGCGGGCATCGATCTGGCGATAGAAGGGACGGTAGTCGCCGCCGACTTCGCTGTTGCGGATGGTCTGCTCGGCGGCGTGACGCGTCAGGGCTTCGCGCAGCGGCGTGCCCGGATTGACGAAGGACGCGCCCGGCAGGTGCAGGCCCATCAGCTCGACCATCAGCTGGTTGGAGTTGGCGGTGCCATAGAAGGTGCAGGTGCCCGGGCTGTGGTAGGAAGCGGACTCGGCTTCCAGCAGCGCATCGCGGCCGACCTTGCCTTCTGCGAACAGCTGGCGGACACGCGCCTTCTCGTTGTTGGGCAGGCCGGAGGGCATCGGGCCTGCCGGCACGAACAGTGTCGGCAGGTGGCCGAAGCGTGCGGCGGCAATGAACAGGCCCGGGACGATCTTGTCGCACACGCCGAGGAACAGGGCGCCATCGAACATGTTGTGCGACAGGCCGACAGCGGCGGCCATGGCGATCAGGTCGCGGGAGAACAGTGACAGCTCCATGCCCGGCTGACCCTGGGTCACGCCATCGCACATCGCGGGCACGCCGCCGGCGAACTGGGCGGTGGAGCCCATCGCCTGGACGGCTTCCTTGATGATGCGCGGATAGTCCTCGAACGGCTGGTGGGCGGACAACATGTCGTTATATGACGAAATAATGCCCAGGTTGGCCGAGTTCATCAGCTTGAGACGATTCTTGTCGGTCTCGCCACAGGCGGCAAAGCCGTGCGCCAGGTTGCCACAGGAGAGCTCGGAGCGGTGTACACCGCGGCGCTGCTGGCTTTCCATCAACTGCTCATAGGCGGCGCGGCGTTCGCGGGAGCGGTCGATGATGCGCTGGGTCACGTGCTCTACGGTCTGGTTGACTGACATGCTCTTACCTCATGTATCAGGCGGCGCAGGGCGCCGAGGCTGGCGAAAGAAAGCGTTTCCCGCTGTGTGGGCGTGCTGCTATCCGGCGACGCTATCCAGTGGTGATGGCGGTGTAAAGCCTCTGGCCTCACTCGTGTCGCGTCGTTCGGTTACCGGGGTAGCCTACAGTAGCGCGTCATAGCGCTCGAGAAACGGTTTTGTTCGGAATATTCGGTAAATTTAACAAAAAAACTGCTTGAAGACTGGACGACTTTCGGCCAAATTATGGGAAAAGCGTGTAGGATAATTTCACGGAACGCATTGCAGGCTTTCGTTCCTGGATCAGGTCTGGTCCTGCACCCGCCATACGCCACAGGAGTTGAGTCATGACATTACGCGTCGCCATCAATGGTTTTGGTCGCATCGGTCGCAACGTGCTGCGTGCGCTGTATGAAGGTCAGTACAACGATCGTATCCAGGTCGTCGCCATCAATGATCTGGGTGATCCGAAGCTCAACGCTCACCTGCTGAGCCGCGATACCGTCCACGGCCGTTTCGCCGAAACCGTCTCGCACGACGAAGAGAATCTGTTCGTCGGTGACGACAAGATCCGCATCCTGGCCGAGCGTGACCCGGCCCAGCTGCCGTGGTCCAGCCTGGACATCGACCTGGTGATGGAATGCACCGGTCTGTTCACCAAGCGTGCTGCCGCTGCCAAGCACATCGAAGCCGGCGCCAAGCGTGTGCTGATCTCCGCGCCGAGCGGCGATGCCGATGCGACTGTCGTGTTCGGCGTCAACGAAGATGTGCTGAAGGCCGAGCATCAGGTCGTCTCCAACGCGTCCTGCACCACCAACTGCCTGGCGCCGGTCGCCAAGGCGCTGAATGATGAAGTCGGCATCGAGAATGGCCTGATGACCACCATTCACGCCTACACCAACGATCAGAACCTGTCGGATGTCTACCACTCCGACCCGTACCGTGCCCGCAGCGCGACCCATTCCATGATCCCGACCAAGACCGGTGCCGCCGCGGCGGTGGGTCTGGTGCTGCCGGAACTGAACGGCAAGCTGGATGGTCTGGCGATCCGCGTGCCGGTCATCAACGTGTCGCTGGTCGATCTGACCTTCACCGCGTCGCGTGATACCTCCATCGAAGAGATCAACGCCATCGTGGCCAAGGCCGCCGAAGGCTCCAGCGTGCTGGCCGTCAACGAGCTGCCGCTGGTGTCCATCGACTTCAATCACGATGCACACTCTTCCACCTTCGACAGCAATCACACTCGCGTCAGCGAAGATCGCCTGGTCAAGGTCATGGCGTGGTACGACAACGAGTGGGGCTTCTCCAACCGTATGCTCGACACTGCGCTGGCAATGCAAGCCGCCAAGTAAGCGCTTGGTGAGTCCCGCGCGGCCGTTGATCCCTCATCGATCAACCGACAAGGCCGCGCGGGACAGCAAGAATTCGGGAGTCTGTCAGTCTGTCGGCAAGACAGGAGGGCAGGCTCCCAACAGGTGAGGACGAGTGGCCCGAGGATTCTCGCGTCGCGCTCAGGCTCCACGGACAAGGCAATGCCATTCGTCCCCTTTGAATCGGTGGTCGGTCAGGGTTGGCGCCAAGACCGGCTTCGATGCTGCTCGGAATGACATCGCGTCATCCATTTTTGAACCTCTCCCAATGGGAGAGGTTTTTTTTGCGCACCATAAAAGTGCGGGAGATGCTTCAAGGCGCAAAGTGTCGTTGCCTTGCGTCAATGGCGTGACCTTATGGCAACTTTTCTGAGCACGATCGCGACAGAGTTGGATCAGGTGGCGTGAAACGTGCACTGATACGTCGAGAAAGGTGGTCAACATGTCGTCATCGTAATTCACGGTCGAGTGAAATTAGCGAAACTGTGGCGGTGTGTTACACTTCGCACCTGTTGGCCTTGCGTCTATCGGCGAGCCAGGTCATGACAACGTCAAATCATGCAGGCGGTCATATGGCCTGCGAGTGATCCATTGTTGTGCGCAATTCAGGGAAGGTATTGCCACACTGCCGCACACTTTCCGGCAGTTATCTCGACTTCCACAGCAGGCTGTCTCAGATGCACGATGCCATCCGCGAAGCTCATGAATTGATCGGTGCTACCTTGCGCGACCCGCGTACCCAGCGCGAGGGCAAGGTCGTGGGTATGGACCTGGGGCGTGAGCAGCCGGCGATCTATGTGCTATGGCAGGAAAGTGCCGCAGCGGAGCGCATCGGCATGGAGCCGGATGATTTTCGCGCGTTGCTCGAGCACCTGCGGGCGCGCCTGCCGGTCAAGGCGCCTTCCGCCCAGCAGGACAAGGACAGCAGGCAGTCGCGGCGTCACAAGCGCAAGGCCCCGCGCGCTACTGCCCAGCCGGCTGGCGAGAGCAACGACGGCCGCAGCGGCGCACCTGACGCCCCGTCCTCCGCGCTCATCGACGATGCCATGCCGCGTTCCGCGCAAGGCTAGATCTTTTCAGGCCAAGTCTGTTCAAGTCTTGCTCTGTTCAAGGCTTGCTCTGTTCAAGGCTTGCTCTGTTCAAGGCTTGCTCTGTTCAAGAACAGCTCTGTTCAGGGCCAGGTCTGGTCAATGTGAGCTCCCCAAAAAGCCCGAAGCTTATGCTTCGGGCTTTTTGCATCCTGAGGTTTTCCCTTCGGCGCCGCTTGCGTGATATTCGCCCACAACATTGCGCGTGCGCTGCCGATAAGGGAGATAGTCAGACGCAAAGGCAAAGGTCGCAATCGTTCATATGCCGTCATCTGCTCGGATCCTCGCGCAACCAAGCGTTGGGGGTACTGCTGGCTGCCAGCGCCATGGATAGGGCATTCTTGAGCAAACCGCATGACAGAGAAGGGGTTTCACGTTGCCTGAATCATTCGCGGATAGTCGTTTGCTGCAGCATCATTATGCTGTCGTGGCAGATGTGTTGTTCACGCTCAGTGCTGATGGTCAGCGCTTGATTGCCATGAATGCAGCGGCGGAACGCCTGCTGGGATATACGGTGCGGGATTTTCTCAAGCAGCCGGAGCTCTGGCTTTCGCTGGTGATCACCGCCGACCGGCAGCGGTTGAGTGACTTTCGCGCCTCGATGGGGCGGGTCGAGCGTACGACGTATCGCATGCGCGACCGCAGCGGTCAGCTGTTGTTGCTCGAGGAATGTCTGTGGAGTTCTGGCGTGGGGCATCCGCTGTGTGGACGAGTGACGGATATCACGCAGCGTGACAAGGCCAATGAGCAGGAGCAGCAGCTGGCGCGTGCCTATCGTCTGATGATGGTGCGCAGCCGTGACCCAATGGCGATCCTGCTGCTCAAGGATGAAAGCCTGGTGATCAGTCATGCCAACCCGGCCTGGCACCTTTATCACGATGCGGCCTGTGCGCATTCCCGCCTCTCGCTTGAGCACCTCTACCTCCCTCATGTTCTGCGTAGCCTGGAGAGAGCCGAACCCTGGCAATGCGATATCAGTCTGTCGCTGCCGCGGGGGGAATCCAGGTTGTCCGTGCAGATGGTCAGTCTGGGACGCTCACTCGCCGACGAGGGGCGTCAGGTGGCCGTGATGGCGCGCGACATCACCCAGGTACATCAACGTCTCGAGCATGTGATCGATCAACAGCAGCGTCTGGCGCGGCGGGTGGATGAGACGCCCGGCGCGCACTACGCGACCGCTGGTGAATGGCCGCCAGAGGAATTGGAGTATCTGTCGGCAGGCAGCGAGGCGCTCACCGGGCTCTCGCATGACCTGCTGATGGCAAGCCCGGGCCTCTGGCAAGCCCGCTTGGCGCCGGATGAGCTGACCATCTGTCAGCAGCGCTTCGGCGAGGCCGTGCGGGAGCGCCATAGTCGTCTGAGTCTGTGTTACGCCTTCGTGCATGTGGATGGGCGCAAGCGCTATCTCCAGGATGACATGCAGCTGAGTTACTCGCCTGCGGGAGAGGCCACCGCCGTGCTCGGCAAGCTCAGTGATGTCACCCAGCGCGAAGCGCATCGGCGCCAATTGGACAACCTTGTCCAGCAGATGCGCGGCGTCGTCTTCCAGTGTCGCCTGAGTCGGGAGGGTGAGCTGCGTTATACCTACCTTTCGCCAGTTGCCTCGCAAGTGCTGGGGCTCGACCCGCAGGCCGTCATCGACGACCCCATGCTGCTGCTGGCGCGCATTGCGGGTCGCGAGCGTGAGCAGCTGCTCATGTCACTGCAGACCAGTGCCCGGCAGCAATCGCCCTGGGAGGCGGAGATACGCTATCAGCATCCGGATGGTCAGGAGCGCAGGCTGGCGTGTGTCGGGTTGCCGCAGGTGATCGACTCCCCCGAGGGCGGCGTAATCTGGAATGGCTATTGTGATGATGCCACCGTCCGATACCGTATCGAGGATGAACTGCGCCAGAGCGAGGAGCGCTATCGCTTCATCCTCAACTCCGTCAGCGATCTGGTCAGCATCGAGGACTCCCATGGCATCTGTCAGTACATCAGCCCCTCGGTGGAAAAGCTCTGCGGTTATCGCCCGCAGGAGATCATCGGCCAGGAGATCAAGCAGCTGATCCATCCCGATGACATGCTGCGCATCGCGCAGGAGGTCCATCGTGCCGCCTGTCTCGGCGAGGTGTTTCGAATCGACTTCAGGATTCAACACAAGGCCGGGCATACGCTGTGGTTCGAGTCGATCTCGACGCCCTCGATGGACCCCGTCACCGGGCGGTATCAACGCGTGCTGTCGGTGTCGCGCAACATTCATGAGCGCAAGCTGGTCGAACAGCGCCGTGAGCATGAAGCGATGACGGACGCCATGACCGGCGCCATGACCCGGGCCAGCTTCCTCGACACGCTCGATACCCTGCTGAGCTCGTCATCGCGGGAGCAGATGGCGTTGATCCTGTTTGATATCGACCACTTCAAGCGCGTCAATGACACTCACGGCCATGCGGCGGGCGATCAGGTGCTGATCAGTCTTGGCGAGGCGTGTCGTGCCCAGCTGCGGCGCGATGACTGCTTTGCGCGTCTGGGCGGCGAGGAGTTTGCCGTCCTGCTCACCGATGCCGGTACCGCCACCGGTGTCGGCATGGCCGAGCGCCTGCGACAGCAGATCGCGGCGCTGGAGGTGCGCTTCAAGTCGCTGACACTGCGCTGCACCATCAGCATGGGAGTGGCGACACCGCTGCCGGGGGAGACCCGGGATGGCTACCTGCACCGTGCCGATATGGCGCTCTACAGTGCCAAGCGCAGCGGTCGCGATCGGGTGGTACTGGCATCGCAGTCCTTGAGCGAGGACAATTGAGCCAATGCCGGTGATCAATCGGGCACACCTGCAGCCGGTGTCTCGGGTTGTGGATCGCGTCATGCAAGTGGATCACGTCATACAAGGAGTAGGCGATGCGAATGTTACGTGGCTGGTGCGCTGGCACCCTGTTGTTTGCACAGTCGGTATTTTCCGCCGGACAGGCCATGGCCGCCGAGGATGCACCGCTGGTCAATCGTCTCGAGGGGCCGCAGGTGGTGACGGAGACGGTGACCTATCGGGCCAATGGTGAGGAGCACGTAGGCCTGATCGCACGCGATGCCAAGGCGCAGGGGCGCCGTCCCGGTATCCTGCTGGTGCATGAGTGGTGGGGCTTGAACAGCTACGCCCGCAAGCGCGCCGAACAGTTGGCAGGACTTGGCTACGTGGTCATGGCCGTCGACATGTATGGCGGTGGGCGCACGGCCGAGCACCCCAAGGAGGCAGGTGCCTTCTCCTCTGCGGTGATGAGTGACTGGCCGAAGGCCGAATCCAGCTTCAATTCGGCGCTGGCGGTGCTGCGCTCACGCCCGGAAGTCGATGGCGAGCGCATGGCGGCGATCGGCTACTGCTTCGGCGGTGCCGTGGTGCTCAACATGGCGCTGACCGGAGCACCGCTCAAGGCGGTCGTCAGCTTCCATGGCAGCCCGTCGATTGCCGTGACGGAGCCCGAGCCGTTTGCCGGCCGGGTCGTGATCCAGAATGGCGCGGCCGATACGCTGGTGCCGCAGGAGGATCTCGACAAGCTGGTCGCGACCTTCCAGTCACTCGAGACGCGCACCACGTTGATACAGTATCCGGGCGCCAAGCACGCCTTCACCAATCCGGAATCGGATGCCAAGGCGGCCAAGTACGATCTGCCGCTGGGCTATGACGCGGCCGCGGATTCGGCTTCCTGGCAGGTCATGCTCAACCTGTTCAATGAGGTCTTCAAGACACCGAAGAAGTCCGTCAAGACCTGAGCCGTCGTCACCGGTGCTGAAGGTGATCGACATGAAAAAGCCCGCCCGGGAGGTTTCCGGGCGGGCTTTTTCATGGGGGGGGTTCTAGAAGCTATTTCATGAGCCTGTTTCAAGGTCTCTGGCAGGAGGCCATGGCAAGGCGTTCAGCGATCGCTGAGCGTGCGCTTCAATCCAGCTCCTTGAGTGACAGCACCTGGTGCGCCAGACGAATCATGTCGGGGTCGCCGGTGTGTTTGCTCGAGACGTCCGACAGCTTGATCACCGGCACCCATTCCTGACCCTCGGGACGGGCTTCGGTCATCTTGATCACCATGTTCATCGGCTGCGGGCCGACATCATTGGTGAAGTTGGTGCCGATGCCGAACGACATGCCGATACGCCCGGCGCAGTAGCGCACGATGCGATCGACCTTGTCGGTGTCCAGACCATCGGAGAACACGATGGTCTTGGTCTTGGGGTCGATCCCCAGCGACTCATAGTGACGGATGGTGGTCTCGGCGAAGTCGATGGGGTCACCACTGTCGTGGCGCACGCCGTCAAACAGCTTGGCGAACTTCTTGTCGAAGCTCTTGAAGAAGGCCTGGCTGGTGAAGGTGTCAGACAGGGCGATCCCCAGGTCACCGCGATAGACCTTGACCCAGTTCTCCAGCGCCAGAATGTTGGCCATCTTGAAGCCGAAGCGCGCGGCATGAAACATGAACCACTCATGGGCGTGCGTGCCGATCGGCTTGATGCCGTGGCGCTGCGCCATGTGCACGTTGCTGGTGCCGATGAAGCAGCCGCGGCCGTGGTCCTTGAGGCCCGCGACCACCTTGTCGTGCACATCGTAGGAGTGACGACGACGAGTGCCGAATTCCGCCACGCGGATGCCGAGTCGCTTGTAGTGCTCGATCTTGGCCAGGGTGCTGTCGCGCAGGGCCTGATCGCTGTCGCGTTGATCTCCGCCCAGCTGATACCAGAGCTCGCTGATCATCGCCATCAGCGGGACTTCCCACAGGATGGTGCGATACCAGTAGCCTTCGATATGCACCTCCAGCTCATCACCGGTCTGGGTGATGGTGATTTCGGAGGGATCGAAGCGGAAACCCGCCAGGAAGTCGCGGTAGGTCGGGTCCAGGAAGGGGCAGTGAAGCTCGAGGAAGGATTTCTCTTCCACGCTCAATGCCAGTTCGGCCATGTTGTCTACCGCGATGCGCAAGGCCTCGCCGAACCCCGGCGGGAACGAATGTTCGCCACGGTTGATGAAGGCGTAGCGAGCGCGCGCATACGGAAACAGTTTCACCACGGCGTTCTGCATGGTGAACTTGTAGAAATCATTATCGAGAATCGAGTACAACATCGAGGCTCGCTCAGTATCAAGGCGGCTCGGGGGAACCGGAATCGCTGGCAGGGCAGGCGCTGCGAGAGGCAGGCATGCCCTGCTGGCACGGGGAAGCAATGTCGACGCATTATCCGTGCAGGCGCGCTGCACGTTCAAGCCGGAGTGCCCAGGCGCTGGTCAGGTGCTGAAGGCCATGATGCCGAACATGGTCAGCATCATGCCGCCGAACATCAGCAGGCCGGCCAGCGACAGGGCGATCAGCAGGTAGCCGAGAATCAGTCCGGCCAGGGCCCAGCTGTCACCGGCTTCGCCACTGCGGCGGATCTGGCTGCGCGCAATGTGGCCACACACGACGCCGCCGAGTGCCGCAGGCGCGAGCAGGCAGCCGAGCACGCTCAGGGCAAAGGCGGCCACTGCCATGAGATTCGTGCTGGCATGGGTGTCCTGCGCGGGCGGGGTCGGCGCATAGGGTCCTTGAGAGGGCCCTTGCGAGGACTCTTGAGCGCGCCCCTGGGTCTGTGAGCCGCTCGTGGACGTGTCGTCGGGCGGCGTGGGAGTCTCTGTCATGTGGGTCTCGTTGTCCTGCATCATGGCGACACACTAGCATGTCCTGGGATGTGCGGCATGTCTGCACCAGCGGTGGGCATGGCAAGACTATGAGGAGAGTACGGTGACAGGGCAATGGCAGGCAGAGGATGAGGCGGCGACAGGGTCGGCGGCACACGCGACAGGGGCCGCGACAGGCCTGCAGCAGGCTGTGAGCGCCGCAGATGCCGTAGAGAAGCAGGGCTGGCGCCTGGAGGTGCTGGATTCCCTCGACGCCCTCACCGCCAGTGAATGGAATGCGCTGGCAGGCGATGACTATCCCTTTCTGCAGCATGCCTATCTGAGCGCGCTGGAAAGCTGCGGTGCGGCCAGCGCCGCCAGTGGTTGGCATCCTGCCCATCTGGTAGTGCGAGACGCCGACGGCCGCTTGCTGGCGGGGCTGCTGCGCTATCTCAAGCTGCACTCGCGTGGCGAATATGTGTTCGATCAGCAGTGGGCGGAGGCCCTGGAGCAGGCCGGTGGGCGCTATTATCCCAAGCAGTTGACTGCCGTGCCGTTCACTCCCAGCGATGGCCCACGCCTTGTCACCTCGTCGCAGTTGGCGTCGCCCGCAGCCCGGCGTGCCTTGCTTGAGTGGTTGTGGCCGCATCTCAAGGCCGGCATCGCACCCGCGGCTGAGCCGGGTAGTGCGCTGCGTCGTTATGAGCACAGCGGGTTTCATCTGCTGTTTGCCTCGGCACAGGAGCGGCAAGACTGGCAGGCGGCGATTCCGGAGCTGATTTCGCGACCCGGGATGCAATATCACTGGCAGTCACGCGGCGAGCCTGACTTTGCCACCTGGCTTGAGAGTCTGCGCTCCAAACGGCGCAAGGAGATCCGTCGCGAGCGGCGCAAGGTCGCCGAGCAAGGCTTCACGCTGGCCAGGCTCGAGGGAGCGCAGATTGGCCCTGATGACATCGAGGCCTTCTACCGCTGCTACTGCATGACCTATCTCGAGCGCGGCCAGCGCCCTTATCTGCCGCTCGATTTCTTCCAGCAGCTCAGGCGCAGCATGCCTGAGCGGTTGCTGCTGGTGCAGGCGCGTGATGAGCAGGGCGCGCCGGTGGCGGCAGCCTTGTGTCTGATCGGCAGTGATTGCCTGTATGGTCGTTGGTGGGGCAGCGAAGTGCATGCCGACTGTCTGCACTTCGAGGTCTGCTATTACCAGGGGCTCGAATTCTGCCTGCAGCGAGGGCTCAAGCGCTTCGACCCCGGCACCCAGGGAGAGCACAAGATCAGCCGCGGTTTCGCGGCATATGCCACCGGGTCGCTGCATTGGCTGATGCATCCCGGGCTTCAGGAGGCGGTGGCAGAGGCGGTCGAGGAGGAGGCACGTTGGCTCAGCAAGGCGCGTCAGCAGGTGACGGTAATGCTGCCCTACCGGGAGCCCGCGCCTCAGACAGCGCAGGAGTGATGACCCTCAGCCTTCTTCACTGTCATCCGCTATCCGCTGGCGGATTCTCCCGCAGAGTCAGAGGCAAGAAAGATTGCGAATAGAGCACTACACTGAGTTATATATGAATGCTCTAATCCAGAGGCGCCCATGCTGATCAAGGACTGCGATTCACGGGAATACGACCTGCTGGTGCTCGAGGTGCTGGCGCAGGATGCTGCGCTTGCCGCGCCCGAGCGCCACAAGGTGCTGGAGGCCCTGCGTGCGATACGTGCCCGTCAGGCGCGTCGCCGTGTGCTGGCAAGCCAGCTGGATGCCTTGTTGGGGACGCGGGATGATTGGGTGGTGCTGCATGATGTGCGCCTAGCGCAGCCAGAGGGCGTGATCGAGATCGATCACCTGCTGATCAATAGCCTCATGCAGGTCTGGGTGCTGGACGCCTCCTGTTTTGATCTGACGCTCTCGATCACCCCCTTCGGTGAGCTGTTGGCCCATAGCGGACGAGTCTCTGAGGGTGGCGAGACACCCTCAGGCGAAGATGGCGTCATGGCGCATGCCGTGACGCCGTGTCCCTTGCAGACGATCCCTGAGCGTAGCCGCGCCATCGTGCAATGGCTGGAGGCCTCCTCGTTGTTGCCTGTTCGCCTTGGGATGACCCTGCAGCCGCAATTGCGCTATCGCATCGTGGTGGCCGATGCGGCTCAGGTCAGTCGGCCGCCGGAAGACATCGTCGACAGTCGTGCGCTGCTGTCCTTCGCGCGCCTCAAGCGACAGTGCCTGCAGGTGAGCGGCAAGACCGCTTACGTGACACGGTTGCGCAGTTTTACCCACCGCCTCGATCAACGCCGTCTGCGCCAGCTGGGGCGCGCCATCGCGACCCAGCATGTGGCCCCCAATACGGATTGGGTGGCGGAGCTGGGCCTGGCCGCTGGCACGCGCGCGACGGAGGGTGACGCTGCCACTCTGGTATCCCCGCTGGCCTATCTATGGCAACCGCCGCTATCGCCTGAAGAACTGGTGCGGGCCTCAGGCGAAAGCGCTGCCATGGCGGCAGAGTCTGATGACATGGAAGGGGCATCGGATGACACGACGCTGGCGGTCCAGCGTGGCGTGACATCTACGGTTGTCCTGAAACGGCAGTGCGGTTTTGGGGGCCGAGGGCTGCAGGCCGCGCATTGGCAACCCGGGCACCAGGCCCCGGATCAGGATAGCCGAGAAGACCCCACGAGCCCGCAGGCGGCAGGCGAGCAGCCGGGGGCTGTGGCCGACAATCAGCAGGGCGCGTCTTCCGCCCAGTCGCAGGATGAGGAAGGCTTGCCGCGCTGTCAGGGCTGTCGGCGATGGCTTTCCACCCAGAGTGTCGACTTCTGTCGCCAGGCAGATCAGGCACGCGCGCTGGGCGGGCGTCTGCTCTGCAAACGCTGTCGCGACGCCTCATGCCAGTGACGCAGCAACACGGCGCTCTCCTCAAGTTCAGTCTTTCAGCTTCGGGCTTCTGTTCCAGCACTTTGGCCCAGCCTGGCGTTCCAGGGGCGTGGTGTGTGGCATGACGGGGCCCCAAGGCGTCAATTTTCTTTTCGGCTTCTGATTGTTTTTCTCCAGTGCAATCAAGCAACTGCATCAACCAGGGCGTACAGATCAGTCGTTGCGATGTTTTTGATGTTGCAGTGCAACAAAGACTGTCTTATGCTGCGTTGCAGCGAGGATGGAACCTGGTCGATAGCACTATCTGACCGCGACGGCTTGATAGTGACGGCTTGATAATGATGGCTCGGTCACTACGGTGCACCAGCCCGGTTCAGTCCTGATAACCGAACGGAGCAACGCTCCGGTTCATTTCAGCGTGATGCCAATACCCTGGAGGGTGCCTACATGTTCAATGCCAACTTCGAGAAGTCCGCTCAGCAGTTCGACGATATGTTCCTGTCTCCGCTGCGTGCGTTCAGCGCCCTGAGCATCGATTACAGCGAGAAGCTGATCGGCGCACAGATGGAACTGACCAAGTCCTATGCTGATGCTTCCCTGACCCAGGCGCGTTCCATGCTCGAGATCAAGGACAGCGAAGGTCTGAAGAACTTCGTCAAGGAGCAGCAGGAAACCGTCAAGACTCTGGGCGAGAAGCTGCAGAACGACACCCAGAAAGTGGTCGAGCTGAACCAGGAATACGCCAAGAAAGGTCAGGAACTGGCAGAAAGCAACGCCAAGTCCGCCTCCGAGGCCATGCAGAAAGTCGCCAAGTAAGCGACTGCTGCCGACGCTCTCAGGCGAGCGTCCCCAACGCCCATCCGGTCTTCCGGGTGGGCGTTCGCGTGTCTGGGGCATTGCTGAGCAGGTGGGGAGGCGCGCGACGCTAGCGGCGAGCGCTGCCTTGGGCCACAATGTCCTGCCACGCCGCCGGTGATTGCCGGCGGCATTTATTCGATCAGTGACAGGTGATAGACATGGCACAGGCCACAGCGCGTCATATTCTCGTTTCCAGCGAAGAACAGTGTGCAGCTCTCAAGACCGAAATCGAGAACGGCCGCGATTTCGCTGATGCCGCTCGCGAGCACTCCTCCTGCCCGTCCGGCCGCAGTGGCGGCGATCTGGGCGCCTTCGGCCCGGGCATGATGGTCAAGGAATTCGACGAAGTCGTGTTCAGCGCCCCGATCAACACGGTTCAGGGCCCGGTGAAGACCCAGTTCGGTTATCACCTGCTGGAAGTCACCAGCCGCACGTGAGCCTTCTGTCACGCTCATGAGATGTCATGAGCCCCTGGCAGGATGTGACGAAAACGCCCCGACCATCACTGGTCGGGGCGTTTTTTGTGTCGCTCGGAAAGTCAGCTTTCCTGTGTATCAGGCGCTCGCCTAGACCTCCTGATAGAGCTGGCTGCCTTCACGCTTGAACTTGTCGGCCTGCTCCTGCATGCCGGCCATCACGCTGTCGGCATCGCCGGTCAGACCATGCTCATTGGCGTAATCACGCACTTCCTGCGTGATCTTCATCGAGCAGAACTTCGGCCCGCACATGGAGCAGAAGTGGGCGACCTTGGCCGAGTCCTTGGGCAGCGTCTCGTCGTGGAAGCTGCGCGCGGTGTCCGGGTCCAGGCCCAGATTGAACTGGTCTTCCCAGCGGAACTCGAAACGTGCCTTGGAGAGCGCATTGTCACGGCGTTGCGCGCCCGGGTGGCCCTTGGCCAGATCGGCGGCATGCGCGGCGATCTTGTAGGTGATGATGCCGGTCTTGACGTCGTCCTTGTTGGGCAGGCCCAGGTGCTCCTTGGGGGTCACGTAGCAGAGCATGGCGCAGCCGAACCAGCCGATCATCGCGGCACCGATGCCGGAGGTGATGTGGTCGTAGCCCGGGGCGATGTCGGTGGTCAGCGGGCCGAGGGTGTAGAAGGGCGCCTCGTCACACTCGCTGAGCTGCTTGTCCATGTTCTCCTTGATCAGGTGCATCGGCACGTGACCCGGGCCTTCGATCATGACCTGGACATCGTGCTGCCAGGCGATCTTGGTCAGCTCACCGAGCGTCTCGAGCTCACCGAACTGGGCGGCGTCATTGGCATCGGCCACCGAGCCCGGGCGCAGGCCGTCGCCCAGCGACAGGCTGATGTCGTAGGCCTTGCAGATCTCGCAGATGTCCTCGAAGTGGCGATAGAGGAAGCTTTCCTCGTGATGCGCCAGACACCACTTGGCCATGATCGAGCCGCCGCGCGAGACGATGCCGGTCACGCGGCTGGCGGTCAGCGGCACATAGCGCAGCAGGACGCCGGCGTGGATGGTGAAGTAGTCGACGCCTTGCTCGGCCTGCTCGATCAGCGTGTCGCGGAAGATCTCCCAATCGAGGTTCTCGGCCACGCCATCGACCTTCTCCAGCGCCTGATAGATCGGCACCGTGCCGATCGGCACGGGAGAATTGCGCAGAATCCATTCACGGGTCTCGTGGATGTTGGCGCCGGTCGAGAGGTCCATCACGGTGTCGGAACCCCAGCGGATCGCCCAGGTCATCTTGTCGACCTCTTCCTCGATGGAGGAGGTGACTGCCGAGTTACCCAGGTTACCGTTGACCTTCACCAGGAAGTTGCGGCCGATGATCATCGGTTCGCTTTCCGGGTGATTGATGTTGGCGGGAATGATGGCGCGGCCGCGTGCGACTTCCTCACGCACGAATTCGGCGGTGATCTCGTCGGGCAGGTTGGCGCCGAAGCTGTGGCCCGGGTGCTGATGGCCCAGAATGCTCTCGACGGATTCGCTGCCCTGATATTCCTCACGCAGCGCGATACGACGCTGATTCTCGCGAATCGCTATGTATTCCATCTCCGGGGTGATGATGCCCTGGCGCGCATAGTGCAGCTGGGTGACATTCTTGCCCGGCAGGGCACGACGCGGGCGGTGGTCCAGCTCGAAGCGCAGGGACGACAGGCGCAGGTCGGCCTGGCGCACGCGGCCATATTCACTGCTCAGCTGATTGAGCTGTTCGGTATCACCGCGTTCCTCGATCCACTGCTCGCGCAGCGGCGCCAGGCCCCGGCGAATGTCGATCTCGACCGCCGGATCGGTGTAGGGGCCGGAGGTATCGTAGACGACGATCGGCGGGTTCTCTTCCAGGCCGCTGGAGGTCTGGGTCGGCGAGCAGCCGATCTCGCGCATGGGCACGCGGATGTCCGGACGGGAGCCTTCGATATAGATCTTGCGCGAGCCGCTCAGCGGCGCGATGGCGGCGGCGTCGACCTGTGCTTCGCTGGCGAGGTGGCGGCTGCCATCCTTGCGACCGGCACGCGCGCGTGCCTTGGGGGCAGCATCAGGCTGCGAGGCGAGCGGTGACTCGGCGGCGTTGGTGGCTTGCGGGTCTTGTGTCGTCGGGGCAGTGCTCATGCAGGTCTCCTCAAAGGGCGACGTCACGGCTGACGTCATCATGGGAAGACCGTGCGCAGGGAGAGGATGGTCGTCGCCGACTCCTTGCCAACAGGTGGCCCGGGAGCGAGGCGGCCGCGCGCAGCGGCTGGCCATCAGCTTGATTCCTACGCCGGTCCTAACCGGTTCAGGTTCCACGGGACCCCTTGCTGGCAAGCTCGCGCGTCAGGGCGGCGAAGCATGCATGCAGGATCTCAGCCGGTTCCACCGGCACCCCGTCAAGCGTGTTCAGATTTCAATGCGAGGGTGTTGCCCGAAGCGTCAGGCTTGCCCCGGGGAGCTTTCTCGCATCCAGGCTCTGTTGGCCTGTCAGTCGTGCCATCCATGGAGGATGGCGTCATCCCGAGCGGCTCATGGCGAGCGTCGGGACGTCAGTCTGTGATGCCTCAAGCGCGATCGAGGCCCATCTGCCAGAAGTCGATCTCGAGTCGCGTGGCGTCCCGGAAGACATCGACCAGTTCACCCAGTCGGCGCTCCGAGACTTCCGAGAGGCGCGCATCCAGCCATTCGCGCTCGGCTTCGACGGCTTCCTTGAAGTCATCGCTTGAGTACATCGCGATCCAGTCCGCGTACGGGTTGTTCTCGATCTCGGTGGTGTCCTGATCGAGCAACCACTCGGCGATCTCGCCGTAGCCGATCAGGCAGGGCGCGAGCGCCACGTGCAGATCAAGCAGGTCGCCGCGCTGGCCGCAATCGAGCACGTAACGGGTATAGGCCAGGGTGGCGCGGGATTCCGGCAGCTCGCTCAGGTCATCCTCGCTGATGCCCCACTCGCTGCAGTAGCCGATATGCAGATCGAGCTCGGTATTGAGGATGGTGTCGAGACTGGCCGTGGCCTGACGCAGCTCCGCGAGGGTGCGGCTCTTGTAGGCGGCCAGCGCCCAGGCGCGTGCGAAGTGGATCAGGAACAGGTAGTCCTGCTGCAGGTAATGGCGGAAGGACTCCTCCGGCAGACGACCTTCGCCCAGCTGGCGAACGAAGTCGTGCTCGAGATAGTCACGCCATTCCTCGGCGCAGGCACTGGTCAGGTCGTTGAAACTAGGCATGACGCATCCCTCGGTGAGCGTGCTGACGACCCGTGATGGGGCGACAGGTCTCTGGCGCAAGCGTGGCCAGTACCGGAACAGGAGCAGGGGAAAAGCGGGGGAGGTGCCGACAGTCACCGTGAGAAAGTGGTGACGATATCGAGTGGCATCGCTTCGCGCTTGATCCCTACGCCGGTACTAGCCGGATCAGGTTCGGCGGGATCGTCATTCACGCAAGGACATTGCCTGCGCATGACATCTCAGCCGGTCTTACCGGCACCCCGTCAAGCTGTGACATATGAGTCACGATGCAGCGAGTGTAACAGCCCTGCGGCGCAGAAGAAGGGCAGTGTGAGCAAAAATGCATACGACTTTGGGAGGCATGCCGAATGTGTGAAGAGCCTCAGACGGGCTTATAAAGAGCCTCAAGCGGGCTTGTGATGAGCCTCAAGCGGCTTTGTAGAAAGCCGTGAGCATGTTCATGCAAAGCCTCAAGCGGCAAGGTCGGCCATGAGCGCCGGCAGGTGGCGCGACAGTCGCGCAAGGTCACGCGGTTCATCGACATCCCAGCTGATCGGCAGGCAAGCGGCCGTTCTCCCCGCCCGTGCCAGCAGCGCCAGAGTGTCCCGGCAGACATGGGCATGGCTCCAGCGGGGCAGCAGGAAGGCTTGCGGGCAGGGCGCCTTGAGGCCGATCAAGCCATAGCCGCCATCGTCGGTGGGCTGCAGCACCGCGTCGTGAGTGCGCAGTCTGTGGGCTGCCTCGCGCAGCCGCTGGCTGTCCAGCGCCGGCAGGTCGGAGCCCATCAGCAACACCGGCCCCTCGGGCAGATGTCGGGCCATGGCCCGAGACATTCGCTCACCGAGCTCCCCCTGTGGCTGTGTCTCGAAGGTGAGGTCGGCAGAGGTGTCGACAATGCTTCGCAGCCGGGCTTCCAGCGCTGCCCGCAGAGCCGCCTGTTCAGATGCCTGACTCGACGGCTCGTCAGCGGGCGTCAGCATCACCACGACCTTGCCGAGGCGCGCGGCGCAGGCGTGGTCAACGATATGGCTCAGCATCCGCGCATAGAGTCGAGCTGCGCCCTCGGGGCCGAGTGCGGGGATCAGGCGTGTCTTGCAGTGGCCGGCGATGGGCAGGCGACCGAAGATGATGAGAGTCGGGCGCACCTCTGACGCGGCATCAGCGGTGGGCAAGGTAGGCAACGCCGTATCACGCATGGGGCATGCCGCGCTGCTCACAGGCCTGCGCCGCGGCGCGATAGCCGTAGAGACGTGCCAGTCGTGCAGGGGAGACGCCACACCAGGCCGCCAGCCGCAGTCCCCACATCTTGACGATGGTGCGCCAGACGCCGTGGGTCTCCCAGCGTCGACCACTGGTCGTGACGCGCGCCGTCAGGTTCATTGGCGGGGTCAGATGCTTGAGCTGGGCACTCAGCCAGATATCTTCCATCAGTGGCATGTCGGCAAAGCCGCCGATGGCCTCGAAGGTCGAGCGCTGCACGAACTGGGTCTGGTCGCCCGTGCTGATGCTGGTCAGCCGCGAGCGCAGATTCATCATGGCGGCGATCATCGGTAACCACGGCGACTCGCCCTTGATGCTGACATCGAAGCGGCCCCAGTCGCTGCGGCGATGCGTCGTGACGGCCTCCTTGAGCAATGCCAGCGCATTGTCGGGCAAGTCGGTATCGGCATGCAGAAACAGCAGCCATTCTCCGCGTGCACGCGCGGCTCCGGCATTCATCTGGCGTGCCCGGCCCGGTTCACTGCTCAGCACGGCATCACACAGCGGTCGGGCCAGTGAGGGGGTGCCATCCGTCGAGCCGCCATCCACCACGATCACTTCACAGTCCCCGCCCGCGCGCAGGCGACTCAGGGCAATCAGGGTTTGCACGATGCCGGCTGCCTCGTCATGCACCGGCATCACGATGCTCAGCCAGGGAGCGCGCGTCAGGTGCGTGCATGTGCTCGACAGGGAGTCCCGGTTGGCGGGCGTCCGTGATGCTGGGGGTGGCTGCTGGTTCATGGCGGCAGGCTCCGACGATGGCGTATTCGTTGGATCATACGCAGGAGTTCGTAGGCTGGATGCACGGGCGAGAGACGCTCTCTCAAAGCGTCATCGTTCATTAAACGCTTGGCGTCGACCCAGAGTCGCTCCATGGCCACACAATGCCTAGCTGGCCATTGGGTGCATGCCAGGGCACGGGACTACATTTCTGTAATTCGCAGGCGGGGCATGAACGGCAGGTTTTCTGAGTCTGCAGCAGGCAAGCGCTGCATTCATCGGCCCTATTTATAGGCCCTGTCCATAGGCCCTAACCATAGGCCCTGTCCATAGGCCCTCTGCCAAGCAGCTCCTGGAAAGAGAGCCTGAAGAGAGGGTTTGGAGAAGAGAGCCTGGACAGAGGGCTTGGAGAGAGCGCGTGAATAAGGGCCAGGGCCTCGGTTATCAAAAGCCCGTTCTGCTGGAGGTCAGGCCATCAATCGAAGGTGAGGCGATAGAGGCCAGCCGCGCCGCTATCCGAGGTGAAGTACAGGCTGCCATCAGGGCCGAACAGGACATCGAGCGGGCGAATCCAGCGCTGACCGCTGCTGCTGTCCTGCAGACCGGTCAGCACTGGCACCAGGCGTGCTTCAGTGTCTGGCGTCGCCAGCTTGAGGCCCAGCAGGCGAGGCTCACGGCGGCTGGCCGGGTCACCCGCCGCGTTGCCGGAGGGCGCCGTGCCCCAGCTGCCGTGGACTGCCACCACGACATCCATGTCTGCCGCCAATGGATGCTCTGGCGGTACCACCGCGATTCCCATCGGCGCACTGCGAGCGGGGATCTCGGCCAGCGGCGCTGCAATCTCGTCACGCTTGCGCGGTGAATCGCTCGTGATGCAGTCATCCGCCTGCCAGCGGCCATCGACCCACTGATGCCAGGGCATGCCATGGAAGCTGCCTTCGCGAGCAGCAACCACCAGCTCGCGAGGTTGCTCATAGCCCCAGTGGTCGGGGCCGTTGTTGGTGGCCAGTAGGCGCGGCTCACCTTCTATGCCCAGCTGCCAGGTGAGGCCTACCGGGTTGCGCAGTCCGCTGGCCCAGGGCTGCCAGTGCGGCGCATCGCCGGATTCTTCAAGGCGCAGCACGCCGCCTCGGCGTTCACTGAAGGAGTAGCCCTGCTCGCTGCCTGCAAGGTATTGATTCGAGCAATTGCCCTGGATGCCCAGCGCCAGATAGAGGTCACCCTCCGGCCCGAGACTCAAGGTGCGTGAGTTGTGGCCACCGCCGCCGGGCAGGGCGATCAGCTCACGAAAGTCATCGCGGGTGAGAGACTCGCCGGGTGAATAGTCGGCGACCAGCAAGGCGGCGGTGGTCGCGACATAGAGCTTGTCGCCGCGCACCACCAGCGAGTGAGGGTAGCCCGACAGTTCGACCAGCGTCTTCACGGCAGAGAGGTTGCCGTCCGGCGTCAGCTGAGCGCGATAGACACGCTCGGCCCGCGAGCCGATCAGCAGCTCGCCAGCATCAGTGAGATGCAGCATGCGTGGACTGTCGAGCGAGGCCAGCCGCTCGAGCGTGGCGCCCTCAGGCAGCTTGAGCGCTGGGGCATCGCTGGGCACTTGCTGAGCGCTCACCAGCGACAGTGAGGAAGGGGCCTCTGTCTCTGCCTGGGCTGGCAGAGACAATGCGAGACAGGCCGCCACGGCACTTACGACCAGGCGTGTCGCCACTCTTGTTGCCAACCTTGTCGCCAAGCCTGTCATCAGGTGTGCCGGCACCACCCGGGACAGGGATGCGCTTGTGAGGTGAGCGGCGTGAGTCTGGATCGGCATCCTTGCCTCCTGTCATTGAGCCATGCGCATTCAGTCTGGGAGCTGATGGCCTGATCCGCCAGTGCTGCCCTCAGCCGCGCTTGCTGGCCTTGCGGCGATGCTTGAAATAGCGGCGCCAGCCCTTGAGCGAGAAGAAGGAATAGGTGCGCGCATAGAAGCGGGATTCCTGCCAGCCCGGTTGTTGCTCCATTTCCTGCGGGCTCTTGCGCCAGCGCTTGTATTCCCACTGATACTGGGCCGGTGCCAAGGCGATCGCCGCTTCCACCGAGGCATTCACCCCGCGTGCCGAGGCGACCTCCTCTTCGCAATAGACCCCCTCATCCGCAGCGAGGAAGTGGATGGCGAAGCCATGGCCATCTTCCAGGCGTTGGGCGACACCGGTGACGACGCGCGCATCGGTTCTCGCCACCAGCTTGGGCAGCAGGGTGGCGGTATAGGCGGGGCGGCCATAGAAGTCGGCGAAGACGCCGCTGCCACGGCCCGGCTCCTGATCCGGCAGTATGCCGATCGCTTCGGCGCGCTTGAGTGCCTTGAGCAAGGCAGCTACGCCACGCGAGTTGGTGGGCACCAGGCTTGCGCCCATGCGCTCACGGCCATTGCGGATGATCGGGTCGAGGCGTTCGAACTTGGGCGGCTCGTACATGGCGGTGAACGGGAAATGGCTGGAGAGCCAGAAGTTGAGCACTTCCCAGTTACCGAAGTGTGGCGCCAGCACGATGACGCCGCGCCCCTCGGCGCGCGCCTCGTCGAGCAGGTTGCGGCCGTGGACCTCGAGAATCGAATCGCGCACGGCGTCTTCATCGCCCAGCCACACCTTGCCCAGTTCCAGCATGGTGGCGGTGGAATGCGCGAGGCTGTCGCTCGCCAGACGCGCGCGCGCCTGGCTGTCGAGCTGCGGGAAGGCCTGGCCCAGATTCTGGCGCGTGACCCGGCGCTCACGGGGATTGCACAGCTGCACCACACGCGCCAACGGGCGCGCCAGCCACCAGAGCTGGCGGGTGCTGAGTCCGGATAGTCGTTGCCACAGACAGGCCACGGAGTTGGCCTTGAGAGGAGTCAGGCGCTGTTCCATGGCCTGTTCGAACCGCTTGAGAGTCTTGTCCATCGTCACACGTGAAGTTCCGGTGGTCTGGCGTGAAAGGTCGCGCCTGTCTGACGCGAAGGCAGGCGCCGTGACATCGTCAGGTGTCGCGGTGCCGCACTCGAATGATGCTCATTGTGCCAGAGGGGGGCGGTGCCTGCAGGCTCCATCGTGGCAGGCGCAAGACACTGGCGCGGGGTATCATTCAGCACTCAGACAGTCGCCACCTTCGATACGTTCACCTGCTGCGGAATTGCCCGTGCCGCCGCGGTGTCGCGCGTGGCGCCGAGTTGTCACCGCCAGTCGTGTGGTGGCGTCGACCCTCATCGCCAGTGTCCCTTGCCGCGGAGCCCTGATGTCAGCCCCTGATTCCCTCGTTCCCTATCCGCCTGCGGATACTGTCTGCCCGCTGTGTGAGGCGTCCCAGAGCCAGCATGTGCTGCACCTGGTACAGCGGCGCAGACCGTGCCCCGACACCGGTCAGCGACCGCCCGCCGACGAGCGCGATTACCTGCGCTGCCCGGAATGTCATCTGCTGTATCTGGCGCCATCCCAGCGCCTGGATGCCAAGGCAGAGCAGGATATCTACGACCAGCACGAGAATGACCCAGCAGACCCGCGCTATCGAAGCTTCCTGGCCAAGCTATTCACGCCGATGTGCGAGCGGCTCGCGGCCGGTGCCAGCGGGCTCGATTTCGGCTGTGGGCCGGGGCCTGCCCTGGCGCAGATGTTCGAGGAGGCGGGTCATCCGATGGCGCTGCACGACCTCTATTATCATCCGAACCCGGCAGCGCTCACCCGCCAGCATGACTTCATCGTCAGCACCGAGGTGATCGAGCATCTCTACTCACCGGGTGAAGTCTTCCGCCAGTGGTTACGCTGCCTCAGGCCCGGCGGCCTGCTGGGGGTGATGACGCAGCCCGCCTCGGATGACCCGGAGGCGCTCAGGCGCTGGCACTACCTGCGTGATCCGACGCATGTGTGCCTGTTCAGCCCGGCGACCTTTGCCTGGCTTGCGCGTACGCACGGACTCGAGCTTGAGCAGGTCGCCAACGACAGCGTCATCTTCCGCGTGCCCCAACCCGCCTGACAAGGGCGTGGGGCAGGGCGCGGGACAGGGCGTGGGACAGGGCATGAATAGGGCGCTAGACAGGGCGCAGCGATACGCAAGGCGATATTGTCGCCAAATGACGCAAAAAGGCTTGGATTTGGCGCGGACTGTCACTATATTGCCCGCGCCTTGACGTATTCTCGCAGGGCAAATTCCCCCTCCCGACGATATCCGCACCTTGCGGCATTGGCTGATCGCTGACTGGCGGCCGGCCGAGGATCTGGTCATGCCCCGTCATCTGCTGTTGATGTCCCTTGCGCCCCTGCTCGGCCTTGCCTTGCTGGGGATCGGTAACGCCATGCTGACCTCGCTGGTCCCGTTGCGGCTGTCTGCCGCCGGCGTCTCGAGCGAGGCGATCGGCCTGATCAGCTCGGCCTACTATCTGGGCCTCGGGCTCGGCGCGCTGGTCAACGACCGCCTGCTACTGCGCATCGGCCATATCCGCGCCTATGCCGGCTTCGCCTCGCTGGTGGCGGTCGCGGCTCTGGCCATGGGGCTGGGCGACCACCCGGTGGTGTGGTTCCTGCTGCGTATGATGATCGGCTGGTCGCTGGTCGGGGTATATCTGGTCATCGAGAGCTGGCTGCTGAGCGCCGCCGACCCTGCCGTGCGCGGGCGCCTGCTGGCGCTCTACATGATCGTGCTCTACGGCGCGGGGGTGCTCGGTCAGCTGCTGCTGGGCGTGACCGCCATGCTGAGCCTCGAGGCGGCCTTCATGCTGGTGGCGATGCTGGCGGCGGCCTCGGTATTGCCGCTGGTGCTGCTGCCGCGAGTCTCGCCGCTGATCGAACAGTCCGAACCCCTGAGCCCGTGGCGCCTTATTCGCATCACGCCGACGGGCGTGTTCGGCTGTCTGGCCTCGGGACTGGTGGTGGCGGTCATCTACAGCCTGCTGCCTCTGGCGCTGGGCGATGGCGGCACCCTGAGCACCGCGGAGATCGGTCAGCGCATGGCGCTGGTGATTCTCGGCGGCATGCTGCTGCAATACCCCATCGGCCGCTGGTCTGACAGCCACGATCGCCAGCAGGTACTGATCATCCTGTCGATCGCCATCGTCGGCTTCGCTGCCTTGCTGCTGGGGCCGGCGCGCGAGGGTATCGCCCAGCTGACGGTGCTGTTCCTGCTCGGCGGTGCCGCCTTCACGCTCTATCCGGTGGCGGTCAGCCATGCCGCCGACCGTGCGCCCGCCGGTGCCCTGGTGCGCATGAGCCAGGGCCTGTTGTTGATCAACGCGGTGGGGTCGACCCTGTCCCCGCCGGCGGTATCGCTGCCGATGGCCGAGATGGGCGCGATGCCCGGCATGGCGCTGAGTCTGGCGGTGATGGGGGGCGGCATGCTGCTCTTCTTCGTCTGGCGACGCGTCATGCGTCCGGCGCCGCAGCCGTTGGCGCGCTTCGAGACCCATGCCCCGCAGACACCGCTGGGCACCGAGCTTGCGGTCGGGCCTGAACTGGTCGAGGCCGCCGAGGAGCACCTGCGTGACGCCGAGGCCGATGACCCGCTGGTCGAGGTCACGCGTGAGCTGGTCGCTGACATGCCGGAGCTGATCACGGATGCCTCGCTGGACAGCCTCGAGGAGATCGAGGTCAAGGAGGAGCAGGCGCTGCACGAGGAGCAGGCCTTGAATGACGAGCAAGCATTGCAGGATGCGCAGCGCCAAGTGCCACCACGCGATGACGCGCCGCTGGCGCGCGACTGAGGGCCGCTGGTGCGGTGCTGTCCAGACCTGTCTGGCTGGGCCTTCCCGCCCGGGAGTCAGCGTGCGGGATCGACCAGATTGCCCTGTGAGCTGTTGCGCCGGAACCAGCCGGTGACACTGGCGCGCGCCTGATGCGTCGGCAGCACCTCATGGGGGATCTGCTCGGAGAGAAAGCACACGAAGGTGCCGGCCTCGGGGGTGACGCGCGCCATTTCGCGGCTGTCATCCTCGGGGTCATAGAGCACGATCTCGCCGCCGCCATCGTGCGGCCAGTCCTCATTGAGATAGAGTACGCTGGAGATCAGGCGATTGCCGCGGCCGCGAAAGCTGTCGAGATGCTTCTTGTAGAAGCTGCCGACCGGATAGTGGGCGAAGTGGGCCTCATACTCGAACAGCCCCAGGTAGAGGGCACGGTTGAGCTCATCCTTGAGCACGTTCATCGCTTCCAGATAGGCGCGCTGGGCACGCGAATTGCGGTCCAGCCAGCGAATCGCGTCGCCGCGGATGTCCGGGCGCAGATCATGCTCGCGTCCGCGCCCGATACCCGCCGCCGTCAATTGCTGCCGCGTCTCAAGCTCCGTCAGTTCATCATTGAGCTGACCGATGACCTGGTGCGGCAGGAAGTCGGGGCGCACGCTGTAGCCATGCTCGACCAGTTCATCGATCAGCAGGTTCAGTGCGACAGGGTCCAGCAGTGGGGCGGGTGCAGGTGCAGCGGGCATCAGGCGCTCCGAACGGGAAGTGGCATGGCATCGTGGGCGAGGAGTTATAGTCCAGTGCCATTGTCGGTGCAATATCGTCGGGGCAATGGCAGTGCTGCAAAACCATGGGCAATGACATCAGGACGATGACATCCGGGCAATGGCGAGCCGCTCGGCGGGAACGCACCTTGTCTGGTGCAGGAGCTCAGTAACTCAGGGGCTCAGTAACTCAGGAATTCAGGAGCTTGAGCTTCAGGGCCGAGGCGGCACCGGGCGCGGCGGCAGATGGCGCAGCGGGGCACCAGGCGGTGGCGCTGCCTTGAGGCTCACGGCATGGCCGAAGCCGATGGCCATCAGTTCGACCAGCATCATCGAGGACAGCCCCCACAGCACCTGGTCGGCCACGCGATAGCTGGGCACGTACCAGGTCTCGTCACCGACGGTGATCACGTCGGTATGCTCGCGCTCGTCCTTGAGCAACATGCTCAGCGGCATCTCGAAGATCTGCTCGATCTCGCCGGGGTCAGCGCGCAGCGGCAGGTCGGCGGGAATGCGCCCGACAAAGGGCGTGACACGCATGCCGTGCAGGGAAATCACGTCGCTCAGCTGGCCGAAGACCTCCACGGCGCTGGGCGGCAGCGCGACTTCTTCCTCGGCTTCGCGCAGCGCGGTGGCCAACAGATTGCTATCATCGGGCTCGGCCTTGCCGCCGGGGAAAGCCACCTGGCCGGGGTGCTGGCTGAGATGGCTGGCACGACGCGTGAGCAGCAGCGTCGGTTCGGGACGATCGATCAGCGCGATCAGGACGGCGGCGCGTGGTAGCTGGTGGTCGGTCGCAAGGGGTTGATGTGCTTGCAGGCGTTGGCGCAGGGCTTCTAGCATGTCGTTTCCTCGTAGGCATTCATCATGTGGCGCGAGGGTCCTGGCGGTCAAGGCGACTGCCATGCCCCTGGGCCCATCGCGCAGCGAGGAAGCGGGGACGGGATGTCACTGAAGGGCGCCTTGAGATTTCATGGGAGAGCGAATGAATTATTGCAGTCACTGTGGTGAAACGGTGCGTCTGGCAGTGCCGCAGGGCGATGATCGTCTGCGCTACCTGTGTGATAGCTGCGGCACCATCCATTATCAGAATCCGCGCATCATCGCGGGCACCCTGCCGGTGCGGGATGGCAAGGTGTTGCTCTGTCGGCGTGCCATCGAGCCGCGCCTGGGCTATTGGACCCTGCCGGCCGGCTTCATGGAGAACGCCGAGACCACCAGCGACGCCGCTGCCCGCGAGACGCGGGAAGAAGCCGGCGCCGAGGTCAAGCTGCAGGGGCTCTATACGTTGATCGACCTGCCGCACATCAATCAGGTCTACATGCTGTTTCGGGCCGAGCTGATCAGCGACTACTCGGCGGGCGTCGAGAGTCTCGAGGTGGCGCTGTTCGCCGAGGAGGAGGTCCCCTGGCAGTCACTGGCCTTCCCGACCATGGAAGTGACGCTGCGCCGCTACTTCGAGGACCGCCGCCACGGCGAGGGTGACGAACATTTCCCGCTGCATCTCGAGCAGATCGACCTGGAAACCCGCGAGCACTTCTTCAACACCACCTTCCTGCCCGCGAGCTAGATCGTCTGGCCATTGCTGACCTCGCGTGCCTCGTTCTTCGGGGGGCGCGGGGTCAGAACGTTTCCAGTCGCCAGCAATCGAAGGCGACTTCTTCATAGGGGTGGGCGTCGCGCAGCGCCGCCACGGCAGCGGCGATGAGCGAATCGTCACATACCAGCTCTATCTTCAGTTCGGTGACGCGCTCCAGCGTGCCGCAGGTCCCGATATGCGGATTGGCGCTGGCCAGTGGCCGAAACTGGCCGGTGCCGCGTGTCTCGAAGCAGCAGGCCTCGTAGTCGCCGATGCGCCCTGCACCGGTGGCGAAGACGGCTTCCTTGACGTGTTCGGCGTCATTCATCGGGACGAAGAACGCAAGCTTGTACATCGGATGACTCCTGGCAGAAGGGTGAGAGGGCGCTGTCATCAGGTGGCCCTGATCGACAGGGGTGCGTCAAGCGTGGCAACGGATGCTGGCAGTGCCTGCGTCACGCTCCCGGATGATGGCATAATGCGCGCTGCAACGGCCAAGGACATCGCCATGCTCAAATGGATCAATATCTCACTGCTGCTGCTGCTGGCACTGCTCCAGTATCGGCTGTGGTGGGGCGAAAATGGCATCACCGAATTATTCGATATTCGCGCACGCGTGCAGCAGCTTTCCAAGGAAGATGCGGTGCTGGACAACCGCAATCAGCGGCTCGGTGCGGAAGTGGTCGACCTCAAGAATGGTCTGGCGGCCATCGAGGAGCGTGCACGCAATGACCTCGGCATGGTGCGCAAGGACGAGCAGTTCCTGTGGGTGCCCAATGTCGCGGTGCCGGAACGCAAGGCGCCATCACCCGATGAAGTGGCGGACGGTGCGCTGGAGGGCAAGGGCCTGGAAGGCGGGCTGCCCAAGGTGATCACGCCATGATGCCGACAGACGCCTCGCGCGAGCCCCGTCTGTGGTATCTGGTGCCGGCCGCCGGAGTGGGCAGTCGCATGCAGGCTGACCGCCCCAAGCAGTATCTGGAGCTGTCGCCCGGCGGCTGCGTGCTGGAGGCGACGCTGGCGACGCTCAAGCGCGCGCTGCCCGAGGCAGGGCTCTGTCTGGTGCTGGGCGCCGATGATGGCTATTTCTCGCCGTCGATGGTGCCGTGGCAGGACTGGCTGCGCGCCGATGGCGGCAGCGAGCGTGCCGACAGCGTGCTGGCGGGCCTGGATTGCCTGAGCCGCCACGCCCATGACGATGACCTCGTGCTGGTGCACGATGTCGCGCGTCCCTGCGTTCGCGACGCCGATATCCATGCGCTGGTGGCGACCGCTCGTCGCAGTGCCGATGGCGCCATCCTCGCGGCCCCCGCCAGTGACACCATGAAGCGCGCCGCGCCGGCCGGCGACTCCCGCCCGCATGGCGATGAAGAGCGTGCGCCGAGCATCGCGCACACCGAATCCCGCGTCGGCCTGTGGCATGCCTTCACGCCGCAGGCCTTCCCGTTGGGCCTGTTGCGGCGGGCGCTGCGTGAAGCGCTTGGGGAGAACCCCGCGCTCATCACGGATGAGGCCTCGGCACTGGAGGCCTGTGGCCGTGCCCCCGTGCTGGTCGCCGCCGCCCGCGACAATCTCAAGATCACCCATCCGGAAGACCTCGCCATGGCGCGTCTGTTGCTGGCCGCGCGCGAGGCGCTTCCCGATAGCCCCCGGACGTCTGCCTGACATGACTGAGCAATCTGCAACACCCGCTGCTGCCACTTCCTCTGCGCAATCCGCGGCCTCTCCTCAGCCGGCTGGCCATGTGCCCATGGCCCTGCGCATCGGCCACGGCTTCGATGTGCATCGCTTCGGCGATGGCGATCACCTGATGATCGGTGGCGTGAAGATCGCCTACGAGCATGGCTTCGTGGCGCACTCCGACGGTGACGTGCTGCTGCATGCGCTGTGCGATGCGCTGCTCGGTGCCTGTGGCATGGGCGATATCGGCAAGCATTTCCCGGACACCGACAGCGAGTGGTCCGGCGCCGATAGCCGTGGCCTGCTGCGCCACGTGATCGGGCTGGTCAATGCTGCCGGTTTCGGGGTCGGCAATGTCGATCTCACCGTGATGGCGCAGGCGCCGAAGATGGCGCCGCACATCCAGGCGATGCGGGAAGTGATCGCCGAAGACCTGCGCGTGCCGCTGGCGGTCGTCAACGTCAAGGCCACCACCACCGAGCGGCTCGGCTTCACCGGTCGCAAGGAAGGCATCGCCGCCGAGGCGGTGGTGCTGCTGGGCGCGCTGCCGACCGCGGGCGGAGCCGAGCATGTCTGAAGTGAATGACATGTCTGAGTCGCCCGAGGCGGATGCGCTGTTTGCCGAGGCGCTGGCGGCACTGGACGCCGCGGGCAGCGAGGCGTGGGTCAAGGAAGCCGAATTGATGCAGCGCTGGCCGCATGCGCATGGCGGCCCGCTGGGAGCCGGCGACTTCCGTCACACGCCGGAGGACTTCCGGGTCACCGAGCTGATGGACTTCGTGCCCGAAGGTCACGGCGAGCATCAGTGGCTGTGGGTCGAGAAACGCGGCCTGACCACCGATGAGCTGTGCCGTGAACTGGCCGGCCTGTGTGAGGTCGCGCCGCGCGATATCGGCGTGGCCGGTCTCAAGGACAAGCAGGCGATCACCCAGCAGTGGGTCTCCGTGTGGTTGCCGGGGTGTGAAGCGCCGCAGGATCTCAGCGATGCGCTGGCCGAGAAGGGCGTCCGCGTGCTGGCCAGCGTGCGTCATCCGCGCAAGCTCAAGCGTGGCGTGCATCGCGGCAACCGCTTCGCGCTGCGTGTCAGCGGTGAGGCCGTTGCGCATCCCGAATTCGAGGCGCGCTGGCAGACGCTGATACGTGATGGTGTGCCCAACTATTTCGGGCCGCAGCGCTTCGGGCATCAGGGACATAATCTCGGCCGGGCGCGTGCCGTGCTGGTGCGTGGCTGGCGCAAGCGTGATGACCGCAGCGGCATGCTGCTGTCGACCGCGCGCAGCTTCCTGTTCAACGAGGTGCTGGCCGCGCGGCTCAAGGCGAATTGCTGGGCGACGGCGCTGAGCGGTGAGGTGTTTGCGCTCAACGGGACGGGCTCGCGCTTCGTCACCGATGGCAGTGAGTCGGCCGAGACGCTGGCGCAGCGCCTGGCGAGTGGCGATATTCATCCCACTGGCCCGCTGTGGGGCACCGGGCGTGCGGAGGCTCATGCGCAGGTCGCCCAGCTCGAGCAGGTCCTGGGCACGCGTTGGCCGCAGCTGTGCGAGGGACTCGAGAAGGCCGGCGTCAAGGCGGAGCGTCGTCCGCTGCGCCTGATTCCCGGCAAGCCGCGTCTGGAGTGGGATATCACGCCAGAGCAGTCGCACGCCGAAGGCAGCGAGGCCAGTGTCTGGCTGCACTTTGATCTGCCGCGTGGCAGCTTCGCGACGGGCCTGTTGCGTGAGCTGATCGCCCACCCGCTGCTGTAGTGCCGTCAGGCGACATGACGGCTATCCGATGATTCGCAAAGGAGTGAGATGATGCGCAGGATTCTGCTTTCCAATGATGATGGCGTGCACGCTCCGGGGCTCAAGGCGCTGCATGACGCGCTGGCCGGGCAGGCACGCATTCGTGTGGTCGCGCCGGACCGTGATCGCTCAGGGGCCAGCAACTCGCTGACGCTGAGTCGGCCGTTGTTGCTCTCCGCGATGGAGAACGGCTTCTACAGCGTCGACGGCACGCCCGCGGATTGTGTCTATCTGGGCGTCAATGGCGTCTGGGACGAGAAGCCTGACATCGTGATTTCCGGCATCAACCATGGTGCCAACCTGGGCGATGACGTGCTGTATTCCGGCACCGTGGCGGCGGCGATGGAAGGGCGCTCGCTGGGCATGTCGGCGATCGCGATGTCACTGTGCGGCAAGACCCACTTCGAGACCGCTGGACGCGTTGCGGCGAGCCTCGTCGGCGCGGCCGAGACCCTGGCATTGCCGCCGCGCTCATTGCTCAACGTCAATGTGCCGGATGTGCCGTGGAGCGAGATTCGCGGTTTTCGCGTCACGCGTCAGGGCCACCGTGGCCCGGCGGGTGCCCCGATCGAGGTCAAGGACCCGCGTGGTCGTACCCGCTACTGGATCGCGCTGGCCGGCGATGGCATCGATGATGGCGATGACACCGACTTCGCCGCCATTGCGGCGGGCTATGTGTCGATCACGCCGTTGATGACGGATCTCACCTCCCACGGGGCGCGTCACGATGTGGCGCAGTGGCTCGAGGCGCTGACCTGAGTGACGTAGCGCCAGCCAAGGCTCAAGATTTCGCTGTGAAGTCCTCGTTCGAAGGATATGAATCAAGACCATGAAGGACGTGTATCAGAACGCTTTCCCGCTTGCGCAGTCAGACAGCGCAGCGGGAATCGCCGGGCCCTTGCATCTCAGGCGACCGGACACGGCGCAGCTGAGCGGTATCGGCATGACGTCCCAGCGCACGCGAGACCGCATGGTGGCGCGCCTGGAGGACGCCGGCATTCGCGATGAGCGGGTGCTGGAGCTGATGGCCAGTGAGCCGCGCCATCTGTTTCTCGATGAGGCGCTGGCGCACCGTGCCTATGAAGATACCGCGCTGCCGCTGGGGCAGGGGCAGACCCTGTCCCAGCCTTACATGCACGCCCGCATGACGGAGCTTGCCCTGGCGCAAGCGCCGCGCCCGCGCGAGGAGTGTCGGGTGCTGGAGGTCGGCACCGGTTCGGGCTATCAGACATTGCTGCTGGCGCGCCTGTTCGCTCGGGTGTCTTCGCTCGAGCGCATCGCCGTGCTGCATGCCAGGGCCGCTCAACGCCTTGGCTGGTTCGGGCTCGACAATGTCGAGCTGCGCCATGCCGATGGTGGGCATGGCTGGCAGGACGATGACTCGGCATTTGATCTGATCGTGGTGACCGCCTGCGCGCCACATCTGCCGCAGGCGTTGTTGAAGCAGTTGGCCCCGCAGGGGGTGATGATCGTGCCATTGGCCGAGGACGACAGTGATCGTCAGTGGCTGACACGAGTGCGCCACGTCGGCGACACTCAGGATATTCAGCGGTTCGAGGCCGTGCGCTTCGTGCCGTTGCTCGAGGGAGTGATCAGGTGAAACGAGCTTTGAGCGTGTTCCTCAAGGGCGCTGGCATGGGGGCGGCGGATGCCGTGCCCGGAGTATCAGGCGGCACGATTGCCTTCGTGACCGGCATCTATGAAGAATTGATCGAGTCCATCAAGCGCTTCGGCCCCTCTGCCATCGGCGTATGGCGTGAGCAGGGCTTCAAGGCGCTGTGGCAGCATTTGAATCTGGCCTTTCTGCTGCCGCTGGTCGCTGGCATCTTCGCCAGCCTGATCAGTGTGGCGCATCTGGTGACCTGGCTGATGGAGGCTCAGCCGCTGCTGCTCAACGCCTTCTTCTTCGGGCTGGTGGTGTGCTCCGGGGTGGTGGTCGCGCGGCGTATCACCACCTTCCGGATGGGCTATCTGGTGTGGTTGGCGCTGGGGCTGGTGCTGGCCAGCAAGTTGCCGAGCCTGTTGCCTGCCGCTACCGATGCCTCCTGGGTGCTGGTGGTCGGCGGCGCCATCGCCATCAGTGCCATGCTGCTGCCGGGCGTTTCCGGCAGCTTCCTGTTGCTGACCATGGGCCTCTACGGCACGGTGATGACTGGCATCAAGAGCTTCGATCTGCAGCTGATCGTGCTGTTCGGCAGTGGCTGCGCCATCGGGCTATTTACCTTCTCGCGTTTGTTGTCGTGGCTGTTTCGTCATCATCACACCGCGACACTGATGCTGCTGACGGGCTTCATTCTCGGCTCGCTGCCGGTATTGTGGCCGTGGCGCACCATCACCGATTATCGTCTGGGACCCAAGGGTGAACAGGTTCCGCTGGATTACCACTTCATGATGCCGGATACCTACACCAGTGTGACCGGTGAGCCTGCCCAGCTGTGGGCGGCACTCGCCCTGATGCTGGCCGGCGTATTGCTTGTCTGGTTTGCCGGAGAACGCTCCGGCCCGGATGACGACTCCAGCAATTCCCGCAAGGAGCAGGAACATGCGTGACAGGATGGACAAGGGAATCAAACTGACGTTGGCAGGTCTGGCGCTGGGTGCGCTGACAGCCTGCAGCACGGCGACCACTCGCCCGCAGGTGCAGGACCTCAACGCCGGCAATGCGCGTATCACCTCCGACACCTATACCGTTCAGCGCGGTGACACCCTGTATGGCATCTCCTGGCAGAGTGGCCAGGATTTCCGGGATGTGGCGCGCATGAACGGCTTGAATCCGCCCTACACCCTGCAGCCGGGGCAGACGCTGCGTCTGGACCCCAACACCCAGCTGCCGGCCAGTGCGGCGGGCGCTTCCGGCACGAGCGTCGCCTCGAGCGGTGGCGTCGTTGCCACGCCGATGGGCGGGGGCAGCGACAGCTCGATCGCCGGCGGCAGCGAACTGCCTGACTGGCTGGCACCGGATGAGTCCGCCATGGCTCAGCAGCAACAGCGCACCAGCCAGGCCCAGTCGCTGACGACCGGCTCGGGTGGCGTGTCCTCGGCCGCCACCGGCGCCGCGGCGGCTGCCGGACTGGGGCCTGTCTACCAGGAGGGCAGTGAAGAGGCACTCGCCGAGACGGCGCGCAACGCCATCAATGACAGCGCAGAGCAGGCCAGCAGCAGTGCTGCGCAGGCCAGTAGCTCGTCCAGTCAGACGGCCAGCGAGGCAGCTGCCAGTGCGGCCGCCGCCCAGGCCGAGGCGCGCAAGGCTGCCAAGGAAAAGGCCGAGCAAGCCGCCGCTGCCGCCGCGGCAGAGCGTGATAAAGCGGCCGCTAGCGTGAAAAATGAGGCTGCCAAGGTTGAAAAGGGCACCAACGTCGCTGGCGAAACCGCCAAGGCTGCACCGGCCAAGAAGACCTATGTTCCAGTAAAAAACGTTGACTGGCAGTGGCCTACGCAAGGCGAGATCATCGGCAAGTTCGGCGAGTCCGAGAGTGTCACCGGCGGCATTGATATCGCTGGTCAAAAGGGGCAACCTGTCAAGGCAGCAGGGCCGGGAATCGTGGTCTACGCCGGAAGCGGAGTACGTGGTTACGGTAACCTCATCATTCTCAAGCACAACGACCGCTATCTGAGCGCCTACGCCCACAACGACACTCTGCGTGTATCAGAGAACGATGTGATCGACGCCGGACAGGTCATCGCCACTCTGGGAGCCACTGACGCTGAACGTGCGCAGCTGCACTTCGAGATTCGCGAGGATGGGCAGCCCAAGGACCCACTGAAATTCCTGCCTAAACGCTGATTCCCACCGCTGCCACAACAACAAGTTCCTGGCACCAGACCAGAGACAACGGGGTATCGACATGAGCATGCTGGAAAAGGATATCGATCAGGCTGAGGTTGAGTTGTCCCTTGAGGATGTCGAGGAGGACGACGATACGCTTGAGGCAGAAGCGGAAGAGGCGGCATTCGAACGCGCCTTGAATCGTGAAGAGCGCAAGCACTACCAAAGCCTGGATGCGACCCAGATCTACCTCAACGAGATTGGTTTTTCCCCGTTGCTCAAGCCCGAGGAGGAAGTCTACTTCGGGCGTCTGGCACAGGCTGGCGACCCTGCCGGTCGTCAGCGCATGATCGAGTCCAACCTGCGGCTGGTGGTCAAGATCGCGCGGCGCTATCTGAATCGTGGTCTGTCGCTGCTCGATCTGATCGAGGAGGGCAATCTGGGGCTGATCCGCGCGGTGGAGAAGTTCGACCCCGAGCGCGGCTTCCGTTTCTCGACCTACGCCACCTGGTGGATTCGCCAGACCATCGAGCGGGCGCTGATGAATCAGACGCGCACCATTCGTCTGCCGATTCACGTCGTCAAGGAACTCAACATCTACCTGCGTGCCGCGCGCCAGCTGACCCAGAAACTGGATCACGAGGCTACCGCGGAGGAGATTGCCGACTTCCTCGACAAGCCGGTCGATACCGTCAAGAAGATGCTGGGGCTCAATGAGCGCGTGTCATCCGTCGACTACCCGATGGGCGGCGAGAGCGACAAGCCGCTGATCGAGACCATCGCCGACGAGAATGACACCAGTCCGGAGTCCAGCCTGGTGGATGTCGACGTCAAGGCGCATGTCGATGAGTGGTTGGCGGAACTGACCGAGAAGCAGATGGAAGTAGTGGTGCGCCGCTTCGGGCTGCGCGGTCATGAAGCCGCGACGCTGGAGGAAGTGGGCGAGGAGATCGGCCTGACGCGTGAGCGGGTGCGTCAGATTCAGGTCGAGGCGCTCAAGAAGCTGCGGCGCATGCTCGAGAAGCAGGGGCTGACGCTCGAATCCATCTTTGAATGATGCGCGGGCACAGTCGTCATGGCTGTCGATACCCTGATGCAGGTTGCCAGTGAAAACGGCCCGCTCGTGATTCGAGTGGGCCGTTTTCATATTGTGTCATCATTATTCTGGCAGAGTGGGGGCATTCTGACGCACTGCGCTCGAGTACAGGATGCCCCATGACACTGTTGTCAATTTGGAAACGCTGTATCGTGCAACAAAGTTAGCCAACTAACTGGACGCCCAAAAGAGCGACGATTAGACTAAGGCCACTTTTTCCACGACCCGCTTGAGCAGGGCTGAGGCAGTAGTCCAGCCGATGTGTGAGCTACCTTTTACCTTGTCCTGGTGCTTTCGAGGCGCCATGCAGGTCACGACTGTCACTGATCAGGAACAACGCATACATGGCCAACATTCGCATACTGCCACTGGTGCTGGCGATGGGTTTTGCGACCCAGGCTCAGGCTGCCAATCTGCTCGACATCACGCGTGATGCATTGACCCACAACGCCAGCCTGTCCTCCTCTCGCTCGCTCTATCAGAGTGTCGAGGACAATGAGCGTATCGAGCTTGCTGACCTGCTGCCCCAGATCACTGCCACGGGAACCGTGTCGCGTACCGATGTCACCGGCAATTCCCAGAGCGGCACCGAAGGCGATTACACCGACAGCAATATCGTGGTCAACGTCAACCAGCAGCTGTTCGATGCCGCCGACTGGTATGAGCTCGCGACCAGCAAGGACACCGCCCGTCAGCAGAAACTGCTGCTGGATTCCGATCAGCAGCAGCTGCTCTATGACGTGGCGTCTGCCTATTTCACCATCCTGAACAATCGTGATGTGCTCGATGCGCGCATCGCTCAGGAAAAGGCCTTCTCCCGCCAGCTGGACCAGGCCAATCAGCAGTTCGAGGTCGGTCTGATCGCGATCACGGATGTGCAGGAAGCCAAGGCATCATTCGATGACGCGCGTGCCCAGCGCATCGCGGCCGAAGCCGATCTCCAGGTCAGCTTCGAGGCCCTGCAGCAGCTGACGGGCCAGCAGTACGATTCCATCGATGGTCTGGAAGAAGATCTGGCGATCGAAGCGCCGGTGCCGGCCAGCCGCGGCAAGTGGGTCGAGATGGCATTGTCCAACAACCCGCTGATCGGTGCTGCCCAGAAGGGTGTCGATGTCGCCAGAGGCGATGTGAAGACCTCCCGCGCAGGCCACCTGCCGGAAGTCGGCGCCTTCGCGACCTACTCCTACGATGAAACCGACATCGATACTGCCGGGGGGTATCAGGAATACAACCAGATCGGTATCCAGGCCTCCCTGCCGATCTATACCGGTGGCCGCACCTCCGCCCAGGTACGTCAGAGCACCCATCTGCTCGAGCAGAGCCAGTACGACCTGCTTGATCAGCAGCGCTCCACCACCCAGAGCGTACGCTCGCTCTACAGCCAGGTGCGCAGCGACGTCCTGACCGTCAAGGCGCGCAAGCAGGCGATCGTCTCCAGCCGCAGTGCACTGGAAGCGACTCGCTCCGGTTATGAAGTCGGCACCCGTAACATCGTCGATGTGCTGGACGCCGAGCAGGCCCTGTATCAGGCGCTGGCGGACTACGCCTCTTCGCGTTACACCTATGTGCTCGATCTGCTCAACCTGCGTCAGGCGGCAGGTATCATCGATATCAACAGCGTGCGTGACCTCAACGAGAGCCTCAAGGCAGATCGTCAGGTATCCCTGGTGCTGAATGATGAGAGCCCCGACGAGCTGGAAAACGTGACGCCCTGATCGTCCTGCGCTGGCTGTCGCCACGTGCTGCATGCACCCCCACAGGCCCAGCCTGCGGGGGTGCATGCGTTTTGGGGGATGCGTTTGAGGGCATCAGTGGGTCAGGCCACTGATCGTCAGGCATGTGTTCAACAGGCAAGTGATGGCCAGACACCAAGGCGCCGAAAAAGCAGCGCGCAAGGGCAGCGCGGCCTCGAGGCAGGCAGTTTCGTGGTTGTTTTGGACGAAAATCCTGCGTGTGTTTTAACAGGCAGTGGTTTCTATCGGTGATTTGGGGAAAGTTTGGTGGTTTTCAGCGTGACCTGACGGCGATGATGGAAAATAATTGAGGGGCTTGCTCTGCTGTCTGTCATTTTCACCGATCACCCTGGAGTCCCTTCATGTCCCGCCCACTGCGCGCTGATATTGATCTCGATGCACTGCGTCACAACTATCAGCTGGCCTGCGAGCTGGCGCCGCATTCGCGCGCCCTTGCCGTGATCAAGGCGGACGCCTACGGGCATGGTGCGGTGGCGTGCGCGCAGGCACTGGCGGATCTCGCCCCCGCCTTTGCGGTGGCCACGATAGAGGAGGCGCTGGCGCTGCGGGCGGGCGGCATCTCTCATCCGGTCGTGCTGCTTGAAGGAGTGTTCGAGGCCGCGGAGTACGCCTTGGCGGCCGAGCATGACTTCTGGTGCGCCATCCACAGCGAATGGCAGTTGGCGGCCCTCGAACAGAGTGAGCTTGCGCAGCCCTTGTCCTGCTGGATCAAGTTCGACTCGGGGATGCATCGTCTCGGCTTCACGTCCGAGCAGGTGCTGGACGCCAAGACGCGCCTCGAGGCCAGTGGCAAGGCGCGTGATCTGCACCTGATGACGCACTTCGCGAGTGCTGACAGCCTGACACCAGACTACTTCCAGCAGCAGATGGCGGCGGTGACAGCCTTGGCGGCCGAGGCAGAGCTGCCGCTGTGTCTGGCCAACTCACCGGCGACGCTTGCCTGGCCAGAGACGCATGCGGCCTGGAACCGCCCGGGAATCATGCTCTACGGGGCAGACCCGCTGGAAGGCGCCAATGATGCCAGTCGGCGTCTGAAGCCGGTGATGACGCTGTCTTCGGCCATCATCGCCGTGCGTGAGATCGCCATCGGTGAGCCGGTAGGGTACTCGGGGCGCTTCGTGGCGACGCGTCCGACGCGTATCGGTGTCGTCGCCTGCGGTTATGGTGATGGCTATGACCGTCACGCCGTGGATGGCACGCCAGTGCTGGTGGATGGTCAGGAAACGGTGCTGGCCGGCAAGGTGTCGATGGACATGCTGACGGTGGATATCACGGACCTGCCCGAGGCGGGTGTCGGTTCTCGTGTGGTGCTGTGGGGTGAGGGGCTTGAGGTCAATCGCGTCGCCGCCAGCTGCGACACCATCAGCTATACACTGCTCACGGGGCTGCTGCCGCGCGTGCCCAGACACTATCATGGCGGCGTTGGCAGTGTGGCGGACGACAAGGGTGTCGCGCAGTTGGCCAGCGCTCAGCCGCTGGATACGCACGCCTGACCTGACGGCAAGGCTCGCGCGGTCTACAATGGCCGCCGTTGCCCGTCGAACGAGAGAGTCATGGCCAAGAAGAGCTATCCCGAGAGTTTTGCACACCCCCGCTACTGGCTGACCTGGCTGGGCATCGGTGCCATGAAGGCTTCGGCCTATCTGCCCTGGTGCGCCAAGTTGTGGCTGGGGCGTGGCCTTGGTGAGCTGGCGTGGCGCTTCGGCAAGCGTCGTCGTCATATCACCGACACCAACCTCAAGCTGTGCTTTCCCGAGTGGAGCGAGGCGGAGCGCGCGCGTCAGGTACGCAAGACCTTCCACGCCAACGGCATCGGTATCTTCGAGACGGCCACCGGCTGGTGTCGTGATCCTGAGCACATGCGTGATCGCGTGACCTTCAAGGGGCAGGAGCACATGGAGCGCGCCATGGCCCAGGGCAAGGGGGCGCTCATCGTGGGCATCCACTTCTCGACCCTGGATCTGGGCGGCGCACTGCACTCGCTGTTCTTCCCGGCCGATGTCGTCTATCGCCCCCACGACAACCCGCTGTTCGAGCGCTTCATGACCCGTGCGCGCAATCGCATCTTCGGGATCGCCATCGATCGTCACGACCTGCGGGGCGTGGTGCGTCGCATCAAGAGCGGCCATGGCGTGTGGTATTCACCGGATCAGGACTTCGGCCGCGAGGTCAGCGTGTTCGCGCCGTTCTTCGGCATCGATGCCGCCTCCATCAAGCTGACGGCCAAGATCGCCCGCATGACGGGCGCGCCGGTGATGCCCTTGATGTTCCACCGCAATCCGGACAATCGTACCTATACGCTGGAGTATCTGCCGGCGCTGGACAACTTCCCGAGTGGCGATGACGTCGCCGATGCCACGCGCATCAACGCCTTCATCGAAGGGGCGATCCGCAAGCATCCCGAGCAGTATCTGTGGCTGCACCGTCGCTTCAAGACACGTCCCGAGAAAACCGATCCGTCCCTGTACTGAGGTGAACCATGAGCAACGACATCTCTTCTCACGTCACCCTGGCCGAGGTGGAAGCGCGGTTGGCCGCTGGCGATACCTTCGTGCTCAATCAGGTCGCGGAATGGTGCCCGGATTGCACCGAGCGTCAGCGTCCGGCATTGCCTGCCTTCGAGGCGGCGCTTGCCCGTGGCGGTCTGCCACTGGTGACCCTGTGCGTGCAGCAGACCCGTGGGGTCTATCTCAGCGATGCTCATGCACAGCTGAGTGAGCGCATCGGTGGTGCGGGCTATCCACGTACCTTGCTGGTTCGCCACGGTCAGCCGGCGAGTCTCGACAGTGGATTGAACCGCGTCGAGGTGATGAGCGAGCCCGATCTCGTCGCCTACGCCGAGGCCTTGATCGCCGCGCTGTAGACCGTCACCCCTGGCATCGATCATCCGCCGCTGTCAGGGGGATGACGCGAGTGATGCACACAGCAAAGACCCCCGTTCGGCATCTCGCCGAACGGGGGTCTTTGCTGTGTAAAGCGGCACCCGACAAGCAACATCACCTGCCCGAGCTGCATGCGTGCGGTCAACCGAGTGCCGCTTATCGTGTGCCTATGACAAGACGTGCGGATGACGGAGCAGGCTTTCAACCCATCACAAGGGTTGAGGCAAATTCTTTTACTGAAGTGCGACATTATGTTGACAAAGCTTTAGTTTATTACCATCTTGGCAATAACGAGTCAGGTGGCTGACACGCCTCCTGATCGCCGCTTTCAGCACTCTGGAGTGCGCCTGAGGCGTCATCCGTCAGGGGCTGACTCCGCCGCGACAATTCTCACATGACATAAGGAATTGACATGCTCAACTACGCAATCATCTTTCTGATCGTCGCTGTCATTGCCGCCGTACTGGGCTTCGGCGGCATCGCCGGCACCGCAGCGACCATCGCCAAGGTCCTGTTCGTGATCTTCCTGGTGCTGTTCCTGGTGTCCTTCTTCAAGAGCCGCCGCAAGCCGTGAGGCTCTGACTTCCTGCCACGGGTCAGACTGACGGCAACAGGCCGCAAGCCGTCACGTGATCGGATAGACGGCTCAGAGATAGTACGGCTCACAGACAGTACGGCTCAGAAATAGTACGAGTCAGAGACAGCAACGCCCGCGACGGTAATCGACCGTCGCGGGCGTCTTGCGTTCAGGCGCTGGCCTTTTCACCACTGAGGGCTGGGCAGGTTCAGACGATGGTGACCGGCCTGCAGGCCGTGTTCGATGAAACGACGATCCACCTCGAATTCGGCCTGGGCGAGAATCGCCTCTACCACCTTGTCGGCATGCTGTTGCAGCAGCACCAGATGGCCGTACTGCGCGCCCATCAGAGACAGGGTCTTCAACAGCTCCAGCAGGGCCAGACAGATCGAGAGGTCATCACGGCCATAATGCAGAATCGGCGTGATGGAGCGGTAGAGGAGGCTTGCGAAGGACTCCATCTGCCAGCTGACGCGAACGGCCTTGTGATCATCCACGCAACAATTGCACAGCGGCACTGACATGCGCTCGCTGAGCAGCTCCGTCAGCTGGTGCATGCACAGCCGTGCCGTACCGGGGTCATTGATGCCGGGCGACAGCGCCTTGATGGCGACTTCCATCAGCTGGGTCAGGCCGTGCTCGTGCAGGTCCTCGACGGACTCCCCATCCAGATAGCCAAGCGCGGCACGCAGGTTCTTGATCAACTCGGCCTGCTGCTCTTCATCGAGTTCTTCCCCCGCCGTCGCGCCCTCTGGCAGGCCGTTGGGCCACTCGATGCGCATCAAGGGCATGCCGCTGACGATGAAGGCGCCCAGCGCGAAATCCAGATGCACCACCATGTCATGCTTGATGGCCAGCTGGCGCAGCGCCGAGAAGTCGACCTGCTGGATGTAGCCGCGCCGGCGTGCCCGCAGTAGCTGGCACTGGTCGTCGTCACGGCCGACCTCGCGCTCGCAGAAGCCATCGTCCCGATTGCGCTGACGCAGGCGCTCCAGCGAGAGGCGGGTGCGGCCGGACAGGCGCCGCGCGACGGCATTGATCTGCACCGACTGCGAGACCTGATGGATGAAGTAGACGAACATCCCCAGGCAATTGACCATCATCAGCACGCCGAGATAGACCGCCAGCGAACGCCACAGGGTCGGGGAGTCTCCCGTATTGGGCACCATCAGGTTGACCAGCAGGAACAGCAGGCTGCCCAGGTAGTGGCCGAGTACCAGCTGGTGATGACGTTCGGTCACCAGACCCAGCAGCAGCTTGTGGGAGAACTGCGCGCCGGCCTGGGTGAGCACGCTCATCACCATGGTGAAACTGAAGACCATCAGCGAGATCAGGCCGCCGACCAGCGCCGCCAGCAAGGTGCGTGGGGTGTCATGTTGCTTGAAGGTCAGTGCTTCGAAAAAGTCGCTATTCGGCAGCGAGGAAGGGTCCGGCAGCCCGGAGGGCATCACCGAGATCAGTCCCAGCAGGGTATAGACCATGGCCAGCATGCTGGGGAGATAGGCGATGCTGGTGGTCCAGGTTCGCAGCCACATGAGGGGTTGCTGTAGCCAGCGATTCATAGACGATTCCCGAACGGATGGATTGGCAAGCTCCTGTTATGACGGCTCGCGCCGAGCACTGCAAGTCAGCATGACGTGCTGGCAGGAGGGTTCAGGGGGTGAGGAGGGGAGGAAAGCAGCAGAACAGTAGTGCTGAACAAGGCGGACAGAGCGGGCAGAACCGAACAGGGTAGACAGAGAGGACGAACTGGAACGGACAGGCTGGAACGGAAAGCAGGGCCCGATGGCAAGACGCCCCCACCGGGGGACCGGTGAGGGCGTCTTGCAGCTTGCGCCGATCAGCGTGGCTGACCCCGCCGGCTCATCAGGCGTCGATACGCTTGTACTTCATGCGCTTGGGAGCATCGTTGCCGACACGCGCGTGATAGTCCGCTTCGTACTCGGTATAGCTGCCTTCGAAGAACACCACGTTGGAGTCACCCTCGTAGGCGAGGATGTGGGTCGCGATGCGATCCAGGAACCAGCGGTCGTGCGAGATGACCATCGCGCAGCCCGGGAAGGCCAGCAGGGCCTCTTCCAGTGCACGCAGGGTCTCGATGTCCAGGTCGTTGGACGGCTCATCCAGCAGCAGCACGTTGGCAGCCTGCTTCAGGGTCTGGGCCAGCTGCAGACGGCCACGCTCACCACCGGACAGATCAGACAGACGCTTCTGCTGGTCAGTGCCCTTGAAGTTGAAGCGGCCGACATAGGCGCGCGACGAGACTTCATGGCCATTGATGTTGAGCATGTCCTGACCGCCGGAGACAGCTTCCCAGACGGTCTGATTGTCTTCCAGGCCATCACGCAGCTGCTCGACGTAGGCGACCTTGACGGTCTCGCCCAGCACGACTTCGCCGCTGTCCGGAGTGTCCTTGCCGGTCACCAGCTTGAACAGCGTGGACTTGCCCGCACCGTTGCCGCCGACGATACCGACGATGGCCCCCTGGGGGATGGTGAAGGACAGATCATCGAACAGCAGCTTGTCGTCGAAACGCTTGGTGACGTTGTGCAGCTCGATGACCTTGTCGCCCAGGCGCGGTCCCGGCGGAATGTAGATCTCGTTGGTCTCGTTGCGCTTCTGGAAATCGCCGGACTGCATTTCCTCGAAGCGATTGAGACGCGCCTTGCTCTTGGCCTGACGGCCCTTGGGATTCTGACGAACCCACTCGAGCTCCTGCTGGATGGCCTTGTTGCGCGAGGCTTCCTGCTTGGCTTCCTGCTGCAGGCGAGCGTCCTTCTGCTCGAGCCACGAGGAATAGTTGCCTTCGAAGGGAATGCCCTGGCCACGGTCCAGCTCGAGAATCCAGCCGGCGACGTTGTCGAGGAAGTAGCGGTCGTGGGTGATGGCGACCACGGTGCCGGAGTAGTCGTGCAGGAAGCGTTCCAGCCAGGCGACGGATTCGGCGTCCAGGTGGTTGGTCGGCTCGTCCAGCAGCAGCATGTCCGGGCTCGAGAGCAGCAGACGGCACAGTGCGACACGGCGGCGCTCACCACCGGACAGCACGCCGACATTGGCATCCCACGGCGGCAGGCGCAGTGCTTCGGCGGCCACTTCCAGCTTGCGCTCGAGGTTGTGGGCGTCGGAGGCCTGGATCAGGTCTTCCAGCTTGGCCTGACGCGCGGCGAGGGCGTCGAAATCGGCGTCCGGCTCGGCGTAGGCGGCATAGACTTCATCAAGTTCGGTCTGGGCGTTCTTGATGTGGGCCAGGGATTCTTCCACGCACTCGCGCACGTTCTTGGAATCATCCAGTTCCGGCTCCTGGGGGAGGTAGCCGACATTCAGACCCGGCATGGGACGTGCTTCGCCGTTGTAGTCCTGATCGACGCCGGCCATGATGCGCAGCAGCGAGGACTTGCCCGAGCCGTTGAGACCGAGCACACCGATCTTGGCACCCGGGAAGAAGGACAGCGAGATGTCCTTGAGAATCTCGCGCTTCGGGGGAACGACCTTGCCCACCCGGTTCATGGTATAGACGTATTGCGCCATGGAATCCCAATTTGGTTGGAGAATGGAATGACGCGCAGATGATAGTGCCCGGCGTCACGCTTGGCCAGCCGGGCAGCCTGTGCCAGGCGAGCGCGGCGACTCACTGCATGACATTCCCTGTCCTGACGTCGACCCCTTCCATGGCCTGTCCGTTCCCTGGTATCCCTTCCCCTGCACGCCGCTGAAGGAGAGCTTACTCTTCTTCGCCCCAGTCGCTGGCGTCGATCAGATCATCGTCGTCGGCTTCATCGTCCCAGCCTTCGCGGATGGAGCGAGCCAGGGCGCGCTCCTCAAGCAGAGCTTCAAGACGTTGGCGGGAGTCATTGCGTTGTGGCTTGGCAGGTGCGCTGGAGGATGACAGCTCGAAGTCCACATCGGTGGGGCTGTCTTCGGCGAGTGCCGTGGCATCGATATCATCGAGGAATTGTTCACGGGCCATGGGCGGACCTCACGATCTTGGAACGACCTGCCCGATATCCAGCGCCTGGACTGGCCTGTGACACCGGGCACCGCCAGCGGCGATGCGCCGAAGGCTCTCTGGCTATATACCGCCCGTTGACGAGGATGACAAGCCTTTCGCTCAGCCCGGCAGGGCTTTCGCCAACTGCCAAAGGCGAGAGACCAGCAACGACAACGCCCACCGGTGGGGTGGGCGTTGTCGTTGCTGGCGCAATGCGGCGCCTGATCTTTAGCGTCTGGCGATCAGTTGGACTCGCTGGGGTGCTCCGCGCGCAGGCGTTCCAGCTCTTCCTTGGCGGTCATCAGGCCGGTGACATCCTTCTGGACGCCAACGAAATACTGCAGGTTGTCATGCTCATCGAAGACCGGTGTCATGGAAAGTTCATTCCAGAACAGGCTGCCATCCTTGCGATAGTTGCGCAGTATCTCGCGGCACGGGCGCTTGTCGCGCAGCGCGGCACGGATGTTGTCCAGCTGCGGCTGATCGCGGTCATCATTCTGCAGGAAGCGGCAATCGCGGTAGAGAATCTCGTCGGCGCTGTAACCGGTGAGGCGCTCGAAGCCCTGATTCACGTAGATCAGGATATTCTCATCGCCTTCCTGTTCCGCCACCACGATGCCATCGTCCGAGGCATTCACGACTCTCTCGAGCAGCTCGGGGCTGATCATGTGGGGTCTTTTCATCTGACTCTGATCCTTGCGGCTTAAGAACCCGGCCATGAAGACCGAGCCCGAGAGTACGGGTATAGGGTGCCTGTCCGTGTGCCCGGACATTCCAGCACCATGATCGGTTTCACTATGGCGGGGAGACGCGGCTTATGCAATCGCAGCCGCTAATGTGACAGGGCCCGACATCGTTGTCAGGCCCTGTCAGCGTGAGAGTCGATCAGATAGAGAAGGGGGAGAAAGGGGAGAAAGGGGAGTAACAGGGGGGCCGTCATGCCTGCCCCGGATGTTCAGTCGTCCTCCACCTCCGGCAGGCGCTGCGCGCAGAGCGCGGCACAGGCCGCGACGACCGCCAGAATCATCAGCAACCATTCACTGCCCAGCCACTGGGCGAGCCCGCCGATCAATAGCCCCAGTACCAGCATCAGCACGCCGGTCAGGGTGTTGGAGAGCGCGACGTAGAGGGCGCGATTGTCAGAGGTGGCGAGATCGACCACGTAGGTCTTGCGTCCCAGGCGGATACCGGCGTGGGCGATCACCAGCAGCCCGTAGACCAGTGCGTAGCTCCAGATGTTGTCGGCCAGTGCCTGTGGCCACCAGGCCATGCTGCCGGCCAGGGCGCAGCAGACGGCGGCGCCGGCCCCTGCGTTGCGCATCACGCGGCGGCTGGAGGCATCGGCCAGCCTGCCCCAGATGGGGCTGGCCAGCATGCCGGCCAGTCCTGACACCACCACCAGCACGCCCAGTCCGCCCAGGCTCTCACCGCTCTGCTGCTGGCCGAGCAAGGCGATATACGGCAGTGCCAGCGCGCTTGAGAGCAGCAGGGCGCGCGCCAGATTGAAGTTGCGGAAGGCAGCGTCATGCTTGAGCTGGATGACCCCGTCACGCACTGTCTCCCAGGCATTGGCACCGCCGCTGGTGGCACCGCTGTCCTCGCGGATCATGGCGGCGCACAGGGCATTGAGTGTCCAGCCCAGCGCCGCGATGGCCATCAGTATCGCCAGCACCTGCTGCCCGGGCTGCTCGCCCAGCAGCATCAAGGCGACACCAGCCAGCAGGGTCATCGCCCCCGCCACACTGCCACTCCAGCCCATCAGGCGCCCGCGGCGCTTCTTGGCGATGGTCTTGCCCAGCACATCCTTGGTGGCGATGGAGGCCACCCCGCGCCCGAGCGACAGCAGGATCAACAGGATCAGTACCAGACTGCCCGCGAGGGTGCCATCGAGTCCGTGACGCGTGGCGAAGTTGCCCTCGGCAAGCAGGCTGATCATCACCAGCCCCAGTGCCATCAAGGCCTGGATGGAGGCCCCGGCGACCCACACCCACTTGCGTTGCGGCAGTGGGCGAATGAAGCCTGCCACCAGCAGCTGAGGCAGCAGGGCGCCCGCCTCGCGAATCGGCACCAGCAGCCCCACCATCCACACCGGCGCCCCGATCAACCCCAATAGCCACGGCAGCACCAGCCGCGCACTGGCCATCTCGTCGGCCAGCTTGGTGCCCAGCGAGGCCAGCAGGTGACGCCAGAAATTGCCGGGTTGCTGGTGGCAGGCATCCTCGGAGATGTCCTTGCACATGCGCGAATCTTCATCGCCGGTCATGCGCTCGAAGAAGCGACTCTGACCGCTGCCCGACGGCCTCTCGTGGGCTTTGTCTGCAGACTCCCGCTCAGTCTCGCGGTCTTGAGCGTCTGACGGAGAGGAGGCCTCGGTAGAGGAAGACAGGGGTGACATGTGGCCAGGGCTCCGCTATCGGCGTCGTGTACGGGAAGTCGTGATGCAGATCACGCCCGTGCCGCCGGTTGAAGAAGGATCGATCGCAGTGCGACGTCACTGAAGGAATGACTGCGCCGAGTATAGTTTATGTACAGTTTGTGTGTAGGTTTTTGGTGTTGACCATTGCGCGACAGTGCAGTGAAGTGATCATTACATCATTGATTGGAGTAGGCACCACCATGGATCAGGCATCCACGCTGAAAGTCCGGATTCACTACTGCACCGGCTGCAACTGGCTGTTGCGTGCGGCCTGGTATGCACAGGAACTGCTGTCCACCTTCGGAGAAGACCTCGGTGAGGTGGCCTTGGCGCCGAGTCACGGCGGCCATTTCGAGGTGCTGTGCCAGGCCACTCCAGATTCGGAGTGGCTGGTACTGTGGGAGCGCAAGCGCGACGGCGGCTTCCCCGACAGTCGTGACCTCAAGCAGCGCGTGCGTGATGTGCTCGATCCTGAGCGCGATCTGGGCCATATCGACCGCGCCAGTCGTGAGCAGGGCTCGTAAGCAGCGCTTGCAAGCAGCTCCGCTACGCCATGGGCGCGCTCACCACCACTTCTTGCGCTTGAGCAGCCACATCTGCATCGCGACCACGCCCAGCGTGATGCCGACGAAGGCAGCGAAGCCCCACTGGCTGTCGCTGCCCGGTATACCGCCGACGTTGACCCCCAGCAGGCCGGTGAGAAAGCCCAGCGGCAGGAAGACGGCGGTGATGACCGACAGCAGATACATGCGCTGGTTGAGCTGCTCGTTGTGCTCGCTCATGCGTTGCTCATGGATGATCAGCGCGCGTTCCTGCATGGCCTGGAAATCCTCCACGTAGCGCGACAGCTGGTTGGCGATCTCGCGCAGGTCCAAGCGCGCCTGTTCATCGATCCACAATGGCCCCTGGGAGAGCTGTGCCAGACAGTCGCGCTGCGGCCCCATGAAGCGTCGCAGGGTGATCAGGGGGCGCCGCAGGCGGGTAATGTCATCCGGGTCGATCTCGACATCATTGAGCTGGTCTTCCTCGATGATGGCGAGCTGCTCATCGAGGCGATGGCTGAGCTCCGCCACGCGATCGACCAGCGCATCGCTGAGCATCGCCAGCAGCCAGGAGATGCTTTCCGCGCCCTGGCCGGCTTCCAGTTGCTCACGCACCTGAGTGATCGACTGGAACGGCCGGCGGCGCAGGGTGATCAGGCGGGTCGGGCTCATCCACAGGCGCAGTGACAGCAGGTCTTCCGGCGCGGCGCCGGGATTGAGGTTGATGCCGCGCAGCGTGGTGACCATGCCGCCGCCGAAGCGCGCCACGCGCGGGCGGGTATCCAGCTCGGTCAGGGCCTCGATGCTCGGCTCATCCAGCTGGGCAAGATCGTCCAGGTAGTCATTGACGTCGCCGCGGGTGTAATCGAGATGCATCCAGATCAGCGCTTCGGGGTCCTGCCATTGCTCGCGCAGGCTGTCGTCATCGAGCAGGCTGGCGCCGCCCTTGCCATCCAGGCGATAGGCGCTGACCAGTGCCGTGGTCGGGGCATCTCCCGCAGGGGGCGCAGGTGTCGGCGCGGCTTGCGGATCAGTGGCATCAGTCATTCACGAAATTCCTTTTTGGTGGCGCGGCTTGCAGCAGCGGGCAGGGCACGCGATGCTCGAATGTCAGGCCGTGGGCATTGTCGCTGCCATCGCCATGACACTCATCGCCAGGATTGCGATACCCGAAATGCGAGGAAGGATGCCATGAGTCAGGATAGGGAAGCCATGCTCTACGGTCTGGGTGCCGTGGCCTTGTGGTCGACGGTGGCGACCGCCTTCAAGCTGGCGCTTGAGCAGATGTCGCCGCTGGAGCTGGTATGGCTGGCGGCACTGGTGTCGTGGCTGTTGATCGGCGTGCTGATGTGGCGTCAGGGCAAGCTGCGCGAAGCGCTCACCACTGGCTGGCGGGGCGGCTGGCGTACGGCACTCTGGGCCGGACTGATGAATCCGGTCGGCTACTATCTGGTGCTGTTCGGCGCCTACGCGCGGCTGCCGGGCCAGGAGGCGATGGCGCTCAATTACACCTGGGCGCTGGCGATGGCCTTTCTCGCCGTGCCGATTCTCGCGCAGCGCCTGACGCGCATCGACGTCGCGGCGGGGCTGATCGCCTACGCCGGTGTGTGGACCATCGCCACGCGTGGCGAGGTGTTCAATGTCGCCTTCGCCGACCCGCTGGGCGTCGGGCTGGCGCTGGGCTCGACCCTGCTGTGGGCGCTCTACTGGTTGCTCAATGCGCGTGACCCGCGCGCGCCACTGGTCGCCCAGTGGCAGAATTTCAGCATCGCCTTGCCGGTGCTGACGCTGCTGGTGGCCTTCGGGCCGGGCTTTGGCAACTTCATCGGTGAGAGCGCCAATCCCCAGGCGCTGACGGCGGGCATCTATGTCGGCCTGTGCGAGATGGGCATTGCCTTCGTGCTCTGGCAGCTGGCGGTGCACAAGGTGTCGCGCACCGCCAAGGTCTCCAACCTGATCTTCCTGTCGCCGCCCATCTCATTGACGCTTCTGCACTTCATCGTCGGCGAGCCGATCCTCACCTCGACGCTGGCGGGGCTGGTGCTGATTCTGGCCGGACTCGGCCTGCAGCAGCTGCAGAAGGCGCCGGCTGAGCTGTCACAATCGACCTGAGCGAGCCGCGCCGTCAGCACACCGCCCGCCACTCGATCGTCAGTCGTCGGGCAGGATGAGGCGATCGGCATCCACCACGATCAGCGGGTCCGGGGTGCCGATCATCTTCTTGTCCTTGCCGGGGTAGTCGAGCTGACTGAGCACATGGCGCAGCGCGCCGATACGGGCCCGGCGCTTGTCGTCGGAGCGGATCAGCGTCCAGGGCGCATGATCGCTGTGCGTACGTGCGAACATCGCCTCGGCGGCATCGGTGTACTCATCCCATTTCTTCTGCGCCACGGCGTCCATCGGTGACAGCTTCCAGTGGGTCAGCGGGTCGGCGGCGCGCTTGGCGAAGCGGATCGATTGCTCCTCGCGGGACACCGAGAAGTACAGCTTGACCAGGTGCAGGCCATCCTCGACCCACAGGCGCTCCTGCTGGGGCACCTGCACCAGAAAGCGTTCGACTTCCTCCGGGGTGGCGAAGCCCATCACCGCCTCGACCCCCGCGCGGTTGTACCAGCTGCGATCGAACAGCACGATTTCGCCACTGGTGGGGAAGCGCGAGACATAGCGCTGGAAATACCACTGGCCCTTTTCCGTCTCGTTGGGCTTGTCGAGGGCGACGATGCGCGCGAAACGCGGATTGAGATACTCCATGAAGCGCTTGATGGTGCCGCCCTTGCCGGCGGCGTCACGCCCCTCGAACACGATGGCCAGGCGTCCGCCACTGTCGCGCAGCCAATGCTGCACCTTGAGCAGCTCGATCTGCAGCGCGCGCTTCTCGGCCTCATAGACCTTGCGCTTGAGGCGCTCGTCGTAGGGGTAGGCGTCACTGGAGACCGGCCCCAGCGTCATGCGCGGGGCATCGCCAGTGGCGTGCTTCTTGCTGGCCTTGCCCTTGGCGTCCTTGCGCTTGGCATCCCTGGCCTTCGAATGCGCCTTGCCGGCATCCGCCTTCCTGTTGTTGGATTTACTCATGGCAGTACTCCCTGTGAGGATGGGGCCTGGCCCCGACGACCGACGACTCGGGCTGATGACGTCAGCGCTGCAAGGCCTCATGGCCCAGGCGGCCTGCCTGACAGGCACTGATCAGGCAGGCGCGGATTGTCATCTCGCGGCAAGGTAGGCGCATGCAAGCTGTCGTGACATGCGCCGCGCCTGATATGGATCACTCCGCTGACGTCGCGTGTTGCGCCAATGGCGCGAGTGTCGGCCAGATGGTGTCGAGCAGCTGCGGTTGCGCCTTGGCGGTGGGGTGAATGCGGTCCTGCTGCATCAGCTTCTCGCTGGCCGGGGCCGTGGCGATGCCTTCGAGGATGAAGGGCACCAGCGGCACGGAATATTCGTCGGCCAGATCCCGATAGACCTGACGGAAGGCATCGGTGTAGGCCGGGCCGTAATTGGGCGGAATCTCGATGCCGAGCAGCACGGGCTGGGCATCGGCGTCCTCCACGGCCTCGATCATGCTGGCCAGATTGGCCTGCATGCGGGCGGGTGGCAGGCCACGCAGGCCGTCGTTGCCGCCCAGTTCGATCATCACCAGTGAAGGGTCGTGTCGCGCGAGCAGTGCCGGCAGACGATTGAGGCCGCCTTCGGTCGTGTCGCCGCTGATGCTGGCATTGATGACCTCTGGCGCATCGCTGCCCAGGCTGTCCTCGAGGCGCTCGTCGAGCAGCGCGACCCAGCCCTGACTGCTGTCGATGCCGTAACCGGCCGAGATGGAATCACCGACCACCAGCCAGGGGGCCGGCGCATCGGCCAGCGCCACCTGGGGCGTCAGCACGGCCACGAGGCTCAGTGCCGTACTGGCGAGGGCATTGCGCAGCCGCTTGAGTCCCGGCGTGCCGGGGACTTTGCCATCGCTCGCCAGGCACTGGGTGTCACGGCGATTCACTAGCCATTTCTGCATTCATCATCTCCATCATCTGCACACTATTCATACCCGTTTCGGGGTCTGGAGTTCGTGCCCACCCCGTTCTCTACCATAAGCGAGCAGACACGATGTCACATAACGCCTCCATTAACGACGCGACCCCTGCGTCGGATCAAACCTCGTCAGACGCGCAGGCCAGCGCAACGCCTGCGCCGGTGCTGGAAGTGAGCGGGCTGGCGCAGCGGGTGACCAGTGGCGAAGGGCGCCTGACCATCCTCGAGGACCTGGAGCTTGCCGTGCAGGCCGGGGAAAGCGTCGCCATCATCGGGGCCAGCGGTTCCGGCAAGTCGACGCTGCTGGGCCTGCTGGCGGGGCTGGACAGCCCGAGCGAGGGCGATATTCGCCTGTTCGGAAGCTCGCTTGCAGGGCTTGATGAGGATGGTCGTGCGGCGCTGCGCGCGGGGCAGGTCGGCTTCGTGTTCCAGAACTTCCAGCTGCTGCCGACGCTGACGGCGCTGGAGAACGTGCTGATGCCGCTGGAGCTGGCCCCGCAGGGCGATATCGAGGCGCAGGCGCGTGACTGGCTGACGCGGGTCGGGCTGGGAGAGCGACTCGATCACCTGCCGCGTCATCTGTCCGGCGGCGAGCAGCAGCGCGTGGCCATCGCGCGCGCCTTCGTCGCGGGGCCGGGGCTGGTGTTCGCCGATGAGCCGACCGGCAACCTGGATACCGCCACCGGCGAGCGCATCGCGGAGCTGCTGTTCACCCTCAACCGCGAGCGGGGCACCACGCTGATTCTGGTCACCCACGACCTGACGCTGGCCAGGCGCTGTGATCGCTGCCTGAATCTCGAGGCCGGCAAGCTGGTGGAGTGGAAGGATGAAGCGAGTGCGCCGGCCGTGGCGACGCCACAAGGAGGCGACGATGTCTGAGTCCCGGGTGTCTGACCGCGCGGCGACATCTTCCGCCAACGCGCAGCGCCCGCGTGGGGCGCGCCTGCCGCTGGCGCTGCGTGGCCTGCTGCGTGACCTGCGCGCCAGTGATGTGCGCGCGCTCTTTCTGGCGCTGATGCTGGCGGTCGCCGCGACCACCATGATCGGCTTCTTCCTTGACCGTCTGGACCGTGGACTCAATCGCCAGGCGAGCCAGCTGCTCGGCGGGGACCTGGTGCTGGAGTCCAGCAACCCGCTCGACCCGCGCTTCGCCGAGGCCTTCCGCGCAGCGGGACTTGAGATGTCGCCGCAGCTGGGCATGGTCTCGATGGCCTCGCACGGCGACAGCTTCGTGCTGTCGAGCCTCAAGGCGGTGTCGCCGGGCTATCCGCTCGCCGGCCGGGTGGAGCTGGAGTCGGATGCCTCGGGCGAGGAGGCTCAGGCGCCAGGCACCAGTTCACGCGCGGAGATTCCGCCGCCGGGCGAGGCGTGGATCGTGCCGCGCCTCGCCATGGCGCTGTCGGCCGAGGTCGGCGATACCCTGACGGTCGGGCGCAAGCAGCTGACCATCAGTGGCCTGATCACGCGTGAGCCTGATCAGCAGGGCGGCTTTTCCGAGTTCAGTCCGCGCCTGATGTTCAACATGGAAGATCTCGACGCCACCGGTCTGATCCAGCCCGGCTCGCGGATGGAATATCGCCTGCTGGCGGCGGGTGATCCGGCGGCGGTGCAGCAGGCACGCGACGCCATCGCGCCGCTGCTGGCGAGTGCCGACAACGCCGAGGTGCGGCTCAAGGACGTGCGCGAAGACCGCCCGCGTCTGGGGCGTTCACTGGAGCGTGCCGACAAGTACCTGAGTCTGGCCGGGCTGGTGGCGGTGCTGCTGGCCGGGGTCGCGGTGGCGATGTCGACGCGCCGCTATGTGGAGCGTCATCTGGATAGCGCCGCGCTGTGGCGCTGCTTCGGTGCCTCTCAGCGTCAGTTGTCACGGCTGTTCGCGGCCCAGCTTGGCTGGTTGGCCCTGCTGGCGAGTACCGGGGGTGCTGTGTTGGGCCTGTTGGGACAGATGGGACTGGTGGCGCTGCTGGAGCGCTTCCTGCCGCTGGAGCTGCCTGCACCGGGGCCGCTGCCGCTGGCATTGGGGATTCTGACGGCGCTGGCGGTGCTGGTCGGCTTTGCCGGCCCGATGCTGCTGCGTCTGCGTCAGGTCAGTGCGCTCAAGGTGCTGCGGCGTGAGCTGGCCCCGCTGCCTGCCTCGGCGTGGGTGGTGGTGGCGATCGCCAGTCTGGTGTTCGGCGCCCTGATGTGGCTCTACTCGGGCGATCTCATGCTGGCGGCCGGCCTGCTGGTCGGTGGCATCATCGCGCTGGGTCTGCTGATGGTGGTGGGGCAGCTGCTGCTGTCGCTGATGCTCAAGGTGGTGGCACGCATGCGCGGTCAGGGCGGCTGGAGCCGGCCGATTCGCCTCGCCGGCGGCATGCTGGCCAGGCGGCGCGGTGCCAGCCTCGGCCAGCTGGTCGCCTTTGCCGTGACCTTCGCGGCGATGGCGTTGATCGCGCTGGTACGCGGTGACCTGATCACCCGCTGGCAGGCGCAGATTCCGACCAATGCGCCCAATCACTTCGCGATCAATATCCAGCCCGGAGAGCAGCAGGCCTTCGGCGAGCAGCTGACCGCGATGGTGGATGAGCAGGCCGGCGACAGCCAGAGCGAGCTCTACCCGATGGTGCGTGGACGCATCACGGCGCTCAAGGGCGAGTCCCTGCTGGGACGCACCCAGCAGCGCCTGCAGGCAGCCCAGTCGGATCAGCCGGCGGCAGGCGGCATGCAGGAAGGGCGCAGCGATGAGGGGGATGGCGAGCAGCAGGGCGTCCCGCAGCGTGAGCTGAACCTGACCTGGCATCGTGATCTGCCGGACCACAACCGCCTGTCGGCGGGCGAGTGGACGCCGATCAATGACTTCGCCGATGCAGACAGCGAGGCACGCAGCCGCCTCGCCGCCACTCAGGGTGTGCCGGTGTCGATGGAGGAGGAGCTAGCCGAGCGCATGGGGCTGGTCATCGGTGACAGCCTGTCATTCACCATCGGCAGCGAGACCGTCAAGGCCCAGGTGGTCAATCTGCGCCATGTCGACTGGGACAGCTTCCTGCCCAACTTCTACGTCATCTTCCCGCCCGGTGCGCTCGAGAGCTTCGCCCACAGTTACATGACGGCGTTTCATCTCGAGGACGAGCGCAAGCTGGCGCCGCTGGTGCGCGACTACCCCAGCGTGTCGTTGATCAATATCGACGCCATCCTGACCCGCGTGCAGGAGCTGATCGCCCAGGTGTCGCGTGCGGTGGAGCTGATTCTGGGGCTGGTGCTGCTGGCGGGGGCCAGCGTGCTCTACGCGGCGCTGGTAGCCAGTCGTCCGGCACGTGAGCACGAAGGCGCGCTGTACAAGGTGTTCGGCGCCGGTCAGGGCCTGCTGGCACGCCTGCAGGCCGCTGAGTTCGTGCTGCTCGGCCTGCTCAGTGGGTTGCTGGCGGCGATGCTCGCCGAAGGCGCCGCGGTCGGTCTCTATTCCGGCTGGCTGGGTCTGCCGGTGGTGCTGCATCCGTGGCTGTGGGTGCTGCTGCCGCTGGCGGGTGGCGTGCTGATCGGCGGGCTGGGCTTCTGGCTGTCGAGAGAAGTGAGGCGCCAGCCGCCGATGGCGGGGCTGCGCGCCCTGCAGTGAGCGCCATCAGGCCTCGTCATCGCAGCGCCGGATGACGAGGCCTGACGACCTCAACCTGCGGCCTCATGATCGTTGTCTCGGTCATGGGGCCGTCTTGCGTTAACAATGATGCTGATTCATGTGAATCGGGCCGCTGGCTGAGGTATCATGCTGGTCCTGATCTTACCCCCAGATGGCGAGCCGGCCGCGCCGGAATTCGCTGTCGTCATCACCCTTCAGGCGAGGACACCCGATGTTCACCCGTGACATGCAGATTGCCGGTTTTGATGATGCGCTCCTGAGCGCCATGGACGACGAAGTCGTTCGCCAGGAAGCTCACATCGAGCTGATCGCCTCCGAGAACTACGCCAGCCCCCGCGTCATCCAGGCGCAAGGCTCCCAGCTGACCAACAAGTACGCGGAAGGCTACCCGGGCAAGCGTTACTACGGCGGTTGCGAGTTCGTCGACAAGGTCGAGCAGCTGGCCATCGATCGTGCCTGCGAACTGTTCGGTGCTACCTACGCCAACGTTCAGCCGCACGCCGGTTCACAGGCCAACAGTGCCGTCTTCCAGGCGCTGGTCTCGCCGGGTGACACCATTCTGGGCATGAGCCTGGACGCGGGTGGCCACCTGACTCACGGTGCACGTCCGAACTTCTCCGGCAAGCACTACAACGCCGTGCAGTACGGTCTGGGCGAGAACGGCCTGATCGACTACGCCGAAGTCGCGCGTCTGGCGCGTGAGCACAAGCCGAAGATGATCATCGCCGGCTTCTCCGCCTACTCCCAGATCATCGACTGGGCCGAGTTCCGCAAGATCGCCGACGAAGTGGGTGCCTACCTGCTGGTCGACATGGCCCACGTGGCCGGTCTGGTCGCCGCTGGCGTCTACCCGAGCCCGCTGCCCCACGCCCACGTCGTCACCACCACCACGCACAAGACCCTGCGCGGTCCGCGTGGCGGCCTGATCCTGTCCGCCGAAGGCAATGCCGACATCGAGAAGAAGCTGAACTCCGCTGTCTTCCCGGGCGGCCAGGGCGGCCCGCTGATGCACGTCATCGCGGCCAAGGCGGTCTGCTTCAAGGAAGCGATGGACCCGGCCTTCACCACTTACCAGAAGCAAGTGGTCAAGAACGCCAAGGCGATGGCGTCCGTGTTCCTGGAGCGCGGCTTCGAAGTCGTCTCCGGCGGCACCGAAGACCACCTGTTCCTGCTGTCTCTGGTCAAGCAGGGCCTGACCGGCAAGGACGCTGACGCTGCGCTGGGCCGTGCCCACATCACCGTCAACAAGAACGCCGTACCGGGTGACCCGCAGTCGCCGTTCGTCACCTCCGGTCTGCGTATCGGTACCCCGGCCGTCACCACGCGTGGCTTCCAGGAGCAGGAGTGTCTGGAACTGGCCGGCTGGATCTGCGATATCCTCGATGCGATGGTCGCTGGCGATTCCGCCGCTGCCGAAGCCGAGGTGCAGGCCAAGGTCTCCGCCGTCTGTGCACGTCTGCCGGTCTACGCCTGAGGCGTGACGAGGTGCCAGCCCGGCTGGCCCTCACTGCAGCAGTGCTGACAGTGGCGTAACGCTGTCATGCATCAGACAAGAAACGCCTGTCGCGCAAGCGGCAGGCGTTTTTTTGTGCCTGCACCACGGCCAGCCGAGGCCGAGTGGCGTGGTGCACTGCGGGGTGGGAGAGTGGTCAACCAGCGCTCAGAAAGATCAGTCTGTGCCCGGGAGCGGACGCGCTACGCTATTCTCGATGCCGGACACACTCTGCTCATCTTCGTGCAAGGAGGCTTCCATGGCCGTCATGCAGCACCATGCCTTTCTGATCCTGGTCGAGAACAGCGGCAATACCTCACTGAGCAGCCAGGGCAGCGGCGAGGTCCGCATTTCCGTCGCCACGATGGGGACGCTGAGGGCGGCTGAGCGGCTGGTCAGTGAGCTGGTCGCCCAGGGCGTCAGCCAGATCGAGCTGTCGGCCAGCTTCGGCGCGGCAGGCGAGGAAGCGCTGAGAACGGTGGTCGCGGACAGCGGTGCCGAGCGTACGGTGTCGATCGGCCGCGTGCGATTCACGGCCTGACGCCAGCACACGGGGAAATTGCCAGTACCTGAATAGCCCTTTTGCAACAGGGAGTTGCGTAAAGGTGTGACCAAAGTCGGGTCTCACCCTTGGTCTAGGGTGTCTTGTTGGCATGTCTGACATGGGCTATTCCTTGACGGACAAGAGCGCGCCGCGATGCATCCCGTGAAGGATGTGCGCGAGCTACAAATGACGCGCCACGCCATCAAGGAACGTTCGATCATGACCACGCCTCCCACGAGTGCCGCTGGCGGCAGCCCGCGCGCCAATGCCTCTTCTGGAACGTCTGCCTCAGCCGGCGAGACCTCGACCGCGCGTGTCGATGTCGCCGAATGGCTGGCGCAGGCCATCTTCGAGAATCGCTACCCGCCGGGCAGCCTGATTCCTCGTGAGCTGGACCTGTGCGATCAGCACGCCCAGAGCCGCGCCACCGTGCGCACCGCGATCCAGAGCCTGGTCAATGCCGGGATTCTCACCCGCACCACCGGCCAGGGCACCCGCGTCAATCCGCTCAGCGAGTGGCATCTGCTCGATCCGCGCGTGACCGGCTGGATGACGCGCTACGCGATGCCGCATCCGCAGCTGGCACGGGACATCTACGCCTTCCGTATCTCCATCGAACCCTTCGTCGCCGCCCTGGCAGCCACCGAGGCCACCGCCCAGGACCTGTCCGCCATCGAGCAGGCCTATGACGGCATGGCCGCGGCGGTGCATGGCGGCAGCGCCATGGAGGAGTTCGACCGCGCCGATATCGCCTTCCACGACGCCATCTTCGCCGCGACCCACAACGTCATCTGGGCGCAGCTTGGCCATGTGCTCAAGCCGTCGATCAGCCTGCTGGTGGCGACCTCCAATCACAATGCCTCGGAGCTGGGCGACAGCCTCGGCCGCCATCGTGCGGTGATGGAGGCGATTCGTCTGCGCCAGCCCGATGCCGCCCACGCCGCGACCCTGCATGTGCTGGACCGCACCGGTCAGGACCTCGGGCTTGCCATGCCTGCAGTCTCTGAAGGCAGTCATCCTGCCGGGCGCGCCCAGGAACCGCTGGAGCTGCTGCGCCGCTTCGGCCAGCTGCCCAGCCTGTCTGCACCGCTATCAAGCGAGTGAACGGCACCTCGCGGCGTTTCGCCACGCCGGGAAGTGCCTGCACGTCTTCCACTGACCCTAGAACGTCATAACAACAATCCAGGAGTTTCACCATGCCGCGTTCCACTACCTCGCCGCTCACCACTACCTCGCCGCGCACCACTGCCGCTCCCGCCCGTGTCACGCTCAAGGCGCTGGCCCTGTCCACCGCCGTGGCTGCCACGCTGATCGCCACACCGAGCTGGGCCGCCGAGTACGAATGGACCTTCCAGACCTCCGAGACGGCCGGGGAGCCGCAGTTCGAGGTCAAGAAGGCCTGGGCCGACAGCATCAAGACCATGTCGGATGGCCGCATCGCCATCGAGATCCTGCCGGTCAATGCCGTGGTGCAGGCCAATCAGACGCTGGATGCCGTCAGCGCCGGCATCCTGCAGGGCCACCTGACCGATCCGTCCTACTTCTCGGGCCAGAATCCGGCCTTCGGCATGCTGGGCAACCTGGTGGGTGCCTGGGGTGACCCGCTGGAATATCTCGAGTACATGCAGCACGGCGGCGGTGAGGAGCTCTACAACGAGCTGGTCGAGCCCTACGGCGTGCACCTGATCGGCGCGGGCGCCACCGGGCTTGAGTCCTTCGTCTCCAAGAAGCCGGTGCGCACCGTCGATGACCTCAAGGGCCTCAAGGTGCGTGCGCCGGAAGGCATGGTCTACAACATCTTCCAGAAAGCTGGCGCGGCGCCCGTCAACCTGCCGGGCTCCGAGGTCTACACCGGCCTGGAGAAGGGCGTGATCGACGCGGCGGATTACACCGTCTTCGCCACCAATGATGACCAGGGCCTGCACAGCTTCGCCAAGTACCCGTCCTACCCGGGCTTCCACTCTCTGCCGATGGTGGCGGTGTCGATGAACAAGGGCATCTGGGACGGCCTGCCGGCGGATCTCAAGGCGATCATGGAGAGCGCCACCGATGCGATGGCCTACGACATGGTCTTCACCCTCAAGGCGCGTGACATCAAGGCGGTGAGCGCGGCGCGTGCCAATCCGGATATCGAGGTGATCGACATGGCGCCGGAGGAGCGCGCCAAGTTCCGTCGCATCGCGCAGCAGGAGTGGAAGGTGTGGGCCGAGAAGAATGAGCTGACCGGCAAGGTCTACGAGTCCGTGGTCAGCTTCCTGACCGACCGCAACCTGATGTGAGCCCGCTGGCGCGCGGGATGGGCGCCAGCCGCCGCGTGGCACTGGTCAGCTAGCCACGCTTTTGGCGACACGATCGCAGAACGATAAAGACGCGGGAGATCAAGGTCGGCGTGCTCACTGGGCGCGCCGATTCTCCTTGAGGCAGCGAGTCAGCAAGGAATTCGATATGGCAGAACATGATGTGGCGTCGCCGGGGCTACCCGAGGCGTCGGATGACCACGACCCGAACCTGGGCACGCGGACGCCGCTGGACCGCCTGGTGGGCAAGGGTACGCGCGCCGCGGCGTGGCTGGTGTTGCTGGCGATGGCGATCAGCGTGTTCGAGGTGGTGATGCGCTATGGCCTCGATTCGCCGACCTCCTGGGTGCACGAGACGGTGATCTTCCTGGTCGCGACCAGCTTCGCGCTGGGCGGCCCGGCGGCCCTGGCCAACAATCGCCATATTCGCGTGCGTGTGCTCTACGACCTGGTCGGCACGCGCTTTCGCTACGTGCTGGACTGTTTCAATGACGTGATGACGTTCGTCTTCTGTCTGGCGATGAGCTATGCGGGCTGGGTGATGTTCTGGCGTGCCTCGCACAGTCCGCTGGGCGAGTGGCAGCTGGAGCGATCCGGCACCTCATGGAATCCGCCGTTTCCGGCGTTGACCAAGGGCGTGATCCTGTTCGCGCTGGCGGTGATGACCCTGCAGGCGCTGTGGCATCTCTACCAGACCTTCTTCTCGCCCCGCCCGCCCGAGGGCGGCAGTGAGGGAAGTGGCGCATCCGACGCCACTCCCGACGCCACAGCTGACCACAAGGAGCCGCGCTGATGGATATCGCAACGGCTACGATGCTGCTGGTCGGCGGCATCTTCGCGCTGCTGGTCACCGGCCTGCCGCTGGCCTTCGTCACCGGCCTGGTCGCGCTGGCCTACACCTTCGGCTGGTTCGGACCGATGGCGCTGCCGCTGGTCACCAGTCGTGTCTATGGCTTCGTCACCGAGTATTCGCTGGTGGCGGTGCCGATGTTCGTGTTGATGGCCTCGCTGCTCGATCGCTCGGGGATCGCCAAGGACCTGTTCAATGCCATGCGCGTGATGGCAGGGCGACTGCCAGGCGGCGTGGCGATCCAGACCATCGTGGTGGCGTTCTTCCTCGCCGCGATGTCCGGCATCATCGGCGGCGAGATCGTGCTGCTGGGGATTCTGGCGCTGCCGCAGATGCTCAGACTCGGCTATGACAAGCACATCGCCATCGGCGTGGTGTGTGCCGGTGGCTCGCTGGGCACCATGATGCCGCCCTCCATCGTGCTGATCATCTATGGCCTGATCGCCAACCAGTCGATCGCGGACCTGTTCACCGCGGCGATCACCCCGGCCATCGTGCTGATGGCAAGCTACATCATCTACGTGCTGATCCGCTGTCTGCGCAACCCTTCACTGGGGCCGGTGATGCCCGAGGAGGAGCGCCGCGCCAGCTTCCAGAGCAAGCGTGAGCTGCTCAAGGCCATCGGCGTGCCGGCGGTCATCGCGGGGCTGGTGCTGGGCTCCATCTACGGTGGCGTGGCCTCGGTGACCGAAGCCGCGGCGATGGGCAGCTTCGGCGTGCTGGTGGCGGTGATGCTGCGCGGCGAGTTCTCCATCACCCTGATGCAGCGTGCGCTGTCCCAGACCATGAACACCTGCGGCATGATCATCTGGATCGGTATCGGCGCGGCGGCACTGGTCGGGGTCTACAACCTGATGGGCGGCAACCGCTTCGTGTCGAGCATGATTCTCGGCCTGGATATCCCGCCGCTGGCGATCATCATGGTGATGATGGCGATCCTGCTGCTGCTGGGGCTGTTCCTCGACTGGATCGGCATCGCGATGCTGACCCTGCCGATCTTCGTGCCGATCATCGTGCAGCTCGGCTACGACCCGGTATGGTTCGGCGTGCTGTTCGCGGTCAACATGCAGGTGTCCTTCCTGTCGCCACCCTTCGGGCCTGCCGCCTTCTATCTGAAAGGCGTGGCACCGGAAGGCATCAGCCTCAAGGATATCTTCGTCTCGCTGCTGCCGTTCATCGCCATCCAGCTGTGCGTGCTGGCGATGTTGCTGCTGTGGCCGCAACTATCGCTGTGGCTGGTCTAGTCTCAACAGACGTTGCCCGCTTGCCCAAGACTCGACGCCCTCGCATCTGCGAGGGCGTCGTCGTTGGTGACGAAAGATTTGCGCCGTCGTGTGGCGAGGCATCATGCAAGGCAGGCTTTGTGCTCTTTTATGGTGCAAATAGGCGGACGCACAAACACGGTCACGGTGAGAGGGGTCAGGCTGTCATGGCAGATGCACCATCTTGGCACATTCCCTGCAATGCTCTTGCAATGCCTGTCCGGTGCCACGAGATCCTGTCGAGGTGACCCCCGACACGCTGCAGCACTTCACGAGGAGAGTTCACATGTCAGAGACTCAAGCACCGCTGTTGTTGCTGACCGATCTGGATGGCTCGCTGCTGGATCACCACGATTACTCGCCGGGCCCGGCGCGCAGCTGGCTGACCCGCCTGCGCGCGCGCGGTGCCTGGATCGTCCCCAACACCTCCAAGACGGCGGCCGAACTGGCGCCGCTGATGGACTCGCTGGGCTTGGCGGGCCAGCCGTGGATCGCCGAGAACGGCGGCGTTGTGGCCCTGCCGGCCGATTGGCTGAGCGCCTATCCGCTGGAAGAGGCCAGCGCCCCGGATGCACACGGCCTGTGTCGTATCGCGGTGGCGATGCCCCGCGACAGGATTCTCGCGGTGCTGGAAGAGCTGAGCGGGGAGTTCGCCTTCGAGGGCTTCGCCTCGATGTCGGTGGCGAGAATCAGTGAGCTGACGGGGCTGGCGGAGGGCGACGCGGCCCTGGCGGGACAGCGTGATGCCAGTGAACCGCTGGTGTGGCGCGACGCGCCGGAGCGTCTCGAGGACTTTCGCATGCGCCTGGCCAGCCATGGCCTCAAGCTCACACGTGGTGGGCGCTTCCACCATGTGACCGGGGACAGCGACAAGGGCGTGGCAGCGCGCTATCTGATCGCCCGCTACCGGCTCTGCGAGCGGGTGCGCCCCTGGACGCTGGGCTTCGGCGATGGCGCCAATGACCTGCCGCTGCTGGCCGCCGTCGACAACGCTGTGCTGATCCCCGGCGTCGGTGATACCTCACAGCGTGATCGGGAGCTTGCCGATTATCCGCAACTGGCGGATGAACGCCGCTGTTTTCGCGCCAATCTCCCCGGACCGCAGGGATGGGTCGAGGGATTGCGTCACTGGCTGGCCAATGGCCAGCCGGAAGAATGGACATCCAGAGGTCTGGGCGCCTGACGCCTGCCTGATGCGTGTCTTCGGCATGACAAGGAGCTGACATGAGCGATTTTTACCAGAATGGCATCATCACCAACTTCCATAACCTGACCGATCGTCCGGTGGAAGATCTCGAAGCGGACCTGATGCGCTTCTCCCGCAAGCGACCGATGAGCCTGATTCTGCCGTCGCTGTATTCCGAGCTGGAAGGCCCCGCCCTCAAGCATATCGTCGAGGAGCTGGCCCAGGTGCCCTACCTCAGCGAGATCGTGATCGGGCTGGACCGCGCCGACCGTGACCAGTTTGAGCATGCCAAGGAGTTCTTCTCACATCTGCCGCAGCATCACCGCATCCTGTGGAACGACGGCCCGCGTCTGCGGGCGCTGGATGAGGAGCTGACCGAGCATGGCCTGGCGCCGATGGAGGCCGGCAAGGGCCGCAATGTCTGGTACTGCTCAGGCTATGTGCAGGCCTCGGGCATCGCCGAGGCGGTGGCACTGCATGACTGCGATATCGTCACCTATGACCGCGGCCTGCTGGCGCGGCTGATCTACCCGGTGGCCCATCCGCAGTTCAACTACGAGTTCTGCAAGGGCTACTACTCGCGCATCGCCCAGGGCAAGCTGAACGGCCGCGTGGCGCGCCTGATGGTCACGCCGCTGATCCGTGCGCTCAAGAAGGTCTATGGCCCGCTGCCGTACCTGGATTATCTCGACAGCTATCGCTACCCGCTGTCCGGCGAATTCTCGATGCGCACCGACGTGCTGGCGGACATCCGCATTCCCAGTGACTGGGGGCTGGAGATCGGCGTGTTGTCCGAGGTCCACCGTAACTATTCCACCAAGCGCCTGTGTCAGGTGGACATCGCCGATGCCTACGATCACAAGCACCAGCCGCTGTCCGAGGAAGATGCGCTGGGCGGCTTGAATCGCATGAGTCTGGATATCGCCAAGGCCATGTATCGCAAGCTGGCCACGCTGGGCGTCGAGATGCACGGCGAGACCTTCCGCACCATCAAGGCGACCTATTACCGTATCGCGCTGGACCTGATCGAGACCTACTACAACGATGCCGTCATGAATGGCCTGACGGTGGACCGCCACAGCGAGGAAGCGGCGGTGGAGCTGTTCGCCGCCAACATCATGGATGCCGGCAGCGCCTTCCTCGACAATCCGCGCGACAAGCCCTTCATCCCGAGCTGGAACCGGGTGCAGTCAGCCGTGCCGGACCTGCTCGAGCGCATGCACGAAGCGGTGGAGCTGGACAACCAGTAAGGCTCGCGGCGGGAAACAGCAAGACCTATGACAACGGGGCTGCCAGTGGCAGCCCCGTTGTCATAGGCAGGAGGAGAAAAAGAGGGCGTCAGACAACCTCGATGGCCGGCGGGCGCACGGTTTGCTCCATCAGCCAGGCCGCCTGATAGGGACGGCGGGCCATGGTGGGATCGTAGGCCTTGTCGTGGCACAGGTGGTCGGTCAGCGCGACGCCTTGCCAGCTTGCCGGCAGCGGCAGCACGCGCGGCTGATCGGTGACATTGAGGGCGAACAGCAGGCGACGCCCTTCATGGGTGACGCGCTCGAAGACGAAGAAGTCCGGGCCGACATCGAAGACATTCTGGTCGGCATCCGGGTGGAAGCAGGGTTCGTTGCGGCGCAGTGCCATGCGGCGCTTGAGGGCGTGGAAGACCTCATGGGTCGCGGTGTTGGGGCTTGCCAGCAGCGCTTCCAGTTCATCACGCTGCCATTTGCGGCGGTTGATGGCGCGCAGATGGCCATCGCGCTCGACGCCTTCCTGGTGGTTGGGGGTCGCGGTCAGCGAGTGGATATACAGCCCCGGGATGCCCTGCAGGCTCAGCATCAGGGTCTGACTGGCGATGAAACGCTCGATCTGCCACGGGTCCTGGCCGCGACGCGTGCCCTTGAGCGCATCGAAATAGCTGATGTTGAGTTCATAGGGGGTATCGGCGCGTCCGGGGTTGGCGCGCATGCTGACGTAGCCACCGAAGTCATGCACCAGCCGCACCAGGGTGTCGCGCTCGTGGTCGGGCAACAGGCCCTCAAGGGCACGAACGCCGATACCGTCGTGACTGGCGGTGAAGTTGAAGTAGCTGCAGCCGGAAGGCAGGGACGGCAGGCTGGTGGCCCACTGGGTCAGGGCGCTGGCATCGCCGGAGGTCAGGGTGTGCAGCGTCAGCGGCGGCAACGTGAACTGATAGATCAGATGCGCTTCATCGGCCTGGGCGCTGCCCTCGATGGCGGTGAGGTCGTGCTGTGACAGGCGGTCGAGCCCGAAGTAGGACATGTTCTCGGCGTGGGGCACGTTGGTCTCGGTGATCAACAGGCTGCCCGGCGCCAGATGGTCGACGATGGCGCGCAGCAGGCGCACCACGGCGTGTGTCTCCGGCAGGTGGATGCAGGAGGTGCCCTGGCGTTTCCACAGGAAGGCCACCGCATCGAGGCGGATGATGCCCGCGCCCTGCTCGAGGTAGTAAAGCAGGATGCCGATGAATTCGAGCAGCACATCGGGATTGGCGAAGTTCAGGTCGATCTGGTCATCCGAGAAGGTTGCCCAAAGATGGCGCAGGCCACGACGGGTATGCACCGGCGTAAGCAGGGCAGACGGGCGCGGGCGCACGACCTCGGAGACATCGGTGTCGGGGTCCATCTCGATGAAGTAGTCGCGGCCGGGCTGCACGCCGGCCAGATAATCGGCGAACCACAGTGACTCGCGTGAGCAGTGATTGATGACCAGGTCTGCCATCAGGTCGCGGTGCTCGCTCAGGCGCCGGATGTCCTGCCAGTCGCCGAGGACCGGATTGACCTCGCGATAGTGGATGACGCTGAAGCCGTCATCGCTGCTCCACGGAAAGAAGGGCAGCACGTGGACTCCGGACAGGCTGTCGTCCAGTCGGCTGGTGAGGAAGTCGTGCAGGGTCGCCAGTGGCGCCTCGCCTTCCTGCTGCAGGCTGTCGCCGTAGGTGATCAGCCACTGGTCGCGCTCGCTCCATAGCGGCTCGCCTTCCGGTACGCGTGGGTTCAGGCGCGTGCGATGGAAATCCAGCACCGTTTCCAGGCGTCTGAGGACTTCTTCATGACGCAGTGGATAGATCTCGGCGAGCAGGCGTGTGGCGTGCGCCTGGAAATCAGCTTGCGAAAGACGTTTGGCGAGAGAGACTCTGGCCCGTGGCCTGGCGTTGCCCTCGCTCGGCGCAGGATCGGAGGCAGTGGATGTCGAGTGATCGGGAGATGACGTATCGGACATGGGCAATCCTCGTGGCAGCAAAAGCGGTCAGACTCTGCCTCGTGAGCCGCAATGGGCAGAGCGTGTCGCGGGTGATCTTCGGGAAGCCCGCCGGCGCAATCCTGCGGGGCCGGTGGCAAGACTGGAAATCACATATCAGATGAAGTCGGCTGGCCGTCGTTTGGTGAAATGCCTGAATAGCGCATCGCTCAGCGGCGCCCGTGGGTGACGGCCTGGTGCCTTTACTCATGAGTCATGCACGCCTCGGGCCAGATTCGTCAAGCCTGCAAGGCAGGACGGCCAGCCTGCATGTGCGGCTGGCCGTCCTGTCTGGCGTCATGTGGCCTGCGGCCAGCTGACGCCACTGCGCTTCATGACACGCTTTACTTGCGCAGCACGCGATACAGAATCAGCAGAATGACGGCGCCGAGCACGGCGATGACAAAGCTGGCCAGATTGAATCCCGTCACTTCACCGAAGCCCATCAGGGTGCCGACCCAGCCACCGACCACGGCACCCAGGATGCCGATGATGCTGGTGACGATGATGCCACCCGGGTCCTTGCCGGGCACGATCACCTTGGCGATGATGCCGGCAATAAGACCGAATATGATCCATGCAATGATTCCCATGTCGCAGCTCCTTGCGTCATCGTGATCAATCTCGCGGCAGAGATCATCCGCCGCCAGTCGTGAAAGGATTTCACGGCTCGGGGAAGCGTCCTTGTGAGGCGCTGTACCCTGATGTCATCTTTCGGTTATCGCGCGGGGATTTCAAGCCTGCCGGGCAGGTTGATTGACGCTTTCGCCGCGGTGTCCGCCACCCGAGGCGACAATCCAGGAAACTCCTGTCGCCCCTTGGTCGCTCCCCAAGGCTAGTTCAGATAGGTCGGTGCTGACATAGGCTCCCGTGGCGGGGCCTTAACGGTTACAATACCCGCCATTCGCTGTCATTCGGCTGCGCTGCGCCACTTCCTCGCTGTGCTTCGCGCGGGGCCGCAGCCACCTCGCACCCAAGCAGGCTCTCCAACATGCACTGTCCCTTCTGTGGAACTCATGAAACCAAGGTCACGGATTCCCGACTGGTGGTCGAGGGTGACCAGGTGCGGCGGCGTCGCCAGTGCGCGGCCTGCGGTGAGCGTTTCACGACCTACGAAACGGCGGAGCTGGTCATGCCGCGCGTGGTCAAGGGCGACGGTTCGCGTGAGAGCTTCGATGAGCACAAGCTGCGTGCTGGCATGCTGCGCGCGCTGGAAAAGCGCCCGGTATCCTCCGAGCTGATCGAGGCCGCGGTGGAGCGCATTCGTCAGCGTCTGCGTGCCACCGGCGAGCGTGAGATCGAGGCGCGGCGCATCGGTGATGAGGTCATGCAGCAGCTCAAGCGGCTGGATCAGGTCGCCTATATCCGCTTCGCTTCGGTCTATCGTCGCTTCCAGGATCTTGATGAGTTCCGCGCCGAGATCGACCGTCTCGCCCAGGAGCCCAGCTTCCTGCCGGGCGAGGAAGACGCGCGGCCCTGATGTCTCGCCACAGGCATCTTTACTGATGATCTCGAGGCCTGTGTCTGCTGGTCCTGTCGCGTCACACTGCGTGGCTCAGGCCTCGGGGTATTGGCCGCCGCCTGGGCTACGCCTGACCTTCTCTCGTTTCACGCCAAGGTATCGCATGTCTCTTTCTCCTCATGCTTCTCATGCTCCCCGTGACAGCCATTCTCGCGACAGCCACTCTCGCGACCGCAGTGCTCCCTCGGCGCGTGATGCGCGCCACATGGCCCACGCCCTGCGCCTGGCGCGCCTGGGCAGCTACACGACGCAGCCCAATCCGCGTGTCGGCTGTGTGCTGGTAGAGGCCGAGACCGACGAGGTGATCGCGAGCGGCTTTCACGTGCGTGCCGGGGAAGGGCATGCCGAGGTCAATGCGCTGGCAGAGGCAGGCGAGCGCGCGCTGGGCTGCGTGGCCTATGTGACGTTGGAGCCCTGCTCCCACACCGGGCGTACCGGCCCTTGCTCACTGGCGCTGATCGCGGCGGGCGTCTCGCGGGTGGTGATCGCGATGCGTGATCCGAATCCGCAGGTCGCCGGGCGCGGCATCGCGCTGCTGCAGGGCGCGGGCATCGCGGTGACGGTCGGGGTGATGGAGCAGGAGGCGCGAGCGCTCAATCCCGGCTTCCTGTCCCGCATGGAGCGCGGTCGGCCCTTCGTGCGCCTCAAGCAGGCCATGAGTCTGGACGGGCGCACGGCGATGGCTTCCGGCGAATCCCAATGGATCACCGGCCCCGAAGCGCGCAGTGCCGTGCAGCGTCTGCGTGCGCGCTCCAGCGTGGTGATGAGCGGCATCGAGTCGGTCATCTTCGATGATTCGCGCCTCAATGTGCGCGCCGACCAGCTCGGGCTCGAAGACCATCCGCTGGGGCTCGAGGCGCTGGTGGCGCGTCAGCCGTTGCGCGTGGTGGTGGACAGCCATCTGCGTCTGCCGCTGGCGGCGCGCATTCTGGCGCAATCCGGTCGTACGCTGCTGGTATGTGTCGCGGATGAGACAGCGGCGCAGGCTGAGCGACGTACCTTGTTGGAGGCGGCCGGTGCCGAAGTGTTGGCGCTGCCGGCCGGCGAAGATGGCCGCGTGGACCTCGAGGCCCTGCTGCACTATCTGGCCGAGCACGAGCAGGCCAACGAGGTGCTGCTGGAAACCGGTGCGGTACTGGCCGGGGCCATGATCCAGGCGGGGCTGGTCGATGAGATGCAGCTCTTCATGGCCCCGACGCTGCTGGGCGGCGAGGCGCGCCCGCTGCTGGCGCTGCCGGGGCTGGATTACATGGCGCAGCAGCGCCGGGTCGAGATTCGCGATATCCGGGCGGTGGGGCGTGATTGGCGCATCACCGCAGTGCCGGTAGCATCGCCAGACCCGCAGGAGAGCGGCGACTGATTTCTTCTTGTCACGCAAGCACTTGCCGCCGTCTGGCGACAGCGGCGTCGCTGGGTGCTGGCGCAAAACGGGGTGGCGGGGTACCCTGACGCCCGACTTTTTGATAATACGCGTGGGTCCGGCATGGGCCGGCGCAGCCCGTAAAGTGGAGCAAGCATGGCGCTATCAGGCATCGCAGCACTCGTCGAGGATATCCGGCAAGGCAAGATGGTCATCCTCATGGATGACGAGGATCGTGAGAATGAAGGCGACATCATCATCGCCGCGGAAGCCGTGACAGCCGAGCACATCAACTTCATGGCACGCCACGCGCGTGGCTTGATCTGCATGCCGATGTCGCGTGAGCATTGCGAACAGCTCCAGTTGCCACTGATGGTTCAGGCCAACGGTTCCGGCTTCGGCACCAAGTTCACGCTCTCCATCGAGGCCACCGAAGGCGTCACCACCGGTATCTCGGCGGCTGACCGCGCCCGTACCGTGCAGGCTGCCGCCGCGCGCAATGCGCGCCCGCAGGACATCGTCCAGCCGGGGCACATCTTCCCGCTGATGGCGGAACCGGGTGGCGTGCTGCGTCGTGCGGGCCATACCGAGGCGGCCTGTGACCTGGCGTCCATGGCAGGCTTTGGCGCGACCGGCGTGATCTGTGAGGTCATGAACGACGACGGCAGCATGGCGCGTCGTGAAGAGCTCGAGCGCTTCGCCGCCGAGCATGACCTCAAGGTCGGCACCATTGCGGACCTGATCGAATATCGCATCCACAATGAGCAGACCGTGGAAGTGCTGGACAGCGAGCAGGTCGAGACTGCCTTCGGCGAGCTGACGCTGCACTGCTTCAGCGATCGCATCCAGGGCCGTCACCACCTGGCGCTGGTCAAGGGCACGCCGGACGCCGAGTCTCTGACCACCGTGCGCGTGCACGTGCAGGACCCGATGCGCGACCTGCTGACCCTGCGTCAGCCGGGCAGCAGCAGCTGGGCCCTCAATGATGCGCTCGCCGAAGTCGCCGCCGCCGATGCCGGCGTGCTGGTACTGCTGGACACCGGCAGCGACGCGATGGATTACAAGGATCGTCTCGATGTCTTCCTCGGACGACGTCGTACGCCGCGCACCAACGAATCCGATGGTGCGGGCAATTATCTGACCACCGGTACCGGTGCCCAGATCCTTCGGGATCTCGGTGTCGGCCGGATGCGTCTGCTCAGCTCGCCGTGGAAATTCTCTGCCCTGTCCGGGTTTGGCCTCGAAGTGGTCGAACTGGTCGGCAGTGATGACACGGCAGGCGAGACAGGCGCAGACGCCGCGGGCGCGTAAGCGCTTCGGCACCCCAAATGGCGGGGGAGGTCGCGCAATTCTGGCGGCCTTCCCCGGTATGATTGATATCCCCGCCCCGGTTCTCCGGGGCGCTAGCATTGTGGACTGACCATGCAACCGATTGCTCAACTCGAAGGCACTTTCACCAATGTCGATGGCCGTTACGTCATCGTCGTCGGGCGTTTCAACCACCATGTCGTCGACAGCCTGGTGGAAGGCGCGGTCGATTCTCTCGTACGCCACGGCGTCGATGAGGAAAACATCGACCTGATCCACGTGCCGGGTGCCTGGGAAATTCCGCTGGCAGTCAAGGCCGTGCTGGCCAAGGTCAAGCCGCACGCCGTCATCACGCTGGGCGCGGTGATCCGCGGTGGTACGCCGCACTTCGAATATGTCGCCGGTGAGTGCAACTCCGCGCTGTCGCGTCTGCAGCTCGAATTCGACACCCCGGTCGCCAATGGCGTGCTGACGGTGAACTCCATCGAGCAGGCCATCGAGCGTGCCGGCACCAAGGCTGGCAACAAGGGTACCGAAGCGGCCATGGCGGCGATGGAAATGGTCTCCCTGCTCAAGGCCATGGGAGGTGACGCGTGAGCGAACGCAAGGAACGTACCGAGCGCGAGCCGTCCAAGCAGCAGCAGGCGCGTCGCGCCGCTCGCGAGCTGGCCGTGCAGGGCATCTACCAGTGGCAGATGACCGGCAAGAACATGACCACCATCGAAGCCGAGTTCCGTGGTCAAAAGGTCGACGATGACGTCGAGCTGCACGAAAACTGGGTCGAGGTGATGCGCATCGCCGACCAGGCCCTGTTCCACGAGCTGCTGCACAACGTGCCGCGCTTCCAGAAAGAACTGGATGCCAGCATCAGCCCGCTGCTCGACCGTCGCCTGCAGGATCTCGACGAGATCGAGCTGGCCATCCTGCGTCTGGGCGCCTACGAGCTGTCCAAGCGCATGGAAGTGCCGTATCGCGTGGCGATCAACGAAGGGGTCGAGCTGGCCAAGACCTTCGGTGCCACCGACGGGCACAAGTACGTCAACGGGATCCTCGACAAGCTGGCAGTCAAGCTGCGCAGTGCCGAGGTGACCCAGGCCCGCCTGCGCTGACATGCCAGGTGAATTCGAGCTGATTGCCCGCTACTTCCAGCGCGATCTGTCCGGGGCACCGGGCGTGTTGCTGGGGCCGGGTGACGACTGTGCACTTCTTGCCGCCAGTGATGGCATGCAGATGGCGGTCAGTGTCGATACCTCGGTGGCGGGGGTGCACTTCCCGCCGGATGCGCCTGCGGCGTCCATTGGCCATCGCGCCCTGGCCGTCAATCTGTCTGATCTGGCGGCGATGGGCGCGACCCCGCGCTGGGCGTTGCTGGCTCTGACGTTGCCGGACGTGGATGAAGACTGGCTGCATGGTTTTGCGGCCGGTTTCCATGCGCTGGCGGATCGCTACGGCATCGCGCTGGTAGGCGGCGACGTCACGCGCGGCCCGCTCTCCATCACGATCACCGTGCATGGCGAGCTGCCGTGCGTGCTCGAGCCTGCCCTGCAGGCCGATAGCGTGACCCGCCCGATTCTTCGGCGTGACGGCGCCCGTGAGGGGGATCTCATCGCGGTCACCGGCCTGCCGGGGTTGGCGCATGCTGGCCTCAGGGCCTGGCAGGAAGGCGTACGCGATGTGCTGAATCCTTGCCTGGCGGCCTACCTGCGACCAGAACCGCGGGTCGATGCGGGGCTGGCGCTGCGTGAGCTTGCCAGTGCGGGCCTGGATGTCTCCGATGGCGTGATGGGCGATCTGGCACACATCTGTCGTGCCAGTCAGCTGTCGGCGGCGCTGGAGCTTGGCGAACTGCCGCTGGCGCCGGAGCTGATCACGGCGCTGGGCGAGCAGGGCGCCCGCGAGGCGGTCCTCAATGGCGGCGACGATTACGAGCTGTTGCTCACGCTGCCCGCAGAGAACCTCGAGACGGCCAGGCTCGCCTTGCGCTCGCTCAATCTGTCCTTGAATGTCATCGGTCGCATGCAGGCGGCGGGCAGCGATGTGCCGCGCGTGATGCTGATGGACAAGGGCGTTGAGCAGGCAGCGACGGGCCAGAGCTGGCAGCATTTCTCTGCCTCGCAGGCTTCTGTCACACAGGGCTTTGACACACAGGGCTCTGCCACGCAGGCTTCTGGGTCAGACGGCTCCTGCGGTGATGCGTCGCCACGTAACGCGAACGGGGTGGCACCATGAATCGCGCTCCCGCCAGTGTCTGGCGGCGCCCCGTGCACTTCCTGGCCTTCGGGCTGGGCAGTGGTACCGCGCCCTTTGCACCGGGCACCTTCGGTACTCTCGCGGCAATCCCGTTCTACTGGCTGATGACCAACCTCACGCTGTGGCCGTATCTGGCCATCGTGCTGGTCGCGTCGCTGGTCGGGATCTGGATCTGTGATCGCACCTCGCGCGATCTCGGTGTGCATGATCACTCCGGGATCGTCTGGGACGAATTCGTCGGCTATTGGATCACGATGGCCGCCGTGCCATTCTCTTGGCAGGCAGCGCTATGGGGCTTCGTGGTCTTCCGGGTCTTCGATATTCTCAAGCCATGGCCGATTCGCTGGGCCGACCGCCGGGTTGCCGGTGGCTTCGGCATCATGCTCGATGACGTCTTCGCCGGTATCTATGCCTGGTCGACGATGCATCTGTGGCTGTGGTTGCACTGACGCTTCGCTGCCTTGGCGGCGAGGCTCACGCACATGTTTCACTGATGGAAGCAGATGCGACAAGAGGCACCGCGCAGACGGTGTGATGCTCCAATAACGGACAAGGGTTAATGCGATGGGCAAGGGACTGGTAACCGCGACGGCAGTGGTCGTCATCGGGGCAGCCGGCTATGTCGGCGGTGTGGCTTACTCAAGCCAGCGCTTTGAAGATGAGATGGCCCGCATGGTGGCAGAGCTCGACAGGAGCTCCGACATCAAGGCGACCCGTGAGGATGTCGACAGCGGCTGGTTCGGCTCCACGGGCCGGTTAGAGATGGAACTCGCCACCGGGGACGGTGAAGGCCCCATGCGCATCGTATTGCCCTATGAAGCCGGCCACGGCCTGCTGTCGACCACCATGCAGGGCAATGTCAAGGTGCTGTACGGTACGCCGTCACGCGACGTCTTCGCCGAAGTGCTTGGCGATGGCAAGGCGATCGCCTTCGATGGCAGCGTCGACAACTTCAGCGGCGCCAGCGACACCACCCTGACCTTGCCGGCCTTCGACTGGCAGGACCCGGAGAGCGGCACGCGCATCGACTTCCAGGGCGGCGAGCTGCTGGCCTCCCACGATGGCGGTGACACGCCGGAAATCACCGTGGATGGCGAGATCACGCCGTTCGATATCACCAATGGCGCCGAGAAGGTCAGCGTCGGTACCCTGAGCCTCAATGGCATCTATCGCGGGGCGGACAATGACTTCCGTCAGGACGACAAGATCGTGCTGGACACCCTGACCATCGACAACGGCACCGGTCAGCCGCCGGTGGTCGCCAGCGATATCCGTTACAGCGGTGAAACGCGTCTGGACCCGACCGAGCTGCGCTATCTGATGAAGCTGTCGGTGCAGGATGTCAGCGCGGGTGATCAGCAGATGGCCAGCGGCGACGTGTCCATCTCGATCGATCGTCTGCAGGGCGCGGCCGTCTATGACTTCATCACCCAGCTGCAGGGCTTGCTGGAAGAAGCGGGCAAGCCGTTCGAGGAGCTGAGTGAAGAGCAGCAGGTCGCAATCCTCGAGAAGGTCGAAGCGCCGCTGTTCACCATGCTGAGCACCTCTCCGCGCATGACGCTGGAATCGCTGAATGCCAAGAGCGATGCCTTCGGTGTCGACATGCAGGGTGATGGCCAGATGATTCTCGATGGTGCCGATATCACCGATCTGACCATTCAGGAACTACAGACCGTGCCGGGTCAGCAGGCCTTCCTGAATCGTCTGAGCGGGCGCTTCGAGTTCCGCAACGTGCCGCCGATGATGGCCATGATGGCGGGTGTCTCTCCGCAGGCCGCTGACCGCAACCTCGTGGTCGAGATCGATGGTGATAGCGTGAAGATCAACGGCACCCCGATCTACTGAGGGAGATGCGCGGCGCTGGTGTCACGAGAGCTCAGTGACGCCAGCACCGTGTAGTATGCTGGAAACGACAATGCCCGCCTCATGGCGGGCATTGTCGTTTCCAGGGGGCGCATCAGGTGCCACCCTGAACACGCAGTGTTGCGCCCCCGGTGCGGCAAGCCTGCCTTGATAAAGTGGCTCACTGGCCGCATTGGGGGAGATGATCGCCTCAACCGAGGCCTGGTTTCATGAGGGTTGCATGCCACGTCACGAAGAGATTTCCGATAACGACGATATTCTTGCCGGCTTCGAGGATGACAGCCAGTCACAAGAGCCTTCTTCTTCCGCCTCGGGTGGGTTGGTGCCGAGTGGTGACCAGCTGCCGGAGCGCATCTACCTGCTGCCGATTCACAATCGCCCGTTCTTCCCGGCCCAGGTTCAGCCGCTGGTGATCAACAAGCAGCGTTGGGCCGAGACCATGCAGTTGGTCGGCAATACGCCGCATCATGCTGTCGGTCTGGCCTTCGTCGGCGATGTCGAGGTCGATGAGCTGGGGGTCGAGCACTTCCCCGAGATCGGCTCCGCCGTGCGCGTCCACAAGCCTGAAGACGGCGATGATCAGGTACAGTTCATCGCCCAGGGGCTGCGCCGCTTCCGCATCACGCGCTGGTTGTCGCGCAAGCCTCCCTATCTGGTCGAGGTCACCTATCCGCGTGAGCCGGTCGATGCCGAGAGCGATGAGGCGCGCGCCTACGCGATGGCGATGATCAACGGCATCAAGGAATTGCTGCCGATCAACCCGCTGTACGGCGAGGAGCTCAAGCAGTACCTCAATCGCTTCAGCCCGCATGAGCCCGGCCCGCTGACCGATTTCGCCGCCGCCATCACCTCGGCCAAGGGCGCTGAGCTTCAGGAAGTGCTGGAGTCGCTGCCGGTGATGGAGCGCATGCAGAAGGTGCTGCCCCTGCTGCGCAAGGAAATCGAGGTCGCACAGCTGCAGACCGAGATCTCCCAGCAGGTCAACGCGCAGATGGAGAAGCATCAGCGTGAATTCTTCCTGCGCGAGCAGCTCAAGGTCATCCAGCGTGAACTGGGCATCTCCAAGGATGATCGCGAGAACGACGTCGATACCTTCCGCGCGCGTCTCGACGAGCTCAAGGTGCCGGAGCGCGTCCAGTCGCGCATCGATGATGAGCTCGACAAGCTGTCGGTGCTGGAGACCGGCTCGCCGGAATACGGCACCACACGCAACTATCTTGACTGGCTGACCTCGCTGCCGTGGGGCATCACCTCCACCGATCAGCTCAATCTGGCGCATGCGCGTACCGTGCTCAATCGCGATCACGATGGGCTGGATGATGTGAAGTCACGCATCGTCGAGTTTCTGGCCGAGGGCACCTTCAAGGGCGATGTCGGCGGCTCGATCCTGCTGCTGGTCGGCCCGCCCGGCGTGGGCAAGACCTCCATCGGGCGCTCCATCGCCCAGGCGCTGGGACGTGAGTTCTATCGCTTCTCGATCGGCGGCATGCGCGATGAGTCCGAGATCAAGGGCCATCGCCGCACCTACGTGGGCGCCATGCCCGGCAAGCTGGTGCAGGCGCTCAAGGAGGTCAAGGTCGAGAATCCGGTGATCATGCTCGATGAGATCGACAAGCTGGGGCAGTCCTTCCAGGGCGACCCGGCCTCGGCGCTGCTCGAGGTGCTGGACCCGGAGCAGAACGTCGACTTCCTCGATCATTACCTCGATGTGCGCCTCGATCTCTCCAAGGTGCTGTTCGTGTGTACCGCCAATACGCTGGACAGCATCCCAGGCCCGCTGCTGGACCGCATGGAGCAGATTCGCCTCTCCGGCTACATCGCCGAGGAAAAGATGGCGATCGCCAAGCACCACCTGTGGCCGAAGCTGCTGACCCGCGACAACATCCCCAAGAAGCGCATCAATCTGAGTGATGCCGCGCTGCGTCAGGTCATCGAGGGCTATGCGCGTGAGGCCGGCGTGCGTCAGCTGGAGAAACAGCTGCACCGCATCGTGCGCAAGGCGGCGGTGAAGTTGCTGGAAGAGGAGCTGCCGACCGTGAAGGTCTCGGTCAAGAATCTCGAGGAATTCCTCGGTGCGCCGATCTTCCGACGCGAGAAGGTCCTGGCCGGCGAAGGCGTGGTGACCGGGCTTGCCTGGACCAGCATGGGCGGTGCGACCCTGCCCATCGAAGCCACCCGAGTGCATGGCCTGACGCGTGGTTTGAAGCTGACCGGCAAGCTGGGCGACGTGATGCAGGAGTCGGCCAACATCGCCTACTCCTACACCCTGGCCAATCTCGAGGCCTACGATGCCGAAGCGGACTTCTTCAACGAGTCCTTCATTCACCTGCACGTACCTGAAGGTGCGACGCCCAAGGACGGCCCCAGCGCCGGCGTGACCATGACCACGGCGCTGATGTCGTTGGCCAAGCATCAGGCGCCACGCAAGGGGCTGGCGATGACCGGTGAGCTGACCTTGACCGGCCAGGTGCTGCCGGTGGGCGGTATCCGTGAGAAGGTGATTGCGGCGCGGCGCAGTGATATCTACGAGCTGATTCTGCCGCAGGCCAACCAGCGCGATTACGATGAGCTGCCGGAATACCTGAAGGAAGGCATGATCGTGCACTTCGCGGCGCGCTACGCGGATGTCTCGCGTGTGGTCTTCGACAGTGACAGCGCCCAGCGTCATTGAGTGGTGTGTGATCAGCGGCGAGGCGTGAGTGACAAGCGCTGATTGCCAGGCTCTGAGCGCCAGATGCTGAGCTCCACCAGCGCCGAAGTCAGCCGCAAGACGACAGAGGCCCCGCCAATTGGCGGGGCCTCTGTCGTTGCTGTGCTTTCTTCTTCCTTGGCTTGGGTCTGTCGATTCCGGGAGAGTCTGGGAGAGCGATTGGAAGGGCGATTGGAAGAGCGATCGGGAGGGTGATCGTGAAAGGGGCTGTTCAGCCTGGTTCGTGCTCAGGCGGTGTCGAGTTGCTCGAGGACGGCCGCTTCGGCGGCATTGCGCCCGACGCTGGCAATGCCGTTGTCGCGGCCGGATTCCGACTTGTACATCTGACTGCGACCGATCTGCTGGCTGTTGGCGGCCAGCAAGGTGAAATAGAAACGTCCGTCCTTGGCGACTTCCCGGGTGAAGCGTTTTTCCTCGACGGCATTCTTGCGCACGGATTCCACGCCGTTCAGGCAGCCGCGCTTGTCGGCATAGCCCTGACTCTGCAGGATCTTCTCGCCGTTGCCTGCCTTCAGTGCAAAGTAGAACTTGCTGTCCTTGCCCCGAGTGATGACGAATTTTCCGGCCATGGGTGACTCCTGTTCCTTGTGGGGTGTCTGGCATTGCCTGATGTGTCGTCATTCAGTGTAATCAGCACCTCCCGCCGCAGACCCACGCTAGAGGCCGCTTCATTCAACGCTTTCGGCGCTTGTCGGCATCTTTCGGGGCTGCTGGTGGCGTGGGCGGCGCTATCTGGTAGGCAAGCGGGGCCGGTACATGACAGAATTGACCCTAGGCAGACAGCGTTGACCCAAGAGGCACGCGTCTCCTCTGGACACCAGGTGTGCGTACCCCGAGCGGGGCGCCGCCTGACCAAAACAGAAGCCGCTCCCGTGCGGAGTGATTCTGCAGCGGATTGCGCAGAAGGGCGGCGTCAATTTTCTGACCCCGCCAGGCGCAATTCCATGAATCAGTCCCTCTTCGCACAGGAGAGCGGCCAAGCATTGAATGAGGTTTACCATGCCAGAGTATCGCTCCCGTACGACCACCGCAGGTCGTAACATGGCCGGCGCTCGCGCCCTGTGGCGCGCCACCGGCATGAAAGATGGCGACTTCCAGAAGCCGATCATCGCCGTTGCCAACTCCTTTACCCAGTTCGTGCCGGGCCACGTCCACCTCAAGGACATGGGTCAGCTGGTCGCGCGCGAGATCGAGAAGGCCGGCGGCGTCGCCAAGGAATTCAACACCATTGCGGTCGATGATGGCATCGCCATGGGCCACGACGGCATGCTGTATTCGCTGCCGTCGCGTGACCTGATCGCCGACAGCGTCGAATACATGGTGAATGCCCACTGTGCGGATGCGCTGGTGTGCATCTCCAACTGTGACAAGATCACCCCGGGGATGCTGATGGCCGCCATGCGCCTCAACATCCCGGTCATCTTCGTCTCCGGCGGCCCGATGGAAGCCGGCAAGACCAAGCTGCTGGATCACGGCCTCGATCTGGTCGATGCCATGGTCATCGCCGCCGATGACAGCGTCGACGACGAGACGGTCGCCGAGATCGAGCGCAGCGCCTGCCCGACCTGTGGCAGCTGCTCGGGCATGTTCACTGCCAACTCCATGAACTGCCTGATGGAAGCGCTGGGTCTGGCATTGCCGGGCAACGGCACCGTACTGGCCACGCACTCCGATCGTCGTCGTCTGTTCGAGAACGCCGGGCATCGCATCGTCGAGCTGGCGCGCCGTTACTACGAAGGCAACGAAGAGCATCTGTTGCCGCGTGCCATCGGCTCCCGCGCCGCCTTCGCCAACGCAATGACGCTGGATATCGCCATGGGTGGCTCGACCAATACCATCCTGCACCTGCTGGCCGCCGCTCAGGAAGCCGGTGTCGACTTCACCATGTCCGACATCGACAAGCTGTCCCATAGCGTGCCGCAGATGTGCAAGGTGGCGCCGAACACCCAGAAGTATCACATCGAGGATGTCCATCGTGCCGGCGGCATCATGGGGATTCTGGGCGAGCTGGATCGTGCCGGTGTGCTGGATACCTCAGTGCCGACCGTCTATGGCGACTCGCTGTCTGCGGCTCTGGAAGAGTGGGACATCATGCGTTCGCCCACTGATGAAGTCATCGAGTTCTATCGCGCCGGCCCGGGCGGTATCCCGACCCAGACCGCCTTCTCGCAGAGCGCGCGCTGGCCGAGCCTAGATGGTGATCGCGCCCAGGGCTGTATCCGCGACTACGACCATTGCTTCTCCACCCAGGGCGGCCTGGCCGTGCTGTACGGCAACATCGCACTGGATGGTTGCGTGGTGAAGACCGCTGGCGTCGATGACTCCATCCTCGTTTTCGAAGGCCGTGCCTACGTCTGTGAGTCCCAGGATCAGGCGGTGGAAGACATCCTGGCCGACAAGGTCAAGGAAGGCGACGTCGTGATCATCCGCTACGAAGGGCCGAAGGGCGGTCCGGGCATGCAGGAAATGCTCTACCCGACGTCCTATCTCAAGTCAAAGGGGCTGGGCAAGGCGTGTGCGCTGCTCACTGACGGTCGTTTCTCCGGCGGTACCTCGGGCTTGTCCATCGGTCACGCGTCTCCGGAAGCGGCGGCGGGCGGTGCCATCGGCCTGGTCGAGCATGGCGACACCATCCTGATCGACATCCCGAACCGCACCATCAACGTCAAGCTGAGCGACAGCGAGCTGCATGAGCGCCGTGAAGCGATGGATGCCCGTGGCAAGGATGCCTGGAAGCCGAGCATCCAGCGCAACCGTCGTGTCTCCGCCGCGCTCAAGGCCTATGCCTTGCTGGCGACCTCTGCCGACAAGGGCGCCGTGCGCGACCTGAGCAAGCTGGACTGAGAATCGGCTTCAGATATCTGACCCGGTCTCTGAGCAGGCCTCTGCGCAGAAACACCGCGCAAGCCTGTGTGACTCCTGTATGTCTCCTTTGTGAGTACTGAGTGAGTACTGAGTGAGTTAAACGACAACGGCCACCCTTCGGGGTGGCCGTTGTCGTTGATGGGGATGTGCCTGAAGGGCATCCGCGGCAGGTCGCACACACGAAGGGCCGCACTCAGGGCAGATCGGGTGAGGGGAAGCCGCTCGGGGCCTGGGGGCTTGCGAAGGTGTCGGTCGGGATGACCGGCTCCAGCTCCAGGAAGCGCACGCGATTGCGTCCCTGGCGTTTGGCCTTCTTGAGTGCGTGCTGGGCGCGCTCGCAAAGCTCGAGACGGTTGGCCAGCGTGAGCGTATCGGGCGCCGGGTGATAGCAGGTCAGCCCGATGCTGCAGGTGACCGGCCCATCGAGTCCATGCAGTTCTGCCGTGGCATGGCGGACGCGCTCGGCGAGGATGATGGCGCCGCTGGAATCTGTCTGGCCCAGCACCGCAATCAGCGAGCCATCGTCGCGCTGACTGAGCAGGTCGCTCTTGCGTGTCGCGTTGCGCAAAATGGTGGAGACCTGCTGCAGTGCGCGGTCTCCTGCGGCGCGGCCGTACTGGCGATTGAAGTCGGTAAAGGCATCCACGTTGAGCAGCAGGATCGACAGTGGCTGCCCGTGGCGTGCACTGCGCGCGATCTCGCCATCCAGCTGTTGCTCGAAGATCTCGGTGGGCAACAGCTTGTCCAGCACCGACGGCACGGCCGGACCCGGGGGCGCCATGCTGGCCAGCTTGTGCCGCATGCGGGCCAGGCTCTCCTCGTGGGAGCGCTGCTCGCTGAGGTCCTGGTGCTGGCTGAGAATGACGCCGGAGTGGCTGTCGATCACATCCAGATGCAGCATGACTTCGATGATCTGCCCCTGTCTGCCCAGATAGCGATGCGGCTGCTCGAAGTGGGTGATCTCGCCGGCCTGCATGGCCAGAAGCGCCTCCTGACAGGCCTGCATGTCAGCAGGGTGGGAGACATCCTCCAGCGCGCCGCGCTGCAGTTCACTCCTCTCCGTCCCCAGCAGTTGGGCCAGCGCCGGATTGAGGCGTGTCCAATGGCCATGGAAGTCCATGATCGCCATCGGGAGCTGGCAGCGCGAGAACAGCAGCTCCATCTCCTGGTAGGCGAGGCGCAGGTTGCTCAGTTCACTGGTCAGCCGCTTGCGCGCATTCTCGCGATCGATCAAGCCTCCCAGCAGGCTGGCCAGTGTCTCGACCAGTGCACGATCGCTGGCGCTGAAATCTGCCGCGCGCGGTGAGTTGTCGCCGAAGCAGACGGTGCCGGTCAGACGGCCTTCGGTCCACACCGGGGCGGCGATATAGCTCTGGAAGGGCATCGACTTGAGGGCCGGATGAGCCTCGAGTGCTGGCGTGGTCGCGATATTGGCGTAGGCGATGCAGCCAGCCTGCTCAACGACTTCATTGCAGTAGGTCTCGTTCAGCGGTGCGATCGCGCCCTCGACCTTGCCGGGCGGCGAATTGACCGCTGCCATGATTTCATAGCGATTGGCCTCAGCGTGGCCGAGGATGCCGGTGGTCATCCCCAGCAGGCGGCAAGCGGTCACCAGGTACTCTCTGAGCTGTTCGCTGAAGGTTCCCGCAGGCGCGAGTGTCAGGGCAAACAGCGCTTGCAGCTGGGCGGGTCCGAGATTCTCATTGAGGAAGACAGTCGCGGCGGCGGCTTGTGGTGAGAGCTCTGAGGTATCAACTGGACTCGAGTGCCCCGAAGAGGGTGGTCGCGCGGGCGGAGTAGGCAGCATGTGACATCCTTATCTTGCATGTTGCGGGGAGAGGGAATGACCAAAAAAAGAGTATGGCGGTTGGGAGCGATGAACGGGCGTTTTGCCGGGGCAGGAAATCAACTGTTCATACACGTAAGACTGGCGGGGCCTTTCGAGGTGCGACTGGATTGGAGACGCGCCAGGCCGTGACTCTGGTGGTGGTACAAAAGAAACGGGGAGGCCGGTCGATGGCTGATCGACGGCCTCCCCGACAAGTTCTTTCTCTGCCCACCATGATGCGTCGTCATGCGTGGCAGAGTCTGTGTGCTGCTCGTCCTGTCATCCGTGTCCCGTGCCGTTTCACACCTGGTGTCACCGGTGGGGCAGGCAGGATCCCGCTGTTGTCATGCGTATCGTTGTTGGCTCAGGCGGCTTCTGCCAGCTGAGGTTCCGCTGTCGCTTCCATATCGATGGCTTCCAACGCCAGTTCGATCGAGAACCAGTTGTCGTTCAGCCACAATTCCAATGCTTCATTGCTCATGCACATCGTCAAGTCTCCCCGAGAGTAGTGGCAAGCGCGTGTGTGTCATGGTGTGCTGCCGGTAAGCAGCAATCAACAGTATGGCGTCTCCTTGCCGAGAGCGAATGAAGTTTGCGCGACGATATGATGTCAGCAGCCTTGGATAGCGAAAGCAGGACATCACCCATGGTCAAATGACCATGGGTGATGTCCTGCTTTTCGTGAAGGATGAGTCTCTCAGTCTCGAGAGCTTGCTTGCCGGGGGAAGCTTCTATTTGCCAAGGAGCGCTTCAGGCTGTTGGCGAGGCGGCAGGCTGTTGGCGTGGTATCAGACTGAAAGGAGCGAGCCTCAGCGGCGAGTGAAGGAGCGCAGCAGGCTGCGAATCAGCGTCCGTCCCAGCTGTGACCCCAAGGCGCGCATCACGGACTTGAGCAGGGTCTCCATGACGCCCTGACGCTGCCTGCCACCGGAGCGTGGGGCGCTTTCGGCCACCGGGCTTGTTTGCTCGGTGTCGCGGCGGGCAGCGCTGGCAGCGGCTTGAGCGCTTCCATCATGTTCTGTGGTAGACGGCGTGGTGTCAGGCGTTGCCGCTGGCGTCTCCTGTGGCCGAACCTGGGCCGTCGCCGAGCTCGTCAGTTGCGCCTCGAGACGCTCGTGAGCCGATTCACGGTCTATCACCTCATCGTAGCGACCGGCCAGTGATGAGCTTGCCAGCAGCGCTGTGCGCTCGCTGTCACTCAACGGGCCGATCCGCCCACGTGGCGGTGCGATCAAGGTGCGCTCCACCTGGGTGGGCGTGCCCTTGCTGTCGAGCACCGAGACCAATGCCTCGCCCACGCCCAGCTCCGTGATCACCTGAGCCGTATCGAGGGCCGGATTGGGGCGGAAGGTCTCGGCAGCGGTCTTGACGGCCTTCTGGTCGCGTGGAGTGAAGGCGCGCAGGGCATGCTGGATCCGGTTGCCCAGCTGGCCGAGCACGTCATCGGGGATGTCGGCGGGGGATTGGGTCACGAAGTAGACGCCGACCCCCTTGGAGCGAATCAGGCGCACCGTCTGCTCGAGGCGCTCAAGCAATGCCTTGGGAGCGGCGTCGAACAGCAGGTGGGCCTCGTCGAAGAAGAACACCAGCACCGGGCGGTCGGCATCGCCGCGTTCGGGGAGGGTGCGAAAGAGCGTCGACAGGAACCACAGCAGGAAGGTGGTATAGAGGCGTGGACTCTGCATCAACTCACGCCCATCGAGCAGATTGATGAAGCCGCGTGTCTGGTCCCCTTCGTCAGTGGTCGCCAGCATGTCATTGATGTCGAGCGCCGGTTCGGCGAAGAAACGCTCACCGCCCTGGGTGGCCAGCACATGCACCCGGCGCAGCATGGCGCCGAGACTCTGGGGGCTGACACTGCCATAGCGCTCCTCGAAGCCCTCGCGTTCACGCTCAATATGCTTGAGCAGGCTGATCAGGTCCTTGAGGTCGATCAGCTCCAGCCCTTCACGTTCGGCATGATCGAAGGCCAGGTGCATCAGGCCACTCTGGGTGTCGTTCAATTCCAGCAGGGTCGACATCAGCTCAGGCCCCATGGAAGCCACGCTGGCGCGCACTGCATGCCCGCTCTTGCCGAACAGATCCCACAGCCTGACGGGCGCGGCCTGAGGCTGCCAGTCATTGATGCCGAGGCTGGCGAGACGTTCATCGACGCGCGGATGCGGGGCACCCGCCGCGGCGATACCGGAGAGGTCACCCTTGACGTCGGCGGTGAACACCGGCACTCCCATGCGCGAAAACTCTTCAGCCAGCACCTGCAACGTGACGGTCTTGCCGGTACCTGTCGCACCGGCGACCAGGCCGTGTCGATTGGCCAGTGCCCCGGCTAGAGTGATGTGGCCCTTGGGTCCCTGTCCTGCGAGTCCCCCGATCAGCACGTCTGGCATGTGAGTCTCCTGTCATTCAGGTGATGGCGGTGCTTGCAGAGGGAGGTGTGGCGACCACTGCCGATGACCGCAGAGATGGGCGATGTCGTGGAGTCATAGGGTTACAAAATGTTTCGTTGAGTAAAATACTGCAAGCCATCTTGCGCCACTTGACGCATGGCGTCAGGCAACCGACGCGCGGCAAGCCGCCTGATGAGCGGCCAGCAGCCCATATGGGCGCTAATTAAACGCGAGCCGATATCTTACTCTTGTATAGGAAATCTGGAAGAAAGATATTTTTCTTTCCCTTCTCTGCTTGAAAGTCTGGCCCTGTAGTTCCATATCTTTAGGCATCAGGGCGCATGTGACGCAACACGCCTCGGCAGATTGGCGCTTTCGTCAAGAATGACACCAGCAGGTTCGGGTACAACTCTGGTGACGTTTTTTGAAGAATGCTCCGACAAGCAGCCGACGCGCTAGAGAGTGTTTGGGACATGCGCCGCAAAGATTTGACGCAGTACCACAAGACGTCGTTGAGATAGTTAGGAGCGTCTTGTGGAGCCTGGAACTCGAGACATCCAGTCTCGGGGTTCTTGAAGGCTTACCGGCAACGGCCGAGCGAATCATCTGCTCGTCTCTTGCAACAGACCGCTACTGGAGGATGGATCATGAAGAAGCTGACTGCTGCACTTTTCGCGACTGCCCTGGCACTGCCGACCACCGCTGCCTTTGCCGAGCACCACGAATCCAGCAACACCGGTTCCGCCAACACTGGCGCCCACTCCACCAAGGTAGAGGGCGGTACTGCTGCGGGTCATGAAGATGGCAAGGTGCATGACGATGCCGAACGCAACACCGAGAGTGGTTCTGCCAACACCAAGAAGGATTCCATGATGGTGGAAGGTGGCACGGCCCAGTCCGAGTCCGCCAAGCACGGCAAGGTCATGGATAAAGGCGAAGACCACATGGGCGTCAGCCCGGAATCCGGTTCGTCCAACACCGCTGATGGCAGCATGAAGACCGAATAAGCGTGTCTTGACGGTCTGGTCTCAGGCCAGACCCGCAATGGATCTTGCGGTGCCTGAACGAGTCGCCAGCACGACCCGTTTGAGCGCATCGCGAGTGAAACGACAAGCCCCCGCCATTGGCGGGGGCTTGTCGTCGTATGGGAATACGTAAAGCTGGGTGTGAGGGGCAGGAAAGAAGGGGCAGGTTCCTCAGGTGCTCGTCATCGTTGCTTGCCACCAAGCCCTACCACCAGCGAGGGCTGTAGGTATCTTCCCCGGCCAGCAGGCGTTCGCGGGCCATGAACAGCGCCGCGATCGCGCGCGCCTCGTGGAAGTCCTCACGCGCCAGCAGCGCCGGCAGTTCATCGAGGCGGTGGCGCTCGACGACCAGCGGTTCCGGTTCATCGCCCGGCAGGCGCTTTTCGAACAGGTCGCGCGCCAGCATCACGTTCATGCGGTGATCCATATAGTTGGGCGCCAGGCTCAGTTCGGCCAGTGGCTCGATGTTGTGCGCGCCATAACCGCATTCTTCCATCAATTCGCGATTGGCGGCGGTCACCGGGTCCTCGCCCGGGTCGATCAGTCCCTTGGGCAAGGTCAGCACATATTGCTCAGGGCCAGCGGCATATTCGCGGATCAGCAGCACGTGGTCGGGGTCGGGCATGGCGACGATCATCACCGCGCCGTGACCGCCGCTCTTGAGGCGCTCGAAGCTGCGGGTGGCGCCATTGGAGAAGGTCAACTCCAGCGCTTCGACGGCGAACAGGCGCGAGCGTGCGACCTCGCGGCGTGAGTCGATCCGCGGCGGCGTCAGCGTGTGGCTGGCGTCTGAATGACTCATGGTCGGGTGAACGGTATCTGGCGCATCATCCATCGCAAGTCCTCGCGAGGCAGTATGAGAAGAGAGAACACTGTCGCTCATCGTGGCAGGCCGCCGCGAGCGGGGCAATCACAAGCCGCCATCCCCCCTCGTTGCACATGCGCGCCCGTGGGCCATGCTTTACACTATGAGGCCAAATTTCCCTCTGGCTGACAGAATCCGATGCTTGACTGGAACACTATCGATACCGTGCTGTTGGACATGGACGGCACTCTGCTTGACCTTCACTTCGACAGCCACTTCTGGCTCGAACACCTGCCCAGGCGTTACTGCGAGCTGCACCGCCTCGATGAGGCGCTGCAGGCCGATCTCAAGGCGCGCATCATCAGCGAGTCCGGCACGCTCAACTGGTACAGCCTCGATTACTGGAGCCGTGAGCTCGAGCTCGACGTCGTCGCCTTGAAGCGTGAAGTGCAGCATCTGATCGGCTATCGCCATGAGGCCGAGGACTTCCTCGCCTGGCTGCGCGATCAGCCGCAACGCGTGGTGCTGGCGACCAACGCCGACCGTCATGGCATCGATCTCAAGTTCGCGCTGACCGGCATGGGCGACTACTTCGACGCCGTGGTGTCGTCCGCGGATCTGGGCCACGCCAAGGAAGAGCAGGCCTTCTGGCACAAGCTCAACGAGATCGAGCCCTTCGATCCGGCGCGTACCCTGTTCATCGATGACAATCCCCAGGTACTGGAAAGTGCCCACACCTATGGCATTGCCCATCTGCTGGGTGTGCGTCAGCCGGATTCGAAGCGCCCTGCGCGTGATTTCGAGCGTGTGCACGGCCTGGACGGCTTTGCAGTGCTGACCGAGGGCGCGGGCCCTGAGGTGGCCAATGCCGGAGTCTCGAGCGACGGGGAGGGCAAGGAGGCGTCATGAGCGATCAGGTACGTATCGACAAGTGGTTGTGGGCGGCGCGTTTCTTCAAGACGCGTGGCATGGCCAAGAAGGCCATCGAAGGCGGCAAGATCCAGTACAACGGCGGCAAGGTGAAAACCTCCAAGACCGTCGAGGTCGGCGCCATGATCGAGGTGCCGCAGGGCTGGGATCGCCTCGTTGTCGAGGTGCTGGCCCTCAGCGACCAGCGCCGTGGCGCCCCCGAGGCCCAGAAGCTCTATCAGGAGACGCAGGAGTCCCGCGAGCGCCGTGAGCATGAGGCCGAGACGCGTCGCCTCGGCAATCAGGGTATGACGCCGCCTCCCGGCCGTCCTGACAAGAAACAGCGTCGCAACATCCATCGCTTCCAGCGCCAGGATGCCGATAGCTGAGCCAGCGCGAGTCACCGCCGGGCGCCGTTGCACCGACCGGCACAATTTCCATACCGATGTGTGTCAGCACATCGTTGTTGGCGGCCTGACATGGGGGCGCTTGTGCGCTCTCCCTTCACGCCTGCCTTGAGGTCCCTCAATGAGCGAACACGACATGCAAGATTCCCATTCCACTGACGATGCGGCCGCGCCGAGCTTCGATCAGATCCAGCGCTTCCTGTTCGATGCCACCAACGTGCGTGGCGAGATCGTCACACTCGACAAGGCCTACGCCGAGGTGCTCGATCGTCACTCCTACCCGCAGGCCATCTCGCGCCAGCTGGGCGAGATGCTGGCGGCCGTGGCGCTGCTGACCGAGACCATCAAGCTCGATGGCACCATGACGCTGGAAGTGCGCGGCACCGGTATCGTGCGCCAGCTGATGGCCGAGTCGAACCCCGGCGGGGAGCTGCGCGCCATCGCACGTCTCAGCGATGAAGCGGTGTTGCCGACGGAAGAGTCCAGCCTGCAGGAGCTGGTCGGCCAGGGGCAAATCGTGATCACCCTCGACCCGCGTGAAGGCAAGCGCTATCAGGGCATCGTGGCCATCGATCAGGACAGCCTCGCCGGCTGCCTGGAGAGCTACTTCAGCCAGTCAGAGCAGCTGCCGACCCGCCTGTGGCTGATGGCCGATGGCAAGCGCACCGGCGGCGTGATGCTGCAGCAGCTGCCCAACGATGACGCCAACAAGGACCCGGATGCCTGGGAGCGCGTCGTGCATCTGGCCGAGACCCTCAAGGCCGAGGAGCTGCTGACGCTGGACCAGCAGGAAGTGCTGCATCGTCTCTATCACGAAGAAACCGTGCGCATCTATGAGCCCAAGGCGCTGCGCTTCGGCTGCACCTGTTCGCGCGAGCGTCTGGGCGCTGCACTGCACAGCATCGCCGCCGACGAGCTGCGTCAGATCGTCGCCGAGCAGGGCGAGCTGGCCACCCAGTGTCACTTCTGCCATACCCGCTATTCCTTCAGTGCCGCGGAAGTGGAAGCGATCATCGAAGATCCTGACGCCGAAAGCCCCATCGTGCATTGAGCATTTCCCGACGCGCCGGCGGCTGGCCACGGGGATGATGATTGTCTGACATATCGTCGTCCGTCAGGCGACGGCGACTGCGCCAAAGTGTTGCAACAATGGGCGTTTCCGCCCGACACCCTTTTTGCCATAATGCCTTGCCAGCACAGGGCCGGATGCCCTGTGCTGGTGGTATCGACGGTGTCATGGCATGCCGTCATGCGCGATCGGGCAGCAACGATCGATCACAAAATAAGCCTGTGGCATGTACCTCGGGCATCTGGCTTCAGCCATCAAGAGAGAGGGCGGCCCTGAGCCGCGGAGACGCGAATGAGCAAGCATCAAGACAGTGCGGTGACCACTCACACCAATCTCAGCAGCGCAGAGCTGATCGAGCTGGCAGTGGCTCGCGGCGAAGGACGTCTGGCCGACAACGGCGCGCTGGTCGTGGAGACGGGAGCCCGTAGCGGACGCTCCCCGAACGACCGCTTCATCGTCGACGAGCCGTCCACCTCGGACGCCATCGACTGGGGCAGCGTCAATCGCCCGTTCAGCCCGGAGCGTTTCGACGCCCTGTGGGAGCGCGTCGAGGACTACCTCGGCGAGCGCGACAGCTTCGTCTCCGAACTGCATGTCGGGGCTGACCTCGAGCACTACCTGCCGATCCGCGTGACCACCGAGACGGCCTGGCACAACCTGTTCGCGCGTACCATGTTCGTGCGTCCGGACAGCTTCAATGCCAAGGACAAGAGCGAGTGGACCATCCTCAACGCGCCGCACTTCACCTGCGAGCCACAGCGTGATGGCACCAACTCCGACGGCGTCGTGCTGATCAACTTCGCGCGTCGTCGCGTCCTGCTGGCGGGCATGCGTTACGCCGGTGAGATGAAGAAGGCCATGTTCTCGGTGCAGAACTTCCTGCTGCCGGAAAAGGACGTGCTGCCGATGCACTGCTCCGCCAACGTCGGTGACGACGGCGAGACCACTCTGTTCTTCGGCCTGTCCGGCACCGGCAAGACCACCCTGTCCGCTGACCCGGCGCGTTACCTGATCGGTGATGACGAGCATGGCTGGGGCGAAGGCACCGTCTTCAACATCGAAGGCGGCTGCTACGCCAAGTGCATCGACCTGTCCCAGAAGAACGAGCCGGTGATCTGGAACGCGATCAAGTTCGGTGCCGTGCTGGAAAACGTGGTGCTGGATGACCGTCGTGGCGCGGATTACGGCGATGACCGTCTGAGCCAGAACTCGCGTGCCGCCTACCCGCTGGAGCACATCGAGAAGCGCGTGCCGGAAAACCGTGCCGGCGAGCCGAATGCCATCGTCTTCCTGACCTGCGACATGTCCGGCGTGCTGCCGCCGGTGTCCGTGCTCAGCAAGCAGGCCGCTGCCTATCACTTCCTGTCCGGCTACACCGCCAAGGTCGGCTCCACCGAGATGGGCTCCACCGCCGGTCTCGAAGCCACCTTCTCCACCTGCTTCGGCGCGCCGTTCTTCCCGCGTCCGGCACGTGAATACGCCGACCTGCTGATCAAGCGCATCGATGCCTTCGGCTCACGCGTCTACCTGGTCAACACCGGCTGGACCGGTGGCTCCTACGGTGAGGGCGGCTCACGCTTCTCCATCCCGACCACGCGCGGCATCATCAGCGCGATCCAGAACGGTGCGCTGGCGGACATCGAGACGCGTCACATCGACGTGCTCAACCTGGATGTGCCGGTGCGCGTGCCGGGCGTCGACTCCAGTCTGCTCGACCCGCGTGAGACCTGGGAAGACCGCGCCGCCTACGACAGCAAGGCGCGTGACCTGTCAGCCAAGTTCGTCGAGAACTTCAAGAAGTTCGCCGGCGTGGATGAGGCGATCATCGCGGCAGGCCCGACCCTGGTCTGACGATCAGCGGGATTGATCGCAAGCGGTAAGCAGAAAGCCTCGCCCGGTGTTCCGGGCGAGGCTTTTTCGTGTCTGCTGCTTTTCTCGTCAACAGCTGCTGTCATCACCTGCTGTCGGGCCTGTCAGGGACTGCCACCGGCGGCCAGCGAGCGGTTGGCAGGGCCGTCGAAAGTATCCTCGGCGGCGAGCGGTTCCTGGCCTGACTCAGTGGTGCTGGTCTCGGCGCGTCGTGACGCATCTTCGTCAGCGGTGTCGGCAAGGCCTTCGGGCGTGCGTTCGGCGACGAAGGGCGCCGGTGCCTGATACCACCAGCGGGTGGTCCAGGCGCGCATCACCCGCTCCGGGTACCAGGTCTTGCCGAGGCTGCCATTGTAGCGCGCCAGCGCATCGGTGATGTCGCCTTTCTCGCGCTTGAGGTAGTGGGCAAGGATGGTGGCGCCGTAGCGCAGGCTGGTGTCCTGATCGAGCAGGTTGTCGTCGGGCTCGCCGATCTCACGCTTCCAGAACGGCATGACCTGCATCAGGCCGCGAGCACCGGCGTGGGAGACAGCAGTGGGTTTGAAGGCGCTCTCTACCTGGATGACAGACAGGATCAGCTCCGGTGCCAGGCCTGTGCGCGTCGCTTCGCGGCGCACCTTGCGCAGCAGGTCGATGCGCGCGGCGTGGTCGGGCATGTAACGCTCCAGACGCTGCTGCATGCTCAATACCCAATGCAGGGCATCGATGGGGTCTTCGAAGGCCTCGGGCTCGGCCAAGGCCTCGCGCAGGCTGTCACGCAGCCCCGGCGACAGCCCCTGCTCGGGGATCGCGGCGGCGGCCTGCACCGGGGGGCTTGTCAGTCCGGTAGACGCGGAGCTCAACGTCAGCAGGACAGCGGCCAGCCACGGGCGCAGGCGGCGATGTGGGGTGTCGCCTTCAGCGCCTTTTACGGGCGGCGCTGAAGGGCAAATCGATGAGATGGTCATGCGCAGTCCCTGCGTATCAGTCATGGCGCCATTATGCCGTTACCGCGGCGTTGACGGTAATGGGATGTTCAAGGAAGGCAGATAACGAGACAGCCCGCCCCTCGAGAAGAGGAGCGGGCTGTCTTGGGTGTTGCGATAGCGTCAGCCGTGAGCGAGTGGCTCAGGCTGCTCGAGTTCAGCTCGCGCTGCGCTCGGCCAGGAAGTCCAGCAGGCTGTCGACGGCGATCATGGTCGCTTCGCCATCGGTGCGACCCTTGTACTCGTACTCGCCGTTGTCGAGACCGCGATCACCGATCACCAGGCGATGCGGAATGCCCAGCAGCTCGCCGTCGGCGAACTTGTTGCCCGGGCGCAGATCACGATCATCCAGCAGCACGTCGTAACCGGCGGCGGTCAGCTCCTGATAGACGCGCTCGGCGGTCTCGCTGACACGCACGGACTTGTGGGCGTTCATCGGCACGATGGCGACCTGGAAGGGTGCGATGGCTTCCGGCAGCACGATGCCGCCCTTGTCGTTGCCCTGCTCGATGGCAGCGGCGACCACGCGGGTCACGCCGATGCCGTAGCAGCCCATGGACAGCGGCTGTGCCTTGCCGTTCTCGTCGAGCACGGTGGCGTTCATGGCTTCGGAGTACTTGGTGCCGAGCTGGAAGATGTGACCCACCTCGATACCGCGTGCGATATCGATCACGCCCTGGCCGTCCGGTGACGGATCACCGGCGACGACGTTGCGGATATCGGCGATTTCCGGCAGCGGCAGATCGCGCTCCCAGTTGAGGCCGAAGTGGTGCTTGCCTTCGATATTGGCACCGGCACCGAAATCGCTCATCAGTGCGACACTGCGATCGATGATGATCGGCATCTCGAGGCCGACCGGACCGAGGGAGCCGAAACCGGCACCGACGGCGGCGCGCACTTCCTCGTCGCTGGCCATGGTCAGCGGCTCGGCGACCTGCGGCAGGTGCTCGGCCTTGATCTCGTTCACCTCGTGGTCGCCACGCACCATCAGCGCGATCAGACCACCTTCGACGCCTTCGGCCGCCTTGACGATCAGCGTCTTGACGGTCTTCTTGATGTCCAGACCGTGCTGCTCGACCAGCGCGGCGATGGTCTTGGCGTTCGGCGTGTCGACCAGCTGCATCTCCTGGGTCGGTGCCGCGCGCTCAGGCGTCTCGCCCAGCGGTGCCGGCAGCGCTTCACACTTCTCGATGTTGGCGGCGAAGTCGGAGCCGGTGGAGAAGGCGATGGCGTCTTCACCGGAGGCGGCCAGCACGTGGAATTCGTGGGAGCCGGTGCCACCGATGGAGCCGTTGTCGGCGATGACGGGACGGAAGTCGAGACCCAGACGCGTGAAGATGCGCACGTAGGTGTCGTACATCACCTGATAGGTCTCTTTCAGGGAGTCTTCGCCCAGATGGAAGGAGTAACCATCCTTCATCACGAACTCGCGTGAGCGCATCACACCGAAGCGCGGACGAATCTCGTCGCGGAATTTGGTCTGGACCTGATAGAAGTTGGCCGGCAGCTGCTTGTAGCTGTTCAGCTCACGACGCGCGAGGTCGGTGATGACTTCCTCGTGGGTCGGGCCGACACAGTAGTCGCGCTGGTGACGGTCAACGACGCGCAGCAGCTCGGGGCCGTACTGCTCCCAGCGACCGGATTCCTGCCACAGCTCGGCTGGCTGCACGGCTGGCATCAGCAGTTCCTGGGCGCCGGAGCGGTCCATCTCTTCACGCACGATGCGCTCGACCTTGCGCAGTGTGCGCAGGCCCAGTGGCATCCAGGTGTAGAGGCCGGAGGTCAGGCGACGGATGAAACCGGCCCGCAGCATTAGCTGGTGGCTGACGACTTCGGCGTCGGACGGGGTTTCCTTGAGAGTGGAAATCAGCAGTTGACTGGCACGCATGGGCTCAGCGATCCCTCGACTTGTCGCTTTGATCGGTACGCTTCGCAGTCGCGAAGCATGAACAGGCAGGTCTTCGGCACGCCTTTTACAGGCGTATCAACGAAGCAGACTGAGCGCATTGTACTGCCGCGAGCCTTGGAGGGGCAAAGTGCATGGCCAGACTGGAAAAATCCGCGCCGGCCTGCCGATACTGGTGACACGGGATTTCCCTTTGGAGAGGGCCGTGAACGGCTTTCTCGGGGAGGTCTGACAAGGAGACAAGGATATGTCGTCACTCGATCAGCGCATGGGATACGCGCGCGCCAGGCATCGTTGGCCCTTGAAGGTGGGATTGGCGTTGCTCGCACTGGGGGCGTGCCTGAGCGTTTCCCTGTGGCTGGTGAGCCTTCGCCTGCCGATCCCTTTCGTCGATGAGGGAGTGCATTTCGCGCAGATTCGCCAGTTTCTCGCCGGCGACTGGAGCCAGCACCCCAAGCTGACCACCCTGACGCTATATCACGCCAGCATGGCGGTGACGCTGATGGCACTCCAGACGTTGGGGGAGTGGCTCAATCTTCCTCTGGCGGCTGACACCCTGGCCGGGCGCTGGCCTGAAATGCCCTCGGTGAACTGGGTGCGGGGCCTGTCGCTGCTCGGTTTCAGTGTCATGGCGTGCATGGTCTGGCGGGCGCTGCCGAGCGTCTATCGGCGCCTGGACCCCATGCTCGATGAGAGAGGCGCCCAGCAACAGGCGAATCGCCAGAGCTGGCAGTGGCTATGGCTGCCGATCATCTTTCCCTATCTGGCGCTGGTGTATACCGACCCGTGGATCATCGTGCTGGTCGCGCTGCAGCTCGTTGCGCTGGTGCGTGAGCGGCGTCTGCTGTTGCTGGTGTTGATCCTGGCCGGCCTCGGCTTGCGACAGGACAGCATCGTGCTGCTCGGGTTGTGGGGCGGTCTGTTGCTGTTCATGACGCATGCGCAGCCAGGGGCTCGATCGCAGGCTGTCGGCATGGCGCCACCGCTGCGCTCGCCGCTGTGCCAGCTTTCTGTCTGGTGGGGGCTGATCGTGCGCTGGTGGTGGGTGGCCGTGATTCCGGTGGCCGCCTTCATCGGGTTTGTTCTCTGGAACGACGGCATTGCCATGGGCGATACCACGCGTCATCAGGCCGGTTGGCACACCGGCAATCTCGGCTATTACCTGGGCGTGATCGGCGTGGTGTTTCTGCCGTTGTGGCTGGCGGATCTGCCGCGTCAGTGGCATCTGCTGTGGCGTCTGTGCACCCGGGGTGCCTGGCCATGGCGGGGCATTCTGCTGCTGGGGGCGCTGGCGGGCGTGTGGGTCATGCTGGTGATGAGCTTTGAGGTGACGCATGACTACAATTTCCAGCGCTGGACGATCCGCAATAGCTGGCTGTTATGGCTCAATGAGCACCCGGTGGGGCTGTGGGTCACCATGCTGCTGACCACCAGCATGGCGCTCTGGTGGCTGAGGGCACCGCTGCGGCTGGGGCATGGTGGTCTGCTGCTGGTGATGCTCGCCTTGATGATCTGCACGCGGGAGCTGATCGAGACGCGCTACATGCTGCCCTTGATCACGGTCTTCCAGCTGCTGCGCTGTGCAGAGCGCCCGCAAGTGGAGCGCGCGATGACGCTCTGGGCGATGGCGATGGGGGTGCTGTTGCTGGCGGGATTGGTGCTGACGCGCACCCTGCCATGAGGCGGTGGCAGGGCGTTTTGGAGGCTCATTCGATGGCGGGGGCTTCAGGCCTGTTGGCGTTTCGCCGCTGGGGTCTGGGCATCACGGCCGGCGGGGGCTTTATTGGCACCAGCACCGATGCCAGAGCCACCACGCGGTGGCTCGGCGACCCAGGCATAGGCAGCCTCGCGCTCGTCGGGCGAGAAGTGGCGCACCTCGATGGAGCGCACCAGATGCTTGCTGAACTCGGTGACATGGCGCAGCCAGTCGGCCTTGCTGATGATGGCTTCGCGCTCGAAGTCTCCCAGGTGGCGCAGGGCATAGCCGATGTCATTGAGCAGGGCGGCGGGTGTGATCAGGCCAAAGCGTTCGATTTCCACCAGCAACGAGATTCGCTCATGGCGCGCCAGGCGCTCGTCGCATTCCTTGATGATGGGAGTCAGAGCTGCCTGGTCGATACCGCCGTCCAGGTGCAATGCCACGACATGATCCGCGGGGCTCTTGAGCAATGTCAGCATGATGGGCTCCTGGCGGTTGATGTAGGGAGAGCGATATTCCATCACTCCGTATCAGTGTGGCTGCCTATCGCGATATCAGCCAGTCAGGCATTGCGCTGAGGCCGCAGGCCGTACCATAGCGGAAGGGCGACCAGCAGACTGCCGCCAAGCAGGTTGCCGATGCCGGCGGGAATGATGTTCCAGCGCATGGCATCCCACCAGCCGGGGCCAGCCCCTGTCGGCATGATCATCGAGAAATAGGCCATGTTGGCCGGGCTATGCTGGAAGTTGCCTGCCACGAACAGACTGACCGCCAGTACGATGGGCACGAACTTGTCGATGATGGTTCTGCCCATTACGGCCAGAAACGCTGCCATGCCGACCATCCAGTTGCCCAGCATTCCTGACAGCACCAATGAGAACCAGCCTTCGGCGCCACCCACCTGCTGATAGTGCATCTTCTTGGCCACCACGCTTTCCAGTAGTTGGTAGTGTTCCGCCGAATAGACTTGTGCCAGCGAGATGACCCAGCCTGTCAGCAGTGTGCCGATCAGATTGCCGACCCAGGCCAGTACCCAGAACTTGAGGCCGCGGCGCAGCATGTCGCCCCGCGAGCAATTGAGCGCACTCACCGGCAGGATGACATTGGCCTCGGTGAACAGTGCCGCACCGGTCAGGATGACGAGAAAGAAGCCTACCGAGAAGCCGATACCTTGCAGCAGCAATTGCAATCCATGTGTCTCGACACCAGTGGAAAGCAGGATCGAGAACAGCGCCCCCATGGTGATGAAGGCACCACCCAAGGTCGCCAATACCAGTATTCGCGGCGCCGAGAGGGTGTGAATATGCTCGCATGTCTCGCGACAGATCTCCTGCGCCACATCACGCGATGCGATGAATTGGGCGGCAGGGTGGGGAGAGTCATTGGACATGGACATTTCCTGTTGATGGTCTGTGCAAGGGGCTGGGCACATGTCAAGGACCGCGAATTCGGCCTTCAACAAGATATGGACATTGGGGGGATGGCACTGGTTTCAATCAATCTGGTTTGTTGGCTACAGGAAAACCCGGAGTGCGACTGGCAATGGGTTTTTCCCCCTGCCGAGGCACGGCAATCAATACGGAGAAGTTGGTGGGAGTGATCAGGCAATCTAGGCTGAGGATCTAGAAATGTAGTCTGAGGATCTAGAAATGGTCCCAGCCGGACAAGGCGATAGATGAGGAGGGTTGCGAGAAAGAAGGGTGGCGAGAAAGAAAGGTGGTGGGTGAGCATGGGAATATCTGGGAGGAAGGATTTCCGGGAGGGAAGTCCGCGCACAGAAAAGTCCGTATGAAAGAAATGCAGAGCATGAAAAAGCGCCGCCCCTCGTGAGAGAAGCGACGCTTTGGAATTCAATACGATCTTGCATCATCTGGTACGGCCAGCCGGACTCGAACCGGCACGCCCGAAGGCAGGAGATTTTAAGTCTCCGGTGTCTACCGATTCCACCATGGCCGCGCAGACTGGCCGACAATCTACCATATTTCAGATCAAGGTCAACTTTAATGCACGTGAAATGATGTCGAGTGCATGATTCAACTGATTGTTATGCAATAGCTTTATGGCGATATCGAGATGATTGAGTCGCCAGGGGAGAAAGGCAGTGGCCGTGCAGAGATGAGACGTAAAGCAGCACTTTAAAACGATAAGCTTGCAGACGACAAGATAGGGGGAGAAACGCAATGGAACATTGAGGATAGAGCAATAAGGGAAAAATCTGACGACCGAAGGGGATAGGTGTCATATCCATTCCAGAGGGAAACAGGGGATGTTTCGGTATCTGAAATGGAGGCTGGAGTCGGAATCGAACCGGCGTACACGGAGTTGCAGTCCGCTGCATGACCACTCTGCCATCCAGCCTCAATGATCAAGATGTCAGTCGAAACTGATGTCTGATCCGAGGAGTATCCACTGATGCTGCTGCAGATACATGAGTCAGTAAATCAGGTGAATGTTGCGCTACCTGTGTTACTGGAGCGGGAAACGAGATTCGAACTCGCGACCCCAACCTTGGCAAGGTTGTGCTCTACCACTGAGCTATTCCCGCTGAACTCGAGGTCGAATTATACGGATAATTCCCATGCTGTCAAACAGTTAATGAAAAATTGTCTCGCGAGTCAGGTCACTGGAAACGAAAACGCCCACCGGCCATAGGGGCGGTGGGCGTTGAGGCATTCGCAGCATCTCGTGGCTGAACGGGGTGTCAGACCGAGCGCACCAGTTCCGGCCAGGCGGCACGCAGGTAGCTGATCATCGACCACAGCGTCAGCGCTGCCGAGATATACAGCAGGGCCAGGCCGGCATCCCCCCCGACACTGCCCGGAGCGAAGAACAGCAGCATGAACAGGGCCAGCATCTGGGCGGCCGTCTTCAGCTTGCCGACCCAGGACACCGCGACGCTGCCGCGCTTGCCGATCTCGGCCATCCACTCACGCAGCGCCGAGATGACGATCTCGCGACCGATGATGACCAGGCTCGGGATGGTCATCCACAGGCTGTCGTAGCGTTCGATCAGCAGGCCCAGTGCCACCGCGACCATCAGCTTGTCGGCGACGGGGTCAAGGAAGGCGCCGAAGGGCGTGGTCTGATTCCATAGGCGGGCCAGATAGCCATCGAACCAGTCGGTGATGGCGGCCAGTGCGAAGAGCAGCGCCGTCAGCGGCAGGCTCCATGCATAAGGCAGATAGAAACATACCACCAGCAGCGGAATGAACAGGATGCGGATCAGAGTCAGGATATTGGGGATGCTCATCGTGACGGCACGAGTCCTTGCATGAAGCGTAGGTGGCTGGGCGCAATCGAGGGCGAGTCGAGACCCTGAAGAAAGCCGATCGATTGGCGCCGCACAAGTCGTCTATTCTAGCCTGCCGGCGGCGCATTCAGCCATGCCAAACGGCAGGTTATTCAAGCCAACGCTCTGTCACTCTTCCTTGAGCGTTGAGTCGATGGTGCCAGAGGTAGCCATGTCGTGCACGGGGGCAGCCATGCAGCGTCTGGTGGATCAGCCATGCAGCGCCTGGTGGATCAGCTCGGCGAGTGATTCGCTGATGCCGGGCACGCGCGCCAGTTCCGGCTTGGAGGCCTGCTTCACCCCCTGCAGGCCGCCGAAGAACTTGAGCAGCTCGCGGCGCCGCTTGGGGCCGACTCCCGCGATGCCCTCCAGGCTTGAGGTGCGCCGCGCCTTGTCACGCTTGGCGCGGTGACCGGCGATGGCGAAGCGGTGCGATTCATCGCGCACATGCTGAATCAAGTGCAGCGCCGGCGAGTGGCTGTCGAGGTCCAGGGTGTCATGCACCGTCTCGATGAACAGCGTCTCGAGCCCTGCCTTGCGCGTGGTGCCCTTGGCTACCCCGAGCAGGATGATGTCGGTCACGCCGAGTGACTCGAACACCCCACGCGCCATGTTGAGCTGCCCCTTGCCGCCATCGACCAGCAGGATGTCCGGGCGCTTGCCTTCGCCTTCCTGCAGACGCTTGAAGCGCCGCGTCAGTGCCTGTTGCATGGCGGCGTAGTCATCGCCGGCCGTCACGCCTTCGATATTGAAGCGGCGGTAATCCGACTTGATTGGCCCGTCATGATCGAAGACCACGCAGCTGGCCACGGTCGCCTCGCCATGACTGTGGGAAATATCGAAGCATTCCAGGCGCTTGGGTACCTCATCGAGGCCCAGCGCATCGCGCAGCGACAGGAAGCGGTTGGACAGCTGCTGGCGGCTGGCCAGCTGGGTGGCCAGATGTTGCTCGGCGTTGGTCTGTGCCAGTGTCAGCCACTGGGCGCGATGGCCACGCACCTGATGCGCGACCCGTACCCGACGTTCGGCCTTCTCGCTCAGGGCGCCTTCCAGCAGGTTGGCGTCATCGAGGGCCAGCGAGGTCAGCACCTCATCGGGCATCTCCCTGTCCTGGCCGAGATAATACTGGCTGACGAAGCTGGTCAGCAGCTCGCTGCTGGTCAGGTCCAGGCCATTGCCCGGCGAGAAGTGGCGCGCACCGAGCATGCGACCCTGGCGGACCGAGACCACGCTGATACAGAGCCCGCCGGGGCGCTCGGCCAGCGCCAGAATATCGGCGTTGCCGGTACCGGTGTCGACGTATTGCTTCTCCTGCATGCGGCGCAGCTGGGCGACCTGATCACGCAGGCGGGCCGCTTCCTCGAATTCCAGCCGCATGGCCGCGTCTTCCATCGCCTGGCTGAGCTCGTCGGTGACCTTGTCGCTCTGGCCGTTCAGGCACATCACCGCATGTTCCATGTCGCGACGATAATCCTGCTTGCTGATGTAGTCGACACACGGCGCGGTGCAGCGGTTGATCTGATATTGCAGGCACGGGCGCTCGCGGTGGGCGAACACCGAATCCTCGCAATTGCGCAGGCGGAAGATCTTCTGCATCAGCGTCAGTGATTCGCGCACCGCGACGCTGCTCGGGTAGGGGCCGAAGTAGCGTCCATCATTGCGCTTGTGGCGCACGCGCTTGAACTCCAGCGCCGGATAGTCGTGATGCTGGCTGATGAAGACGTAAGGGTAGGATTTGTCGTCGCGCAGCAGGATGTTGTAGGGCGGGCGCAGCTCCTTGATCAGGGTCTGCTCCAGCAGCAGGGCCTCGGTCTCGCTGCGCGTGATGGTGACCTGCACATCGGCGATGCGCCCGACCAGCGCCTGGGTCTTGGCATTCAGGCCGGTGTTGCGAAAATAGCTGGAGAGGCGCGCCTTGAGGCGCTTGGCCTTGCCCACGTACAGCACGTCACCGGCGCTATCCAGCATGCGATAGATGCCGGGCGCGTCGCTGACATGCTTGAGGAAATGGCGGGCATCGAAGCCGGTCGCCTCGCTGCCCTGCAGCAGATCACTGCTCGCGTCGCTGGTGATCAGGCGGCTCGAGACACGCGCGGCGTCACTGCGTGCGCGGCTGTCAGCCTGCGCACTCGCTGAGGACGCAGGTTGGGCATCAGGCTGGCTGGTGGTGCCTGCCGGCTCCTCATTCTCGGGCGACTGAGAAGTGGTGTCCGTCATCGTGGGATCAGTGTGCTGCTTGGCCATGAGGTTCCTCGTCCAGAGATGCCTCGAGTCTATCAAACAAGGGCGATTGCTCGCAGGCATGGGGGCAACAGGACCATGCTGCAATGCCTGCTGTCATGACCGGCGCCGGTCAGGACGTGCCATTCAAGAACGCCACTGACAGAAACGCCTCATTCACGAACGTCTCAGACAGAAACGCCTCATACAACAACGCCACCCGGGGAAGGTGGCGTTGTTGTATGAGGCGTTATCGGCGCTGCTCGGGAGTGTCACGAGCAGCGCGGGCCTGCAGTGTGTGACGGGCTGGCAAGGTGTGCTTGTTCAGGCCTCGTCAGGACGATCCAGCACGTAGTCATCCAGCAACTGGTGACGCATGGCCAGATGCGTCATCTCCACGTCGCTGGTCACGCCAAGCTTGTCGAAGATGCGATAGCGGTAGGTGTTGACCGTCTTCGGGCTCAGGTGCAGGCGGTCCGAGATCTCGCTGACGCGATGGCAATTGACGATCATCGTCGCCACCTGCAGTTCTCGGCTTGACAGCTGGTCGAAGGGATTGCTGCGCTGGGTGTCCATGCCCGAGAACACCAGGCGCTGGGCGATTTCCGGGGACAGATAGCGTTCGCCAGCGGCCACCTGATGGATGGCGCGAATCATCTCGTCAAAGGGCGTGCCCTTGGAAATGAAGCCGAAGGCTCCCGCTTCCAGCAAACGTTTGGCGAAGGACTCTTCCAGATAGGCGGTCAGCACGATGACTCTGACGTCGGGCAGGCTGCGCACGATCTTCTGCGTGGCTTCCAGGCCATCGACGCCGGGCATGCGAATGTCCATGAGCACGATATCCGGGCTGTGCTCACGGCAGAGTTTGATCGCGGTTTCGCCATCCGAGGCTTCTGCAATCACCTTGAGCCCATCCTCTAGCTCAATGGTACGGACGATGCTGGTACGCACCAGGTGGTGGTCGTCAGCGACAAGAACCTTGATCAAGGCGGCTCCAGTAAAGATGTCAATAAGCAGTGAAGTGAATGCGGGATCCAATGTACCCATTGGACAAGGGCTTGTCGATGCCCTGTTATCCAGTGCGTCGCGTTCAGGATAACCACTACTGATATAGTGCTAGCGTGATTCCTGCTCCTTGTCGTCGGCCGTGAGGCAGTGAGCGAGCCCCTGCGGGAAACCGTGCCTCGCGATGCGACCCGCAGACTTCACGTACTCCACAAAGCGCAGCAAAAATAAGAGGTTGACGACGTATTCGTCGCTCTGTAACATGCGCTCCATCGTGAAGACGGGGCCTTAGCTCAGCTGGGAGAGCGCAACACTGGCAGTGTTGAGGTCAGCGGTTCGATCCCGCTAGGCTCCACCATGATTCACGACAAGCCTGTCCAGATTTCATGTGCCTCTTGCCTGCAAGTGACATGCGAAATGACAGTCTGATTCGGGGCCTTAGCTCAGCTGGGAGAGCGCAACACTGGCAGTGTTGAGGTCAGCGGTTCGATCCCGCTAGGCTCCACCAGAATTCTTGAAAAAGCGGTCATCCTTCGGGGTGGCCGCTTTTTTTGTGCTCGGCTTTCAGCTCGGCCCTGTCAGCATGCTCCTGTCTGCAGCTCGACCCTGTCTGCTTCACCTATATAGCCGGCGGTGCCCGGGTCTGCCAATACTGAGAGGAATGGACGATAAATCTCACTCAAGCTCGAGGTCGGCTGAAATTGCCGACAATTGTTGCCTTATCGTCTCAAGTTGTTGATGAGAGGCAGGCATGGCGCTAGATTGGCGACATGAGCAGACAAGAGATCACACGACTCGTGGCGAGCCTCGCCCACGAGGAAGGCATCCGAGAGACCGCAGTGAAGGGCGTGCAGCTCTTTCGCATGACGGAGCCCGTGCGTTGCGCGCCGGCCATCTATGAACCCGCCGTGGTGGTGATCGTCAGCGGTGCCAAGGAGGCGATACTGGACGGCGAGCGGCATGTCTACGACAGCTGCCAGTATCTGTGCTGTCCCATCTCGATGCCGGTCGAGGCGGGCGCCCCCACGGCCTCGCCAGAGACACCGCTGCTGGGCGTCTACCTCTCGCTGGATACGCGGGTAATGACGGAGCTTGCCATCGAGATGGAAAGCGCTGCGGGTCTCGTGCGCAAGCCGGGCAGTGGCCCGCTGCCGCCGGGGCTTGCCCTGGCGCATTGGGACGCCGCCTTCAGCGATGCCCTGTTGCGACTGCTGCAGGTGGCGCAGAGCCCCGCCGATGCGGCGATATTGGGAGAAGGGCGGCTGCGGGAGCTTTACTACGCCGTCCTGAAGGGTGAGGCGGGGGAGTCGGCGCGACGTGCCTTCGGTGTGGGCAACGAGATCGCGCGGACAATCGATTACCTCTCCAGCCGACTGGATGAGCCGGTCAGCATTGAAGACATGGCCGGGCGGGTCGGCATGAGCCGCGCCGTCTTCCACCGCAAGTTCAAGCAGGCGACCACGATGTCGCCGATCCAGTTCGTGAAGTCCATGCGCCTCAATACCGCCGCCATGCAGATCGCCAATGGCAAGACCGTCAGCGAGGCGGCCATGGCCGTGGGCTATGTCAGCTCCTCGCAATTCAGCCGCGAATTCAAGCGTCTGTACGGGCAGTCGCCCAAGCAGTGGAGTCAGTTCAAATAGCGACACGCCATGATCGAGCCATGAAAAAACGGCCATCCGAAAGGAGGCCGTTTTTTCATGGCTCGATCATCCTGCGCGTAGGCGCTAGAGCACCGCTTCACTCTCCTCGACACGCTCGAAGAGGATCAGGTGGTCGGCCTGGATGCGCAGCATGACCTGCTCGCCGGGCTGATAGTCGTGATGGCTGTTGAAGGCCGCCTCGACTTCCCGCCCGGAAGGCAGCGCCAGCCGATAGAGGGTGCTGGTGCCGGCGAAGGTCGCGCTGAGCACGCGCGCCTTGAGGTCGGTCGCTTCCGAATCCCCTTCGGCCAGCACCAGGTCATCCGGGCGCAGCAGCACGTCCACCGGCGTGCCGGGTGCATACGGATAGGCACGGTTGCCGCGAATCACGCCCAGCTCCGTGCTCACGCATTCGTTGTCCTTCAGCGTGCCGGGGATGAAATAGCCCTGGCCGATGAAGTTGGCGACGAAGCGCGTGGCGGGTTCGTGATACAGATTGAACGGCGTGTCCCACTGCTGCAGATGACCGCCGTGGATCACGCCGATCTGGTCGGCCATCGCGAAGGCCTCATTCTGATCATGTGTGACCAGCACCGCGCTGATGCCGAGGTGCTTGAGAATCCGCCGCACCTCCTGACTCAGCTGACGACGCAGCTCCACGTCCAGATTCGAGAACGGCTCATCGAGCAGCAGAATGCGCGGCTCCGGCGCCAGCGCACGGGCCAGGGCCACGCGCTGCTGCTGGCCACCGGACAGCTCATGCGGGAAACGCTCACCGAGATGGGCGAGGCCGACCAGCGTCAGCAGCTCCGTCACCTTGTCATTGCGCGCTTCACGCGTCATGCGGCGCACGCCGAAGGCCACGTTGTCCGCCACGCTCAGGTGGGGGAACAGCGCGTAATCCTGAAAGACCATGCCGACATGGCGCTGCTCCGGCGCGGTCAGATGAGTCGCGCTGGACAGCACCTCGCCTTCGAGACGAATCTCGCCCATCGCTACCGGTTCGAAGCCGGCAATCGCGCGCAGCAGCGTGGTCTTGCCGCAGCCGGAGGGGCCGAGCAGGCAGGCAATGTCACCCTTGTTGAGGGAGAAATTGATGTCGCGAGTCACGACGGTGGTGTCGTAGCGACATTCCAGCGAATCGATCTGAAGGAGCGGTTGCATGATGGCAGGTCAGTCCGGATGGCGATGAAGGCAGCGGAGCAGGGGAGTGCCCGTCTCGCTTGAGCATACGTGAGCGCCGCCTGCGTGGATGCAGGCGGCGGCAGGGCACCCCTTCGGCTTGCTGGGCGGCGGCTCAGCCTTGAGGCTCAGTCCTGAAAGACAGTCCTGAAAGACAGTCCTGAAAGACAGCCCTGGGCTTCCGTGCTGATGACTCAGTCCTGGCGACCCAGCATCAGGAACTCGAGCAGTGCCTTCTGGGCGTGCAGGCGATTGCCCGCTTCCTGCCAGACGACGGCGCGCGGGTCATCCAGCAGACCCATGCTGATCTCTTCGCCGCGGTGTGCCGGCAGGCAGTGCAGGAAGATGACATCGTCGGCGGCCTTGTCGAGCATGGCTTCATCGACCTGGAAGCCGGCGAAGTCGGCTTCACGCTTGAGCTGCTCTTCTTCCTGGCCCATGGAGGCCCAGACATCAGTGGTCACCAGGTCCGCGCCCTGCACGGCTTGCTGCGGGTCACGATGGATGCTGACGCGTTGGCCAGCCGCCGCGACGATCTCGCTGTCCGGCTCGTAGCCTTCCGGGCAGCAGATGCGCAGGTTGAAATCGAACTGACGCGCGGCGTTGATCCAGGAATGGCACATGTTGTTGCCATCGCCGATCCAGACCGCTGTCTTGCCCTTCACGGAGCCACGGCATTCGGTCCAGGTCATCACGTCGGCCAGCAGCTGGCACGGATGATAGTCGTCGGTCAGCGCATTGATGACCGGCACGCTGGAGGCGTCGGCGAAGGCTTCGATGTCGGAGTGGGCGAAGGTGCGGATCATCACGCCATCGACCATCTCGGACAGCACGCGGGCGGTGTCGCCGATCGGCTCACCACGGCCCAGCTGGGTGTCGCGCGGCGACAGGAACAGCGCATGGCCACCGAATTGCGCCATGGCCGTCTCGAAGGACACGCGGGTACGCGTGGAGGACTTCTCGAAGATCATCGCCAGGGTGCGGTTGGCGAACGGCGTATAGACCGGACCTTCCTTCTTCAGCCCATCCTTGATGGTGATGGCGCGCTGGATGAGGTAGTCGAGTTCTTCCGGAGAAAGGTCAAGCAGGGTCAGAAAGTGCCGGGTGGCCATCGAGCGGGCTCCTGTCAGGGTCTCGGGCAGCACCATCGAAAAGGGCGCCATGCGTCGGAGGGAAGGAAGTCGCCGACGATCACGGCGCCCGGATGGCGCTGCCTGTCAAAAGAGCCATCCTAGCCAGCTCGGCTCGAGCGTGCAACGCTCACGCCGTTATCAGGGCGGCCATGGCGCGCGCTGCAGGGCCGATGCGCGCTGCTGCAGACAGCAATCCACAACTCGGGCACTATCGGGGGCTGAATTCATGGCTTACCCCCAGTAGAATGAGGGAATGACACTCACGGGCCTTGCGCCCACCGTCCGAGGATTGCACATGAGCACTACCATCGAATCGATCGAAAAGCAGATTGGCGAGAACCCGATCCTCCTGTACATGAAGGGCACCCCGCAGCTGCCGCAGTGTGGTTTCTCTGCGCAGACCGTGCAGGCCGTCATGTCCTGCGGCGAGCGTTTCGCCTTCGTCAACATTCTCGACAACCCGGACATCCGCGCCGAGCTGCCGAAATACGCCAACTGGCCGACCTTCCCGCAGCTGTGGGTCAACGGCGAGCTGGTCGGCGGTTGCGACATCGTGGTCGAGATGTACCAGAGCGGCGAACTGGAGCCGCTGATCAAGCAGGCCGCTCAGGAAGCGTCTGCCGAGTGATCGGCGTCTTCTGATAGGAGTCGATTTGACCCGAGCAGTGCCGAGCAGCAAAAACGCCCCCGCAGCCTGGCTGCGGGGGCGTTTTCGTTTCTGGCTCTCGGAGAGTCTGTCAGCCGGAGAAGCTGTCAGAAGCTCTGCCAGTCAGGGCGCGGGCGCGTCGAGCGAGGCCGGCACCTCATCATTCATGCCCTGTTCCTTCATCGCCAGGTCCCAGCCGCCCAGGTCCTTGAAGCGGTTGACCATCGCGCAGAACAGCTCCGCGGTGCGTTCGGTGTCATAACGCGCCGAGTGGGCGGAGGCATTGTCGAACTCGATGCCGGCGGCGCGGCAGGCGCGCGCCAGTACCGTCTGGCCATAGACCAGACCCGCCAGTGAGGCGGTATCGAAGCACGAGAACGGGTGGAACGGATTGCGCTTGATACCGCAACGCTCGACCGCCGCGTTCAGGAAGCCCTGATCGAAGGCCGCATTGTGGCCGACCAGCACCGCACGCGTGCAGCCGTGCGCCTTGATGGCCTTGCGCACCGGGCTGAAGATCTCGCCCAGCGCCTGATTCTCGGCCACTGCGACCTGCTTGCGCACCGGGTTGTCGAGATCGATACCGGTGAAATCCAGTGCCGACTGTTCGATGTTGGCGCCCTCGAAGGGGGCCACGTGGAAGGCATAGGTCGCATCCGGCACCATGTTGCCATCGTCGTCCATGGTCAGCGTGACGGCAGCGATCTCGAGCAGTGCATCACCGGCGGCATTGAAACCACCCGTCTCGAGGTCGACCACCACTGGCAGAAAGCCACGGAAGCGCTGTGCCATCTGCGTGCGCTCGCTCGCCTGGGTCATCAAGATCTCCAATCCCGTCATAGCATCTCGTGCTGCGTCGTGCGTATTGCCGACGCTCAAGGTGGCCAATTGTAGCAGGGCGAAAAGGGCGCGTCGCGGCGCTGGCCGCGTGCCGGGGTGTCTCTGGCCCTCCTGGCAGTATCGGTGAGGTGCCAGCCTCGCTATAATCGGCGTCACATCGTGATTCGGGTAGATGAGCGGCTGCGCTTGCGCGGCCTTCGCTCGTCTGGACCGGGCGATCCAACCCCACCTGCGGCCACGGCGTTCATCAGTGGTACGCGGGAACTACAAGCATCAACTCAGGAGTCAAGCATGTCCGACGTGCAAAAGGTCGTTCTCGCCTACTCCGGCGGCCTGGACACTTCAGTCATCGTCAAGTGGCTGCAGGAAACCTACAACTGTGAAGTCGTGACTTTCACAGCTGACCTCGGTCAGGGCGAGGAAGTCGAGCCGGCGCGTGCCAAGGCAGAAGCCCTCGGCGTGAAGGAGATCTACATCGAAGACCTGCGCGAGACCTTCGTCCGCGATTACGTCTTCCCGATGTTCCGTGCCAACGCCATCTATGAAGGCGAGTACCTGCTGGGCACCTCCATCGCACGTCCGCTGATCGCGCGTCGTCTGGTCGAGATCGCCAACGAGACCGGCGCCGACGCCATCTCTCACGGTGCGACCGGCAAGGGCAACGACCAGGTGCGTTTCGAGCTGGGCGCCTACGCGCTGAAGCCGGGCATCCAGGTCATCGCGCCGTGGCGTGAGTGGGACCTGAACTCCCGCGAGAAGTTGATGGAATACTGCGAGCAGCACGGTATCGAAGTCGACTACGCCAAGAACAAGAAGAAGTCTCCGTACTCCATGGACGCGAACCTTCTGCACATCTCCTATGAAGGTGGCGTGCTGGAAGACCCGTGGACCGAGTGCGAAGAAGAGATGTGGCGCTGGAGCGTCAGCCCGGAGCAGGCGCCGAATGACGCGACCTACATCGATCTGACCTACACCAAGGGCGACATCACTGCCATCGACGGCAAGGAAATGGCCGCTCACGAAGTGCTCGAGTACCTGAACAAGGTCGGCGGCGCCAACGGCATCGGCCGTCTCGACATCGTCGAGAACCGTTACGTCGGCATGAAGTCGCGTGGCTGCTACGAAACACCGGGCGGCACCATCATGATGCGTGCTCACCGTGCCATCGAATCCATCACTCTGGACCGCGAAGCGGCCCACCTGAAGGATGAGATGATGCCCAAGTACGCCGAGCTGGTGTACAACGGCTACTGGTGGAGCCCGGAGCGTCGCATGCTGCAGGCGGCCATCGATGAGTCCCAGAAGGTCGTCAACGGCGTCGTGCGTCTCAAGCTCTACAAGGGCAACGTGATCGTCGTCGGCCGTCAGTCCGAAGACTCGCTGTTCGATGCCTCCATCGCGACCTTCGAAGACGATGCGGGTGCCTACGACCAGAAAGATGCTGCCGGCTTCATCAAGCTGAACTCCCTGCGCCTGCGTATCGCGGCCAGCAAGGGACGTGGCATCGAGTAATCTCTGATCCGATAGCCTGATCTCGGAACACCATGACGCCGGCCCCTGCTGCAGCCATTCGCTGCCATAGGGGTCGGCGTCGTGCTATCCGGCTGTCGGTGCCACGTTATCCGGCTGTCGTACCGCGCTTTAGGCGGCCAGAGTCAGTCGCGCTGTCGGCTACCAGAGCCGGGCGCGCTTTCGTCTGATGAGGTGCTGCTCATCCAGGGCACGCATGGCGCTCAGGGGCTTTTCTGAGCGCTTTTCTCCCCCGTGGGTGCATGCGATGCTGACAGAAGCCCCTTTTCATTGTCATTTCTGCACGTATATCGCCGGCGTCTGTCATGGCGGCCGGCCAAGGAAGATGTCTCATGCTGGGTATGCTGAAGAAACTGTTTGCCGCAGGCGAGCCTGCGCCGGTCAAGGAACCGGAAGCCACCGAATACAAGGGCTATCTGATCGTGGCGATGCCGCAGAAGCACGATGGTCAATACCGGGTGTCGGGCGTGATCCGCAAGCCGGTGGAAGGCGGCGAGATGCTGGAGCACCGTTTCGAGCGCTCCGACACCGTGCCGGGCGAAGAGGGCGCCGTGGAGCTGACCCTGCTCAAGGCGAAGCGCACCATCGATGACCTGGGTGACAGCATCTTCGAGCGCTGATCGCCCCGGAGATGACCGCTGCGCACTCGCCCCCACCCTCAGGAGCACGCCCATGATCACGGTTCACCATCTGGAAAACTCGCGCTCGCAGCGCATCCTGTGGCTGCTGGAAGAGTTGAATCTTGAATACCGCCTGCAGACCTATGCCCGCGACAGCAACAGCATGCGTGCGCCCAAGGCGCTGAAGGAGATTCACCCGCTGGGCAAGGCGCCGATCATCACCGACACCACGCTGTCGGGGGAGAATGCCGAGCCGGTGGTGGTCGCCGAGTCCGGTGCGATCATCGAATACCTGATCGATCTGTACGCCGGCCAGGGCAGCGGCAGCACTGCCCACCTGCGCCCGCCCGCCGGCAGCCAGGCCGAGCGTGACTACCGCTTCTGGCTGCACTTCGCCGAAGGCTCGGCGATGCTGCCGCTGATGCTCAGGCTGGTGTTCTCGCGCCTCGACAAGCCGCCGGTGCCGTGGCTGGTGCGCCCGATCGCGCGCAAGCTGGCCAAGGGGGTGAATGACAGCTTCATCAGCCCGGAGATCAAGGCGCATCTCGCCTACATGGATACCTGTCTTGAGCATCGCCAGTGGCTTGCCGGCGACTCGCTGACCGGTGCCGATATCCAGATGAGCTTCCCGATCCAGGCGCTCGATGCGCGCCAGGGGCTCAAGAATCACCCGAACATCCAGGAATGGCTGGCCCGCATCCGTCAGCGCGAGGCCTTTCAGCGTGCCGTGGCCAAGGGTGGCGAGCTGGCGCTCTGACGCGCTGATGCTTTTGCGCTCTGAGGTGCTGATGTTCTGATGCGCTGATGCCTGGGCGAGCTGCGCAAATATCATATGGCTTGCGCATTTTTGCGCTATTGATGTGATCTAGACTTTCGTCGGGATTCTTTCGGCATTCGGGCTGTCACATCTGGACGTTATATCGATAGGTTCTGTTTTAGGTATCTAAGCTACAGTTAGTGCTTATTGACCTTAGGCGGGTGACAGCCGCCCAGTCACCAGGCTGGGCAGCGAAGCGCCAAGGACGCCAGGCACGACAGGCGGAAAAGCGCCGCAAGACAGAACATCAAGACAGAACGTCAAGACTGAACGTCATGACAGAGCGGCATGGCATAACAACAAGACAGAACAGAAGACCGTGAGCGATGCATCGGCAAGCGAGCAGGGAGTCCGCCGTGGTGCCGATGGATAAACAGGATGCAGGACAAGGAGTCGACCGGGGGCCTGGCATGGCACGCAAGAGTCTGCGTGAACAATCACTGGAACAAGCACTCCAGCAGATGGAACGCGACAAGGCTCGCCTTGAACGCCGACTAGCGGGGCTGGAAGAGAAACTGTCGACGACGCTCGACGGTACCGGCCTGCGCCTCTGGCAGCTCGAAGTGCCCAGCGGCAAGCTCACCATCTTCAACTATCGCTGGGGGCGCATGCTGGGCTATCAGCCCGGCGAGCTGAACGCCCATTTCGATGTCTGGCGTGAGCACCTGCACCCGGAAGACCGCGACGAAGTGCTCGCCAACCTCAATGATCACCTTGAGGGGCGCACCGAGGTCTATCAGGTCGTGCATCGCATGCTGGCCCGCGATGGCAGCATCACCTGGGTCGCCGACCGCGGGCGGGTGGTCGAACGCGATGAGCACGGCAATGCCCTGCGCCTGCTGGGCACGCATACCGACATCAGTCATGAGAAGGACTACGAATCGCGCCTCAATGCGCTGGCCAGCACCGATGCCCTGACGGGGCTTGCCAATCGTCAGGCCATCAACAGCTGGCATCAGCGACCGCTGGCCGATGACAGTGCCTTGATCTTCATCGACCTCGACGGCTTCAAGCAGGTCAATGACCAGTTCGGCCATCGTGCCGGCGACGAAGTGCTGGTGCTGGTCGCGCATGGCCTGAACGATGAGCTGCATCGACTGGGCATCCACCATCATCTCTCGGCGCGTTTCGGCGGCGATGAATTCCTCTTTCAGCTGCCCCGCATGTCACTGCCGCGTGTCGAACATATTGCCCGTCGCTGGCTGGAGCGCTTCGCGCATCCCCTCGAGATCAGCGGTGGCCTCGGCCGCATCGGCCTGAGCATCGGCATCTGCTTCGGGCGCGATGCCGACAATCGCTTCGGGCTGGCGCTGGAACGGGCCGATCAGGCGATGTACCGGGTCAAGCACCACGGCAAGCACGGCTTCAGGGTGCACGCGCCGGTGGAGCACTCTTCCTGCGAATACCAGGCCGGCGATTTCCAGGCCTCGAATCTGGAAGCCCCCGCCAGTCGCCTGCCTTCCTGGCTGCACCCACAGCCCGCGCCGACATCAAGGCCCGCGCCAGCCTCCCAGTCGCCGCCGAGGCAGCAGGCAGCTTCTGCCGGTACCGAGCCTGCCAGTGCTGAGTCTGCCGGTACTGAGCCAGCCGACACCGAGCCTGCCGATACCGAGCGTGGCGATAGCGTGTCTGCTGATTCCGAGTCTGCCGATGCCAGGGCCAAGGAGGAAAGGTGACTCGCATGACAAGCAAGCCCGCTTCCCGCTGGCTCCCGACATTCCAAGCCCCCCGCACGCGCAGGCGTCGGGGGGCTTTTGTCTTTCAGGCGCTCGACTGACGGGCGTGGCACAACGCTGCAGCGCGAATGCCATCATTTTCTGATATGACTATTGCATCCGGCAAAGTCGCGAACGACGCTGGGGAGGAACGGCAAGGCAGGATGAGTCGAGGCCCCCGAGCGTCATGGAAGCGTCGTGGCACAAGACAGGCATGAACGGCGGCCTCAAGTGCCGCCTTTATCAGCAGGGCGAGTGTCCTCAAGGAGAGAAGGATGAGTAGCAGCGAGTCTGGCCGACAGTTCATCAATCAGCCACGCCAGGTTGTCGGCGAGGCGCTGGAAGGCTGCGCACGACTGCGCCACCCGGATGGCAGTGGCGTGCGGCTGTCAGACCCCGCCAGTGGCATGCGCCTGGTGGTACGCGATGACTGGGCGCGTGATCAGGTCGCGCTGATTTCCGGTGGCGGCTCGGGGCATGAACCCGCGCATGCAGGCTTCGTCGGCGCGGGCATGCTGACGGCTGCCGTGTGTGGTGAGCTGTTCGCCTCGCCGACGGTGGACGCCGTGCTGGCGGCGATCCGCGAAGTGACCGGTGAGGCCGGGGCCTTGCTGATCGTCAAGAACTACACCGGCGATCGCCTCAACTTCGGGCTGGCGGCCGAGCGGGCGCGTCAGGAAGGCTTCAAGGTCGAGATGGTCATCGTCGCCGACGACGTGGCGCTGCCCGACAACCCGCAGCCACGCGGGCTGGCCGGCACGCTGCTGGTGCACAAGGTCACCGGTGCGCTGGCGGCCCGTGGGGCGGGCCTCAAGGAAATCACCGCCGTCGCACGGCGCGTCGCCGACAGTTGCTCGACCCTGGGCGTGGCCTTCAATGTCGGCCGCCATCCCGGCAAGCCGCGTGAGCAACGCGCACCGGAATTGGGGCTGGGCATTCACGGCGAGCCGGGCGCCATGGCGCTCGAGCTTGGCAGCGACTCGGACACCCACGGCGTGCATGCGATCATGGATACCGTGGTCACGGCGCTGGTGCAGGGTCATTCGCGCAAGGATGTCGGCGGCGACCTGCCGGCCAGCGGCCATCTGCTGCTGATCAATGATCTGGGCGGTTGCTCGGCGCTGGAACGCAGCCTGCTGCTGGAAGAGGCGCTGACACATCCGTCGCTGCAGGCGCTGGGCATCCATGCCGTGGTCGGCCCGCAACCGCTGATGACCTCGCTGGACATGCACGGCTTCTCGCTGACGCTGCTACCGCTGGATAGCCTGCTGGAAGATGCGCTCAGCGCCAGCTGCGCACCGGTGGCCTGGCCGGGTGTGCAGCCGGTCACGCCACTGGCGCACTTCTCGCCGAGCCAGGACGCCGTCAGAACGGCCAGTGATGAAGCCTCGGATGCCAGACGTGCCCAGGCCAAGGCCGACTGCCAGGAGCGTGCCGCCCGTGGCGTGAAATCACGTGCCGGCCTGCCGGGCGATCCGCAGGTCGAGCAACGCCTGCGCGCGGCACTGGAAATCCTGCTTGCCAGCGAGGCGGACCTTGACCGCCTCGATGCCATCAGCGGTGATGGCGATACCGGCAGCACCTTCGCCAGCGGTGCGCGTGCGGTGATCGAGGCGCTGGAAGACTGTGAGCTGGCGTGTGGCGATTCCGGTGAGCTGATGACCACCATCGGCAAGCAGCTGGCCCACGGCATGGGCGGCTCCAGTGGTGTGCTGCTCTCGACGCTGTTCACCGCCGCCGCCACCCGCTGGAAGGAGCAGTCGGACGCGAATGGCCAGGCACCGCTGGGCCAGCGCTGGCACGATGCCCTGAGCCACGGCGTCGCCCGCATGCAGCATTACGGCGGCGCGTCACGCGGTGACCGCAGCCTGCTGGATGCGCTGCTGCCGGCGTTGGAGGCGCTGCAGGCATCGGTGCAGTCTGATCAGCAGGGTGATCAGTCAGCCTCGCCGGCCGAGAGCCAGCAGGAGAGGCGTGTCGACTGGGCCGCGATGGCACGCGCCGCCCGTCAGGGCGCGGATGCCACCGCCGAGATGGCCAAGGCACGGGCCGGGCGCTCCGCCTACGTGCCTTCCGCCCATCTGGTCGGCAACAGTGACCCGGGTGCGGAAGCCGTGGCGCGTGTCTTCGAAGCGCTGGCCGATGCCGCCGAGGAAGCGGCGGGCTGATGTGATTGACCGGCTGAGCTGGTTGATCCGAATGACTCGTGTCTGAGCTCTCCAGCCCCCAAAAGCTCTAAAACCAAAGCCCCATAAACCAAAAGGCCCGCCCCATGAACCTCGTGTTCAGGGGCGGGCCTTTTTGCATCATGTGGCAAGCGGTCAGGCGACTTTCTGACGTGTCGGCAGGCGAATCAGGCGGGTGGCGATGGCGGTGCCCAGCAGAGTGATGCCCATGCCGGTGAGGATGCGCGCATCGATCACCTCATCGAGCAGCATGTTGCCCCATAGCAGCGCGCTGACCGGTACCAGGAAGGTCACCGAGGTGGTCGCGGTGGCGCCGGCACTGGCCAGCAGACGGAAGAAGATCAGGAAGGCGAGGCTGGTGCTGAGTACCGCCAGTGCGATCGCGCTGCCCCAGGCTTCCAGGCTGACGCTGGCTGTCGGCCACATCCACAGGCCCGGAATCAGCAACAGCAGGGACGACATCAGCGAGCTGCCCGCGGCCAGTACCGGCGCCGGCAGGTGAATCAGGCGCTGGCGCGAGAAGTTGGAGGCGAAGCCGTAGTAGAAGGTCGCGCCGAGGGCGGCGAGGATGAACCAGCCGTCGCCGCCGAGCTGGAAGTCGAGGCGATCGCTCGACAGCACATAGACACCGCTGAAGGCCACGGCCAGGCCGAGATACTGCTGCTTCTGGATCGGCGTGGCGAACAGCGCCATGCCCAGCAGCGCGGTGAACAGCGGCGTGGTGGCATTGATCAGCGAGGTGAAGCCGGCCTCCAGCTGGGTGGTGGCCAGCGCCAGCAGGCAGAAGGGCAGCGCCTGACTGGTCAGTCCCAGCACCGCAAGTGGGCCCTTGTGCTCCCACAGCATCCTGAGGCGTCCCGCGCCCAGCAGCAGCGGGGCCAGTACCAGCGCACCAATGCCCATGCGCAGCAGTATCAGAGTGGTCGGGCCGAATTCCGGCGCGGCCACGCGCATGAAGATGAAAGACATGCCCCACAGGGTGGACAGCAGGACAAGACGCAAGGCATCGCTGGCGGACATGGTGTTCTCGACGTGGCGTGTGAAAGGCAGTCCGCTAGGCTAGCCCCTCATGCGCGTCACGGGAAGCACGACCTTGTACCTGTCGCTCTTCTTTCCCAGATCCAGATCCAGCCCGCTGGCCTCAGGCGGAGGGTATCGCACCGCGCTGGATGGCGGCGATATCGCGGGCGGCGCGCTCGAGTGCCGGCAGATGCTTGAGCATGTCCTCGCGCGACTGGCGCATCACCGGTGCCTGGATCGCCACGCCGATGTTGGAGGGCCCATCGGGATTGGGCGCCAGCACCGCGATGCACACCAGACCGGGCAGGAATTCCTCATCATCCAGCGCGAAGCCCTGCTGGCGGACCTGCTCGATCTCGGCCTCGACGGACTCGATGTCGGTCAGGGTATTGCGCGTCATCGCGTTCAGTGGCGTGCCGGTCAGCAGGCGGCGGCGCTGGGCGGGCGGCATCTGGGCCAGAAACAGCTTGCCGCTGGCGGAGCAATGCACCGGCACCCGGGAACCGGGATGCAGATAGAAGCGCAGCGGGGCCTGGGTCTCGACGCGGTCCAGATACAGCACCTCGCTGCCGGACAGTGCCGTGATGTTGCAGCTCTCGCCGACCTCTTCCATCAGCCGGTTGAGCACGCCGTGGCGGGCACCCTGCACGGTGTCGTTGAGCAGCAGGTTCTCCGCCAGACGGCGCAGGCGGCTGCCCTTGCTGTAATGGCGGTTGTCCGCCTCGCGCTGCAGCATGCCGCTGCCTTCCAGCTGCTGCAGCATACGGTGCAGCGTCGGTTTGGGCAGGCCGGTCTCTTCCACCAGTCCCTGCAGGGTGAAGAACTGGTCCTTGGCGGCGATCACTTCCAGCAGCGCCAGCAGACGCTGGGCGGGCGTATCGCCTTCTATCTTGCTGCCTTCCTTGCTGGTGTCCCTGTCAGCGTCCTTGCGATCACGCGGCAGGCTCGCCTGGGGCTGGGTGGCACTGTTCATGGGCTATTCCCTCCTTCAATCCGTGCGCTGGGCAGTGTGGCGCCGAAACGCTCGGCCCGTCAGTGCCTTGCGTTGCTGTGCCTACTTTAACAGTACTCCATTCATCGAAAGAAGTTTCTAAAAAAGGAGTGTTTTTGATCATTTTCCGAAATCGGGCTTGACGGACCGCGCGGCGAGGGCTAATTTTGGTCACATGTTTCGGTAATCGGAACTAAATGTATCAATAAACATAAAATTTAGAGTTGGAGACGCCATGAGCACTCAAGACAGCGCAGACAATCGCAAGGTCGTGCAGGGCAAGCAGAAGATGACCCCTTCCGAGGCCTTCGTGGAAACCATGGTCGCCAATGGCGTCACCGACATGTTCGGCATCATGGGCTCCGCCTTCATGGATGCGATGGACATCTTCGCCCCGGCCGGCATTCGCCTCATTCCGGTGGTGCATGAGCAGGGCGCTGCCCACATGGCCGACGGCTATGCTCGCGTTTCCGGCCGTCACGGCATGGTCATCGGCCAGAACGGCCCGGGCATCTCCAACTGCGTCACCGGCATCGCGGCCGCTTACTGGGCGCACAGCCCGGTGGTCATCGTCACGCCGGAAGCCGGCACCACCGGCATCGGCCTGGGCGGCTTCCAGGAATGCAAGCAGCTGCCGATGTTCCAGGAATTCACCAAGTACCAGGGCCACGTGACCCACCCGTCGCGCATGGCGGAATACACCGGTCGCTGCTTCGACCGCGCCATGTCCGAGATGGGCCCGACCCAGCTCAACATTCCGCGTGACTACTTCTACGGCGAGATCGAATGCGAGATTCCGCTGCCGGCACGTGTCGACCGCGGCCCGGGTGGCAGCAAGAGTCTGGATGAGGCAGCCGAGCTGCTGGCCAGCGCCAAGTTCCCGGTCATCGTTTCCGGTGGCGGTGTGGTGATGGCCGATGGCGTCGAGGAGTGCAAGGCACTGGCAGAGCGTCTCGGCGCGCCGGTGGTCAACAGCTACCAGCACAACGATTCCTTCCCGGCCAGCCACCCGCTGTGGTGTGGTCCGCTCGGTTATCAGGGCTCCAAGGCGGGCATGAAGCTGATCTCCCAGGCCGATGTCGTCATCGCGCTGGGCACGCGCCTCGGGCCGTTCGGTACCCTGCCGCAGCACGGCATGGACTACTGGCCGAAGGACGCGAAGATCATCCAGATCGACGCCGACCACAAGATGCTGGGCCTGGTGAAGAAGATCTCCGTCGGCATCTGCGGCGATGCGCGTGAAGCGGCCATCGCCCTGACCGAGCGCCTGTCCGGTCGCAATCTGGAATGCGATGCCTCCAAGGATTCGCGTCTGACCCAGATTCGTGAAGAGAAGGCCGCCTGGGAAGCCGAGCTGGATGCCTGGACCCACGAGAAGGACGCCTTCAGCCTCGACGCCATCGAAGAAGCCAAGGACGAGAAGCCGTTCTCCGGCGGCGAATACCTGCACCCGCGTCAGGTACTGCGCGAGCTGGAAAAGGCCATGCCGGAAGATGTCATGGTCTCCACCGACATCGGCAACATCAATTCCGTGGCCCACAGCTACCTGCGCTTCGATCGTCCGCGCAGCTTCTTCGCCCCGATGAGCTTCGGCAACTGCGGCTACGCGCTGCCGACCATCATGGGTGCCAAGACTGCCGCGCCGGAACGTCCGGCCATCGCCTATGCCGGTGACGGCGCCTGGGGCATGAGCCTGATGGAAATCATGACCGCCGTGCGTCACGACATTCCGGTCACCGCCGTCGTCTTCCACAACCGTCAGTGGGGCGCCGAGAAGAAGAACCAGGTCGAGTTCTACAACCGTCGCTTCGTCGCCGGTGAGCTGGACAACGAAAGCTTCGCCGAGATCGCGCGCTCCATGGGGGCCGAAGGCATCACCGTCGACCGTCTGGAAGACGTGGGCCCGGCCCTCAAGAAAGCCATCGACATGCAGATGAACGAAGGCAAGACCTGCGTCATCGAGGTGATGTGTACTCGCGAACTGGGCGACCCGTTCCGCCGCGACGCCCTCAAGAAGCCGGTGCGTCTGCTCGAGAAGTATCAGGATTACGTGTAACGCCCATCGCTGATCGCGCTGTGCAGGTCATGGATGGCAGCGCGATGAAGCGGGTGTAGCGCGACGCGCAAGCAGGACTGGAACTCTCCCTTGCCCCGGCCATTTCAGATGTCCGGGGCTTTTTGGATGTGTCGGCTGCCTGCAAGGGCAGCGAGGAGACAGACATGAAGGCACTCAACAACATTCTGGCGCGGGCCAAGGCAGACCCGCGTCGTATCGTGCTCTGCGAAGGGCAGGACATGCGGGTGGTGCAGGCGGCGGTGAGCGCGGCGGAGCAGGGCCTGGCGCAGGTGATGGTGGTCGGTGACCCCATCGTCATCGCCGCCACCGCCAGAGAAGCCGGGCTTGAGGATCAGGCGTTGGCACGGCTCGAGCTGATCGACCCCGTCACCTCCGAGCACACCGCCAGGCTTGCCGAGGCGCTGCACGCGCATCGCGCGGCCAAGGGCATGACGGCGGAGCAGGCCGCCGAGAAGATTCGTGATCCGCTGACGTTCGCCAACATGCTGGTGCGCGAAGGGCTGGCGGATGGCTCGGTGGCCGGCGCCGTGCTCACCACTGCCGATGTGGTGCGCACCGCCATTCAACTGCTGGGGCTGGCGCCGGGCAGCAAGCTGGTCTCCAGCTTCTTTCTGATGATGCTGTGCAAGCCGTTCCACAACCTGAAGGGCGGCATGATCTTCTCGGACTGCGGGCTGGTGATCGACCCCGATGCCGAGGAGCTGTCGCAGATCGCGCTGGCCGCCGCCGACAGCGCCCAGGCTCTGCTGGGGGAAGACCCACGGGTGGCGATGCTGTCGTTCTCCACCAATGGCAGCGCGCATCACGCCTCGGTGGACAAGGTGGTACAGGCCGCGCATCGGGTACGCGAGCAACGCCCGGATATCGCCATCGATGAAGACGTGCAGCTCGACGCCGCCATCGTGGCGGAAATCGCCGAGCGCAAGCTGCCCACTTCCCGCGTCAAAGGCGCCTCCAACGTGCTGGTGTTCCCCAATCTGGAAGCCGGCAACATCGGCTACAAGCTCGCCGAGCGCATCGGCGGCGCAGAAGCCATCGGCCCGCTGCTCCAGGGCCTCGCCAAACCCGCCAACGACCTCTCGCGCGGCTGCTCCACCGCCGACATCCTCAATGTCATTGCGGTCACTGTTGTCCAGGCACAGCAGCGCTCCCCGCAAGACTGAATTTCTCCTTTTTCCTTCTGCTAGCCGCCCACGGCAGATTAGGCAGGCGAAAGTCTGCCTATTAAAAGCTTCTGACTTATATTGTAATTGTTATTGATTGTTTTTTGAACTAATATGCCTCTTTAAGTTTGTCTGCAAGTTGACCGGAGTCTCTATATGGATAAGGTGTATCACTATACAAGTCAAGCTGGATTGATTGGTATGCTAAGTTCTGGCGCTGTGTGGTGTACTAATTCAAATTATTTAAATGATTCTACAGAATTTTCGAATTTAATAGATAAAGCAAGATATGTTTCTGGGGAACTTTATGCAAATGAAGATTATTATGAAACTTTTGCATGGTTTGTAAGAGAAGAATTGGGCTCATTGCTAATAGAAGATTTCTATGTGTCGTCTTTTAGTGAATGTCCAGACTTGTTAAGCCAATGGAGAGGATACTGCCCTAAAGGGAGTGGCTACTGTTTGGGATTTGATCGTAAACTTATCGAAAGTTATTGCATAAATAATAATTTTAGATTTGAGAAGTGTGTGTATAGCAATAGAGCTAGAGAGGCAGCTATAGCTGAGCTGTTTGATATAGCCCTTGAGAGTTTTCCTAAGCAAAATATAAGTATTGAAGAGTTTAACGCTTTAGATTTTAAAGAGCAGTTAGACCATATGCTTGTTTATCGAGATGAAGTGCTAAGCAATAAATCTGATGTGGCGCATGAAGTTGTTCGAAATTTAAGTCATAGCCTACTAGAGTTAGCATGTAGGTTTAAGCATGAAAGTTTTCATGAAGAAGCTGAGTGGCGAATTGTAGCTAATAAAACTGATCAGAATTTGTGTTTTAGAGATGGCGCTTCATATGTGATTCCATATATAGTGCTTGATATACTGAAAAGTAATAAAGCGGCGCTTAGAGAAGTAATTGTAGGGCCAAATCCTAGCCAGCTTCGAGCACGATCTTCCGTAGAAATATTGCTAAAAGAAAATGGATATAGCAATACCCTCGTCCGGGGGTCAAATATACCCTATAATTATTGGTAGTGTTAAATTTTCGAATTCTATGAGTATTATTTCTATTTTTATGGAAGATTAAAGTGCTTGATGATATTAAGAAATTATTGCTAAATATAGCTAATCGTTCTGCGGATGATTTTACTGGCTTAGGGATAGTAGTTTATAATGATATATTAAATGTTCCTATTTTTCCTCTGCATAAAAATAGCTTAATTACAAGTTCTTCTGATGTAGAGAGCTTTTTGCTGAGTATTTCTAAAAAGACCGACATATTCCATGATGGCTTTCATTTTCTTTCTAGCAATTTAACTTTAACACATATCTCATATTATTTTTCACCCCCTATAGTTAATGGGTTAGAGATTAAAAGGGTAGGTATTGGGGGGAGGTATATGGCAGCAATTTTTGGCTCATGCTTAAGTGATGTTTATTTAACTGGCATTGTGACTGAAAGCAAGCGAGTTGTATTGTTTGTAGATGGGGTGGAGATTTATTACAAGGAGGTAAAATGATCGGACTAGTCTCTATACAAAGAGTTGTTGTTTTAGTGGCAGTTTTTTATAGTATTGTAGTAGCTGTCATTGTAAGTTTTCTAGGTAGTGGTAATGATGTTTTTGAACATATATTATGGTCATTAAAAGCAGCCTTTCTTCTGAATTTATTTATACTTATTTTAGCTCACTTTGTTTGGAGGAAGTTATGGAAAGGGTTTCCGATACTTAATAAGATCTTGTTTCCAGATCTTAATGGTAACTGGAGCATGCAAATACATTGGAGCTATGAAGGAAATAGTGGCACTGTGAACGCTAGGGCGGTTATAAAGCAAACCCTTTTCAATATGAGTATGTCCGTGTCTTCAAATGGTTCCGATTCAGATACTTTACTTGTGGTGCCTAAGAAAGAATTAGAGTCAAGTGGTGTGCAGCTGTATTACGTATACCGAGTTATACCTAAGCATAAGGATGGCAAGTCTGATTCTGCATACAATGGTACTTCAATTTTGAGGATAAAAAGTAAGAATTTTGATAGGCTTGAAGGAAATTATTATACGGACAAGTCAACAAAAGGATATTATACATTAATTAGAGAGTGAGTTTGAAGGTGTGTGGTTTTTGCATTAGCGATTTTTATAATCGATGATGCCGACACGCCAGCGCCATGTGATAGACGATTTCATCGGCGAGGGCGTTGTCGAGGGTGCGTTCGAGGTCGATGATCAGCTGGTTGGGGTAGTAGGCGCTGAGATCCAGCCCGACGCCGAGGCCGAGGATGGCCTGGCGGCCGGAGCGGGTCTGTTGCGCGACGACCTGCTTGAGGTGGCTGTCGAGGTACTGTTCATCATTGGCCATGTTGGTGGCGCTGTCACAGGGGCTGCCATCGGAGATGACGACCAGTAGACGGCGCGCGCCTTCGTCGGCAGGAGTGTTGTCCGCGAGACGTGAGCAGGCCCATTGCACGGCTTCGCCATCCACGCCTTCGCGGTAGAGATCGGCCTTGAGCAGGGCGCCGAAGTTGCGGCGCGCACGGCGCCACGCTAGTGAGGCGGGCTTGAAGACCAGATACTGCACTTCATTCAGGCGACCCGGACGTGCGGGCTTGCCGGCGCGTCGCCAGTCCTTCAGGGCGCGACCGCCATTCCAGGCGCCAGTGGTGAAGCCGAGCACCTCGGTGGGCACACCGGCCATGTCGAGCGCGCGGGTGAGTATCTCGATCAGCATCGCCACCGCCTCGCCATGCACCTTCATCGAACCGGAGCAGTCGATCAGGAAACTGACCTGCGCACTGGCCTCGGGCACCCAGCGCTCGCGCTGGAAGACCCGCCGCTCGGCCGGCGAGGAAATCACCTGACTCAGCCGCCGCCCATCGATGATTCCTTCCTCCTCCCCGAAGTGCCATCCCTCACGCTGAGGCGAGCTGAAATGGCGCGCCAGCTGACGTGCCAGGCGCCGCACGTTGATCTTCTGCTCCGCCAGACGCGTATCCAGCGCCTGACGATACTCATCGAGCAGGGCCGCGCGCATGCGCCTGGCCGGTTCCAGCTCGCGGTCATAGGCCGTGGTGAACACCTGATAGGGCAGCAATTCCTCCGGCGCGCCACGCCGATGACTCGGCAGCTGCGATGCCGCCTGCTCCTCGAGCAGACTCGCTTCCTCATCCTCGTTTTCCAGAAACAGCGCGAAGCGATGACTGGCCTCTGACTCGTCATCCTCCTCGCCGTCCTGCTCCTCCAGTGATTCGGCCAGTTCCTGCTCCAGCCACAGGCTGATGTTCAGCGCATGCTGCTGATAGGCCGCCTGATCGAAACGCGTGCGTCTCAGCCCCGCCATGTCTGCGCCCAGCGCCTGATAGAAGGAGGCGCGCGTCGTCTCGATGTAATCCTCCGTCTCGTGGATCACCGCACAGGCCATCAGGCGCGACCAGCACGACTGGATGACGCTGTAGATGAGGATGCCGCTGCTCGTCTCGGTCAGGCCCGCGTGATAGAAGGCCAGGCACCAGTCGGTGAAGCGCCGCGCCAGATTCTCCTTCACGCCGGGCATGTCAGGGTCGACCAGCGCCTCGACGCGCAGCTGCTCCAGCAGGTCATAGATCAGGCGGGTTTCCGGCAGCGCCGGACGCGCCGCCAGATGCAGCGCCTCGTCGGTGTGGATCAGGCGCAGCGCGATGGCATCGCTGACCGCGCGATAGTTGTCGAGCGTGCAGTCATCTTCCTCAAGGCGCAGATGCGGCGTGCGCAATGGCAGCGCCTGAGCATGCCGACTCAGACGCCGCCCCCGATAGGCCCAGCCGGCCTGACCGCTGAGTGCCCCGAGACTCGCAGCCGAGAGCTCCTCGAGATACTGCTGACGACGGCGTACCTGCTGGGCCGCACTCATGCCCGGGCTCCCTTGTCGCTGTCCTGCTCATCCATCAGGTCGCTCTCCATCAGCGCCGCGGATTCCTCAAGTTCCTTTGCGAAACAGCGCTGATAGAACTCGGCGACCAGCGGGCGCTCATGCTCATCGCACTTGTTGAGGTAGGAGAGCCGGAAGGCCAGCGCCGGATTGCGGAATATCTCGCAGTTCTCCGCCCAGGTGATCACGGTACGCGGCGACATCAGGCTCGACAGGTCGCCATTGGCGAAGCCCTTACGGGTGAGGTCGGCCACCGCGACCATTGCGCGAATCAGGGCGCGGCCCCGCTCGTTGTCCTTGGCGGGCACACGCGCCAGCACGATCTTCACCTCTTCTTCACGCGGCAGGTAATCCAGCTTGGCGACGATGTTCCAGCGGTCGATCTGCGCATGGTTGAGCAGCTGGGTGCCGTGATAGAGCCCATCCTGATTGCCAAGCCCGACGGTATTGGCGGTGGCGAACAGCCGGAACTGCGGATGCGGGCGAATCACGCGGTTCTGGTCGAGCAGCGTGAAGTGGCCGTCGCGCTCCAGAATGCGCTGGATGACGAACATCACGTCCGGGCGGCCGGCATCGTACTCATCGAAGATCAGCGCGATGGGGCGGGTCAGCGACCAGGGGACGATGCCTTCCTGGAATTCGGTGACCTGCACGCCGTCGCGAATCACGATGGCGTCCTTACCGACCAAGTCCAGCCGGCTGACATGGCCATCGAGATTGACGCGCAGGCACGGCCAGTTGAGGCGCGCGGCGATCTGCTCGATATGGGTCGATTTGCCGGTGCCGTGCAGGCCCTGAACCATCACGCGGCGGTTGTTGGTGAAGCCGGCGAGGATGGCGAGGGTGACATCGGGATTGAAGCGATAGGCGTGGTCGATTTCCGGCACGTGGGCGTCGCGCTCCACGAATACCGGCACCTTGAGGTCGCTGTCGATGCCGAACAGCTCGCGCACGCCGCGCAGCTCAGTGGGCTGCAACTGACCGGCGGGCAGCGGCTGCTCGGCAGAGGCGGCGGGGCCTGCATCGCTGGCAGGGCTTGTATCGCTGCTGGAAGGCGTCAAGGTGGCGTCGCTCACGGGGTGTCTCCCTCGTCATTCTTGTTGGTGGCTGCCCGGTGTACCTGTCGCGGGGAGACAGGCAAACCGGGCGGCGGCAATGCTGTGAATATAGCTTTGTTTCTAAAAATAATGCAAATCGTATCGAAATATGAGATTTGTGATTATTCATTCCCCGCAGGAGCAAGGCAGATGAGCGATACCCTGATCATTGGTGGCGGCGTTATGGGCATGATGATGGCGTGGCAGCTGGCCGAGGCCGGCCAGACGGTCACGCTGCTGGAGCGCGGCCAGTGCGGGCGCGAGGCATCGTGGGCCGGTGGCGGCATCGTCTCGCCGCTGTATCCGTGGCGCTATTCGAGCGCCATCTCGTCACTGTCACGCTGGTCAGAAGGCGAGTACCCCAGGCTTGCCGAGGCGCTCAAGGACGCCACCGGCATCGATCCCGAATACCGCCAGAAGGGTCTGATCTACCTGCGGGTCGAGGATGAGGCGCTGGCGCTGGACTGGGCGCGTACCCAGTACAAGCCGCTGGAGGTGATCGAGCGTGAGGTGCTCTACGCGCGCGAGCCGCATCTGGTCAGTGGCCATCAGCAGGCGCTGTGGATGCCGACGCTCGGCAGCATCCGCAATCCGCGTCTCGGTCAGGCCCTGCGTGCGCGTCTGCTGGCGCATCCGCGTATCCGGGTGCGTGAAGAGTGCGAGGTCACGCAGCTGGTGCTTGCCACGCCATCGCGTGTCACGGGCGTCCGGCTTGTTGATGAGACCGTCAGCGCAGACAACGTCGTGGTGTGTGGCGGCGCCTGGAGTGGCAGGCTGCTCGCCGCCGCCGGCGTACTGCTGCCGGTGCGCCCGGTGAAGGGTCAGATGATGGTATTCAATCCGGTGACGGCGGGGCTTTGCAGTGAGGATGCGCCGCTGCTGTCGCGGGTGGTGCTGTGCGATGGCCGCTACGTGATTCCGCGCGCCGATGGGCGGATTCTGATCGGCTCGACCCTGGAGCATCAGGACTTCGACAAGTCCACCACCGCGCAGGCGCGCGAGTCTTTGCATGCCAGCGCCGCGAGCATTCTGCCGGCGCTGGGTGAGCTGGCGCCGGAGCATCACTGGGCCGGCCTGCGTCCGGGCACGCCGGATGGCACGCCCTTCATCGGCGCGGTGCCGGGGCTTGATGGCCTCTACGTGAATGCCGGTCACTACCGCAATGGCCTGGTGCTGGCGCCCGCCGCCACGCGCCTGCTCAGTGACATCCTGCTCGGGCGCGAGAGCTTCATGTCAGCGGAGGCCTTCACGCCACCGGGCGTGGCTGCGCCCACGGCCCTCGCAGGCTGAGTCGCCCGAGGGCGGCGATTGGACGGCCTTGGTACCGCATCAGCGCGGCGCGATGGGACCAGTTGGCACCAGGGCAGCCCCCTTGGTGCCAACTGGCCCAATCGGTGGCCGCCAACTGGTGCTAAAGGGCGGTGCGAGTGTCGGCGTAGTCTCGGGTCATGGCGCAGCGCTTGCTGCCGCTCATCTGCTTAACAACAAGCCCAACAACAAGACTGCGGAGCCCGACCCATGACTCACCAAGCCACCATCGAACTGCTGACCGCCTTCTGTGATGCCCTCAACCGTCACGACATCGACGACTGCCTGTCGATGATGACCGATGACTGCGAATTCCTCGCCATCGCCGGGCCGGAACTCGAAGGCAAGACCTTCGCCGGTCAGGACGCCGTACGTGCAGGCCTCTCCGCTGCCTGGCAGAACGCGCCGGATGCCCAGTGGATCGACGCGGAAATCTTCGCCGATGGCGAGCGTGGCTTCGTCATCAGCACCTACACCGGCACCACCGCCGATGGCGCGCGCAGCGAAGCGCGCATGATCGACGCCTTCACGCTGCGTGACGGCAAGATCGCGATCAAGAATGCCTTCCGCAAGAACCGTCCGCCCGTCAACGTCTGAGCGCCAGCGGCGCACCGATCAGGGAAGAGGTTTCTGAAGCTGTCTTTGCCCCGGGGGAAGCACGTCATGGCGTCAGGTCATGGCGTGCACCCCGTGGGTGAGAGGAGGTGTTCGAGATGGAAACTATCGTGCAGCACGGCGCCCGGCCGTCGGACATGGGCAACGAATCAGAGCAGCGCCCGGCCACTCAGGCCTCGCGGCCGTATGACCCGGCCTACGACCCGCTGGTGAGTGCCACCCCCGGCGAAGGGCGTGACTACGCGCCGACCTACTGGGTCGCCACCGCCGGCGAGCCGCCGGCAGACGATGGCCCGGTGATGGGCGATATCGACGCCGATGTGGTGATCGTCGGCTCCGGCTTCACGGGGCTGACCGCCGCCATCGTGCTGGCCGAGAAGTACGGCATCAAGGCCACCGTGCTGGAGGCCAATCGGGTCAGCTGGGGCTGTTCGACCCGCAATGGCGGTCAGGCGCAGTGCGCCACCGGTCGCCTCAAGCGCTCGCAGTGGATCGAGCGTTACGGCCTCGAGGCCGCCCACGGCCTGCACCGCGAGTGCGTCGAGGGCATGGAGAATTTCAAGGAACTGATCAAGGGCATCGACTGCGATCCGCAGCCGGGCGGCCATCTGTATATCGCCCACCGCGAACGCATGATGCCGGGGCTGGAGAAGGAAGCGCGCCTGTTGCGCGAGACCTTCAATTACGATGCCCGAATCATCGATGGCGCCACGGTGCGCAACGAGTGGGTCGGTGATGAAGAGGCCTGCGGTGCGATGCACGAACCGGAAGGCATCGGCGTGCACCCGGGCAAGTTGGCCTTCGGCTATCTGCGCAAGGCGCGCCGCCTGGGCGTCAAGGTGCACCCGGCAAGTCCGGTGGAGAGCTGGGAGACCCGCGATGGCGTGCACTATCTGACGACGCCGGGTGGCGTGGTCAAGGCGCGCTCGGTGGGCATGGCCACCGGCGGCTACACCTCCGGCAAGCTGCACCCGGAGCTCGACAAGCGCCTGATGCCGGTGCTCTCCAACTCGCTGGTGACGCGCCCGCTGACGGCGCAGGAAATCGAGGCGACCCGCTTCCATACCCATCAGGTACTCACCGACACCCGCGTGCTGCGCCACTACTATCGCCTGCTGCCGGACAATCGCCTGCAGATCGGCAGTCGCAGTGCCGTCTCGGGGCGTGATGCGCCCAAGGCGCAATACGAGCAGCTGCTGATCGCCGACATGCATCGCAAGTTCCCTGCGCTGAGCGGCATCGAGGTCGATTACTCCTGGTGGGGCTGGGTGGATGTCAGCCACGACATGATGCCGCGCATCCATCAGCCGGACCCCAAGCAGAGCATCTATTACGCCATGGGCTATGGCGGCAACGGCGTGATGTATTCCGCCCAGGCGGGCAAGCGCCTCGCCCAGTGGATCGCCAGGGACGCGGCGGATCTCGTGCTGCCGATCTTCCAGTCACGCCTGCCGTATCCCAATGTGCTCAACAAGGTCGAATCCCCGCTGTTCGCACCGTTCCGCCGCACCGGCCAGCGTTGCCTGTATCGCTGGTACGCGATGAAGGATGAAGCGCAATAGAATGTGACTCGCCACTGATGCCACGATGACCCGGATGCTCCCGCATTGATCGCGCTTCATGATCGGTGCGGGAGCATATTTGTTATCTAGAAGATAATCGTTGCGAGTTATCGTTGCTTGGGAGAGGGCAGGGTTTGCCTCAGCCATGGCCGATACGGCGGCTCGCCTCGCCTCTCATCTCCTCGCAAGGATCAGGCTAGCTGGCGCGCTGCCGACGTGATGGGCCGTGGGGCGTAGGCAGGGCGGGCTGAGGGGGTAACGGCTGTGCTTGTGCTTCCGGTGCGTCCGTCTCCGGTGCTTCTGTCTCCGGTGCTTCAGTCTCTGCAACCGCAACTGACGGCGCCTCCTCCATCGCCAGCGGCACCAGCGCGGCCAGTTTGAGGATGCCGGCTTCGATGCGTGATTCCGGAATCGCCGAAAATCCGAGGCGGAAGTAGTGGCGGTGGCTGCTGCGATCGCAGAAGAAGTGCAGGTCACCGACCTCGATCAGGATGCTCTGCTCGCGGGCGAGGGCGGCCAGGCGGTGGGCATTCAGGCTCTTCGGGCCGTGCATCCAGAAGCAGGAGCCGCCGTAGGTGGCCGGCGTGCTCATCATCGGCAGATGGCGCTGGATGGCGTCACGCATCAGCAGGAAGCGCCGCTGCATCACCTGGTGCATCTGATTGATCAGGCTGTCGTGATAGCCCCGCGCGATGAACAGCCCCACCGCACGCTGATTGTTGGTCGGCGGATGGCGCAGCATCAGGCGGCGCAGGGCGCGGGCCTCTCGAATCAGGGTCGGGTGCGCGACCATGTAGCCCAGGCGCAGACCGGGGGCGAGGGTCTTGGAGAGGCTGCCGACATAGATGACGCGCTTGTGGCGGTCGAGGCTCTTGAGCGCGGGTGTCGGGTTGTCGGCGTAGTTGCTCTCGCTCTCGTAGTCGTCCTCGATGATCAGGAAGTTGCCGGTCTCGGCCATGTCCAGCAGCTGGCGGCGACGCTCCAGCGGCAGGGTGATGGTCGTCGGCGACTGGTGGCTGGGCGTGACATACACCAGGCGGCAGTCCTTGAGCGATTCCAGCGGCTGCATGCCCTTGTCGTCGATGGGCAGCAGCTGGATGTCATCGGTGAAGGTGCTGGCGATGTTGTACATGTCGACGTAGCCGGGGTTCTCCATCGCGAAGCGCTGGCCCTGCTTGAGCAGCAGCATGCAGCTGATCCACAGCGCCTGCTGCGTGCCCACCGTGATCAGGATTTCCTCCGGGCTTGCCCAGACGCCGCGACGGGGCAGCAACCGCTGGTGGATCTGCTCGATCAGCAGCGGGTCGTCATTGTTGAGGTGGTCCACCGACCAGCTGCGAATCGACGGCACGCTCATCGAGTCGCGGCTGCATTCGCGCCAGTGCTGGGTGGGGAAGAATTCCGGGTCCAGCTGGCCATAGAGGAAGGGGTAGTCGTACTGGTGCCAGTCGCCGGGCTTCTCGATGGCGCGCTGCTCAGAGGGCTTGAAGGCCAGCCGCTCATCCCAGTCGAGGCTGTCGGCCTCGATGTCATTGAGGCGCACCGGCGTGTCGGCGCGACCCTTGAGAATCTCGGGATTGATGAAGTAACCACTGCGCTCGCGGGCGATCAGAAAGCCGTCTTCCAGCAGCTGCTCATAGGCCAGCATCACGGTATTGCGCGCGACATTCAGCTCGCGGGCCAGCTTGCGACTGGAGGGCAGCGCGACATCACGTGGCAGATGGCCTTCGAGAATCGCCTGGGAAATCTGCTCGCGAATCTGGAATTGCAGGCTTTCCTTGCGCGAGGAATCGAGGTGAAACAGCGGGTGGCTCATGCGTGTTCTCTATTGTTTTCGCGAGCGTGTCGTCACGAGGACTTTCCAGCGGAAGTGCCCGTTTTATATGCATTTTCTGTACCTGATTGCCCCGCGGTGCGCCATCAGTGAGTGGCGCGCGGGACACTATCTGCCCTGAGGTGGCAGCCACCGGTACGGCTTCATTGAGGCAGACCCCCGTCGGGAGAGCAATAGCCAGCCGGGACTGGCCCCATCGATGCCGACGGACTGGTTCTATCGAGGAATGGCGCACGGGGAGAAAGTGATCTGGCAGGTACAACGAAAGCACAGTTCAAGCACGACGCGACTTCACACTCCCTTTCCTGGGGCTGTAGATGAGCAGGTGATGGCAATCGTGAATGACATGAGACGCTGCGAGATAGTGGTGCAGACGCGAAGTCATTGACGATATGAGGTGCAGTACCCCGCTCGCTATCACGCGCAGCCGTCAGGAGCCCGCAACAACAATAACGACGGGACAGACAAGATGATCGACTCGACACAGACCCTTTCAGACCTCCGCTTGCTGACTCGCACTGGCGTATCTCGCACCAGCGCCTTCAAGTCCACGCTGGCCATCGCGGTGACTGCCGCGAGCCTGAGCATGGCCGCTGGCGCCAATGCCGCGACCTGGAAGATGGCCCTCGGCGATGCCGCCGGCGGCACCCAGTATGAACTGGGCAAGACCTTCGCAAGCCTGGTGGAAGAGAAATCCGGCGGCGACATCAAGGTGGACCTGTTCCCCAACGGCCAGCTGGGCAGCGAGCAGGATACCGTCAACAACGCCAGCATGGGCCTCGTTGACTTGTCCGTGGTGGCGATCAACAACCTGACGCCATTCTCGCCGACCGTCGGCGTGCTGACCCTGCCGTATGTCATCCACGGCCCGGACGATGCCAAGGCGCTGACGCAAGGCAAGATCGGCGATGAGCTGCGCGAGAACACCCTGCGCGATTCCGGTATCCGCATTCTGGGCTGGGCCTATTCCGGCTGCCGCCGTCTGACCAATTCCAAGCAGGCGGTCGCCTCACCGGCAGACCTGGAAGGCATGGTCATTCGCGTGCCCAAGAACGAGATCATGATCTCCTCCTACCAGTCCTGGGGCGTCAACCCCAACCCGCTGGCGTGGTCCGAGACCTTCACCGCCCTGCAACAGGGCGTCGTCGATGGTCAGGACAATCCCTACATCACCATCGATGCCATGAAGTTCTATGAGGTGCAGAACCACGTCACCGACAGCTGTTACGTGTTCTCGATGGAACCGCTGATCATGGGCGAAGGCACCTTCCAGAGCCTCAGCGAAGAGAACCAGCAACTGGTGCTGGCGGCCGGTGAAGAGGCGACGTCGCACAGCTATGACTACCTGCTGGCCACCGAGGATTCCATCAAGAAATCACTGGTGGAAGAGCACGGCATGACCATCACCCAGCCCGCCAATGACGAGCAGGAATGGATCGCCAAGGCCTCCAGCATCTGGCCGGACTTCTATGACAGCATCGGCGGCCGCGACAAGCTGGTCGAAGTGCTCGAGACCCTCGGACGTGATCCGTCAACCGCGCCCTGAAGACCTCCTGAACGGCTGAGGCTTTCAAGGCCCGCCCGGATTCCCCTGCCAGCCGGCACCTGTCATGAGCATGCCAAGAGCATGTCGTCGACATGTGATCGCTGGCAGGGGAAACGTGGCGTCAAGTGGTCATCGCTGGCGATGTCGGGGGATGTGTATCCATGCGGGTATTGTTGAAGTTTCTGGATAATATCGAGAACTATCTCTGCCAGTTTCTGCTGGTGGTGTTCGTCATCATTCTCTTCACGCAGATCATGCTGCGTAACCTTTTCAGCTACTCGATTCCCTGGGGAGACGAGTTGGCGACCTATGCCTTCGTGTGGTTTGCCTATCTAGGCGCCGTCTACGCCACACGCATGTCGGCGCATAACCGCGTGACCTTCCAGTTTCGATTCCTGCCGCGTTGGGTGGAAACCCTCTGCGGTGTTCTGACCGATATCATCTGGATCGCCTTCAATGCGGTGTTCATCTATTACAGCTACGACTTCGTGTTCAACAAGATGAATCTGTTCTGGAAGTCACAGACGCTGGGTGTGCCGATGAAGTACTTCTATCTGATTCTGCCGCTGGCCTTTACCGCCATGACGGTGCGCATAATCCAGACCAATTATCTCAAGTTCGTGCGCAAGGAAGACATCGTGGACCCGGATTCCCAGGCAATGGAGGAATTGAAGCAGGGCGGTGACGGCCAGGCCATTGAACCACAGGCCAGCGACGCACAGGCCAGTGATGGAAAGCCCAGTGAAAGACAGGAGGGCGGCAAGTCATGATCGATTCCACCATCATCTACATCCTGTTTGGCGTCTTCTTCCTGCTGCTGGTACTGGGCGCACCGATCACCGTCTCGCTGGGTGTCGCGGCGCTGGCGACCTATCTGAGCATCGATGAAAACCCGATGGCGTTCGTGCAGATCGCCTTTACCTCGGTGGGCTCCTTCCCGCTGATGGCCCTGCCGGCCTTCATTCTGGCCGGGGCGCTGATGGAGGCCGCCGGCATCTCGCGACGGCTGGTCGATATCGCCGAGGCCTTCGCCGGGCCGGTGACGGGCGGGCTCGCCGCCGCCACGGTATTTGCCTGCATGTTCTTCGGTGCGATTTCCGGCTCGGGACCTGCCACCACGGCGGCGGTCGGCATGTTGATGATTCCGGCGATGGCCAAGCGCGGTTACGACCGTGGCTATGCCTCGGCGATCACGGCCTCTTCCGGGGGGCTGGGGGTGGTGATTCCACCATCGATCCCGATGGTGATCTTCGGGATTTCCGGCATGGGCCTGCAGCCGCCGCCCGAAGCGGTGGCCATGCACGGTGACTTCCAGACACTGTCGATCCCGAAACTGTTCATCGCCGGCGTCATGCCCGGCGTGGTGATCGCCGGCTTCCTGTTGATGATCAACTACGTGATCTCGAAGAAACGCGGCTATCGCGGGCTGACCAACAGCTGGTCGTGGCCACATATTCGCGCCACCTTGAAGAAGGGCGTCTGGTCGATGCTGGCGCCCTTCATCATCCTGGGCGGTATCTACAGCGGCCTCTTCACGCCGACCGAATCCGCCATCGTCGCCATCGTCTATACCCTGATCGTCGGCATCTTCCTGCACAAGGAACTCAAGTGGAAGCCGACGCTGCGCACCCTGGAGACCACCACCTGGATCACCGGTCGCGTGCTGCTGATCCTGTTCACGGCGACTGTCTTTGGGCGGCTGCTGGTCGAGCAGCGCGTGCCGGCGCATATCGCCGAAGGCATGCTGGCGATGACCGACAACCTCTACCTGATCTGGGCGATGATCATCTTCTTCCTGCTGTTCGTCGGCATGTTCATGGAGACGCTGGCCGCGATCATGATTCTCACCCCGGTGCTGCTGCCGATCATGTACATGCTGGGGATGGACCCGGTGCACGTCGGCATCGTGGTGGTCTGTGCGTTGGCCATCGGCTTCCAGACGCCGCCATTGGGGGAGAACCTCTTCGTGGCCTCGGGGATAGGCGGGGCCTCCATCGAGGAGATTTCCCTGAAGGCATTGCCGTTCGCGGCGGGCTCGGTGGCGGCCATCTTCCTGATCGCCTATGTGCCTGAAATCTCGCTGTGGCTACCCAGGGTGATGGGGTACTGAAGCGCCATCTGAACGCTAGCCCTGCAATGAACGAGGAGAAGGACGATGCCGGCAGTCAAACGAATTCTGTGTTGTGTAGGCCTGCGCGGAGACTGTGAGCGGGTACTGGCGCGCTCGGTGTGGTTGGCGGGCGCGACGGGTGCCGAGTTGCATGTGCTGCACACCGTCAAGTCATTGTCGGATGACGTGATGAACACCCTCAAGGTCAACATCCGCCACAAGCCGACGCTGGAGGGCCTGATGCAGCAGCGGCTCGATCAGGCGAAAGAGAGCCTGGAAAAGATGCTGGAGGACTTCTGGAGCACCCATGACAACGGCGACCCGCGCCCGGTGATTGCGGGACTGAATGTGGTGGAGGGCTATCCGGCCTCGGAGATCATCCGCTACGCCACGCGCCATGACTGCGACATGATCATCATGGCCACCAACAAGCGCGGCTTCGTGGCCTCCTATGCGGGCAAGGTCACCAAGGGGGTGATCAAGCGCGCCAGCATTCCGGTGGTGGTGGTACCGACGCCCTGACCGCAGGAGAGAGACGCTTGAGGAAAAGCGGTACTCAGCAAGTTGGCAGATGAAAAAAGCTCGCCCCCGCAGACAATCACTGTCTGCGGGGGCGAGCTTTTTGGATCATGGCCCATCGTCAGCGTGGCTCAGGTGTCACTCGGGGCTGGACGGGATTTCCTCAGGAGTCATGTGCGCCTCAGAGCGTGCCTTCCAGCTCAGTGGCGATCTGGCGCATCAACGGTGCCCACTCCAAGAGGGAGTCGATGGAGTGGCGCAGGCGCGGCGCGTGGATCGCCAATGTCGCCTGGATCTGGCCGACCTCATCGAAGACCGGCACTGCGATGGCGACCATGCCCTGGATGAACTCCTCATCATCGGTACTCAGCTGGTTGCGCGCCACGGTGTCGAGCGCCTCTTCCAGCGTGGCCCGCGAGGTCAGGGTGCAGAGCGTGTGCGCTTCCAGCGCCAGATGTGCGAGCAGGGCGCGGCGGCGATGCAGCGGCATCAGCGCCAGAAACAGCTTGCCGCTCGCGGTGCAGTGCAGCGGCAGGCGTGAGCCGGGCGCCAGCTGGATGCGCACCGGCCAGTTGGTTTCCACGCGGTCGTAATACATCACCTCGTGGCCATCGAGCAGCGTCAAGTTGCAGGTCTCGCCGACTTCCTTCGCCAGCCGTTCCAGCAGGACACGGCGCGGCACCTTGAGGCCTTCATTGGCCAGTGCGCCCAGCGACATGCGCCGAAAGCGCGGGCCGGGCAGCAGGTGGCGGCCATCCAGATCACGGCTGATCAGCTGCTGTTCTTCCAGCTGCTTGAGCAGGCGATGGACGGTCGGCTTGGGGATGTCGAAGCGCTTCTCGAGGTCGGCGGCGCTGACGGCGTGCTGGGTGGTGACGATTTCTTCCAGCAGGCCGAGTGCGCGAAAGAGCGTCGAATTGGTGGGCGTGTCTTTGCTCATCTAGTGTCCTCATCCTGCTGTCGGGCGCATGTCACTCGGGGCGACCGGGGCCGACATGGGCAGGGTGGCAAGGCGTCAGTGCATCGATTCATCACGGCAGTGGGCCCCTTGGCGAAGGCTGCCCTGATGAGACGAAGACAGCCCCTCGCGGGGCTGTCGATGAGGCTAGTGTTACAGGTTTACCAGGAACAGGGAAAGGGAAGGCACCAGGCAGATGGCCAGCCAGCAGGCGATCAGCGCGATGAAGTAGGGAATCACGTACTTGACCAGTCTGACGTAGGAAATGCCGGTGATGCTGCTGGCCACGTACAGGTTGAGCCCGAAGGGTGGCGTGACGAAGCCGATGGCGGCACCGACCAGGAAGATGACCGAGAAGTGGATCGGATCGACCCCGGCCTGCTGGGCGATGGGCGCGAGAATCGGCGCCAGGATGATCGTCACCGGCAGGCTTTCCAGAATCATGCCCGCCAGCAGGATGATCAGCATGCAGGTGCCCAGCGTCAGGTAGTAGTTGTCGATGCCGCTGAGCATCTCGCTCAGCGCCTGACCGGCACCCAGCACCGACAGCAGCTGCTGCATGACTACCGAGATGGCGATCAGCGGTGCCAACATGCCGGCGATCTGACCCGAGCGCAGCATGATGGTCGGCAGCTTCCTGAGGCTGATCTCGCGAGTGATCAACAGCCCCGCGATCATGGTGAAGCCCACGGTGATGGCGGCGGCTTCGGTCGGCGAGAACTTGCCCGAGTAGATGCCGTAGACCACCACGCCGATGGTCGCGAAGCCCAGATAGGCCTTGCGCGCCAGCCTGGCGCTGACACCGGCCTTGAAGGGCTGCAGCTGGCCCCAGCCATTCTTGCGCGCCACCAGATAGCAGGCCCCCATCATCGCGACCACCATCAGGGCGCCCGGCACCATGCCGGCGATGAACAGGTCACTGATCGACAGGTTCATCATGAAGCCGTAGACGATGAAGATGATGCTGGGCGGAATGATGATGCCCACGGTGCCGCCGGAGGCCGCCGTGGCGGCGGCGAAGCGTTCGTCATAGCCGTTCTTGACCATCTCGGGCTGCATGATCGAGCCGATGGTGGCGGTGGTACCGGCGTTGGAGCCGGAAATCGCCGCGAACAGCCCGCAGGCGCCGAGGGTCGACATGCCCATCCCGCCGCGCATCCAGCTCAGCGTCGAGTAGGCGAAGTCGGAGAGTCGCTTAGCGATGCCCGCCGCGTTGATCAGGTCCCCCGTGAGGATGAACAGCGGCAACGCCAGCAGGCCGAAGAAGCTCAGGCCCTGGAAGAGGGTGACGCCGACATTGGCCAGCGTGAAGTCGATCACCAGACTGGTGCCGACCACCCACAGGCCGATGACGAGGAAGATGGGCACGCCGAGCAGGAAGAAGGCGGTCACGCCCGCCGTGATCAGGGAGATCCAGATACCGTCTGTCATGCTGACCTCCTCAGTCCATGATGGACGGTTGCAGGTTGAAGGAATCGCCGCGGCGATAGCGCGCCCAGTCGGCGTAGAGGTTCTGCAGTACGCGATAGATGATCATCACCCACGCCAGCGGTGTGGCGAGATAGAACCACCACTGCATGACGTTGTCGGTGCCCGGCACGATGGCGTAGTTGTCATAGGCCAGCGTCACCTGGGTGGTGGTGAAGTAGATCACCATCAGCCCGAAGCCGATCCATAGCACGGCATCGAGGATCAGGCAGGCGAACTGGCCACCGCGCGGCAGCTTCATGCGTATCTCGTTGAGGCTCAGGTGGGTGCGCTTCTTGACGTTGAGCGAGGCGCCGAACCAGGTCAGCCACAGGAACAGCAGCACGGGAATGCTGGTGCTCCAGGGGGCCTGCAGGCCGAAGAAGAAGCGCCGGATGACTTCGACGAAGATGATGCCGGCCATGCCGGAATAGGCGATCAGAATGACGACCTGTTCCAGATGGGCGTCCAGCCACAGGAAGGGACGCGCCCAGGGCGCGGCCTTCTTGAGGGCAGGTTTCTTGGTCGGTTGGCTGAAGATGGTGGTATCGCCCATTACCCCCTCCACCAGCGCTGCGGCTTGACGTTGACGGCGGCGACATCACGCGGAATCTCGCGCGCGACATCATGGATTTCCTGATAGATGTCGAGACCGCCGGACCACTTGTTGAGGCGTTCACGCCACTGCTCCCACGGCTCGGGATTGAATTCCGGCGAGCACATCTGCTCGGCGCGTGAGCGTTCGGCGTCCGACAGCGGCGCCACGCGCACGTTGTTCTCGGCGAAGACGGTGCCGGCGGCGGGGTGCTCGGTGGCACCGACGATCTCGAAGCGCCCGGCCTCGTTCATGCCCTGGGTGAAGATTTGCGCGCAGTAGGCGGACTCCATCACCTGGTCCTGCAGCTCGGAACCGAGGCTGTCGAACTTGGGCAGGCTCATGCCGGTGTGCTCGGTGCCGGCGAAGAAGCGCAGGTCGACCGCCTGGGACACCACTGGTGCCATGCCGGCGTAGGCCACGGCGCTCATCCAGGTCTCGGCGCCATCCAGCAGGCCCTGACGCAGGCCATCGAGGGTCTCTTCCCAGGCGACCGGCACCGGGTTCAGGCCCAGCTGTTCCATCGCGATGCGACCCATCTGGGTGCCGGTGACTCGGTTCTTGGTGCCCTTGAGATCATCGATGCTGGTGACCAGCGGTTTGTCCTGCCACTTGAGGCCGAGCATGATGCCGCGCAGGTCACAGTGGGTGAACAGGAACTGCAGGTTGTGGCGCTGGCGCAGCGGTTCGCGCAGTAGCTGCTCACTCTTCTTGTGATAGAAGAAGTGGAACATCGAGGCGACGGTGGGGAACAGGTAGGCGAAATCGAGCACGTTCAGATACGGCGCGCTGCCCGAGGAATTCTGGGTGGAGGCCGAGTAGATATCGACGATGCCCTGCTGGGTCTTGCCGACGCAGTCCAGCTGGTTGCAGACCTCGTTGCTGCCCATGAACTCGACGCGGATGGCGCCGTTGGTGCGCTCTTCCAGGTCGCGCGCGAAGAACAGCTGGCCGGATTTCTGGATATCGAGATTGCGCTCATTGAAGCCCGAGGCACCGAAGCGCAGCTGGAACTTGGGCGCTGTCTTGTAGCGTTTCTGCTGCTCCTGGTCGGCGGCGCGCGCCAGCGTGGACGCGGTGAGACCTGCGCCGAGGCCGGTGGCGGCCAGCAGGGTAGAGGTCAGACCGAAGCGACCCGAGATGTCGAGGAAGTCACGGCGTGACAGCTTGCTGAGTGGCGATGGCATGGTAGTGCTCCCGGTATTGTGTTTGCTTTTGTGGTGGGATGCAGGCCTGACGGCCGGGAAGTGATGTCGTATCACTCGCCCTGTGTTGGCGTTGTTATGGGTCTTGCGGTGCGGGGCTTGCTTCCGCTGTTTGTCTGGCAAGCCGTTCGTTGATCACTTCTTTAGCCAAGTGCTTGTTTATCCGTCCTTATTTTCTGTCCTTATATGCCGTTTTTATTTGTCAGGCGTTTTCGCAGTGCCTGTTCAGAGCGTGTTTGTTCAGAGCGTGTCTCTTCAGAGAGTGTCTTTTTAGAGCATGTCTCTTCAGAGAGTGCTGGAGCGCTTGTCAGACATATCCGCTATTTCTTCAAAGCCACTCCAAAGTCTCTTCAAATTCTCTTCAGAGTCTCCTCAAGCCCTCTTCAGAGTCTCCTCAAACTCTCTTCAAGCATGTCTCCAGAGCCCATGAGCCCTGCCTCTGGCCTCTCTGGTGGCTGCCATTGATGGCGGTCTGTGACGTTCTCGCTAGTTCGTCTTACATAGTTGGTCGTATAACGAGACGAAAAGTACCGTTACCGGCGTTTCAAATCTCAATGTAGGGCACTTTTTCAGCTTTGGCAAAGATATTGAGACAATACGTTTCGTATTTGACGAATCGCAATTTTGATACCATGATTATGAGACAATATGTCTCGATATGGTATATAAAATAATGAAAACAACACGTTACGCCAATGCCGACGCATCAGCCACCTATGACTACATCGTGATCGGAGCGGGGTCAGCCGGTTGCGTGCTAGCCAATCGTCTAACCGAAGACCCCTCCATCAAGGTCTTGCTGCTGGAAGCCGGCGGCTCGGACTGGAATCCGTGGATTCATGTGCCGGTCGGTTATTTCAAGACGATGCATAACCCGGCCACCGACTGGTGCTATCTCACCGACCCTGACAAGGGCATCAATGGTCGTCGGCTGCAGTGGCCGCGGGGCAAGGTGCTGGGCGGTTCCAGCTCGCTCAATGGGCTGCTGTATATCCGTGGCCAGCACGAGGACTACGACGACTGGGCGGCCGCGGGCAATCAGGGCTGGGACTACGCGTCAGTGCTGCCGTACTTCCGTAAGTCGGAGTGTCAGGCACGCGGCGCCAACCAATGGCACGGCACCGATGGGCCGCTGCATGTCTCTGACCTGCGCCTCAAGCGCGAGATCGCCGAGCGCTTCATCGAGGCGGCGGTGGAGGCGGGGATTCCGCTCAACCAGGACGTCAATGGCGAGCGCCAGGAAGGGGTCGGCTATTTCCAGCAGACCACTTACAAGGGCCTGCGCTGCAGCACGGCCAGGGCTTTCCTGCGCCCGGCCCTCACGCGCAGCAATCTGACGCTGGTCAAGCATGCGCACTGTCGCCGCGTGTTGCTGGAAGGCAAGCGTGCGGTGGGAGTCGAGTACGAGGTGAAGGGCACGATCCACACGGCACGCGCCGAGCGCGAGGTGCTGCTGTCCAGCGGCGCCATCGGCAGCCCGCAGATTCTGCAGTGCTCCGGAATCGGTGAGCCCGAGCATCTGGCCAGTGTCGGCGTCGAATGCCTGCACGCGCTGCCGGGGGTCGGGGAAAACCTGCAGGACCACCTGCAGGTTCGGCTGGTGTTCAAGACCCAGTGCCGCACTCTCAATGACGAGGTGCGTCATCCGCTCAAGAAGCTGGCGGTCGGCACTCAGTACCTCTTCACGCGTACCGGCCCGCTGACGCTGGCGGCCAGTCAGGTGTGCGCCTTTACCCAGTCGCGTGAGGGGCTGACGCGCCCTGATATCCAGTTCCACATGCAGCCGTTGAGTGCCGACAAGCCCGCCGATGGCGTGCATCCGTTCTCGGCGTTCACGTCCTCGGTGTGTCAGCTGCGCCCGCACAGTCGCGGCCAGGTGCGCATCACCAGCGCCGACGCCAGCATCTATCCTTCCATCCAGCCCAACTATCTCAGCGCCGAGGAAGACCGCCGCGTGGTGGTCGATGCCATCAAGGTGGCGCGGCGTATCGCCCAGGCAGCGCCGCTGGCCTCGGTGATCAGCGAGGAGTACGTGCCGGGCGCGCACTACCAGAGCGATGAGGAGTTGCTGGAAGCAGCGCGTCAGTTCAGCCAGACCATCTATCACCCGGCGGGCACCTGCAAGATGGGCCACGATGCGCTGGCGGTGGTGGATGACGAGCTGCGTGTCCATGGCCTGCACGGCTTGCGCGTGGTGGATGCCTCGATCATGCCGGTGATCGTGTCCGGCAATACCAATGCGCCGACCATCATGATCGCCGAGAAGGCCGCCGACATGATCAAGGCCGCCCAGGTGAACATGGCCCAGGCCAGCTAGCAGGCCTTCGTGCCTGAACGACACATCGCGGCGGGGCAGCTTGCCCGTCACCGCTTGCTGGTCTTGATGAGGAATCCGCGTGGCCACTGACAACAGTTCATCACTGCACGACACACCCATCCCGCCCACCAGCCTGTGGCGGACCCTGGAAGGGCGCGTGCGCACCATCATGCCGGGCCTGTTGATCTGCATCATCATCGCGCTGGCGACCACCTTCATCGCCGATCACTACGGCGGCCCGACGCTACTCTATGCGCTGCTGTTCGGCATGTCGCTGCACTTTCTCTCCGAGGAGGGGCCGTGCAAGGCGGGCATCGAGTTCGCCTCCAAGACGGTATTGCGCCTCGGCGTAGCCCTGCTGGGCGTGCGCATCACGCTGGAGCAGGTCGCGAGTCTCGGCCTCGGTCCGGTGATCACGGTGGTACTCGGGGTGGTGGCGACCATCCTGTTCGGCGCGCTGCTGGCCCGCGTGATGGGGCTGGACCGCGACATGGGACTGCTGACCGGCGGCTCGGTGGCCATCTGCGGTGCCTCGGCGGCACTGGCGCTGTCGGCGGTGATGCCGCGCAACGCCACCAGCGAGCGCCACACCATCATGACCGTGGTCGGGGTGACGACCCTCTCGACCGTGGCGATGATCACCTATCCGCTGATCGTCAGGCTGCTGGGGCTGGATGATGCCGAGGCCGGCATCTTCCTCGGCGGCACCATCCACGACGTGGCTCAGGTGGTGGGCGCGGGCTATATAATTTCCGAGCACACCGGGGACGTCTCGACCTTCGTCAAGCTGCTGCGGGTGGCGATGCTGGTGCCGGCGGTGATGGTCTTCATGCTGCTGTTCCGCAGTGCGCGCCAGGCCAATGGCGATGAGGGCGGCAAGGTGCCGATGTTCCCCACCTTCCTGATCGCCTTCGTGGCACTGGTGTTGATCAACAGCCTCGGCTGGGTGCCAAGCGTCGCCGTGGAAGGCTTCACTGATCTGTCGCGCTGGTGTCTGGTGGCGGCGATTGCCGCGCTGGGCGTCAAGACGTCGTTCCAGAAGCTGGCGGTGGTGGGCTGGAAGCCGGTGATCCTGATGGTGGTGGAAACCCTCTTCCTGCTGGTGCTGGTGACGCTGTGCATCAAGTTCGGGCTGGCCAGCATCTGAGCGACTCTTGGGTGTGCTCAAGTGCGAAGGGCCCCGCCGTGACTGGCGGGGCCCTTCAGGTTGAGTGCAGGGGGGGATGTTCAGTTCGTTCAGTTCGTTCAGATCAGGCGGGCTCATACAGCCAGCCAATCAGGGCGATAAGGTGGCTCAATTGCTTCCTGGCCCACGAGTCGTATGATCTGCGCTTATCGGTACGCGTCTGACGGTTGACCGTCACGTGGCGCGCCGCATCCCCATTTCTCTGGAGTCCGATCATGTCTGAATCCCTCGTGCTGGCCTGTCCGCAATGTCTCGCTCTCAATCGTGTGGCCACCGCGCGTCTGGATGACAACCCCAGCTGCGGAAAGTGCAGCGCCGCCGTGCTGCCCAAGGAGCCGCTGGAACTGACCAGCGACAACTTCGAGGCTCTGGTGGTGCGTAGTGAAATGCCAGTGGTCATCGACTTCTGGGCCAGCTGGTGTGGCCCGTGCAAGATGATGGGGCCGATCTTCAATGAAGTCGCCGCGCAGATGGGCACCCGTGTGCGTTTCGCCAAGATCGACACCGAAGCCCAGCAGGCGCTGGCCGGTCGTTTCGGCATCCGCAGCATTCCGACGCTGCTGGTGATGAAGCAGGGCAAGGAGCTGGCGCGCGAATCAGGCGTGATGCAGGCCGGTCAGCTCAAGCAGTGGCTGGCACCGCACGCGGTGTGACCATGGCCCGCGCGAGAGAAGTCCGCAGTTGAGCGTTCAGGAAACCCGGACGCAGCTCAAGAACTGACAACGCCTGACGTACAATCGCGTCAGGCGTTGTCGTCTCAGTCGGCGTTGTCGTATCAGTCGACGTAAACCATCTTGCGCGTCATGCCGCCATCGACGACATGATTCTGGCCGGTGATGAAGCCGGCCTTGTCCGAGATCAGGAAGGCCACCAGCGCGGCGATGTCATCGACATGGCCGACGCGCCCGACGGGATGCTGGGCATGGTCTTCGTCACTCAGCGACTCGGCCTCGCCGCTTTTCTGCAGGGCGCTGACGTCGATCCAGCCCGGGCTGACCGCATTGACGCGAATCTCCGGCCCGAGGCTCATCGCCATGGCGTGGGTGAGGGCGACGATACCGCCCTTGCTGGCGGCGTAGGCTTCGCTGTGCGGCTCGGACTGCAGCGCGCGGCTGGAGGCCAGATTGACGATGCTGCCGCCAGTCTCGCGCAGATGACGCGCCGCATGCTTGGCGGTCAGGAAGCTGCTGGTCAGGCTGGTATCCAGTACCTGATGCCAGCGCTCGAGTGACAACTCTTCGAGCTTGCCCTGGAAGGGATCGGCGATCGCGGCATTGTTGATCACCGCGTCCAGCCGCCCGAAGGCCTCGCAGGTAGCCGCGATGCTGGCGGCCACGGATTTCTCGTCACGCACATCCAGCGTGAAGACGCGCAGGCGCTCACCGATGTCTTCTGCGGGCTGCTCACCCGACGGCGCTGCAGGTTCTTCTGCGAGCCCGCTCGCCTGTCGCTTCTTCATCTCTCGATATTGCTGGCCTGCCTCGGCATCGATATCCGCCACGGCCACGCGCCAGCCGTGGGCGAGCAGGTAGTCGCTGATGCCGCGGCCGATGCCTTGAGCACCGCCGGTGATATAGGCCACCTTGGCTGTCTTCATGTCATTCTCCTGATGTGGTGCCGGCAGGGCGATATGACGAAGCGCTTCACACATGCTTCGTCGATGGCGCGGTGTGCTCCTGCGGGCAATGATATAGGTGCGGCGGGCGCGCGAGACAAGGGCGGTGCCCGCAGTCACCGCGCGGCGACCATGCCTCAGCATGACAGGCCTCAGAGTCGTGATGGGGCTGGCGGGTGGCGCGGCGCCTCACGGCCTGCGTTGAGGACTGATCCTGATGGCTGATTCTATTGGTCAGGGAGTTATCGCCTCGCGTGGCAGCTGTCAGACTGTGCATGAGTCCACGTCAGGCGTCAGGTGCGTCTGGGTGACCACGAGATATCGCCATTCGACGCGAGGGGCGAGGAACTCGACTGCCGGGCCGTTGCCCGAGTCCCCTCAAGCCGCAAGCGAGTGAATGAGCGAGCGGGTAGCCCCCGATGAAGTATCAGTCGCGCGAGGAATGAAGATGAACAAGGGGATGCAACACTGGCTGGCGATGGTGGCCGTGGCGGTGATGCTGATGGCCACAACGGGATGCGATGGCGTCAATGGCCCGCGCCCTACCAGCGTGGCGACGCTGCTGGAACACTCCGAGGCCTGGCAGGGCGAGCAGGTGGCCGTGCAGGGTAGGGTGCGCAGCGAAGACGTGCCCAACCGCTACTGGCTGGAAGGCGAAGGACAGCAGCGCCTGGAACTGCTGCCACCGGAGCGCATCGGTGCCTATATCGGGCGCGAGGTCCAGGTGAGTGGCCGCTTTGAATTCGAGGTCGGCGGTCAGCGCCGCATACGCCTGTCAAAGGTCACGCCGCTCGACAAGACATCGCCTGAGGAGTGAGTGAGCACTTGCTGGGGTGGTGGGCTGGAGCGGGCTTGAGAGGACTGAAGCGAATTGGAGCGGGTCAGAGCTGGCCAGCCCGGGCCGAGCAAGGCGCCTCGGCAAGCCGGAAATGGCGGGCTGGAAACGATAGTCCTCAAACGACAGTCCGCAAACGACGATGCCCCGTCGCGCACAGAGCGCAGGCGGGGCATCGTCGTGTCAGGCGAGCGGATCGATCAGGCTTTCTTGACGAAGATCGACTTCAGCTTCATCGGGCCGACGCCATCGATCTTGCAGTCGATGTCGTGATCGCCATCCACCAGGCGGATGTTCTTGACCTTGGTGCCGACCTTGACGACGGAGGAGGTGCCCTTGATCTTCAGGTCCTTGATGACGGTGACGGTATCGCCATCGACCAGCTCGTTGCCGTTGGCATCGCGGAATACCGGGCCGGCTTCCTCGACGGCAGCTTCCTTGGACCACTCATGGGCACATTCAGGGCAGACGTACTGCATGCCGTCGTCGTAGGTGAATTCGGAATTGCAGGCCGGGCAGTTCGGGAGGGCGCTCATCACGGTGTCCTGAAAGCTGTCTCGCGCTTCACCCGCTTAGAAGGCGGGCGAAGATTCAGGCCGAGACATGGTGTTGGAAGGCGCGCATCGGGCTCAAGCGGTGCGCGAACGGCGGCAAGCCTACACCGATTCCATGACAGCGACCATCCAGTGCGGCCCTTGGTCGCAATCAGCGCGCGCCACTGCGGCCTCGCATGGCAGCGTCTCAAACTACTGGCCTTGAGCCACTTACCCTCAACAACTCGCCATCAGCGCCTGACCGACGCGTGAGCCATTCGGCCGGCCTAGTTCACGGCTGATCCAGTCACCGGTGCGGGCCAGTGCTGCCAGATCCACCCCCGTCTCGATGCCCATGCCCTCAAGCAGATAGAGCACGTCTTCACTGGCGACATTGCCCGAGGCGCCCTTGGCGTAGGGGCAGCCGCCCAGACCCGCCACCGAACTGTCGATCACCGCGATTCCCTCTTCCAGCACGGCGTAGAGGTTGGCGAGCGCCTGGCCGTAGGTATCGTGGAAGTGGGCGGCGAGCTGTGTGATCGGCACCTCGCGACTGACCTGCTCCAGCATGTGCTTGGCCTTGAGCGGCGTGCCGACGCCGATGGTGTCGCCAAGCGAGACTTCGTAGCAGCCCATGGCCTTGAGCTCGCGAGCGACGGCGGCCACCTCGGCGGGGGCTATCTGGCCTTCATAGGGGCAGCCGAGCACGCAGGACACATAGCCGCGCACACGCACGCCGGCCTTGAGGGAGTGTTCCACCACTGGCGCAAAGCGCGCAAGCGATTCGGCGATCGAGCAGTTGATGTTGCGCTGCGAGAAGGACTCGCTGGCCGAGCCGAACACGGCCACCTCGCGCACACCACACTCCAGTGCCGCCTCAAGTCCCTTCATGTTGGGTGTGAGGGCGGAGTAAGTGGTCGCTGACTTGGCAGTTGTTGAATTGGCGTGGCCGTCGCGCAGCGCCAGCATGATCTCGCGGTGATCGGCCATCTGCGGCACCCACCTGGGCGAGACGAAGCTGGCGGCCTCGACATGCGCAAGTCCGCTGTCGCTCAGGCGCCGGATCAACTCAAGCTTGGTGGCAGTCGCGACGGGCACCGACTCGTTCTGCAGTCCGTCGCGCGCGCCGACCTCGACGATGCGTACTTTGCGGGGAAAGTGCATGCTGACTACTCCTTGTCCGTCTCGACCTTGCCCGCCTCGGCCTGCGCGGCCGTGAACTCGAGCAGCACATCGCCCTGGACCACGCTGTCACCGGCCGAGAAGTGGAACTGGGCGACCTCGCCATCGGCGGGGGCATTGAGGGTGTGCTCCATCTTCATCGCCTCCATCACCATCAGGGGCGTGCCCTGCGGGACAAGGCTGCCCGGCGCGACCAGCTGCGCGACTACGGTGCCATTCATCGGCGCATTCAGGGTCGCCTGGGTCTCGTGGCGCGCGTGGTCCACGGCATCGGCGCGCCGCCACAGCAGGCGTGACTCCCCCTGTGGAGTGCTGCCGGACTGGCTGTGCTGCGCTGACGACAGCACCAGCACTTCACCGCCGCGGGCCGGCGCGTGACTGGCCTGGAAGCGGCGACGATAGCCATCCAGCGTCACGGCGATGGCGTTGCCTTCAAGGCGAGTGAGTCGGCCTAGATGGTTTGTGGTCTGTCTTTCAGCTCCGCAGTGAGTGGTCACTTCAATCTGCCAGTCGCCGCGCGAGTCGCTCATCGGTGACGTATCTGAGGTGTGCGTATTCGCCAGGGAGGCATGCGTTACGGGGCGGCGCGCGATGATATGCGCCACCTTGTCGCTGCGCTCATCGGCATCGGCGTCAGCGGGCAGACACAGCGCCAGGCGTACCTGGTGTGGCAGGCCATTGCGCCAGCCATCGCGGCGCTCCCACGGGCTGGCGCAGGGCTGGCGCGGATATGATGTGCGGCTCGAATGTGATGCGTGGCTGGCTTGCTCATTCAGGCGCGAGAGCGCCAGCAAGGCACTGGCCGCGAGGCTGTCGTGGTCCAGCGTCGCGCTGGGGAACAGGCTGTCGTGATGGCGCTCGATGAAACGGGTATCCAGCTCGGCGGCGCGGAAGTCAGCATGGCCCGCCAGGCGGGACAGAAAGGCGCGATTGGTGGTGACGCCGCGCACTTCCAGCGCTGCCAGTGCGCGCAGCAGCGTCTCGAGCGCCTGTTCGCGTGTCGGCCCGTAGCTGATCAGCTTGGCCAGCATCGGGTCGTAATGCATCGAGACTTCATCGCCCTCGGCGACGCCGCTGTCCAGGCGTACCTGCCGGGCGCTCAGCCCGCCCCCTGCCAGGTCCAGCCGGAAGCGTTCCAGCACACCGGTGGCGGGCAGGAAGTCGTTGTCCGGGTCTTCGGCATAGAGACGTGCTTCGAAGCTGTGGCCGGTCAACGTCAGCTCATCCTGCTGGCGCGGCAGGCGTTCGCCCCGCGCGATGCGCAGTTGCCATTCGACGAGGTCTTCGCCGGTGATCATCTCGGTCACCGGGTGCTCGACCTGCAAGCGGGTGTTCATCTCCATGAAGTAGAAGGCGCCATGGCTTTCGCTGCCCGGTTGCGGTGCGTCGAGCAGAAACTCGATGGTGCCGGCACCGACATAGCCGATCTCGCGCGCTGCCCGCACGGCGGCCTCGCCCATCTCACGGCGCAGCGACGGCGTCAGCCCCGGCGCGGGTGCCTCTTCCAGCACCTTCTGGTGGCGACGCTGGACACTGCAATCGCGCTCGAACAGATAGACACCGCTGCCGTAGCTGTCGCAGAACACCTGGACTTCGACGTGGCGCGGCTGGGTCAGGTATTTCTCGATCAGCATGCGCTCATCGCCGAAGGCGGCGCGGGATTCACGACGACAGCTGGCCAGCGCCGCTGAAAATTCCCGCGCGCTCTCGACCACGCGCATGCCCTTGCCGCCACCGCCGGCGCAGGCCTTGATCAGCACCGGATAGCCCATGCGGTCCGCTTCGGCCTGCAGCAGCTCATCCTGCTGGTCCTCGCCGTGGTAGCCGGGCACCAGCGGCACATTGGCCGCCTGCATGCGCATCTTGGCGGCCGACTTGTCGCCCATGTCGGCGATCGCGCTCTGGGGTGGGCCGACGAAGATGATGCCGGCCTCGGCCAGCGCGCTGACGAAGGCGGCGTTCTCGGACAGGAAGCCATAGCCGGGATGCACGGCATCGGCACCGCTTTTGCGTGCGGCAGCGATCACCTTTTTGATATCCAGATAGCTTTCGCGGGCGCTGGCGGGGCCGAGACGCACGGCCTCGTCGGCCTCGCGCACATGCAGGGCATCGGCGTCGGCATCGGAGTAGACCGCCACTGTCTGGATGCCCATCGCGCGAGCAGTGCGCATCACGCGTACGGCGATCTCACCCCGGTTGGCGACCAGCAGCTTGCGGATCTCGCCGCAACCGGCGGGGAGGGTCTGGTCTGTCTCGCGGTTGGCGTTCATGGCAAGCGTCCTGTGGCGAAGGTGGCTAGGGAAATCAGGAGTAGGAAAGTTCGGAAGAGAAAAGCTCGTAAGAAAAAATCTGGCAGGCATGTCCGAAGTGGATGGCCCAGATTGATGACCAGCGCAGAGAGCGTCGACATGCTGCCAGTGGCTTCAGGCCTCTGGTGTTCACGAGGATTTCGACGTCTCGGTTGTTTGGTTCTCGGTCGGCACCCAGGGCGCCGGCGTGCCGGCGAAGAAGGCGGCCAGACCGGCCTGGCCCTGTTCGCTGACGCGCAGCTGGCTGATCACCTCGCAGCAGCGTTCACGGGTCGCGGCGCTGGCAGGTGCCTGAGCCACTTCGCTGAGCAGGGCCTTGGTGGCGCGACTGGCGGCAGGCGAGGTGGCCAGCAGGGTCTGCACCATCTCCGTGATGCGCGCCTCCAGCAGCTCATCGGGGCAGGTCTCATGGACCAGGCCGATGCGCTGCGCGGTGGCACTATCGATCACCTCGGCGCTGAGGGCATAACGGCGCATCTGGCGTGAGCCGATGGCGCGCTGCACGTAGGGGCTGATGGCAGCCGGTGCCAGCCCGATGCGTACTTCGGAGAGACAGAAGCGCGCCCGCTCGGCGGCAATCACGATGTCGCAGCAGGCCGCCAGGCCGACGGCACCGCCGAAGGTGGCGCCCTGGACACGACACACGCTGGGGCAGGGCAGCTCATCGAGCAGCTGCATCAGTCGCGCAAGCTCGCGTGAGTCGGCGAGGTTATCTTCCAGCGAATACTCGACCATGCGCTGCATCCACTTGAGATCGGCACCGGCCGAGAAGCTCTTGCCCTCGGAGGCCAGCACTACCACACGCACCTCGTCGCGGCTCGCCCTGATGTGCAGGCTTTCCAGATGCTGATTCAGCTCCGCAATCAGCAGATCATCGAAGGCGTTGTGCACCTCGGGGCGCAGCAGAGTGAGGCGGGCGACGCCGTGTTGATCTATCTCGAGGCGACTCGATTGGCGCGGTTCTGTCATCGTGCTTTCTTCCATTCTGTTAGCTTCAAGATGACTATCGCTATTCAGTGCAAGCCACATGCATCGTTGTGGCGCTTGACGGTTTACATGCGAAGCACACCGAAGCGACTGTCCTCGATCTCGGCATTCATGGCCGCGGCCAGTGACAGACCGAGGATGTCGCGGGTCTGCAGCGGGTCGATCACACCGTCATCCCACAGGCGCGCACTGGCGTAGGTCGGGTGGCCCTGACGCTCGTACTGCTCGCGTACCGGCGCCTTGAAGGCCTCTTCTTCCTCGGCGGGCCACTCGCGCCCCTCACGGGCATGCTGGTCGCGCTTGACCTGTGCCAGCACGTTGGCGGCCTGCTCGCCGCCCATCACCGAGATGCGTGAGTTGGGCCACATGAACAGCAGGTTGGGGTCATAGGCGCGCCCGCACATGCCGTAGTTGCCCGCGCCGAAACTGCCACCGATCAGCACCGTGAACTTGGGTACCCTGGCGCAGGCCACCGCCGCCACCAGCTTGGCGCCGTGCTTGGCGATGCCTTCGTGCTCGTAGCGCGAGCCGACCATGAAGCCGGTGATGTTCTGCAGAAAGATCAGCGGAATCCGGCGCTGGGTGCACAGCTCGATGAAGTGCGCGCCCTTGAGGGCGCTTTCCGAGAACAGCACGCCATTGTTGGCGAGAATGCCGACCGGATGGCCATGCAGATGCGCGAAGCCGGTGACCAGTGTCTCGCCGTACTCGCGCTTGAACTCGTCGAAGTCCGAGTCATCCACCAGTCGTCCGATCACTTCGCGCACGTCGTAGGGTTTCTTGAGATCGGTACCGACGATGCCGTAGAGCTCCTGCGGGTCCAAGCGTGGCGGACGCGATTCACGCAGCGCGAGCTGGCCCTTGCGCTGCCAGTTGAGGCGCGACACGGCGCGGCGAGCCAGCTGCAGGGCATGGGCGTCGTTGTCGGCCAGATGGTCGGCCACGCCGCTGATCTTGCAGTGCACCTCGGCGCCGCCCAGCGCCTCGGCGCTGATGTCCTCACCGGTGGCGGCCTTCACCAGCGGCGGCCCCGCCAGGAAGATGGTGCCTTGCTCGCGCACGATGATGGATTCGTCCGCCATCGCCGGCACGTAGGCGCCGCCTGCGGTACATGAGCCCATCACCACGGCGATCTGCGGGATACCCTCGGCAGACAGCGTGGCCTGGTTGTAGAAGATGCGGCCGAAGTGGTCGCGGTCCGGGAAGACCTCGTCCTGATGGGGCAGATGCGCGCCACCGGAATCGACCAGATAGAGGCATGGCAGGCGATGCTTGCGGGCGATTTCCTGGGCGCGCAGATGCTTCTTGGCCGTCATCGGGAAGTAGGTGCCGCCCTTGACGGTGGCGTCGTTGGCGACGATGACGCACTCCACGCCGCTGACACGGCCGATGCCGGTGACCAGGCCCGCGCCGGGGACGGGGCTGTCGTAGACGTCGTGGGCCGCCAGCGCAGAGAGTTCGAGGAAGGGCGAGCCTTCATCGATCAGGTGGTCGATGCGTTCGCGCACGAACAGCTTGCCGCGCGACTCGTGACGTTCACGCGCCTTGTCACCGCCACCGGCCGCGACGGTCTCCAGCAGCTGGTGCAGGCGATCGACCTCGGCCTGCATCGCCGCTTCATTGGCGCGGAACTGGTCACTGCGCGGATTGATCAGGGAGGTCAGTATGGCCATCGAGCAAGCTCCAGCGGCGAAGGGATACGAAAAAGAGTAGGGGATGACGAGAGGTCTCAGGCGCTCTCGTTGAACAGTTCACGCCCGATCAGCATGCGGCGAATCTCGCTGGTGCCGGCGCCGATCTCGTAAAGCTTGGCGTCTCGCAGCAGGCGTCCGGTGGCGTACTCGTTGATGTAGCCATTGCCGCCGAGCAGCTGGATGGCATCCAGCGCCATCTGGGTGGCCTTCTCGGCGCAGTAGAGAATCACGCCCGCGGCGTCCTTGCGTGAGGTCTGGCCGCGATCACAGGCATTGGCGACCGCATACAGATAGGCGCGACAGGCATTGAGCGTGGTGTACATGTCGGCGACCTTGCCCTGCACCAGCTGGAATTCACCGATGGCCTGGCCGAACTGACGACGCTCATGCAGGTAGGGCACCACGATATCCATGCAGGCCTGCATGATGCCGATGGGGCCGGCGGCCAACACGGTGCGCTCGAAATCGAGCCCACGCATCAGCACCTTGACGCCACGATTGACCTCACCCAGCACGTTCTCGACCGGTACCTGGCAATCCTGGAAGACCAGTTCGCAGGTGTTGGAGCCGCGCATGCCGAGCTTGTCGAGCTTCTGGGCGGTGGAGAAACCGGGGAAGTCACGCTCGATGATGAAGGCGGTGATGCCCTTTGAGCCGGCGTCCGGGTCGGTCTTCGCGTAGACCACCAGGGTGTGGGCATCCGGGCCGTTGGTGATCCACATCTTGTTGCCATTGAGCACGTAGTGATCGCCGCGCAGCTCGGCCTTGAGCTGCATCGAGACCACGTCAGAGCCGGCGCCGGGTTCGGACATCGCCAGCGCGCCGACATGCTCGCCGCTCATCAGTTTCGGCAGGTAGCGTGCCTTCTGCTCGGCGGTGCCGTTGAGCTTGATCTGGTTCACGCACAGGTTGGAATGCGCGCCGTAGGAGAGCGCCACCGAGGCGCTGGCGCGCGAGATCTCTTCCATCGCGATGCAGTGCGCCAGATAGCCCATGCCGCTGCCGCCGTCCTCGTCGGGCACGGTGATGCCGAGCAGGCCCATGTCGCCGAACTTCTGCCACAGGTCATCGGGGAAGGCATTGCTGGCATCGATCTCGGCGGCGCGCGGGGCGATCTCGTCGCGGGCAAAGGCGTTGACCTGCTCACGCAGCAGGGTGTGTGTCTCGTCGAGTCCGAAATCCAGCGGTGAATAGAGGCTGTGCATGATCTGGCATCCTGTAGATCGGTGAAGCGCGATGAGCAAGGCCCGCCAAGGGCTGTGATGACCTGATGGCGAACGTCTGTCGCAAAAGGACTGTCGCGAACGGTCTATCACGAAGGGCTTATCAAGTCCGCCCGTCATGGGCCGCCTTGGCGTGTGATGGAAATTACTCTAGGTCAAAGTTGACGTTAACGTAAAGGTCATTGTGCGGCGCTTTGACCAAGGTCGCAGGGCTTGCGGCAGACGATCAGCAGGGAGACTCGAGAGGGGAGTGCCAGGTCGAGAAGCTCAGTTAAATAACGTCAGGGAGAGAAAGTCAGTCAGAGGGGCTCAGTCAGAGAGACTCAGGTCGAGAAGGTCAGGTAGAGAAAGTCATTGAGAAAAGGTCGTTGAGAGAGCGTCATTGGGAGAAAGTCAGCTCAGGAAACGAAATTGCTCCGGCATCGCCGAGGTGACTTGATAAGCTGAGACGCTGTAGTCACTGTTGATTGAGGAAGTCGTGAGGGCGTCAGTGAGGAGCATTCCCGTCCCCTGCCTGGTGTCACCGGCACACTCCAGTGTGCAAGTGCGCTGACTCGGCAGCGCTTTCCACCATTCCAGACTCATGCTCACCTGCCTAGAAGGACCTACTCGATGAGTGATGACGCCGCCCCGGCAGTCCGCTTCAGCGGCCTGCACAAGGGCTTTGCCGGTCAGCGCCTGTTTGAAGGCATTGATCTTGAACTGCCGCGTGACCGTATCACCGCCCTGGTCGGTGCCAGTGGCTGTGGCAAATCGACCCTGCTGCAGCTGATCAACGGCCTGATCCGCCCGGATGAAGGTGAGGTGAAGGTATTCGGCGCCGCCGTCGATTACGCCAACCTGCCAGCCATGCGCCGGCGCATCGGCTATGCCGTCCAGCAGATCGGCCTCTTTCCCCATCTCAGCGTGCGCGACAACGTCGCCATTCTTGCTGACCGCGAAGGCTGGAGCGCCGAGCGCGTCAAGGCACGCATCGCGCGTCTGTTCCAGATGATGGATCTCGACATGGCGCTGCTGACCCGCTATCCCCACGAGATTTCCGGCGGTCAGGCCCAGCGCGTCGGGCTGTGTCGCGCCATGATGCTGGAGCCACCGTTGCTGCTGCTCGATGAGGCCTTCTCGGCCGTCGACCCGATCACGCGCATCGAGGTGCATGCCCAGTTCCAGCGCATGCAGCAGGAGGAGCCGCGCAGCGTGGTGATGGTCACCCACGACATGAACGAGGCGCTGAGCCTGTCCGATCACATGGTGGTGATGGCGCCCGGCGTGGTGCTGCAGGCCGCCAGCCCCGACACCATCACCACGGCGCCAGCGGATGAGCGCGTGGCCCGACTGCTGGAGGCTCGCGCATGAAGACGCTGATGACGACTCCCGTCCTGCAACGCTCGCGCCGCGGGCTGTCTGGCGCGCTGATGGTCGCCGGTCTGGCGCTTGCCAGTCTTGGGGCGCTGGTGACCAGCCCGCTTGCCAGCGCGGAAGAGCAAGCCGCGGCATGGCCCGAGGACAAGCCGATCGTGGTCGGCTCCAAGGCGGATCGCGAAGGGCATCTGCTGGGCGAGATCTTCGCGCAGGTGCTGGAGGACGCCGGCTTCACGGTCGAGCGCCGTCTGGGGCTGGGGCAGACCATCATCACCTATCAGGGGCTGGCGGAAGGCGAGCTGGATGTCTATCCCGAATACACCGGCACCCTGGCCCACGCCATTCTCAAGCTGGACGACGTGCCTGCGCTCGAGACGCTCGATGAGCTGAGCCGCGAGCAGGGCCTGCGCGTGCTCGAGCCGCTGGGCTTCAACAATACCTACGCCGTCAGCATGCGCCGTGATCAGGCCGAGTCGCTGGGCATCAGCACCATCGGCGATATGGCTGATCACCCGGATCTGTCCGTCGCGATGTCGCATGAGTTCATCAAGCGTACGGATGGCTGGCCGGGGTTGGCCGCGGAATACGGGCTTTCCCAGGTGCCGCGTGGCATCGAGCACGGCATCGCCTATCAGGCGCTGCGCGAGAGCAAGATCGACGCCACCGATGCCTATTCCACCGAGGGCGACATCAAGCGCTTCGACTTCGTGCTGCTCGACGATGACAAGGGCTACTTCCCTGAGTATCTGGCGGTGCCCTTCGTGAACGCTGCCTTGCCGGAAGATGCCGTCGCGGCACTCAACCAGCTGGCGGGCAGCCTCGATGAAGACAGCATGCAGGCGCTCAACGCCCGCGTTTCCACCGATGAGCAGAGCTTCGCCCAGGTCGCCAGTCGCTTCATTCAGGAGCAGGGCATCACCACCGAGCAGCGTGAAGTCAGCGGCGCCAAGTGGGACAAGCTGGGTACCAATCTGATCGAGCACCTGCAGTTGACGCTCTCGGCGCTGCTGCTGGCGTGTCTGGTCGGCCTGCCGCTGTCCTTGCTTGTCTATCGCAACCCGAAGGTCTCGCGGGTGGTGCTCTATGTCACCGGCCTGCTGCAGACCATTCCCTCCATCGCGCTGCTGGCGCTGATGATTCCGCTGTTCGGCATCGGGGTGGTACCGGCGGTGATCGCGCTGTTCGTCTATTCCTTGCTGCCGATCATCCGCGCGGCGATCACTGCGTTGCTGACGGTGGACCCGCTGCTGGTCAAGGTGGCACGTGGCATGGGCCTGACGCGTCGCGAGCAGTTGCGTCACGTCATCCTGCCGCTGGCGACGCCCAATCTGCTCACCGGCATCAAGACCGCCGCCATCATCAATATCGGCACCGCGACGCTGGCAGCCTTCATCGGCGCCGGAGGGCTGGGCGAGCCGATCGTCACCGGGCTTTCGCTCAATGACTATGATCTGGTGCTTTACGGGGCGATTCCCGCGGCATTGCTGGCCATCTGCGCCGAGCTGCTGTTCGAGCTGTTCGAGCGCCTGGTGATACCGGCGCATATGCGGGGCTTGAAGTCGCGCTGAGCCGGAAAAAATGGCGTAGTACATTACACGACAATCATGTCGCAACTCTTGTACAAGGCGTGCAGTAAAAAAGGAAGGCTGCTGCGAAGGTTTAACGTTGGTCGTCGATCAGAGTAATGTGAAGGGGAAAGTAAGGGCTTGCTGACAGGGCTTGCAGACAGCGCTTGCAGACAGCGCTTGCAGACAGCGCCGGACAATCTTGTACGGCTCGGTTCTGCAGCAGCCTCTCCCCCCCTTTGAAGGAGAGATTCATGCGTATCAAAAATCTGTTTCCGATTGCACTGGTCGCGGCGACTCTGGCCCTGAGTGGCTGTGGTCTGTTCGGTCATGGCCACGGCCATGGTGGTCACGGCGGTGGCGGTGGTGGCAAAGGTCACGCGATGATCGACACCCCGGCCAGCGCACCGGTGGATCACCTGTCCTGATCTAGACTCGCCTGTCGGTTGACGAAAAAGTCGCCCCTTTCTGCCTCACGGCAAGGAAGGGGCGGCTTTTTTGTGTTCGTATGCGTGTCCGTGTGCCGATCTGAGCTGAGCTGTGTGGGGCAAGGCTGTGTGTGCAAGGACGGTGCTTTCCGTCGCGATGCTTTGAGTCGTGGTGCTCTGTGAGCGGCGAGCGCTGGACAGGTGGCATAAAAAAAGACCTCCCCGAGGGGAGGTCTGCAAGCACGTCACCGTATGTCTGCCGTGACGCTCGGTGCCCTTGAGGCAAGGGTCGACCGATAGAGGTGCCGACAGCTGCGGTTCCTGAGTCTGGAAGCGCTACCAGCTGCCATCCATGGCATCGGGGTCAGATGATCAGTTGTTCATGGCCTGCGGAAGATAGAGCACGATCTCCGGGAAGACGTGCATCAGCACGATGGAGAAGATCATCAGCAGGAAGAACGGCAGCGTCGCCTTGGTGATGGTGATGATGTCCTTGCCGGTCAGGCTCTGGATCACGAACAGGTTGAAGCCGACCGGCGGGGTGATCTGCGACATCTCGACCACGATGATCAGGTAGATACCGAACCAGATCAGGTCGAAACCGGCGGCTTCGATGACCGGCATGATGATGGAGGTCACCAGCAGGATCAGCGAGATGCCGTCGAGGAAGCAGCCCAGGATCAGCAGGAACAGCGTCAGCACCACCAGCAGCATGGTCGGCGACAGACCCAGGGTGGCGATGCCTTCGGCCAGCTGCATCGGAATCTGGGTGAAGCTCATCGCGGAGGACAGGAAGGAGGCCCCGGCGATGATGAAGGCGATCATGCACGAGGTGCGCAGCGCCGCGAACAGCGATTCCTTGAAGGTGGCGGCGGTCATGTGGCCGTTGAGGCGCGCGATGATCAGCGACAGTACCACGCCGACCGCGGCCGCTTCGGTGGGTGACGCCAGGCCACCGTAGATGCTGCCGAGGATGCCGCCGATCAGTGCCAGCAGCGGAATCAGCTGGGCGCTGTTGCGCAGCTTGGCCATGAAGCCCATGTGCGGCTCGTCATGACCGGCGCGGCCCTGCGGCTCACCGACGACCTTCGACCAGATCGCCAGGTAGCCCATGAACAGGGCCAGCAGCAGCATGCCCGGCAGGACACCGGCGATGAACAGGCGCGAGATGGACTGCTCGGTGACCACGCCATAGACGATCATCATGATCGACGGCGGAATCAGCAGGCCGAGGGTCGAGGCACTGGCGAGGGTACCGATGGCCAGGTTGCTGTCGTAGCCGCGGCGCTCAAGTTCCGGCAGCGTCATCTTGCCGACGGTGGCACAGGTGGCGGCGGAGGAGCCGCACACGGCGGCGAACAGACCGCTGCCGATGATGTTGGAGTGCAGCAGGCGTCCCGGCAGGCGATTGAGCCATGGTGCCAGCGCGCGGAACATGTTGTCGGCCAGCCCGGAGCGGAACAGGATCTCGCCCATCCACACGAACATCGGCAGGGCGGTCAGGTCCCAGCCGTAGCTGGCACCCCAGAAATCGGAGGCCAGGATCGGGCCGGTCTCGAAGGTGGAGAAGAAGGTCAGCACGATCCAGCCGGTGCCGATCAGCGAGAAGGCGACCCACACGCCGCTGCCGAGCAGCAAGGCGAGGGCCAGCAGAGTGACGAGGATGAGTGTCAGCATGTCATTCGGCTCCGTCTTCGGGCTCGGGCGCCACGTAGCTTGAGGGCGCGGTGAAGGCGGTGCGCAGCGTGGCGATCAGGGTCTCGAGAATCGCCAGGCACAGCAGGCCGGTACCGGCGACCAGCACGCTCTGCGGAATCCACAGCGGCAGCGCCAGCAGGCCGGAGGAGATGTCGTGGTACTCGAGGCTCTCGCCGACCAGCAGTACCAGTTCATGGGTGATCAACACGCTCAGGCCGAGTGCGATCAGCAGCGCGAGGCTTTCGATCCACACGCGCACGGCGGCCGGCAGGCGGTTGATGACCAGCGTCACGCGGATATGGGCGTGATGCGTGAAGGTGTAGGCGAGGCTCAGGAAGGTGGCGCCGACCAGCAGGAAGGCAGCCATTTCCGACACGCCGGAGATCTCGAAGCCGAGACGCTCTGCACCGAACATCACCATGATGGCGTCGATCAGGCGCAGGAAGACTTGCAGGCTGACGAGGGTGCAGATAAGCAGCATGCAGGCCGCCGCACCCCACGCACCGAGGCGATAGAGTCTGTCGAAGAAATAGGTCATGACGGGCGCTCACAGGGAAGGTGAGGGTGGCCACGCGATGCTGCGCACAGGCTTGTCCGTGGGTCACCTGCCGGCGGGCGGCAGGTGTCGGAGTCTCGAGTGGCGTATCGCGTGGCGGGATAGCAACGCTGCAGCTGGGGTCAGTCAGGACATCTGCAGCGCTCAGGCAATGCTCAGACGTTGCTCAGGCAGTGCACGGTCGATGCGCTCAGCGACGTGACCAGCGTTCAGCGCCGGGCAGTCGGGCTTGCGAGCGGATCTCAGGCGTCCAGGTCTGCGCGGTAGCGCTCGAGCAGCTGCTGGCCTTCTTCACCGGCACGCGACTTCCAGTCCTGGAACAGCTTGTCACCGGCGGCCTTCAGGTCTTCGGCCAGCTTGGCGTCAGGCTCGCTGATGGTGAAACCATTCTCGGTCAGCACCTTGGCGCTCTCGTCGGCATCGGCCTTGCTGGCTTCCCAGCCGCGGGTCTCGGCGGCCTTGGCGGCATCGAGCACGGCTTGCTGGGTGATCTCGTCGAGACGATCGAAGGCGCGCTTGTTGACGAAGACGATGTTCTTCGGCAACCACAGCTTGGCGTCGTTGTAGTGCTTGACGTAATCCCAGGCCGACATGGACTTGCCGGTGGAGCTGGAGGTGATCATCGCGTCGACACGGCCGGTGCTGAAGGCGGTGGGGATGTCGGCTTCTTCGGTTTCGGTGGGCTTGCCGCCGACGTTCTCGACGAAGCGCTGGGTATTGATGTTGGGTGCGCGGATACGCAGGCCCTTGAGCTGGGAGACGTCGGTCAGGTCGAAGTCGGTGTAGATGCCCTGGGCCGGCCAGGCGACCGCGTACAGCGGCATCAGACCTTCCTTGGCGAACAGCTCGGTGATGTCCGGCTTGGAGGCCTGCCAGAGGGCGAAGGCTTCTTCGTAGCTGGAGGCGACGCCCGGCAGGGTGTCCAGCTCGTAGACCGGCGATTCGTTGGAGAGAATCGACAGGAAGATCTCACCGGCCTGGACGGTGCCGCGACGCACGGAAGGCTTGATCTCGCCGTGGGAGATCAGGGAACCGCCGCTGTGCACAGTCACGGTCAGCTCGCCATCGGTGGCCTCGGTGACGTCCTCGGCGAACTGCTTGGTGTTCTTGGTGTGGAAGCTGGCATCGCCATACGGAGTGGCGAGGTTCCACTGTGCCGCGAGTGCCGAGCCACTGAAGGCCAGGGCACCCACTGTCGCCAGCCAGGCGAGGGACTTGACTGTCGGGGTCTTGCGAGTGAGGGAATCGTTGGGCTTACGCATGTCTTGTTCCTCATTATTATTGAATGTTGTCGGCAGACAATTTCATTCTTCAAGCGACGGGCCATCCCGTCCAATCGTTAATTCTGATGCGTAGTATCGATGAAATCTTTCACAGTGTCGTCGCATGAAAGCCTTTGACGATATTGTTAGACCTTGGTCTGACGCTGATCTGATGCGAGGCAGGGCGCGATCAACCCTGACTCAGCGCATGGCAGGCGGCCTGATCAGGAATCGGAATGCGCGTGTTGCTGCGAGTAGGTCTCGGCACACTGGCGGCCGAGGCGTGCCACGCTGGCGCAGAAATCGGGATAGTTGGCATTGCGCCAGATGGCTTCATAGACCATTGGCGGCAATGGGGTCTTCAGTGGCAGGCGCACCAGTTCGCCGTGGCTGATGACATCCTCCACCGTGGCGACCGGCAGTACGCCGATGCCGAGTCCTTCGCTGCTCATGCGCAGGATGGTCATCAGGGTGCTGGTGCAGTGCACCTTGGGCTGGGTGATGCCCTGTTCCGACAGATAGCTGACCAGCTCGGTATAGGGGCGCGCCTGCTTGCTGAAGGAGATGAATGGCGTGGAGGCGAAGCGCTCGCCATCCTCGGCCAGCTGCTCGGCGAGGGTCGGCGAGGCGAACATGCCCATCTCGAAGGTGCACAGCGGAGTCTGGGTGGCGTAGGGCCCCATGGCGGCGCTGTCCATCGCGAACAGCATGTCGAGATCATTGTCGGCCAGACGCTGATGCAGGGAGGGCGAGATGTCGACGGTCATTTCCAGCGTCAGCTTGGGATAGCGTTCGGCCAGCTGGCGCATGAAGGCAGGGAACCAGCTGTTGGCGATGGTCTCGATCACGCCCAGACGCAGGGTGCCTGAGAAGGCGCCTTCTTCCTGAAACAGGCGCATGGCTTCGTCGCGGCCACTGAGCAGGCGCTCGGCGTGGGCGAAGAACTCTCGCCCGCGCAGGGTGGGCTGGATGGGGCGGGTGGCGCGTTCCAGCAGGGATTCGCCAACGGTGGCTTCCAGGCGGTTGATGCGGTCCGAGATGGAGGGCTGGGTCAGGTGAAGCTTGGTCGCGCCCTTGCGGAACGAGCCAAGCCGGACCACCCAGACGAAGGCCTCGAGTTCCTTGAAGTCGAACATGGCAGATGCCCCGTGATGAATCGTGAAGACCGCCCATCTTGCCGCATGCGGCGCGGGGCGTCAGCTTTCATCTCGGGGCATGGCCCGCGTCAGGCCGGGCGCGGGCTCATTCGCTTGCGCGGGTCGCTCACGTCATTTGCGAAACAGCTGGCTCTCGCGGTCCTTGAAGGCCTTGAATTCCAGTGCATTGCCGGTGGGGTCGAGGAAGAACATCGTTGCCTGTTCGCCGGGTTCGCCCTTGAAGCGGATATGGGGTTCGATCTCGAAGGTGACGCCCTCGGCGATGAGGCGGTCCGCCAGTGCCTGCCAGGCGTCCATCTCCAGCACCACGCCGAAGTGCGGCACCGGCACGCCATGGCCATCGACCGGATTGCGGTGCTGAGCGACGGCGCTTGCCGGGTCGGCCAGCGCCGGGTTCAGGTGGCAGACGAACTGGTGGCCATAGAGGTCGAAATCGACCCAGCTGTCGGACGAGCGGCCCTCGGGGCAGCCCAGAAACTCGCCATAGAAGCGGCGTGCCTCGGCGATATCGCGAACTTGGATGGCGAGGTGGAACGGGTCGCTGACGGCCATGGTGAAACTCCTGTTGTTGTTGGGGGATTCGGCTGAGCAAAGAATGACTTCAGACCAGCGGTGGGCGGGCTGACAGGCCCTGAAGTCACCGCTCGGCTCGCACAAGACAGAAGCATGACGCGCTCTGTCGGGCAAGCGATACACGGCCGGTGCTTTCATGGCGCAAGATGATGAAAGATTTCACCGATATGACGAATCATAAAATACGATTGGATACCAAGGCGGCCCCTTACATAAAGTGGAGGCATAACAACACACAAGATCTGACCTGTGAGGTTCCGCTATGTCCCGTTCTGCTCCCTCCCTCCCCCTGCTCAACTGCGATATGGGCGAAAGCTTCGGCAACTGGAAGATCGGTCTGGATGAAGAGGTCATGCCCTTCGTCGACTGCGCCAATATCGCCTGTGGTTTCCACGCCTCCGACCCCACCATCATGCGTCGCACCGTGCGTCTGGCGGTCAAGCATGACGTGCGCATCGGTGCGCACCCGGCCTACCCGGACCTGCAAGGCTTCGGCCGTCGCTCGATGGCGTGTTCGCCTGCCGAAGTCGAGGACATGCTGCTCTATCAGATCGGCGCGCTCGATGGCATCTGTCGCGCCGAAGGCACTCGTGTCCAGTACGTGAAGCCGCATGGTGCGCTCTACAACGACATGGCCGCCGACCCGACGCTGCTGCGTGCCGTCATGCAGGCTGTGGTGCGCTATGACGCCAGCCTGCCGCTGATGGTGATGGCGACCGCCAACCCCGCGCCGATGCAGGCGCTGGCCGACGAAATGGGCATCACGCTGTGGTTCGAGGCCTTCGCCGACCGTGCCTACGACTCACGCGGCCACCTGGTGTCGCGCCGTGAGCCGGGCGCCGTGCATCACGACAGCGAGGTGATCATCGCCCAGTCCGTGACGCTGGCGCGTGGTGAAGCGCTGACCGACAGCAGCGGCGGTGACCTGGTGCTGTCCGCCGATACGCTGTGCGTGCACGGTGACAACGCCGAGTCCGTGGCCGCGGTGCGCGCCATCCGTGAAGCCTTCGATACGCTGGCGGGTGCCTGATGGCGGGGGCTGACAGCCACGGCCGTGGCACGTCACCGCAACTGCGCCTCGAGACCGTCGGCATGGACTCGCTGATCATCCGGCTGTTCGATCGCATCGAGGAATCCAACATGGCCTGGGTGCTGGCCGCTGACAGTGCGCTGCGTGAGGCCTTCGGCGCGGCGCTGGTCGATCTGGTGCCGTCCTACACCACGCTGCTGCTGCACTACGATGTGGCCGCGCTGGAAGAAGGCGAGGCGCGTGCCCGCATCCAGGCCGCACTGGCGGATCTCGCGCCGGGCAGTGGCCAGCAGGGCCAGCTGCATGAAGTGCCCGTCTGGTACGACGACAGTGTCGGGCCGGAGCTGGCGCCGATCGCCGCGCGGCTGGGCATCAGCGTCGAGGCACTGATCGAGCGTCACGGGGCGCATGACTATTGCGTGTTCGCCCTCGGCTTCGCGCCCGGTTTCGCCTTCATGGGCGTGCTGGAAGAGGCGCTGACCACACCGCGCCTCAAGACGCCGCGCCAGAAGATCGCCCCCGGCAGCGTCGGCATCGCCGACCGTCAGGCCGCCATCTACCCGTCCCGCTCACCCGGTGGCTGGAACATTCTGGGCCGTACGCCCATCACCCTGTTCGGGCGCAACGAGGCCGGTGAACCGTCCAGTCGTTTCATGCCCGGTGATCGCGTGCGCTTTGTCTCCGTGAGCCGAGAGGAATTCGTTCGCCTGGGCGGCGATGTCACCCCGCTGGAGGAACGCGCATGAGCGACGTGAAGACGAAGACGACGCTGCGCGTCGAGCGCAGTGGTGCCCTGGCGCTGGTGCAGGACGCTGGCCGTCTGGGCGTGCGTCATCTGGGCGTGACCCAGGGTGGCGCGGCGGACTGGGTGTCACTGGGCTGGGCCAACTGGCTGCTGGGCAACGCTCATGATGCGCCGGGGCTCGAGATCACCATGGGCGGCGGCTTGCTGCTCAAGGTCGAACAGGCCGGCACCCTGGCGCTGTGCGGGGCAGATCTGGCCGCGACCCTCGACGGCGAGGTGCTCGCGCCGGGTCAGGCCTTCGAGGTGGCCAGCGGACAGCAGCTCAAGTTCGAGCGTCCCGTTGCTGGCCTGCGCGCCTATCTGGCCTTCCCCGGTGGCCTGGATGTCGCCCCGGTGCTGGGCAGTGCCGCCAGTACGGTGCGCGACGGCCTTGGCGGGCTGGATGGCGAAGGGCGGGCGCTGGCCAGCGGTGATGCGCTGACGGCTGCCAGCAATGAGCTGTCGCTGCGCGAGCTGCCGGCCTCGGCACAGGCATGGCAGCAGTCGCTGGCCGCCAGGGAAGGCGAGGCGCTCGAATTGCCGCTGGTCGTGGGGGCGCAGATCGCCGAGTTCAGTGGCGACAGCCTCTATCGTGCTTTCAACAGCGAATGGGCGGTGGATGGTCGCGCCGATCGCATGGGCGTGCGCCTGACCGGCCCACGTCTGGAGCGTGACGGGGCGGGCATGGTGTCCGAGGGCATTCCGCTGGGCGCCGTGCAGGTGCCGGCCGATGGCCAGCCCATCATATTGCTCAATGATCGCCAGACCATCGGCGGCTACCCGCGCCTTGGCGCGCTGACGCCACTGGCCTGTGCACAGCTCGGGCAATGTGTGCCGGGCACCCGGGTGCGACTGGCGGCCGTGACACCGGGTCAGGCGCGTCGTGATCACCTCGAGGTGCTGGCAGGTTGGCAGTCGTGATGCGCCGCAGCGGAGCTTTCAGCTCGACGCCTGCAGGCCAGAGTGACTAGACCAAAGCGCGCAGACAAAAAAAGGGCCTCCAAGTGGAGGCCCTTTCGGTTTTCCCGTGAGGGAATCTTTGATGCTATTGGGAGTGATTGATCAGATCACGCCCTTGATGAACAGATTCCCGGAGAAACGTTGCGCGAGCATCGGGAAACGTTGCACTGACTCGTGGGTATCGATGAAACACGAAGCAATGCGGTCATCATGTCGGGCACATTACCCTCACATGCTGACGGGTAACGAACGGCTTATCCCCCGAACGGGACTGTACTGGCAAGAATAACGGTTGAGGCAGGCGGATGCCAGTCATTTGCGAGCGCTGTTTCCTAATTTTTTCCTCGCCGCATCCCTGCGGTGAGTTCTACTGATTCATCGTGCCCTTCACTGCCGGGCAGGACGCTTGCGCAGGCGCCACAGGTGAACCTCCAGCCAGCCGGCTTCCAGGGCCAGCATCAGGTTGCGTTGCATCTGGGAAAAGGCCGGGCCGAACACCAGTTCCGGCGTCAGGCCGCGGGCGGCCAGCATGGCCGGCGAGGGCGCAGGTGCGTCCTCGCGGTAGGCACCGGGCTGCTCGCTGGTGCTCTCGCGCATGCGCCGCGCCTGCCAGCTCAGCACCTGATCGGTCAGCTCGACATGGGCATCGACCTCGAAGCCACTGCTGGCCATCGCTTCATGCAACTCCTCGCAACTGGCCAGTTGATCACCGCGCGGTGACAGTGCCCACGGCAGTGGCAGGGCAGGGCGCTCGCCAAACGCCTGCGCCTGCACGCTGAGCACCGGCTCGTGCAGCAGGAGATAGCCATCCTGCTCGAGACAGTCATGCCACTGGTTGAGCGTGCTGACCTTGTCGCTCAGATGCACCAGCAGGTGCTGGCTGAAGAGGCGATCAAAGCGGCGGCCCGACAGTGCCGGATGCAGCTCGGGGTAGCAGGCATCGCCCTCCAGCACGCGAATCGACTCGCGCAGTCCGGTGGCCCGGTTGAGGGCGATCGCCAGCTCGCAGAGGCTGCTCGAGAGATCCAGCGTGGTGATGTGGTGGCCCGCGCCGGTGTCACGCGACTGGCTGGCAATATGCCGTGCCAGCCCGCCAAGGCCGGCGCCGAGTTCGAGCATCGCCAGCCCCCGCGACTGGGGTTCCAGCCGGGCGAGGGCCAGCAGCTCGCGAGTGCCCGTCACGCCACCCAGATGCAGTTGGTCCAGCCCGGCCAGTGCCATGATCGGCAGTTCGCCGCTCGGGTGGGCATCGATCAGCGTCTCGAGTGCCTCGTCGAGGGCCGCATGATGGTGGCTCGCCGCATAGTGGGCGACCTGCTGACGAGCGCTGCTCAGGTGGCGTGTGGCGGGGGCGTCATCCTCCTCCTCACGTGAGGTGCTCACCTGGCCAGTCCCAGTTCTTGCGTCGCGGCCTCGCGCATCTTGAACTTCTGGATCTTGCCGGTCACGGTCATCGGGAATTCCTCCACGAACTTGATGTAGCGCGGCACCTTGAAGTGAGCGATACGTCCCTGACAGAACGCCTTGAGCGCCGGTTCATCGAGCTGCTCGCCTTCCTTGAGCTTGACCCACGCCATCACTTCCTCGCCATACCGCTCATCGGGCACGCCGATCACCTGTACGTCCGACACCGCAGGGTGGGTGTAGAGGAAGTCCTCGATCTCGCGCGGATAGATGTTCTCGCCACCGCGGATGATCATGTCCTTGATACGTCCCACGATCGTCACGTAGCCGTCTTCATCCAGCGTAGCGAGGTCGCCGGTATGCATCCAGCGGCCGGCATCGATGGCCTTGGCGGTGGCCTCCGGGTTGTTCCAGTAGCCCAGCATCACGCTGTAGCCCCGCGTGCACAGCTCGCCCTTCTCGCCGACTGGCACCACGCGCCCGCTGTCAGGGTCGATGATCTTGATCTCCAGATGCGGGTGCAGGGTGCCGACGGTGGAGACACGCTTGTCCAGCGGCGCCTCACGCGTGGTCTGCAGGCTGACCGGGCTGGTCTCGGTCATGCCGTAGGCGATGGTGACCTCGCGCATGTGCATGCGCTCGATGACCTGGCGCATCACCTCGATGGGGCAGATGGAACCGGCCATGGTGCCGGTGCGCAGGCTGGTGAGGTCGAATTCGGCAAAGCGCGGGTGTTCGAGTTCGGCGATGAACATCGTCGGCACGCCGAACATCGCGGTGGCGCCTTCCTCGCTGACCGCCTGCAGGGTGGCCAGCGGATCGAAGCCCGCTTCCGGATAGACGATGGCGGCGCCGTGGGTCAGACAGCCCAGATTGCCCATCACCATGCCGAAGCAGTGATAGAGCGGCACCGGCATCACCAGTTTGTCGTGCTCGCTGAGATTCATGCGCTCGGCGACGAAGAAGCCGTTGTTGAGGATGTTGTGATGCGAGAGGGTCGCGCCCTTGGGGGCACCGGTGGTGCCGGAGGTGTACTGGATGTTGATCGGGTCATCGAAGGTCAGACTGGCCTGCAGCTCGCTGAGTGTCTCGACGGAGACGCTATCGGCACCGCTGAGCACATCCTGCCAGTTGAGCATGCCGGGCAGGGCGTCCTCGGCCTCGAAGCAGATCAGGCGCTTGAGGTCCGGCAGCGCGCCATTGTGAATGCCATCACGGCTGCGGGCCTCCCTGGCCTCAGGGAACAGCTCCTCGAGGATCGCCACATAGTCGGACGCCTTGAAGCGAGACTGGAAGATCAGCGTCGCCGCGCCGGATTGCTTGAGGGCGTAGGCCAGTTCATGGCCGCGGTAACTCGGGTTGAGATTGACCAGCACCACGCCGATCTTGGCGGTGGCGTACTGGATCAGCGTCCATTCGGCGCGATTGGGCGCCCAGATGCCGACGCGGTCGCCGCGCTCGATGCCCATCGCCAGCAGGCCGCGCGCCACGCGCTCGACCTCTGTGTGCAGTTCGGCCCAGGTGTAGCGCAGTCCCTGATGGCGACTGATCAGGGCATCGCGCTCGGGCCAGCGCGCGCAGATGCGATCGAGGCAATCCCCGATGGTTTCTCCCATCAGTGGCGTGTCGGAGGTAGCACTGAGATAGCTGGCTGACTGGCTTGCGTGTGCCATTTCGCTGGCAGGCTGGCGTGTGGCGATGGCGTCCTGTGACATGGTGCTTTCCTGTGTCCTTGGTTGTTATTGGTGAGGCAAGGCTTGTCAGGGGGAGCCGCCTCAGGGAGGCGGTGACGCAGTGTTGTCGTTCTTTTCGTTCTTTTCGTTTTTGTCGTCTGGTCGTGCTGTCGTCTTGTCATGAGTCGCGTGATCAGCGGGCGACGCGCTGCTCTCCGGCAGTCTGCTGTCGCCCGCACTCGCGAGGCGCTGGTCAGTTTTCTACTGACGATTCTCTATAGACAGTCTAGTCGCTGTCACTTGTGTAGCCGGCAGTTATATAGCTGCTGCTGGCGCGGGTGGGTTCTAGTGTTGTTGACTCCAATCAGCACTCGCTGTCGCCGGCCAGGCGGGCGAGGGCTTCGCGGGCACGTGTCTCGACGTCATCCAGCTCGCGCTGCATGGCGGTGAGATCGCGCAGCTGTCGCTCAAGGCCCTCACGCTTTTCGCTCAGGATGCCAAGCAGGCGGGTGAGCTGCTTCTCGCCACCGCCGTCGGCGGCGTCGTAGAGGTCGACCACTTCACGAATCTCGGCCAGCGAGAAGCCCAGTCGCTTGCCGCGCAGGGTCAGCTTGAGACGCACGCGGTCCTTGTCGCGATAGACGCGCGTCTGACCGCGTCGCTCCGGGTGCAGCAGACCTTCCTGCTCGTAGAAGCGGATGGTGCGCGTGGTCACGTCGAAATGCCGTGCCAGCTCGCCGATGCTCCAGGTGCGCTGGGTCGGACGGATGGCGTCGCTGGTGCTGGTGGTGCTCAGCAGGGACTCCACACCGGTATCGTGCGTCGTGCCATCAGGCGTTGCCCGGGATTTGGGGTCAGGACTTGGGGTCATCATCGTATCTGTCATGGGCGCTGCCGCTCCGGATGCTGTGCGCGCCAAGGAGAGGGGAATGCTCCTTGGCGCAGTGGGTGCCAGCGGCGTCTGGCCGTGAATTTTCTACAGACTAGCATTGTTTACGTTAACGTAAAGGGTAATAGTATTTGCAGCCAACCAAGCAGATGCTAGGTTGAATCAGATCACAGTCTCGGCTTGCCGTTTTCTGCAGGACGGCCTGGTTCTGCAGAACGTCTTCGGCTCTGCAAGGCGGCTCGCCTGACGACTTCGGCTCTGTTGACACACTGTCTTCCTCCCAATAACAACAGCCACAGGAATGCCACGCCATGTCTTCGACGTCTCTCACGCCCTCTACTGACGCGTCCTCTACTACCAGTTCACTGGATCTGCTGTCACGCCTGCGCGCCGTGGTCGCCGGTGACAGCGCGCCGCTGGTGCTGCCTCAGCTGATCAATGGTCAGTTTGTCGAAAGTCGCGCCGATCAGCACCTGAGCGTCACCAACCCGGCCACCAACGGCGAGATCGCCCGCGTGCCCCTGTCACCGCTGAATGAGCTGGATGAAGCGCTGGACCACGCCGAGCAGGCCTTCCAGCGCTGGCGCAACACCCCGGTGCCGACCCGTGCCCGTCTGATGCTCAGCTATCAGCATCTGCTCAAGCAGCATCATGACGAGCTGGCCGAGATCATCTCCCACGAGCTGGGCAAAACCTTCGAGGACGCCAAGGGCGATGTGTGGCGCGGCATCGAGGTGGTCGAGCACGCCGCCAATATTCCGAGTCTGCTGATGGGCGAGACGGTGGAGAACGTCGCCACCGGCATCGACAGCTATTCCGTGACCCAGTCGCTGGGTGTCTGCCTGGGCATCACGCCGTTCAACTTCCCCGCCATGATACCGCTGTGGATGTTCCCGCTGTCCATCGCCTGTGGCAATGCCTTCGTGCTCAAGCCGTCCGAGCAGGTGCCGCTGACCACGCTGCGCCTGGCGGAGCTGTTCATGGAAGCGGGTGCCCCCGAGGGCATCCTGACCGTGGTGCAGGGCGGGCGCGATCAGGTCAATCATCTGCTCGCCCACGAGATGCCGCGCACCGTCAGCTTCGTCGGCTCGGTACCGGTGGGTCAGCACATCTATCGCACCGCCACCGACAACCTCAAGCGCGCCCAGTGCTTCGCCGGGGCCAAGAATCACATGGTGATCATGCCGGATGCCCCGGCGGACCAGGTGGTCAACGCGCTGGTCGGTGCCAGTGTCGGCGCGGCGGGTCAGCGTTGCATGGCGATCTCGGTGGCGGTCTTCGTCGGTGATTCGAAGGCCTTGATCGAGCGGGTGCGCGATGCGCTGGCCGAGGTGCGTCCGGGCGCCTGGGATGACAAGGGCGCCAGCTACGGGCCGCTGATCTCGCCGCAGGCGCTGGAGCGCGTGACCGGCTGGATCCAGCAGTGCGAGCAGGAAGGCGCCGAGCTGCTGCTGGATGGTCGTGGTGTCTCGGTGGCGGGCTATCCCGATGGCAACTGGCTGGGGCCGTGCCTGTTCTCCAGGGTGACGCCGGAGATGGTGCTCTATCGCGAGGAAATCTTCGGGCCGGTGCTGTGCTGCATGGAGGCGGCGGATCTGTCCGAGGCCATCGCGCTGATCAACAACAACCCCTACGGCAACGGCACCTCCATCTTCACGCGCTCCGGCGGCGCGGCGCGGCGCTTCCAGAACGAGATCGCGGTCGGTCAAGTCGGCATCAACGTGCCGATTCCGGTACCGCTGCCGTTCTTCTCATTCACCGGCTGGCGCGGCAGCTTCTTCGGCGATCTGCATGCCTATGGCAAGCAGGCGGTGCGCTTCTATACCGAGACCAAGACGGTGACAGCGCGCTGGTTCGATGATGCGCCGGCCGAGGGTAATCAGCCCAACTTCTCTATTCAAATGCGCTGATGGCTCCTCAGATGCGCTGAGCCGCTTTGACAGGCCCGGGCGATAGACCCGGGCCGACAGAACAAGGACAACAGGAGGCAGCTGCATGAACTTTTCGCTGACCGATGACCAGCGTGCCCTCCAGGAGGGGGCGCGTGCCTTCGCGGATGCCGAGCTTGCCCCGCATGCCGCCGAGTGGGACGCCACGGCCCACTTCCCCATTGAGACACTTCGCAAGGCGGGCGAGGCCGGCTTCATGGGGCTTTACGTCCCCGAGGAGCACGGCGGCCTTGGCCTGCCACGCCTCGACAGCTCCATCATTCTCGAGCAGCTGGCGACCGGCTGCATCTCGACCACCGCCTACATCACCATCCACAACATGGTGGGCTGGATGATCGCCAGTTTCGCCACGGACAGCTGCCGCGAGCAGTGGGTGCCGGCGATGGTGGCGGGCGACAAGCTCGGCTCCTACTGCCTGACCGAGCCGGGCAGCGGCAGTGATGCCGCCAGCCTGCGCACCCGCGCCGAGCGCGAGGGCGATGACTACTACCTGAGTGGCTCCAAGATGTTCATCTCCGGTGCCGGCGCCACGGACGTGCTGGTGGTGATGGCGCGCACAGGTGAGCCGGACAGCGGCGCGGCGGGTATCTCTGCCTTCGTGGTGCCAGCTGACGCCGAGGGCATCAGCTACGGCAAGAAGGAAGACAAGATGGGCTGGAACAGCCAGCCGACCCGGCTGGTGAGCTTCGATCGCGTGCGGGTTGCGGCGGCCAATCGTCTGGGCGAGGAGGGCGAGGGCTTCCGCTTCGCGATGAAGGCACTGGATGGCGGCCGCATCAATATCGCCACCTGCTCACTGGGTGCGGCCCAGAAGGCGCTGGAGCTGTCGCGGGATTATCTCGGCGAGCGCAAGCAGTTCGGGCGCGAGCTGGCCCATTTCCAGGCCCTGCAGTTCAAGCTGGCCGACATGGCCACTGAGCTGACCGCGGCGCGCACCCTGGTGCGGCTGGCGGCCTTCAAGCTCGATGAGGGCGACGCCGAGGCCAGCGCCCACTGTGCGATGGCCAAGCGCTTCGCCACCGACATGGGCTTCGAGGTCTGCAATCAGGCACTCCAGCTGCATGGCGGCTACGGTTATATCCGCGAGTACCCGTTGGAGCGACTGGTGCGTGACACCCGTGTGCACCAGATTCTGGAAGGCACCAACGAGATCATGCGTCTGATCATCGCGCGGCGTCTTCTGACGCCGGGCATGATCGAGTCGCTGGCGTAACGCCGCCTCCACTTCAATTCGTCATTGGTTACCATCTTTCAGGGAGTTACATGATGTCATCCAGTCAAGGGCCATGCCTCGTTCTCGAGAAGGATCGTCATATCGCCCGGGTCACCATCAACAACCCGCCGGCCAACACCTGGACGGAAGCGTCCTTGATCGAGCTGGAGCAGCTGCTCGACGAGCTGGAGGGCGATGGCAGCGTGAGTGCGGTGGTGATCACCGGTGAGGGCGACAAGTTCTTCTCCGCCGGCGCCGATCTCAAGACCTTCGCCGATGGTGACAAGGGCGTCGCCGCCACCATGGCGCGTCGCTTCGGGCTGGCCTTCGAGCGGCTGGCCAACTTCCCGGGCGTGACGATCGCCGCCGTCAACGGCTACGCGATGGGCGGCGGGCTCGAGTGCGCGCTGGCCTGCGACATGCGCATCGTCGAACGTCAGGCCAGGCTGGCGCTGCCGGAGGCCAAGGTGGGGCTGTTGCCGTGTGCGGGCGGTACCCAGCACCTGCCGTGGCTGGTCGGCGAAGGCTGGGCCAAGCGCATGATCCTGTGTGGTGAACAGGTGGACGCCGAGACCGCCGGTCGCATCGGGCTGGCGGAAGAGGTGGTCGAGACCGGCCAGAGCTTCGAGCGCGCGCTGGCGATCGCCGAGAGCGTCGCCAACCAGAGCCCGAGCGCGGTGGCACGCTGCAAGGCGTTGATCATGTCGTCGCGCCATCGCGGCATGAGCGATGGCCTGCGCATGGAGCGCGAGCTGTTCGTCGAGCTGTTCGATGACCCCAACCAGAAGGAGGGCGTGAGTGCCTTCCTCGAGAAGCGCGCCCCGCAATGGGTCTCGCGTCAGGAAGAGGTGAAGGGAGGAGGGCGTTCATGAGCCAGATAGAAGGTGTCACCGCCAAGGCCGCGACCGATGTCGAGGCGCCCGTGGTGTTCGAGACGCGGCGCGCCCGCGACGGCAAGCAGCTGGGTATCATGCGCCTGAATGCGCCGCGCTCGCTGAATGCGCTGTCGCTGGCCATGATCGAGCGCATCGAGGCCCAGCTGGATGCCTGGGAGCTGGACAGCAGCATCGCCATGGTGTGGCTGGAAGGCGCCGGCGAGCGTGCGTTGTGTGCCGGTGGCGATATCGTGGCGCTCTATCAGGCGATGACCACGGCGCCTGCCAGCGAAGGCGCAGACCCTCTTGAAGCGCTGGAGGATTTCTTCGCCACGCGCTACTTCACCGCGGAATACCGGCTCGATCACCGGCTGCATACCTTCCCCAAGCCGCTGCTGGTGTGGGGCGGCGGCATCGTGATGGGCGGCGGCATGGGGCTGTTCGCCGGCGGTTGCGAGCGCGTGGTCACCGAAAGCTCACGGCTGGCGATGCCGGAGGTCAGCATCGGCCTGTACCCGGATGTCGGCGCCAGCTGGCTGCTCAATCGCCTGCCGCGTGGCATCGGCGAGTATCTCGGCGCGACCGGTGCGCAGCTGAATGCCCGCGATGCGCTGGATCTGGGGCTTGCGACACGCCTGATTCCCGATGAGCAGCGCGAGGCGCTCAAGCAGGCGCTGTGTGAGGGGGAGTTCGGCCGTCATCCGTCGCGTCACCTGAGCCAGGTGCTGAGCGAGTTCGAGTGCCGTGAGCTGGCACCGCCGGGGCAGGTGCTGCCGCTCTTCGATCACCTTCAGCAGCTGGTCGCCGGGCGCGAAGTGCTGAAGGCCTGCCAGCGAATCATCGATGACCCCCAGGCGCGCAGTGACTGCAATGCGTGGCTGAGCGCCAACCGCGAGCGCCTGCTGGCCGGCTGCCCCAGTTCACCGCATCTGGTATTTCGCATGCTGGCACGCCATCGCCACTCCTCGCTGGCGGAGGCCTTCCGCGACGAGCTGACCCTGTCGGTGCGCTGCTGCATGGGCACCGAGCTTGCCGAAGGGGTGCGCGCCCTGCTGATCGACAAGGACAAGCAACCGCAGTGGGCCTATGCCTCGATCGCCCAGGTCTCCGAGGAATACATCGACGGCTTCTTCGCACCGTTGTGGGAAGAGGACGAGCATCCGCTGATGGATCTGTAAGCGCGCTGTTCAGCACGGCGGCAGGTCGGACATGTCGCCGGACGCCAATGACAACAAGAACCTGTTCACGAGGAAGCATTGCCATGACATCCATCGGTTTCATCGGGCTCGGCAACATGGGCGGCCCCATGGCCCTCAATCTGGTCAAGGCTGGCCATGCGGTAAGGGTCTTCGATCTGGTCGAGTCGGCCATGAACGAGCTGGTCGAGGCGGGCGCCACCCGTGCGGCATCTCCCGGAGAGGTCGTCGAGGGTGTCGAGGTGTTGATCAGCATGCTGCCGGCCGGTCAGCACGTGCGAAAGCTCTATCTGGGTGACAAGGAAGACGGTGCGGGTGGCCTCCTGGCTGCGCTCGACGCCTCGGTACTGGTGATCGACGCCTCGACCATCGCGCCGGATGATGCCCGTCTGGTCGCGCGCCACGCCGCCGAGCGTGGTATCACCTTCATGGACGCCCCGGTGTCCGGCGGGGTCGGTGGTGCACGTGCCGGCACGCTGAGCTTCATCGTCGGCGGCGAGGCCGACGGCTATGCGCGTGCCGAGCCGCTGCTGGAAGTGATGGGCAAGAATCTGTTCCACGCAGGCCCGGCCGGCAGCGGTCAGGTCGCCAAGATCTGCAACAACATGCTGCTGGGCATCCTGATGAGCGGCACCGCCGAGGCGCTGGCGCTGGGGGTCAAGAACGGACTGGACCCGGCCGTGCTCTCGGAGGTGATGAAGCAGTCATCCGGCGGCAACTGGGCGCTCAACGTCTACAACCCCTGGCCTGGCGTGATGGAAGCCGCGCCGGCCTCCAATGATTATCAGGGCGGCTTCCTGGTCGATCTGATGACCAAGGATCTTGGCCTTGCCTGGGAGATGGCGCTGGGCTCGAAATCGGCGGTGCCAATGGGCTCCCAGGCGCGTAATCTGTTCGTCCAGCATGCCGCCCAGGGCGCAGGCCGTCTCGATTTCTCGAGCATCCAGCGCTTCTATCGCTGTGGCGAGGCGGATGCGTGAGCTATCACGCAGTCAGCCGCTGACATGCACCCGAGGACAACATCATCTGCAAGGAGCACCCCATGATTCGACCGGTCAGTGAGCTGGTGGCCGCCGCCGAGACGGAGATCGAGACCCTGTCGCCCCGCGAGCTGCGCGAGGCGCTGGAAGAGGCCCGCACCGGCGGCACGCCGCTGACGCTGGTGGACATCCGCGATGTGCGTGAGTTGGAGCGCGAAGGGCGTATCCCCGGCGCCATCCACGCGCCGCGCGGCATGCTGGAGTTCTGGGTCGACCCTGCCTCGCCCTATCACCGCGCCGACTTCGCGCGCGAAGGGCGCTATGTGCTGTTCTGTGCCGGCGGGCTGCGCTCGGCACTGGCCACCAAGTCGCTCAAGGACATGGGTTTCGGGCCGGTGGCCCATCTGGGTGGCGGCTTCGCGGCCTGGCGTGAGGCGGGGGGAGAGGTCGTCTCGCCCTTCATGCAGGGCAACTGACGCAGCGCGGGGAGGCTCGGCGCGTTCCAGCGTTGCCCCTCACCTGACACGCTGATGCTTTACACTGTTCGACCCCGCTGGCGCCTCGCCGGTCGGGGTCGTTTTCTGTCCGGAGCCTGTATGTCTGACCCTGATACCCCTGCCACCCCCAGACGTGCCTCGTCTCGGCGTGGCACGCGCGATCTGGTGCGTGACCCGATCGCCTCGACGCTGGCGCGCATGACGGGGCCGGTGATCGGCGGCATCGTCACCATGATGCTGTTCAACCTGGTGGATGCCTGGTTCATCGCCCAGCTAGGCACGCCGGAGCTGGCGGCGGTGACCATGACCTTCCCGGTCACCTTCGGCGTGATCAGCATCGCCATCGGTCTGTCCATCGGCACCACCGCAGTGGTGGGGCGTCGGCTGGGGCGAGGCGAGCTCGAGACCGTCAAGGCGCGCACCACGGATTCCAGTCTGCTGGGGCTGCTGCTGGGGCTGGTGATGCTGGTGCTGGGGCTTGCCAGCATCGAGCCGCTGTTCGGGCTGCTGGGGGCCGATGACACCCTGATGCCGCATATCCGCGACTACATGCAGGTGTGGTATTTCGGCGCGCCCTTCGTGTTGCTGCCGCGTGTGCTGGGCAGCGTGCTGCGCGCCGAGGGCAATACGCTGGTGCCCTCGCTGGTGATGGCGGCGGCGGGGGTGCTCAATGCGCTGCTCGACCCGCTGCTGATCTTCGGCATCGGTGACTGGCAGGGCATGGGCGTGGCGGGCGCGGCGCTGGCCACGGTGCTGTCATGGCTGGCGATGACGCTGGGCTTGCTGGCATTGCCACTGCTGCGCGCGCGGCTCGATTTCCGTCACCTGAGCGTGACGCGGCTGGTGACGTCATGGCGTGAAGTAGGGGCGATCGGCCTGCCTGCCGCGCTGACCAGCGTGATGACGCCGATTGCCACCGCGCTGGTCACGCGTATCGTCAGTCAGCATGGTCACGCGGCGGTGGCGGCTTACGGTATCGGCTCGCGCATCGAGTCGCTGGCGCTGATTCTGGTGCTGGCGCTGTCCATGACGCTGTCGCCCTTCATCAGCCAGAACGACGGTGCCGGGCAGCAGAAGCGTGTGTGGCGCGCCATCCACGGCGTGCTGGCCTTCATTCTCGCCTGGCAGCTGGTGGTCTGGTTGGGGCTCGGGCTGGGCGGTGAGTGGATCGCGGCGCGTTTCGCCGAGAGCCAGGAGGTCGCGGGGCTGGTCAGCACCTATCTATGGCTGATTCCCGCCGCCCTCGGGGCCCAGGGCGTGATCATTCTCGCCAATTCCAGCCTCAATGCGCTGCACAAGCCGCGCCGCGCGATGGTGCTCTCGCTGGTGCGTCTGTTCGCCTTGCTGGTGCCGCTGGCCTGGCTGGGCGGCGCCCTGTATGGCGTGATCGGCATCTTTGCCGGGGTAGCGACAAGTTACCTGTTGATGGGCGGCATCAGTTATCTGGCGCTGCGCTCGGTCCTCAGGCAGCGCGCCTGAGCCTGGTAGCGAGAGACAGTCGTCGTGACGAAAAAAAGCCGCCGTGACCCGAGAGGGGACGGCGGCTTTTTCATGTCTGGCTTTCAGTGCCTTGGGCGGCTGTTTTCCAGTGCCTTAAGCGTCTTCGTACTTGCACAGGTAGGCGGATTCGACCGTAGTGCGCACCTCGAAGCTCTGGTTGGCTTCGACGATGAAGCTTTCGCCGGCGGCGAGCTGATACCACTCTTCCGCGCCCGGCAGCAGTACCTGCATGTCGCCGCTGATCAGGGTCATGTATTCGCGTTGGCTGGTGGCGAACACGAATTCGCCGATGGCCATCACGCCGACCGTGGCAGGAAGGTCGGCGCTCTGGAAGGCGATGGAGGCCACCTGGCCGTCGAAGTAGTGGTTGGTGTTGAACATGGGAGGATTTCCTGGGTGAGTAGCGGTGTTGTTGTGGTCGATGTCTGTCGTCGTGGTCGATGTCTGTCGTCGTGGTCGACGTGTGTTGTTGTGTTCGACTTGTGATGATCTGGCGTCGGGGTCAGCGCGGTGAGAAGCGGCGTGCCAGGCCGGTCTCGGCGATCATGCGTGTCGAGATCTCTTCGATCGAGAAACGTGTGGTATCGATGTAGGGCACCTTGGAGCGGCGGAAGAGTGCCTCGGTCTGCTCGACTTCCTGCAGACACTGGTCGATCGAGCAGTAGCGGCTGTTGGGGCGACGCTCGGTCCGGATGGCGGCCAGACGGCGCGGGTCGATGGTCAGCCCGAACAGCTTGTGACGATATTGCGCCAGTGAAGCGGGCATCTTGAGGGTGCCGGACTCGTCCAGATCATCCTCGGTCAGCGGGTAGTTGGCGGCGCGGATACCGAATTGCAGCGCCAGATACAGCGAGGTCGGCGTCTTGCCGCAACGTGAGACGCCGATGAGGATGACGTCGGCCTTGTCGTATTGATGCGTGCGCGCTCCATCATCGTTGTCGAGGGCGAAATGCACCGAATCGATGCGATTCATGTAGACGTCGTCCTGCCCGATGGAGTGGGTCTTGCCGACGCTGTAGGACGAGTGGGTGTCCAGTTCCTCTTCCAGCGGCTTGAGGAAGGTCGAGAAGATGTCGACCTTGAAGCCGGAGGATTCGGAGATGATGTCGCGGATGTTCTGGTCGACGATGGTGTCGATGATGATCGGGCGCTCGCCGTCATTGGCATGCGCGCTCTCGATGGCCTTGACCAGTGCCGTCGCCTTTTCGGCCGAATCGATGTAGGGCTTGGTCACCATGCGGATGTCGGTATTCTCGAACTGGGCGAGCAGACTGCGTCCCAGTGTCTCGGCGGTGATGCCGGTGCCATCGGAAATGAAGAAGGCGGTTCGGGTCATGACGGGCACTCGTGAAGAACGAATCGAAGACACCAGCCCGCTCAGGCTGTTGCCCGTGAAGACCCCAAGTGTCGGTGTTCACTGTCGAGCTTGCAATATCCGGCACAGGGCCAGTGGCGCGATATGAGAAATCCCGTGTTCCCGTTCTCTACAAAAGCGCCGCATGACTACATTCCTGTAGCGGCCGTTTCTGGCTTGTCGACATGTTCGCCGACGATGGCGACAGAACGTCTGAAACAGGCTCAGGGTTGTAGTCCTCCTCCACTGACTAGCCGGTTAGACCAATGGCTAATACTAGAGAGAGCTTGTTAGGGTGGCGTCATTGCTGAACGGAAGGCGGTTCATCGTCCTCCATCGGTCATTCGTTTCCATCCATTGGTACCAGGGGGTTCCCTTGTCACAGCAAGCCACATCCGAATACGTCGTCGATTTCGATCAGCTCGGCATGAACGATGTTGATCGCGTTGGCGGCAAGAACGCCTCGCTCGGTGAGATGATCTCCAATCTGGCCGATGCCGGTGTCACCGTGCCCGGCGGCTTTGCGACTACCTCCTATGCCTATCGCGAATTCCTGGCCCACGAAGGCCTCGACAAGCGTATCAATGCCGCCCTCGATGCCCTCGATGTGGACGACGTGGTCGAACTGGCGCGCGTCGGTGCCGAGATTCGTCAGTGGATCATCGACACGCCGCTGCCGCCGGCCTTCGAGGCCGAGATGGAACGTGCCTATGCCGAGCTTCAGGCCAGGCACCCGAACCTGAAGGTCGCCGTGCGCTCCTCCGCCACCGCGGAAGATCTGCCGGATGCCTCCTTCGCCGGTCAGCAGGAAACCTTCCTCAACATCGAAGGCTTCGACAACATCAAGCGTGCGGTTCACGAGGTGTTCGCGTCACTGTTCAATGACCGCGCCATCTCCTACCGCGTGCACAAGGGCTTCGATCACTCACTGGTCGCGCTGTCTGCCGGCGTACAGAAGATGGTGCGTTCCGAGACGGCCGCTTCCGGCGTGATGTTCACCCTGGACACCGAATCCGGCTACCGCGACGCCGTCTTCGTCACCGGCTCCTGGGGCCTGGGCGAGACCGTGGTGCAGGGCGCGGTCAATCCTGACGAGTTCTACGTCCACAAGACCACGCTGGCCGCTGGCCGCCCGGCGGTACTGCGCCGCAACCTGGGCTCCAAGCTGATCAAGATGGTCTACACCGACGACACCAGTGCGGGTCGCTCCGTCGAGACCGTCGACGTGCCGGTGCCGGACCGCCACCGTTTCTGCATCAGCGATGCCGATGTCGAGGCACTGGCGCGCCAGGCCATGATCATCGAGAAGCATTACCAGCGTCCGATGGACATCGAGTGGGCGCGTGATGGTGACGACGGCAAGCTCTACATCGTCCAGGCGCGTCCGGAAACGGTCGTCAGCCAGGAAGAGGGCGGCAACCTCGAGCGCTTCCAGCTGCGCGAGAAGGGTCGCACTCTGGTCACCGGGCGTGCCATCGGCCAGCGAATCGGCCAGGGTGCGGTGCGCGTGATCGACAACCCGGAGCAGATGGACAAGGTGCAGGTCGGCGACGTGCTGGTCACCGACATGACCGATCCGGACTGGGAGCCGGTCATGAAGCGCGCCTCCGCCATCGTCACCAACCGTGGCGGTCGTACCTGCCACGCGGCGATCATCGCGCGTGAGCTGGGCATTCCGGCCGTGGTCGGCTGTGGCGACGCGACCTCGGTGCTGGCCGAAGGCCGCGAAGTGACAGTCTCCTGCGCCGAAGGCGATACCGGTCATGTCTATGACGGTATCCTCAACTTCGATCGCACCGTCACCAGCGTCAACGAGATGCCGGAGATTCCGTTCAAGATCATGATGAACGTCGGCAACCCGGACCGCGCCTTCAGCTTCTCGCGTCTGCCGAATGCCGGTGTGGGCCTGGCGCGCCTCGAGTTCATCATCAACCGCATGATCGGCGTGCACCCCAAGGCGCTGCTCGACTACGCCACCCTGCCCATCGATCTGCAGCAGACCATCGATGCGCGCACCGCCGGCTACGCAAGCCCGGTCGACTTCTACGTCGACAAGCTGGTCGAGGGCATCTCCACCCTGGCGGCCGCCTTCCACCCGCAGAAGGTCATCGTGCGCATGTCGGACTTCAAGTCCAACGAGTACGAGAACCTGATCGGCGGCAAGATGTACGAGCCGGGCGAAGAGAACCCGATGCTGGGCTTCCGTGGTGCCTCGCGCTACGTGTCAGATACCTTCCGCGACTGCTTCGATCTGGAATGCCGTGCCCTCAAGCGCGTGCGTGACGAGATGGGGCTGACCAACGTCGAGATCATGGTGCCCTTCGTGCGCACCACCGGCGAGGCGGAGCAGGTCATCAAGCTGCTGGGCGAGAATGGTCTGGTACGTGGCGAGAACGGCCTGCGCGTCATCATGATGTGCGAGCTGCCGACCAACGCGCTGCTGGCGGATCAGTTCCTCGAGCACTTCGATGGCTTCTCCATCGGCTCCAACGACCTGACCCAGCTGACCCTGGGGCTGGATCGCGACTCCGGCATCGTCGCTCACCTCTTCGATGAGCGTAATCCGGCGGTCAAGCAGCTGATGTCGATGGCGATCCGTGCCTGCAAGGCGCAGGGCAAGTACGTCGGCATCTGTGGTCAGGGCCCGTCGGACCATCCGGAGCTGGCCAAGTGGCTGATGGAAGAGGGCATCGACAGCGTCTCCCTCAACCCGGATTCCGTGCTGGAAACCTGGTTCATGCTGGCGGACAAGGAGCTGGTGTAACCCAGGCTTCCCAGGATGGTGACCTGACGCGCTGAGGCGCAGACGGTCGTTGTCACCCAGGGCGCCCATCGCACTCAACGTGCGGTGGGCGCTTTTCGTTTCGTGCCTGAAACCTGAATGATTGGTCAGCTCTGGCATTAGACCAATGGGGGAGAAAGCAGCACAAAGACGTCAGTTAGTAACAAATGGCAACAAAATGATCTCGATTGCGCGACTAAATGATTATCTTTCTACCTTATGTAAAAAAGGCAGTCATTTATAATCCCAGCCACCCCGCTGACCACAATATCCATGGTGGCAATGACGGCAGGCCTCACCGGTAGCCAGCACTGCGGTGGCACGCAACAACCGACCTTTCAGACACAATCCAAGGTAGTCGTAACGTGAAACAGTCTTTATGGAAAAACATCGGCGTCCAGGTAGTCATCGCCATGATCCTGGGTGCAGGTGTCGGGGCGTACATGGGCGAAGACGCCTCGATGTTCGCGCCACTGGGTGAGCTGTTCATTCACCTGATCAAGATGCTGGTCGTGCCGCTGATCGCGGTCTCCATCGTGTCGGGAGCCGCCAATCTGGGCGACAGCCCTTCTGCCGGCAAGATCGGTATCTCCACCTTCGCCTTCTTCATGCTGACCTCTGCCGTGGCCGTGATGCTGGCGCTGGTGATGGGGCATGTCTTCCAGCCGGGCAGCGGGGTGGACCTGGAAAGCGCCAAGGGCATGTTCTCCAATGCCTACGCTGACAAGGGCAGCGTACCGGGCGTGATGGACACCATTCTGGGCATGGTGCCGACCAATATCTTCGGGGCACTCACCGATGCCAATATCCTGCAGATTCTGGTGTTCTGCCTGTTCCTCGGCATTGGCCTGTCCAAGACCGGCGAGCGTGGCAAGCCGCTGATCGAAGGCCTGAACACCGTCATTGAAGCCTTCGTGTGGATGATCAACGTGGTGATGCTGATCGCGCCGATCGGCGTCTTCGGCCTGATGGCGGACGCCGTCGGCACCTTCGGCTTCGATGTACTGACGCTGGTGATGAAGCTGTTCCTCGTCTACATGGGCGCCATCCTCATCTACGGCTTCGTGTTCTACCCGCTGGTGGTCAAGTTCGGCTCTGACGTGCCGCTGGGCCGCTTCATGTCCGTGATGAAGAAGCCGCAGGCCGTCGCGCTGTCCACGGCGTCCTCCATGGCGACCCTGCCGGTCAACATGGAAGTCTGCGAGAAGGAGCTGGGCCTCAAGAACGCCACCTCTGCCTTCGTGCTGCCGCTGGGCGCGACCATCAACATGAGCGGCAATGCCATCTATTACGGGCTGGTGGCGATGTTCTTCGCCCAGGTCTTCAATGTCGACCTCGGCTTCTCCGCCTACGCCGCCATCGTGTTCACCGCGACTCTGGGTGCCATCGGTCAGGCCGGCGTGCCGGGGCCGTCGTTCCTGGTGGTCGCCGTGCTGCTGGCTGCCGGTATCCCCATCGAAGGCCTGCCGTTGCTGTTCGCGCTGGATCGTATCTTCGACATGACGCGCACCGCGCTCAACATCACCGGTGACGCTGCCTGCGCCGCCGTGGTGGACCGCTTCGCACGTGCCGACGATGCGGCTGCGGCCTCTCAGGCCAGTGCTCAGGCCGGTTCACAGACCGACTCATCCAACGCTGAGCCCGCCAGCACTCGCTGAGTCCGCGACTTTGAACGCGAAACGCCCCCGCAACCTGCCTGGTTGCGGGGGCGTTTTCATTGCGGCGTGCACCGCGGCGCGAGACGGCGACTCAGGGAGTCGGCTGGGTACGGATCAGTGCTTCCTTGGCGGTGATGACGCCATTGTTGTCGGCGTAGAGATAGTCGCCCGGCACGATGGTGACGCCGGCGAAGGTGACCGGGATATCGCGCTGGCCTTCGCCGCGCTTGATGCTGGGACGCGGGTAGCAGCCCAGTGCCTGCACGCCGAGATTGGTGGCGTGGATCTCATCCACATCGCGGATGCAGCCATACATGATCACGCCGGCCCAGCCGCTCTTGGCGGCCTGCTCGGCGAGCATGTCGCCCAGCATGGCGCAGCGCATCGAGCCGCCGGCATCGACGACCAGGACGCGGCCTGCGCCGGGCTCCGCGACGGCTTCCTTGACCAGCGAGTTGTCCTCGAAGCACTTGATGGTCACGACTTCGCCGCCGAAGGACTCGACGCCGCCGTAGTTGATGAACAGTGGCTCGAGCACCTGCACGTCGGGGAACTCATCGCAGAGGTCGGGGGTGGAGATGGGATGCGTCATGTCGGATTCCTTGTGCTGGGCGGCCGAGGCAGGCCGCTTGAGGGACGGAGCGCTTTGATTGCTGCAATGCCACAACCCCGAGAATGCCCGATACGCCAGGGCTTTGCATCTCTACCAAGGCCTGGCGGCAATGCGACGCCAGTGGCTCGACAGGCTGGCTGGTGGGCAAGCGGACTGGTGGCTAGACGTTTAGGTGATCAGCTGGGCTGGTAGTCAGCCCAGCTGGTGATTGGCCGAGAGGGGTGCAAAAGGGCATCGGCAGGCGATGTTGCCGGCTTGCGACGTCACAAGTAGTCAAAACGCCACTCTTGAAACACTGTTCTATATCTACCACGATGCTCCTGCAACCCATGACAGGCGCGGTCTTGCCGTCAGTACCTGGCCGGCAGCTGCCTGTGCCGCCCATTGGATCAAGGAGCAATACATGAGCAAGTCACGTCTTCTGGCCGCCCCGTTGGCTACCGTTTCCTTCGCCGCTCTCGCTCTGGCGCTCAGTGGTCATGCTCAGGCGGCAGGCAATGCCAGCGACGGGCTCTACATCGGTGCCGGTACCGGCTTCTCCAGCCTTGAGAACGATGATTCCGATGAAGCCGGTGACTTCATCGAATCCGGCAGCGATGACTTCGATGTGGATGATGACGACAACGTCTACAAGGCCTTCGTGGGCTATCAGTACAACCCGTACTTCGCCACTGAGGCCTTCTACACCGACCTGGGGACTGTCCAGCTCAAGGGCAATGACTTCAGCAATACCGATCTCGAGTCCAAGGCCTACGGTGTCAACGTGGTGGGTATCCTGCCCATCGGTCAGTACTTCTCGCTGTTCGCCAAGGCGGGGATGGCCAAGTGGGAAACCGATGTCGATGGCAATCTGGGCAATTCCAGCGTCGATCTGAAGGACAACGACGGCTTTGATCCGGTCTATGGCGCCGGTGCGCAGGTCAATCTGGACCCGTTCCTGATCCGTGCCGAGTACGAGCGCTATGACTTCGACAGCGATTATCAGGTGGATGCCTTCACCGCCTCGGTCGGCTACAAGTTCTGAGGCAGGGCGCTTGCACCACTGAGCTTGTCGCAGGCATGAAAAAACGGGCCGTCCCTTGAGGGGCGGCCCGTTTCGTTGTCTGTCATGACGCCAGTGCTGCTGTCAGAGGGGAGTCATGCAGTGGCGCATGACTCCCCGCCTGATCAGGCTTCCTGGGTGACCGGAATCACGTTGGAAGCGGCGTTCTGGAACTCTTCGATCTCATGGAAGTTCAGGTAGCGATAGATCTCGCCTGCCATGGCATCGAATTCGCCCATGTAGCCCTGATATTCCTCGACGGTCGGCAGACGACCGACCACGGCCGCGATGGCTGCAAGCTCGGCAGAGGCCAGGAAGACGTTGGCGCCATCGCCCAGACGGTTCGGGAAGTTGCGCGTGGAGGTGGACACCACGGTGGACTTGGCAGCCACACGTGCCTGGTTACCCATGCACAGTGAGCAGCCCGGCATTTCCATGCGCGCGCCGGCACGGCCGTAGATGCCGTAGTAGCCTTCCTCGGTCAGCTGGTGCTGGTCCATCTTGGTCGGCGGTGCCAGCCACAGCTTGGTCTTCAGGCTACCGGCCGGCTGCTTCTCGAGCAGCTTGCCTGCGGCGCGGAAGTGACCGATGTTGGTCATGCACGAGCCGATGAAGACTTCGTCGATCTTCTGACCGGCGACGTCGGACAGCAGACGGGCATCGTCGGGGTCGTTCGGCGCACACAGCACCGGCTGATCGATCTCGGCGAGGTCGATCTCGATGATCTCGGCGTATTCGGCGTCCTTGTCGGCACGCATCTGACTCGGGTTGGCCAGCCACTCTTCCATGCCCGCGATACGACGCTCGATGGTACGGGCATCGCCGTAACCGTTGGCGATCATCCACTTGAGCAGGGTGATGTTGGAGGTCAGGTACTCGGTCACGCTCTCGTCGGACAGCGTGATGGTACAACCGGCGGCGGAACGCTCGGCAGAGGCGTCGGACAGCTCGAATGCCTGTTCGGCCGTCAGATCTTCCAGACCTTCGATTTCCAGAATGCGGCCAGAGAAGGCGTTCTTCTTGTTGGCCTTGTCGACGGTCAGCAGGCCCTGCTTGATGGCGTACAGCGGGATGGCGTGGACCAGGTCACGCAGGGTGATGCCCGGACGACGTTCGCCCTTGAAGCGCACCAGGATGGATTCCGGCATGTCCAGCGGCATCACGCCAGTGGCGGCGGCGAAGGCCACCAGGCCAGAACCCGCCGGGAAGGAGATGCCCATCGGGAAGCGGGTGTGGGAATCACCACCGGTGCCGACGGTGTCCGGCAGCAGCATGCGGTTCAGCCACGAGTGGATGATGCCGTCGCCCGGACGCAGGGAGACGCCGCCGCGGTTCATGATGAAGTCGGGCAGGGTGTGGTGAGTCTCGACGTCGACCGGCTTCGGGTAGGCAGCGGTGTGGCAGAAGGACTGCATCACCAGGTCGGCCTGGAAGCCCAGACATGCCAGATCCTTCAGCTCGTCGCGGGTCATCGGGCCAGTGGTGTCCTGGGAGCCGACGGTGGTCATCTTCGGCTCGCAGTACATGCCCGGACGCACGCCTTCCAGGTTGCAGGCCTTGCCGACCATCTTCTGTGCGAGGGTGAAGCCCTTGCCGGTGTCCTTCGGCTGCTCCGGCAGGCGGAAGACGTCAGACGCCTCCAGACCCAGCTCGGTACGCGCCTTGTCGGTCAGACCGCGACCGATGATCAGCGGGATACGGCCGCCAGCACGCACTTCGTCCAGCAGGACCTGAGTCTTGAGGGAGAAGGTGGAGATGACTTCGTCGGTGTCGTGACGGCAGACCTTGCCTTCGTACGGGTAGATGTCGATGACATCGCCCATGGCCATCTTCTCGACGTCCATCTCGATGGGCAGGGCGCCGGCATCTTCCATGGTGTTGAAGAAGATCGGCGCGATCTTGTTGCCGATGCAGAAACCGCCGGCGCGCTTGTTGGGCACGAACGGGATGTCGTCGCCGAAGAACCACAGCACGGAGTTGGTGGCGGACTTGCGTGAGGAACCGGTACCGACCACGTCACCGACGTAGGCGACCGAGAAGCCCTTGGCCTTCACTTCCTCGATCTGGGCCAGCGGGCCGACGACGCCATCTTCCTGCGGGTTGATGCCTTCACGCGGGTTCTTGAGCATCGCGTTGGCGTGCAGCGGGATGTCCGGACGTGACCAGGCGTCAGGCGCCGGAGACAGGTCATCGGTATTGGTCTCGCCCGGCACCTTGAAGACGGCCAGTGAGATCTTCTCGGCCAGTGCCGGCTTGGACAGGAACCATTCGGCGTCGGCCCAGGATTGCAGCACGGCCTGGGCGACGGCGTTGCCGGCCTTGGCGCGGTCAGCGACATCGTGGAAGGCGTCGAACATCAGCAGGGTGTGCTTGAGCTGTTCGCCGGCTTCCTTGGCCAGGCTTTCGTCGTCCAGCAGCTCGACCAGCGTGGCGATGTTGTAGCCGCCCTGCATGGTGCCGAGCAGCTTGACGGCATGTGTCTTGTCGATCAGCGGAGAAGCGGCTTCGCCACGTACGATGGCGGTCAGGAAGCCAGCCTTGACGTAAGCGGCTTCATCAACACCCGGGGGAATGCGATTGGTGAACAGATCGAGGATGAACTCTTCTTCACCGGCCTGCGGATTCTTGAGCAGTTCGACCAGCTCTGCGGTCTGCTCGGCAGTCAGCGGCTTTGCCGGGATGCCCTGCTGGGCGCGTTCTTCAACCTGTTGACGGTAGGCTTCAAGCACGTGGGAGACCCTCATCTGTAATCGTGTCGAAATGCGCGGGCCAGTCGTCTTGAAGACGCAGGGCGGGGCACCTCGAGGCTTCTTGCGGGTAATTCAAGCGTCTTATTGCGAGCGAATCAGGCGCTACGGGGCGAATGCGAGTCTACTCAACTTTGTCGACAATGTTAAGGAGCGCCCAGTGGCGGGGGCTGAGACTTTGGTCGCCTATTACGGCATAACATTCTGATATTTCATCTGATTGTCAGGAAATCACGCTGAGCAAACACTATGCGGCAACGCTGATGACGCGCTGATGACGCCCAGCGCGGTGCTGACAAGAGGTTCTTTGGGCACCGACGGCGCGATGCTGTCGGCCCTCAGGTACGCACGGTATGATGGGGGTTACCCCGAATCACATTTTCCGCCTCCCCCGAGGGCAACATGAGCCGTATTCTTTCTCCTTGCGTAGGTGTCTGCTCCACTACGGTCGGCGATAGCGTCTGTCGCGGCTGCCAGCGTCATGATCATGAGATCCTGGCCTGGTTCGGCTATGACAGTGACCAGCGCGCCGAGCGCATGCTGGCACTGGACGAGCTGCGCAGTCAGGTCGCCGCCCGCTGGCTGCGCGTCGCCGATGACGCCATGCTGGCCGAGCAGCTGACCCGCCATCGCATCCGTTTCCGTGCCGATCAGTCGGCGCTGTCTCGCGCCGTTGAGCTGCTGCGCGTCGGGCGCACCCGCATCAAGGACCTGTCGGCATATGGCATCGCACCGCTGGCCCATGCGCGAGAACTTGAGCCCGAACAGCTTTTTGCCCATATAAACGATGAAATCATGGTGGAAGCGGCAAAGCGTGCCGATAATGATATGAACTCCGTCGTTGAGGTGTCTCCTGTCAGTCAGCAGCAGACGCAAGCGAGCGAGACAAAAGACTGACGTGACAATGAATTCAATGACCGACGTGACCGAGCGCAATGTGATTGCGCCTGAGCAGAGCAAGCAGCATGATGATGTTCATGCTGGCCAGTATGGCGAGAGTGAGGCTGGGGCGCGCGTGATCGCAGCGTCCCAGGGGCCAAGCGATGAAGATACCGATGTCTTGCTGCCGGCGTCGCTGCTGGCCTTCCTGCCCTGCAGGACGCCCCTGAGCTGGGTCGAGGCGGCGCTTGAGAATCCGGAGCTTTTGCTGATCGACCATGCGCAGTGCGAGAAGAAAGCCGCCTCCACCGCCATGAGCCTGATGTACCGCTACGTGAACCGGCCACTGCTGTTGACCAAGATGTCACAGCTGGCGCGCGAAGAGCTGCTGCACTTCGAGCAGGTGGTTGGGTTGATGGAGAAGCGGGGCATCGTCTATCGGCATATCAAGGCCTCGCGCTATGCCGAAGCCCTGCGCCAGCAGGTCAGGGACGAAGACCCGCAACGCCTGGTGGACATCCTGCTGATCGGCGCCCTGATAGAGGCAAGGTCGTGTGAGCGCTTCGCGCGCCTCATCCCGTATCTGGAACCAGAGCTTGCAAAGTTCTATCGCACTTTGGTTAAGTCAGAAGGACGTCACTATGAGGATTACCTCATGTTGGCGGAGCAATACACCAATGAACCACTGGAACCCCGTCTCGCGGTGCTACGTGAAGTGGAACGAGAGCTGATCGAAACCCCCGACGCTGTCTTCCGCTTCCACAGTGGTCAGCCGAGTGCACGACGGGCAGCGCGCGCCTCGGCCAGGGTGGGTCGGGACGCGATGGATCAAGGCACGAGAGACTAAGGCAAGGATCAAGGACAGGGGATCACCGGCGCCGTGGCAGGGCTGGCGTTTCGTTCGCGACTTTGAAATGGATGACACATGACGCAGGAAACATCTGGTCAAGCTCAACTGGCACTGCTGGGACATTTCCAGCTGACGTTGGGTGATGACACGCTGACTCAGTTCAGCTACGACAAGGTCAAGGCGCTACTTCTGCATCTGCTGCTGCATGATCAGGCCGTCTCCCGTGCCGGGTTGGCGGAGTTGCTCTGGCCGGATCAGGGGCTGTCCTCCGGACGGACCAACCTTCGCCACGCCTTGCACTGTCTGCGTCAGAGTCTCGGCGAAGAGGCCGACAACCTGTTGACGGTGTCGCGCCAGACCATCGCGCTCTCGCTGCCGGAGCACTGGGAGCTTGACCTCGACGAGCTCAACGGCCTGCTGCTGGCACCGCCCTCCGTCGCCACCCTGGGGGAGATCCTCACCCTGTATCGTGGCGACCTGGTCGAGGAGCTTTCCTTGACCCAGTGCCCTGACTTCCAACGCTGGATGATCAAGGTGCGTGGCGAGTGGCGTCAGCGCGTCATCCAGTTCGCCGAGCGGGTGCTGGCCACTGACGAGCCGCTGCCCGATGACGTGCTGCGCACGCTGGTCAGCCGCTTCTCCGGTTACGGCCCCTTCCATGAGCGTCTCGTGCGTCAGCTGGCCGAAGGCGGCCAGTCGGCCGCGGCCCATGAGCAGTTCAATGCCTTCCTGCAGCAGCTGGCGCTCTCCGGTCAGCAGCCGGACCCCGGCTTCCTGCAGCTGGCGCGCTACTGGTCCGATGGCAAGAGCGAGACCATGAGTGCCATGACGCCGCAGGGCGCCATCTCACGGACCCTGTCGCTGGACAGCGCGCCGCTGCGCGAAGAGGAAATCGATCACCGTCAGCTGTCGGTCATGGCCATTCGCCTGAGCGTCAAGGACAGTCATCGTGACCGCGTCTGGGCGCGTGCCTGTCTGACGCTGCAGATCGAACTGTTGCGCTGGCTGGAGCAGCAGTGTCATCACCTGGGCGGCTTCTGGCTACCGGGCGCTACGGGTGGCGTGGGCCTGGCATGCTTCGGCACCCACGGCCCGGCGCATCAGCTCGCCGAGCTGGTCGCACTTTATGAGCACTGCAGCAAGGCGATCCCCGATGAGATCGCCAAGCTGTGGGACGGTGAAGGCAAGCCGCCGGCCTTCTCGCTGTCGGCGGGTCTGCACTCCGGTCAGGTCATCTACCTGCCGGAGCGTCAGCTGGCCGACCCGCTGGGTCAGGTCACGCAATATTCCCTCGAGTTGATGACCGCCGCCGAAGGCAGCGAGCTGGTGATCTCCCAGGAAGCCAGTCAGCACATGCCGCCGGCACTGGACCTGCAGCCCCGCTTGACCTCGCGCCTGTTGGCCGCTGACGGTCGCGTGCGTCTGCGTGCGCTGGTGCTGGGCAGCAGTGTCGCCACCCGCGAATCCTCGCTGCCGACCTTGATCGGTCGCGAGGGCGAGCTGCGTCGTCTGCGCGATGCGCTGGCCCGCGCCAGCATCGGCCTGCGCCAGAGCGTGCTGGTCAGTGGCAACTCCGGCATGGGCAAGTCGGCCCTGATGGTCAATTTCCGTCAGCTGGAGCAGAGCCAGGATGTCGGGCTGTGCTGGATGCCGACCACGCGTCTCTCGCAGCTGGAGCCCTACAGTGTCGTCACGGCGCTGATTCGCTGGCGTCTGGACGGCAATATCGATCGCGAAAGCGTCGAGCAGCTGTTCGAGTCTTCCGAGGCGTTGCAGGGCATCAGCGAGGAAGTGCGTCGCTCCTTCCACGCGGTTCTCGGCACGGCGGAAGATACTGCCGAAGATGAAGTGCTGATCCAGTCCAGCGAGACGGTCGAACGCGTCGTGCGCGTACTGCATCTGGTGATCGAGAAGTCAGCCAGCCTGCGTCCGCTGGTGATGATGATCGATGACCTGCAGTGGCTCGACGAGCCGTCGCTCAAGGTGCTGGCTGGCCTGCAGGCGCGTCTGCCGATCAACATCGGCTTCATGCTGGCCGCGAGCCACAACGGTCGCGACAGCCTGGCGGTCAAGCTCAACTGGGACCAGCACATCGCGCTGGGTCGCCTCGACCCGATGCAGGTCTCGCGCCTGCTGTCGCATCTCTCGCGTCGTTATCGCCTGCATCTGAGTCCGCGCATGCGCAGTCAGCTCATCGAGCGCTGCGATGGCGTGCCGCTCTACCTGCAGGAAATCTGCCGGCGTCTCGACATGGACCGCCGCGAAGGGCGTCCGGTGCAGCTCGACGAATTGCCCAAGGGCCTGATCGGTCTGCTCTCCAGTCGTATCGATCAGCTGGAAGAAGGGCGCGATGTCGCCCACGCCGCCGCGGTGTTGGGGCGTGTCTTCAAGCTGAGCTTCGTGCGCCAGAGCTGTGAGTTCGAGGAGGGCCGCCTCAAGCGCGCCATCGAGAACATGCAGCGCCTGGAGATCATCGAGGCCTGCAGCAGCGACAGTGAATTCGACTACCAGTTTACCCATCAGCTGATCCAGGAAGCGGCCTACCTGTCGTGTCCGCGGGATGTGCGGCGCCGGATTCACCATCAGGTGGTCGCGCTGATCGAGGACAAGTATCCCGCCTGGATCAGTCGTCACCCCGGCTACTTCGCCGTTCACCTGCGCAAGTCGCAGAACTTCAGCCGTGCCGCGCGTTACTTCGAGCTGTCGGCGCGCGAGGCGCTCAAGATCAGCGCCAACCGCACCGCGCTCAAGATGGCGGACAACGGCCTGGCCTGCCTCAAGCATGTCGATGGCCAGGAAGAGCGCGAAGTCAGCCTGCTGACGGTACGTGGCCAGTCCGGCTTCGCGCTGGAAGGGCATGGCTCACGCATCGCCCACGAGAGCTTCGTGCAGGCACGCAACCTGCTCAGCAGCCCGGCGCTGGTCGAGGACGACGAGCCGGACCTCGAGCAGGCCTTCATCGTCAAATGGGGCCTGTGGGTCGGTTGCAGCGAGCGTCATGCCCACGCCGATGCCTTCGCGCTGGCCTCGGGCCTCAGCGAGCTGGCGGAAGAGCTTTCCGATGATCGCTATCGTCGCCTGGCCGATTATGCGCGTGCCCACTGCGAGTTCTGGGCCGGCCGCGTACGTGTGGCGGGCGAGCACCTGGATGAGATCGATCCGGTCAACCATCCGATGGTGCTCGAATGGCTGCCGTTCAGCGATCACCCGCAGGTGGCGGCCTCCTGTCTGCAGAGCTGGACATCGTGCCTGCGCTGCGACTACGTGAAGGCCGAGCAGCAGGCCGAGGCGGCGATTCGCATGGCCGAGCAGATCGGTCAGCCCGGTTCGCTGGCGATGGCGCTGATGTTCTCCACCTCCCTGTATCGTCAGCTGGGCCACACCCATCTGGCGACCCAGCGCGCCGAGCGGGCCCTGGAAGTGACGCGTTCAGCGGACCTTCACCTGTGGCACATGGCCGCGCATGGTGTGCTGGGCTGGGCGCGAGCGATGAACGGCGACCGCGATGGCCTGTCCATGCTGCAGTCGAGCATGAACGAGTTCGCGGAGCTGACCGGACGCGAGCGTCATCAGCGTCCCAACCTGTGGTACATGGACGCCGTGATGGCACTGGGCGAGCACGCTGCCGCCGAGGAATACATGGAGAAGGTGCTGCTGGTCGCCCAGGAGCGCAATTCCTTCTACCTGTCAGAAGTCAGCTATCTGGTCGCGAGCCTGCGCAGTGCTCAGGGGCTGCCGCTGGAGAAGGTGCGCTCCCTGATCGAGCAGGGGCTGTCCTACTCCATCGAGCAGGAAAACACCCACCATGAAGCCATGGGACTTGCCACCTGGCTGCGTCTGGTCGATGCCCATGATGCCGAGCGGTGTCAGCGTCTGAAGGTGTTGCTGGAAGAGCTGCCGAGCGCCGATGCCCCCGCGGTGCTGGGCTGGCATCAGCTGGTGGAGATTGCCGAGGGGCGTGCGCGCCGCAAGGCATCGTCACCGGCCTGAGCGAAGCGTCTGGCGCAGCGAAGCGCCTGATACTGTGAGAGCGTAAGAAAAAAGCCCCGCTGCCGTGATCGGCAGCGGGGCTTTTTGGTGTGTGCAAGCGATCAGCCGTGAGTGATCGCATCGACCAGCGGCAGCGCAAATTCACGCAGCTCCGGCCCCTGGCCACGGGCGATGATGTCGAAGGCCTGAGTCGGGCGCCAGTCGCCGAGCACGATACGGCGCGCCGGCTCGCCATCGATCTCGAGTTCATGCACCGCCGGGCGATGCGTATGGCCATGGATCAGCGTGCGCACGTCATGCTCACGCATCTCGCGCACCACTTCCTCGGGCGTGACGTCCATGATCGCCTCGTCCTTCTCGCTGTTGGTCTCGCCGGACTGCATGCGCAGTGACTGGGCCAGCGCCAGACGCTGCTCAAGCGGCATGGCCAGAATCTGTGCCTGCCACTGAGGGTCGCGGGTCATGGCGCGGAACTTCATGTAGGCCTCGTCGCGGGTACACATGCTGTCGCCGTGCATCAGCAGAACGCGCTCGCCGTCCAGCTCGATCACGCTCGGATCGGGCAGCAGCGTCACGCCGGCCTCGGCCGCGAAGGTCTCGCCGACCAGGAAGTCGCGATTGCCGTGCATGAAGAAGATCGCGGTGCCGCGCTCGGCGATGCGCTTGAGCGCAGCGCTCATGCTGTCGGTGAAGTCGTTGCGATAGTCGTCGCCGACCCAGACCTCGAAGATGTCACCCAGCAGGAACAGACGCTCGACGGCAGGCTGGCAGGTAGCCAGGCGTGCCAGATAGTCGAGGAAGCCCTGGGCGATCTCGGGCGTGTCGGGTTGCAGGTGCAGGTCGGAGATGAAGAGGGTGGTGGCAGTCGTGTTCATGGTCGGGGTCCGCGAAGGTGGGCGGTCAGCAGGGCATCGCAAGGGCGCACTGCCGTGGGAGTTCATAACGCAAACCGCCCAGCCTGGCACTCGCGATCACGAGGCAAGGCCGGGCGGCAGGCACGCCTTGCGGCGTGATCAGGCGAAATCGCTTATTCGGTGATTTCAGCGCTGGTGATGATCACGTCTTCTGCCGGCACGTCGGCGTGGCCGTCGCGACGGGTGGTCTTGACCGCTTCGATCTTCTCGACCACGTCCATGCCTTCGACGACCTTGCCGAACACGCAGTAACCCCAGCCCTGGCTGGTCTTGCTGGTGAAGTTCAGGAAGTCGTTGTCATTGACGTTGATGAAGAACTGGGCGCTGGCGGAGTGCGGGTCCATGGTGCGAGCCATGGCCACGGTGCCGCGGTCGTTCTTGAGGCCGTTGTCGGCTTCGTTCTCGATCACGCCATTGGTCGGCTTCTGGTTGAAGTCGGTGTCAAAGCCACCGCCCTGAACCATGAAACCCGGAATGACGCGGTGGAAAAGGACATTGCTGTAGTGGCCTTCACGCACGTACTGCTCGAAGTTGGCCGCGGTCTTCGGGGCCTTCTCGTGGTTGAGTTCGAGGGTGATATCGCCGTAGTTGGTGTGAAGAACGATCATTCGGGCTTCCCGGTCATCTGTCTTGCTCAAGTGTCAGGCAGGCGCGGCTTCATGGCATCGCCTGCGGGCGTCGCGCTATAATAGCGGCTTTGCATCCAGACACGAAAGCCTGAGCGGGCGGCAGGCGCGTGGATGCAGCCCCGATCATCCGTCTTGTTGTCCTTGCGCACGTTCGTTCAACCACATGACGACCCGCAATACGACGCCCAGGAACCACACAGAGGTGCAGCGAAACTTCATGAGTACCGAGACCCAGAGCGCCCCGAACTTCGTGCTTAACCAGATCCGCGAAGAACTCGAGGCCGGCCGTGCCGATAAGGTTGTCACGCGTTTCCCGCCGGAGCCCAATGGCTTCCTGCATATCGGGCACGCCAAGTCGATCTGTCTGAACTTCGGTCTGGCACAGCAGCTCGGTGGCGATTGTCACCTGCGCTTCGATGACACCAACCCGGCCAAGGAAGAGCAGGCCTATATCGACGCCATCAAGGAAGACGTCGAATGGTTGGGCTTCGAGTGGGCCGGCAAGGTGCGCTTCGCTTCCGATTATTTCGACCAGCTCTATGCCTGGGCCCAGCACCTGGTGCGTGAAGGCAAGGCCTATGTCGATGACCTGTCGCCGGACGAGATTCGTGAATATCGTGGCACGCTGAAGGAGCCGGGTCGCCCGAGCCCTTACCGTGAGCGTAGCCCCGAGGAAAACCTCGATCTGCTCGAGCGCATGAAGAAGGGCGAATTCGGCGAGAGCGAGAAGGTGCTGCGTGCCCGCATCGACATGGCGGCGCCCAACATCAATCTGCGTGATCCGATCCTCTATCGTATCCGTCATGCCAGCCATCACCAGACCGGCGACAAGTGGAAGATCTACCCGTCCTACGATTTCACGCATGGTCAGTCCGATGCGCTGGAAGGCGTGACGCATTCCATCTGTACGCTGGAATTCGAGGACCATCGCCCGCTGTATGAGTGGTTCCTCGCCAACCTGCCGGTACCGGTCACGCCGCGTCAGATCGAGTTCGCGCGTCTGAACCTGGATTACACCGTCACTTCCAAGCGCAAGCTGAAGCTGCTGGTGGACGAAGGCGTCGTCGATGGCTGGGATGACCCGCGCATGCCGACCATCTCGGGCATGCGTCGTCGTGGCTACACGGCCGCTTCCATTCGCAAGTTCTGCGACATGATCGGCGTGAGCCGCGCGGATGGCGGCATGGTCGAGATCGGCATGCTGCACCACGCCATCCGTTCCGACCTGGAAGACAACGCGCTGCGGGCCATGTGCGTGCTCAATCCGCTCAAGGTGGTGCTGACCAACCTGCCGGAAGGTCACGAGGAAGTCTTCGAGGTGCCCGGTCATCCGGCACGTGACGACATGGGCACGCGCCAGATTCCGCTGACCCGTGAGCTGTGGATCGACGCCGATGACTTCATGGAAGATGCGCCGAAGAAGTTCTTCCGTCTCGCGCCCGAGAAGGAAGTGCGTCTGCGTAACGGTTACGTCATCCGCTGTGATGAAGTGATCAAGGATGAGGCCGGCGAGATCCTCGAGCTGCGTTGCAGTGTCGACCTCGATACCCTCGGCAAGAACCCGGAAGGCCGCAAGGTCAAGGGTGTCATCCACTGGGTCAGCGCCGAGCACGCGGTGCCGGTCGAGGTGCGTCAGTACGAGAACCTGTTCCTGGAAGCCGAGCCGGACCGTGACAAGGATGTCGACTTCCTTGAGCATCTCAATCCGAACTCGCTGAGCATCGTCAAGGGCTTCGGTGAGCCGAGCCTGCGCAATGCCGCGCCGGAAACGCGTTACCAGTTCGAGCGTATCGGCTACTTCGTCGCCGACCGTCATGACTGCGTCGATGGCGCGCTGGTCTTCAACCGTACCGTCAGCCTGAAGGACGGTTGGGCCAAGGCCCAGAAGAAGGGTTGATGGCAGCCAGGCCTCCTGCGGGAGGTCTGCTGGCATGACTTTTGACCCGCTTCACGGCCCGCAGGCTGATCCTGTACCTTCGATGACGAAGCTGCATGACCGGTCTGCGGGCCGCTCCATTTCGCAAGGCTGACAGCGCACTGTCAGCAAAGTAGCCAAGGGCGATGACTGAATGATTTCACTCGAAGATGCCGCGAGCACACTGTCCATCTACAGTACCCTGAGCCGGACCAAGGCACCCTTCGTGCCATTGGAAGGCAACAAGGTGCGCATGTACGTCTGTGGCGTGACGGTCTATGACCTCTGTCACATCGGTCATGCGCGTGTGATGGTGGCCTTCGACATCATCACGCGTTACCTGCGTGCGCGTGGCTATGACGTCACCTATGTGCGCAACATCACTGATATCGACGACAAGATCCTCAAGCGTGCCGACGAGAATGGCGAGGCCTTCGAGGCGCTGACCGAGCGCATGATCCAGGCGATGCATGAAGACGAGGGGCGCCTGGGGATCCTGCGTCCTGATCGCGAGCCACGGGCGACCGCGCACATCGGCGATATCATCGCGATGACCGAGACGCTGATCGACAAGGGCTTTGCCTACGCGGCCAGCAACGGTGATGTCTACTACCGTGTGCGTCGTTTCGAGGGCTACGGCAAGCTCAACAACCGTCAGCTCGATGACATGCAGTCCGGCGCGCGCGTGGAAGTGGAAGAGGCCAAGGAAGACCCGCTCGATTTCGTGCTGTGGAAGGCCGCCAAGCCGGGCGAGGCCAGCTGGCCGTCTCCCTGGGGCGCGGGCCGTCCGGGCTGGCATATCGAGTGCTCCGCGATGTCGACCTGCTGCCTGGGCAACACCTTCGATATCCACGGCGGCGGGCCGGACCTGACCTTCCCGCACCACGAGAACGAGATCGCCCAGTCCGAAGCCGCCACTGGCCAGCAGTATGCCAACGTGTGGATGCACGCCGGCGCGGTTCGTGTCGGGCAGGACAAGATGTCCAAGTCGCTGGGCAACTTCTTCACGATTCGTGATGTGCTGGAGCAGCACAACCCGGAAGTGGTGCGTTACCTGCTGGTGGCCAGCCACTACCGCAGCGCGATCAGTTACGAGGCCAACTCGCTGGATGAAGCGCGTCGTTCGCTGGAGCGCTTCTACAATGCGCTGGAGAACGTCACGCCCGAACAGGGCGAGGTGTCAGGCGACTGGCGGGCACGCTTCGTGGCTGCCATGGATGACGACTTCAATACGGCCGGTGCGCTGTCGGTGCTGTTCGAGCTGGCTCGCGAGCTGAACCGTGCCAAGAAGGAGGCGCCGCAGCAGGTGCCGGCGCTGGCCTTCGAACTGACCGCGCTGGGCGGTCTGCTGGGGCTGTTCGGCCAGGACCCGGCGGTCTTCCTCAAGGGCGATACTGCCGCATTGGCGTTGTCGGAAGACGAGATCCAGGCGCAGATCGAGGCGCGTGCTGCCGCCAAGAAGGCCAAGGATTTCGCGGGTGCTGACCGTATCCGTGACGAGCTGGCCGCTCAGGGCATCATCCTCAAGGATTCCCGCGAGGGGACGACCTGGGTGCTGGAAGGCTGATGCCGTTGGCATGACGCATTGTCGCCGCGAAAATGTCACCGCGAAAAAAACCGCCGTCCCGAGAGGGGCGGCGGTTTTTTTGGTCAGTCGGGCGGGCGGGGTCGCTCTCAGGCAGCGGCTGATCAGCTGGCGAGGCGCTTGACCATGGCCTCGACCATGCGCGAGGACTGACGTGCGGCGACGTGCAGGAATTCCTCGAAGGATTGGCTGTTGTTGTCCTTGCCGGCGATGTCAGACAGCGCACGGATGACCACGAACGGCATCTCATAGACGAAGCAGGTCTGGGCGATGGCGGCGGCTTCCATCTCGGCGGCCAGCATGTCCGGGAAGCGCGAGCGAGTCAGCGCGACCAGTTCCGGGTCTGCCATGAAGATGTCGCCGGTGCAGATCAGGCCTTCACGCGCCTTGATCTCGCCCTGGGCTTCGACGCACTCACGCGCGATCTTCACCAGTGCCGGGTCTGACGGGTAGGCGGCCGGCATCTGCGGCACCTGACCGTATTCGTAGCCGAACACCACGGCATCGACGTCGTGGTGACGCACTTCGCTGGAGATGACCACGTCGCCGATCTCCAGATCAGACGCGAAGCCCCCAGCGGAACCGGTGTTGATGATGGCGTCCGGCTGGTAGCGTTCGATCAGCTGGCAGGCGCCCACGGCGGCATTGACCTTGCCGATGCCGGACTGCAGCAGCACGATCTTGAGGCCGTGCAGCTGGCCGACGTGGAAGGTGGAGCCGGCATGTTGAGTCGTGGTGCTGTCTTCCAGCAGCTCGGCGAGGATGGCGACTTCCTCGGCCATGGCGCCGATGATGCCAAGTGTCTTGAGGGGCATGGTGAAATCCTGAAGCAGGGCCTGCGGGGCATCCTGTCATGCGATGCCCCGCGGCCAGGGGAGGTGTCAGCGAGAGGGTGCGTGCTTACTTGCCGGCCAGCTGGGCATCGTGCAGCTCGGCGGCGAACAGGGTGTTCTCCAGCAGCGAGGCAACGGTCATCGGGCCGACGCCGCCCGGTACCGGCGTGATCCAGCCTGCGCGCTCCGCTGCCGGGGCGAACTCCACGTCACCGACCAGCGAGCCGTTGTCGAGGCGGTTGATGCCCACATCGATGACGATGGCGCCTTCCTTGATCCACTCACCCTTGACCAGGCCCGGCTTGCCGACGCCGACCACGACGAGGTCTGCCTGGCGGACCTTGCTCTCCAGGTCCTTGGTGAAGCGGTGGCAGACGGTGGTGGTGCAGCCGGCCAGCATCAGCTCCAGTGACATCGGGCGACCGACGATGTTGGAGGCGCCCACGATGGTGGCGTCCATGCCGCGCACCTGCAGGCCGCTCTCGGACAGCAGCGTCATGATGCCCTTGGGGGTGCAGGGGCGCATTACCGGCAGGCGCTGCGCCAGACGACCGAGGTTGTAGGGGTGGAAGCCGTCCACGTCCTTGTCGGTACGGATGCGCTCGAGAATCGGGCGTGAATCGAGATGCGCCGGCAGCGGCAGCTGCACCAGGATGCCGTCGATGCTGGTGTCGTCATTCAGCTGGTCGACCAGGGCTTCCAGTTCCTGCTGAGTGGTGTCAGCGGACAAGCGGTGCTGGGTGGAGAGAATGCCAGCCTTCTCGCAGGCGAGGTGCTTGTTGCGGACATAGACCTCGGACGCCGCGTCTTCACCGACCAGCACGACGGCAAGCCCCGGAATACGTTCACCGGCATCACGACGCGCATCGACCTGACGGCCTACCTGTTGGCGTACGCGTTCGGCGATGGCCTTGCCATCTATCAGTTGTGCTGACATCAGCGATCATTCCTTCTCGTGGGCGATAAATGCAGGAGGGACAACGATGGCCAATTTTCGCATGCCTTGCCCTCCAGTCAACGCCGAATGACGACCTTGGTCGAAAGCTGTCATGGCTGTCAGGTCTTTCGCAGGCGCCCGACAGTGCAGAAGACGGCGCCAGGAGGCAGGCGAGAGTGGGGTCATGCCATGCGGTTGTCGCCTTGACGCTCCCTCTGTAGAGGCGCAGCAGAGGTAGAAGCAAAGGGAGAGACAAAGGGTGAAGCAGAGAGCGGGGTAAGGAGAAGGGTGGGGTAGATGGGAGAGGGCGGATGGCATAGAGGCAGAAAGCGTGAAGACGATAGTCAGTCCACCGGCGGCGCTCAGTCGTCGCAAGTCATCACTGCGTCAGTGGCAGAAGCGATGAAAGGCGTGGCGCCTTGTATCAGCAAGGAGAGATGTTGGAGGCTGCAGGGATGAAAGTCCGCGACATGACATTGGCATGACAGTGCGAGGGGCAAACGATTCTTTTGGAAAGAATTCACGTAAGGGCTTGACCGCAGACGAAAGTTCGGTAGAATACGCCTCGCATCGACGGGGTTCGACGGTCGGTTGAAGACGGTTTCGGGATATAGCGCAGTCTGGTAGCGCGCCTGCTTTGGGAGCAGGATGTCGGGGGTTCGAATCCCTCTATCCCGACCACTTGAATACAACGTATCGCAAGGCTTCGGTCTTCTGAAACAGTATTCAGGGCTTTGTCCGGAGGTTGACTCGCAGCATTAGTTTCTGCGCCTATAGCTCAACCGGATAGAGCAACGGCCTTCTAAGCCGTAGGTTGCAGGTTCGAGTCCTGCTGGGCGTGCCATCGAGATGACGTTTGTCATCGAAGTGGATGTCGGAATGCTCTTCATTGAGCCTGATGACTGCGACCAGACGATGTGAAGATGTTCATGCAGTGGTGGGTGTAGCTCAGTGGTAGAGCCCCGGATTGTGACTCCGGTGGTCGTGGGTTCGAACCCCATCATCCACCCCATTGCATGTCAGCTTGAGCAGTATCAACGAGATGGAGACGGCAGGCTTTCTGTCCAACCTCCAGAAGTGGTGGGTGTAGCTCAGTGGTAGAGCCCCGGATTGTGACTCCGGTGGTCGTGGGTTCGAACCCCATCATCCACCCCACGTCTCGATGAATATCAGGATGCTGCCTGGCCCACTTGGGCGGGCGGCATGCCGCAAAAGGGGGAGAAGGCCAATGGCTTTCTCCTCCTTTTTTTTGGTTTTTTCGCACTGCTCCATGCATGACGATTCCGGGTTGCCGGGCGCTCCAGGTGCCTGTCTGGCGGGTAGGTGGAGCAGAAAATGGCCGGGGTCCTTGAATAACTTGGACCAAGGCACCATATGAAAGGGTCATATCCGCGCTTGCCAGCGCGTGGCGGGGTTTCTACAATCTTCGCCTTTATGATTCGAACGCCACCAGTGGGTAGAGGAACTTTCATGCAAGCTTCTGTCGCAACGACTTCTCCGATCGAGCGCACGGTCACCATCACGGTGCCGGCTTCTGAAGTCGACCAGGCCGTCAACGCCCGTCTTCTGGAAACCGCCAAGACCGTTCGTCTGAACGGCTTCCGCAAGGGCCACGTGCCGATGGCAGTGGTGCAACAGCGTTACGGCAAGGACGTGCGCAACGAAATCGTTGGCGAGATCATGCGCCAGCATTACGTGACCGCCGTCACCGAAAACGAACTGAACCCGGCTGGCTGGCCGAAGATCGACGCGACCGTCGATGAAGCCGGCAAGGATCTGGAGTTCGTCGCGACTCTGGAAATCTACCCGGAAATCGAACTGAAGCCGATCGAAGGCGCTGAAATCGAGCGTCCGCAGGCTGAAGTGACCGACGCCGACGTCGAAGAGATGATCGAGACCCTGCGCAAGCAGAACGCCTCCTGGACTGACGTTGAGCGCGCTGCCGCTGACGGCGACCAGGTCAAGATCGACTTTGAAGGCTTCCTCGGTGAAGAGGCCTTCGAAGGCGGCAAGGCAGAAGGTCACGAGCTGGTGCTGGGCTCCAACAGCTTCATCCCGGGCTTCGAAGAGCAGCTGGTCGGCGCTGCTGCCGGCGACGACAAGGAAATCAAGGTTTCCTTCCCGGCTGACTACCAGGCCGAGCACCTCGCCGGTCAGGAAGCGACCTTCAAGGTCAAGGTCCACGCCGTCAAGGCTCAGGAACTGCCGGAAGTGAACGAAGAGTTCATCGCCCAGTTCGGCCTGGAAGCTGCCGATGTCGAAAGCTTCAAGGTGGAAGTGAAGAAGAACATGCAGCGTGAGCTGAAGAACGCGATCGAGAATCGCGTCAAGCAGCAGGTGCTGGCCGAACTGACCAAGGCCAACGACATCCTCGTGCCGCAGGCTCTGGCCGACCAGGAAATCGACGGTCTGAAGCGTCAGGCTGCACAGCAGTTCGGTCTGGGCGAAGACTTCGACGTCTCCCAGCTGCCGGGCGAGCTGTTCCAGGACCAGGCGGTCCAGCGCGTCAAGACTGGCCTGCTGCTCAGCGAAGTCGTCAGCAGCAACGAGATGGACGTCAGCGACGAAGAGCTGAATGCTCGCGTTGAAGAAATGGCTCAGCAGTACCAGGACCCGGCTCAGGTCACCGAGTACTATGGTTCCAACGAACAGGCTCGCAACCAGCTCAAGTCCGTGCTGCTTGAAGAGAAGGCCGTTGACAAGCTGCTGGCACAGGCTCAGGTTAAGGACGTTGCCATGTCCTACCAGGAAGCCCTGCAGGCTGCACAGCAGCAGGAAGAAGCAGAAGAAGAGGCTGCTGAAGCCGAAGGCGAGCAAGCCTGAAGCTTGGTTGACCCCTAGTGCTTGCTAGACCAGGACCCGGCTACGGCCGGGTCTCTGGTCAGTGGGCGGGGTAAAGTGGCATGCTCAATGGATATCAATGTCATCGGATGAAGGAAGCCCCCATGAACGACTTCGACATCAAGAATGCTGGCGGTCTGGTTCCGATGGTTGTCGAGCAGAATGCTCGCGGCGAACGGGCCTATGACATCTATTCCCGCCTGCTGAAGGAACGGGTGATCTTCCTTGTGGGTCCGGTTGAGGATTACATGGCCAATCTGGTCGTGGCTCAGCTGTTGTTCCTCGAGTCTGAAAACCCGGACAAGGACATCCATCTGTACATCAACTCGCCGGGCGGCTCCGTGACTGCAGGGATGGCGATCTACGACACCATGCAGTTCATCAAGCCCGACGTGTCCACCGTGTGCATCGGCCAGGCAGCCAGCATGGGTGCCTTGCTGCTGGCAGGCGGTGCCGCCGGCAAGCGCTACGCGCTGCCGAATTCCCGCGTCATGATCCACCAGCCGCTGGGCGGCTATCAGGGTCAGGCCACGGATATCGAGATTCACACCAAGGAAATCCTGACCATCCGTGAGAAGCTCAATCGCATTCTCGCGCACCACACTGGCCAGGACTTCGACACCATTGCCAATGATACCGACCGTGACAACTTCATGGCGGCCAATCAGGCAGTGGAGTACGGCCTGATCGATGCCGTGCTGGAACGCCGTCCCGACGTGGAGTGATCCGCGTAAACGGCTGACCTGACGTCGGCAAACATGCATTTCCGGCGGCTCCCCGGGGAGTCGCCGCCATTGAGAGGTACGCGAATGGCTGACGGCAAAGGCAAGGACGAGAACGGCAAACTGCTGTACTGCTCCTTCTGTGGCAAGAACCAGAATGAAGTGCGCAAGCTGATCGCGGGACCTTCCGTCTACATCTGCGACGAATGTGTCGATCTGTGCAATGACATCATTCGCGAAGAGGTCCTCGAAGCCGACGCCGAAGGTGATGATGATCGCCTGCCGGCGCCGCGTGAGATTCGTTCCACTCTCGACGATTACGTGATCGGCCAGGACCGCGCCAAGCGTGTGCTGTCCGTGGCGGTGTACAACCACTACAAGCGTCTGCGTGCCGGTCAGAAGGCCGCGGATGAAGTGGAACTGGGCAAGTCCAACATCCTGCTCATCGGCCCGACCGGTAGCGGCAAGACGCTGCTGGCCGAGACGCTGGCGCGCCTGTTGAACGTCCCGTTCACCATCGCGGATGCGACCACCCTGACCGAAGCGGGCTATGTCGGTGAGGACGTCGAGAACATCATCCAGAAGCTGCTGCAGAAATGCGATTACGATGTCGAGAAGGCCGAACGTGGCATTGTCTACATCGATGAGATCGACAAGATCTCGCGCAAGTCCGACAACCCCTCCATCACGCGTGATGTCTCGGGTGAAGGCGTGCAGCAGGCACTGCTCAAGCTGATCGAGGGCACCACTGCCTCGGTGCCGCCGCAGGGCGGTCGCAAGCACCCTCAGCAGGAATTCCTGCAGGTGAATACCGGCAATATCCTGTTCATCGTCGGCGGTGCTTTCGCTGGCCTGGACAAGGTGATCCGTGAACGCGCCGAGAAGGGCGGCATCGGCTTCAATGCCGAGGTCAAGAGCAAGCAGGACGAGAAGACCGTGGGTCGCGTGCTGGCAGACGTCGAGCCGGGTGATCTGGTCAAGTTCGGTCTCATCCCCGAGTTCGTTGGCCGCCTGCCGGTCATCGCGACGCTGACCGAGCTGGACGAAGATGCCCTGGTGCAGATTCTGACCGAGCCGAAGAACTCGCTGGTCAAGCAGTACTCGCGCCTGTTCGAGATGGAAGATGTCGAGCTGGACCTGCGCGAAGATGCGCTGCGTGCCGTGGCTCGCAAGGCCATCGAGCGTCGTACCGGCGCACGTGGTCTGCGCTCGATCCTCGAGTCCGTGCTGCTCGACACCATGTATGACATCCCGTCCGAGGAAAGTGTCAGCAAGGTGGTGGTGGATGAGTCGGTGATTGCCGGCGACAGCAAGCCGCTGCTGATCTACTCCAAGAACGAAGAGAGTCAGGGCAAGGTGGCCGGCAAGGACGGCTGAAACGTCCGGGCCTGAGTCGCACCAACGGGGGGCCGCAAGGCCCCCCGTTGCGTTTGCGCTCGCAAGCCATCCTTACTGTGATGCATTCGCGGGTCACGCACGGCTTCATTCAGTGTTGAGTTACCGCCAGGCGTGTCGGGATCATTGCAAAATCATGACCTTGCCCCCATGGTCTCAGTATCAAAGTGCCGTGTGAGGCGGCCCACCCACAGAATACCGAGGAACGTCTGCCATGGAGCAGAACGAAGATCAGACCCTGACACTTCCGCTGCTGCCGCTGCGGGATGTGGTGGTCTATCCCCAGATGGTGATTCCGCTGTTCGTCGGCCGGGAAAAGTCGATCCAGGCCCTCGAAGTGGCCATGGAAGGCGACAAGAAGATCCTGCTTGCGGCGCAGCGTGAAGCCAGCCAGGACGACCCGACGGCGGAAGACCTGTTCGCCATCGGCACCGTTGCCGACATCATGCAGCTGCTCAAACTCCCTGATGGCACCGTCAAGGTGCTGATCGAGGGCAGTTCGCGCGCCGATATCCAGGCGATTCGCCTGCACGACGACGGCCACAGCATCGCCGACGTCGCCCTGCGTGACAGCCAGCCGCTATCCGAGCGGGAGCAGGAAACCCTGGTGCGCGTGCTGCTCAACCAGTTCGAGCAGTATGTGAAGCTCTCCAAGAAGGTGCCCAACGAAGTGCTGGGCAGCCTGCAGGGCATTGAAGACCCAAGCCGTCTGGTGGACACCATCAGCGCGCATCTGTCGCTGGGCATCAATGACAAGCAGGCGCTGCTCGAGATGGACAAGGTGCGTGACCGCATCGAGCACCTGATGACGCTGATCGAAGCGGAGATCGACCTGTTGCAGGTCGAGAAGCGCATTCGTACCCGCGTCAAGGAGCAGATGGAGAAGTCGCAGCGCGAGTACTACCTCAATGAGCAGATGAAGGCCATCCAGAAGGAAATGGGTGAGCTGGATGACGTGCCCAACGAGGTCGAGCAGTACGAGCGTCGCATCAAGGACGCCGGCATGCCGAAGGAGGCAGAGGAGAAGGCCACTCAGGAGCTCAACAAGCTCAAGATGATGGGGCCGACTTCCGCCGAGGCGACCGTGGTGCGCACCTATCTGGACTGGCTGTGCGACGTGCCGTGGAAGAAGCGCACGCGTGTGCGTCACGACATCGACCACGCCGCCAAGGTGCTGGACGAGGACCACTACGGTCTGGATGAGGTCAAGGAACGCATCCTCGAGTATCTCGCCGTGCAGAAGCGCGTCAAGAAGCTCAAGGGGCCGGTGCTGTGTCTGGTCGGTCCGCCGGGTGTCGGCAAGACCTCGCTGGGCAAGTCCATCGCACGTGCCACCAACCGTCAGTACACCCGTATGGCGCTGGGCGGCGTGCGCGATGAGTCCGAGATCCGCGGTCACCGCCGCACCTATATCGGGGCACTGCCGGGCAAGATCATCCAGCGCATGGCCAAGACGGGCGTGAAGAATCCGCTGGTGCTGCTCGACGAGATCGACAAGCTGGGCATGGACCACCGCGGTGATCCGGCCTCGGCGCTGCTTGAGGTGCTTGACCCGGAGCAGAACGACAAGTTCGCCGATCACTACCTCGAGCTTGATTACGATCTGTCCGAGACCCTGTTCATCTGTACGTCCAACTCGATGAACATTCCGGGCCCGCTGCGCGACCGCATGGAAATCATCCGTCTGCCGGGTTACACCGAAGACGAGAAGCTGGCCATCGCGATGCGCTACCTGGCGCCCAAGCAGCTCAAGGCCAATGGTCTGAAGCCGGGCGAGCTGACCTTCAGCGAAGCCTCCGTGCTCGAGCTGATCCGTTACTACTCGCGTGAAGCCGGTGTACGTGAACTTGAGCGCCAGCTCGCCAAGGTCTGCCGCAAGATCGTGCGTGAGCGTGTGGTCGCCGAGGCAAAGGAGGGTGCAATGTCTTCCATGCACCTTGAGGCCGAGCAGGTTGAACGCTACGCGGGTGTCCGCAAGTACAGCTTCGGCCTTGCCGATGCCGAGGACCAGATCGGCCGTGTCACTGGCCTGGCCTGGACCTCCGTCGGCGGTGAGCTGCTGACCATCGAGTCTGTCGTCACGCCGGGCAAGGGCCGTGTCAGCAAGACCGGGTCACTGGGCGACGTCATGAAGGAATCGGTGAGTGCGGCCCACACCGTGGTACGTGCGCGTGCCGAGGCCTTCGGTATCGAGGCTGAGCGCTTCGAGAAGGAAGACCTGCACATTCACGTGCCGGAAGGCGCCACGCCCAAGGACGGCCCCAGTGCGGGCGCTGCCATGGTCACCGCGATGGTATCCGCTTACTGTGGACGCCCCGTGCGCTGTGACGTGGCAATGACCGGTGAGGTCAACCTGCGCGGCGAAGTCATGCCGATCGGTGGCCTCAAGGAGAAATTGCTGGCGGCGCGACGCGGTGGTATAAAGCTTGTGCTGATTCCCGAGGAAAATCGCCGTGACCTCAAGGAGGTTCCGGACACCATCAAGGATGCACTCGATATTCGGCCGGTGCGCTGGATCGACGAAGTGCTTGAGGTGGCTCTAGCAGAAAAGTCTACTGCTGAGAAGGACGATTCTCGTTCAGACGATGCCAGTGGTCGTCAGACAATGATTAGTACACATTGACGGGATTTTTTTGGCCATGCCGCTGTCGAAACGGCGGCGTGGTGCGGTTTTGCGCGTGAGGTTGCTTGACAGTCGTTTGAGGGCGTTGCTATAAACTCCGCTTCGTCGCGATCGCGTTTAGCACCCGTAATTTTCGCGCTGATTTCTGGTAATTTTTGCAAATTCAAGGGGTGAAGAGTGAATAAATCCGAGCTGATCGAAGCCATTGCTGCATCTGCCGATATTCCGAAAGCAGCAGCTAGCCGTGCACTCGATGCGATGGTCGACACCGTCACTGATAGCCTGAAGAAGGGTGAGACCGTGGCACTGGTCGGGTTCGGCACCTTTATTGTCAAGGAACGTGCTGCACGTACTGGCCGTAACCCGCAGACTGGCGCTCCGATCGAGATCAGTGCTGCCAAGGTGCCGAGCTTCAAGGCTGGCAAGGCACTGAAAGACGCCGTCAACTGAGGTCTGCCTGCTTCGCAGGCACCCGGTGGCGCGGTACCGGTTCGGGAGTGGTCTGATGACTGCCGAACCGGCACCAGAACATCGAAGCGCATCGCCTGGCGATGCGCTTTTTTTGTGGCTGAACCTGGCCATGTCGGCAGGGCGCAAGCGTTCGATGACCCTGGCGAGTCAGTCAGTCGTGCAAAGTCACCTGCATCTGTCTGCGGCATGCGTATAATCATCAGTCACTGAGTCGCGGCCCTTGTGGCCATTCCAATCCCTGTAGTTCGAGGCCTGCATGCTGCAACGAATTCGAGACCGGTCGCATGGCTGGGTGGCCAAGACGATCGTTGGTTTCATTGTCGTCACCTTTGCCTTCTTTGGTGTTGAGTCGATCATTGGCGCCTTCACTGCCAGCAGTGACGACGTGGCCACGGTCAATGGCGATACCATCAGCCGTCAGGCGGTGGAAACCGAAGTCCAGCGTGCCATTCGTTCTGGCCAGGTAGCGCCGGAACAGGAGCGCGAAGCACGCAATCAGATCATCAACCAGATGATCGATTCCCGCCTGCTGGATCAATACGCCGAGGAAGGCGGCCTGCACATGTCCGATGCGCAGCTCGATCAACTGATCGTGAGCATTCCGGACTTCCAGGACGACAAGGGACGCTTCGATGCCGACCTGTTCCGCAATCGTCTGGCCAGCGCCGGCTATTCTCCCACCTCCTTCCGCCAGCAGCTGAGCAGCGACACCCTGCGCCAGCAGTTGACCGACGGCTTCGCCGCCAGTGCCTTCGTGCTGCCGGGCGAAGAAGAGAAGCTCAGCCAGCTGCAGCGTCAGACGCGCACCTTCCGCTATGCCACGCTGAGCAGTGCGGACCTCGATGCGCCGGTGACGGTCAGCGAAGACGAACTCAAGGCCTGGTATGACAGCCACCAGGACAACTACCGCCGCCCGGCACAGGTCAAGCTGGCCTACGTGCTGCTGGACCAGAACGAGCTGGCCAGCGGTGGCGATATCAGCGAAGACACGCTGAAGGCCGAATATGCGGCCAAGCGTGCCGATGCGCCGCGGGAAATCGCGCACATCATGGTCGAGAAGGGTGACGATGATGCGGCGGCACGAGCCAAGCTCGAGGGCGCACGTGACGCACTCGCCAACGGCGAAGACTTCGCCAAGGTGGCGGCCGAGGTCTCCGAAGACAGCTCCACGGCTGAGGACGGCGGTGAGCTTGGCGTGATCACCCGCGGTATCTTCGGTGAAGACTTCGATGACGCGGCCTTCGCGCTGGATGAAGGTCAGGTCTCGGATATCGTCGATACCGGCGACAGCCTGCACCTGATCAAGGTGACCGGTCTGGACATCGCGCCCTTCGAGGACATGCGCGACGAGCTGCTGACGCAAGCCCGTCAGACCGCTTCCCGCGATACCTTCAACGAGAAGGCGCAGCAGCTGAAAGATGAGAGCTTCGCGGCGGATGATCTGGCCAGCGTCGCCGAGGATCTGGACCTGCCCCTGAAGAAGACCGACTGGGTCGCGCAGGAAAATGATGACGAACTGCTGTCCGAGCCGGGTGTGATGGCGGCAGCCTTCGGTGACGAAGTGCTGAAAGAGGGCTACAACAGTGACGTCATCGAACTGGATGACAGCCGTCGTCTGGTACTGCGCGTTCTCGAGCAGCGTCCGGCCACCACGCTGGCGCTGAATGAGGTCAAGCAGCAGGTTCAGCGCGAAGCCAAGGCCGACAAGACTGCCAAGGCACTCGAAGCACTGGCCGAGAAGCGTCTGGAGACGCTGCGCCAGGGTGGATCACTCGAGGGGCTCGACTGGCAGCAGGCTGATGACGTCAGCCGTCAGGCCAGCACCCAGCTGCCGCAGAGTCTGGTCAAGCAGGCCTTCACGCTGGCGCACCCGCAGGATGGCCAGCCGGTCTACGGCAAGGCGTCGCTCAGTGGTGGCATCGCGCTGATCGCTCTTGCCGAGATCGGCGAGGCCGAGCCAGGCGAGATGGACCAGTTCCTCTCGCGTCTGGCCACGCGTCTGCGTGCTCAGGCTGCTGTCACGGGTCTGCAGGAATCTCTGCGTGAGCGTGCCGAGATCGAGCGCAACTGATCGAGCGCAAATGAGCCAGGCTACTGGCGTGGGCAGCTTTCCCTGCCAATGAGACCGTCACCCCTTGGGGTGGCGGTCTTTTTTTGGTTCAAGCCATTGGGTTCAGGCCTTTGGGTTCAGGCCTTTGGGTCAAGCCTCGCAGGCTCAGGTATCGAAGCTCAGGCCGCCAGGCTGCGTGCGGGTGTGGCGTCAGGTCACGAGTCATGTATCAAGTCACGAGCCCAGCCGCTGACGCAGGCGCTGGGAGAGTTCGCGGTGACGGGCCTGAATGCCCGTGGAGAGCGTCTGGCGCAGCCAGCGGTGGCCGGCGTCATGGTGCAGGCGTTCGTGCCACACCAGCCAGTAGGAGAAGCGATTGAGGGTGATGGGCAGCGGACGCAGGGCCAGCGGCAGCTGATCGAGCATGCTGATGGCCAGACAGCCCGGCACGCACAGCAGCAGGTCGCTGTGGCAGCTGACACTGAAGGCGGCCAGAAAATGGGGCTGGCGCATGACGACCTGACGACTCAGTCCCAGTTCCGCCAGCTTGAGGTCCACCGCGCCTCGCTCATCGCCACCCATGCTGATCAATTGGTGGCTGGCGGCGAGGAAGTCCTCCAGGCTCAAGGTCTCCTTCGCTGCCAGCGGATGGTCCTTGCGCATCACGCAGACGAACTGATCATCCCCGATCTCGCGACCATGCACGCCGGCCGGCACCCTGGCGGTGGGCACGCACATCGCAAGCTCCGGCCCGCCTTCTTCCAGCTGCTGTTCGACATTGCCGCCATAGGCCTGGATATCCAGACGGATGCCGGGCGCCTGCTCGTGCAGCGGGGCGATCTGGGGCGCCACGAAGGCGTGCATGCCGTAATCGGTGGTGGCCAGCTGAAAGCGACGCTGGCTATCTTCAGGCGAGAACTCGGGCGGTGCCAGTAGGGCGCCCAGCTCCTGCAGCAGGCGGGCGAGGGGCTGCCTGAGGGCCTCTGCGCGTGCGGTGGGGCGCAGACCGCGTTGCGCGCGCACGAACAGGGGGTCATCAAAGGCCTCGCGCAGCCGGCCCAGGGTGCGGGACACCGCAGGCTGGCTCAGGTTGAGGCGCTCAGCGGCCCGCGACACGCTGCGGGTTTCCAGCAGCGCATGCAGCGCGACCAGCGTATTGAGATCATGGCGGGCAAGTTCAGCCAGGTGCATGGCAAGCGGTTCCCGGTAGTGAAGCGACCCAGTCACTGGGATGAAAGCGTGCAGTTTCAACCGCACATGATATCAGTCTCATGCATACCGGGATTCAGTTTCTATCATTGGTGTGATATCGGGAGCGCGCGTAATCTGGGAGCACTTCGTCGCCGAGCAACGCTTGCGGCGGCCAGTCGTCACAGGGTTGAGGCCACGGCCCAGCGGCCTGATGACGATTCAGATCACATGTCGTTTGACCAGATCATTCGCAAGGAGCATTGCATGCAGACACGCTATTACACGATCACCGACTATCCGAAAGGCACCCCGGAACGCGACCTGTTCCAGTTGCGTGAGGAAGAGCTGAGCGAGCTCGGCGAAGGCGAGGTGCGCATTCGCAACAGCTGGCTGTCCGTCGATCCCTACATGCGTGGCCGCATGAGCGGCGTGAAGACCTATATCGACCCCTTCGAGCTCAATGAGCCGCTGCAGGGCGCAGCCGTCGGTGAAGTGATCGAGTCACGTGACTCTCGCTTCAAGAGCGGCGACAAGGTACGTCACATGGGGGGCTGGCGTGACATCGCGCAGCTCTCTGGTGACCAGGTCGAACCGTTGCCAAGCATCGAGGTGCCGGAGCAGGCCTACCTGGGCGTGCTGGGCATGCCGGGCATGACCGCCTGGACCGGCCTCAACATCATCGCCGAGATGAAAGAGGGCGATAATGTGCTGGTCAGTGCGGCCTCCGGTGCGGTCGGCTCGCTCGCCGTGCAGCTGGCCAAGGCCAAGGGCGGCACCGTCGTCGGCATCGCCGGCAGCCAGGAAAAGCTCGATTGGCTGGAAGTGCGGGGCGTCAAGGCGGTCAGCTACAAGGGCAAGGATGCCGAGCAGCTGACGAAGGCGCTCAAGGAAGCCTGCCCAGACGGCTTCGATGTCTACTACGAGAATGTCGGCGGTGATTGCCTGGTGGCGGCGCTGAACAACCTGAATGTCGGCGCACGCATCGCCGTCTGCGGCATGATCTCCAGCTACAACGATACCGAGGCGGCGCCAGGCCCCTCGAACATCTCGATGATCCTGATCCGCCGCGCGCGCATGCAAGGCTTCATCGTCTTCGATCACTGGCAGAACTACAGCCGCTTCCTCGAAGAGGTAGGGCCGCAGGTCGCCAAGGGCGATATCGACTACGAAGAGACGGTGGAACAAGGGCTCGAGCAGACGCCGGACGCCTTCCTCAAGCTGTTCTCGGGTGGCAACAAGGGCAAGATGCTGGTGCGTCTCTGATCTTAGAACTGAGTGCTGAGAACTGACACAGCATTACTGAAGACCCGAACACCTGAGCGCCGCGCGAATGCGCGCTGCTCAGGCAGTCACGAAAGGCTCGCTGCGGCGGGCCTTTTGCGTGGGTGGCCAGGCGTTTGTCATCACGCATTACTGGTCATCACACATTACTGGTCATCACGCATTACTGGTCGTCAAATATCACTGGTCGTCAGGATTGGTGACTCTCACGAACCAAAGACGTGCGGCCTGCGCTCTACTTTGGTCTTGGTCACTGCTCTAGAATGCAGGCCATCGTTCGTGGGCAGGTGGCGTCATCGTCGCGTTTATCTGTCATTTTCCCACATATCACTCTGTGTCAGGTGGCGCCTGACCACGGCCCTGTCATCTCATGTAGCCGTGTCGCCCCTGACTCCGCGAGGAGAGCATCATGCAGGACTTTACCTATCAGAACCCGACCCGCGTGCACTTCGGTGCCGGCCAGATCGCCAAGGTGCGTGACGAGATTCCGGCGGATGCCCGCGTGCTGGTCACCTACGGTGGTGGGTCGATCAAGTGCAACGGCGTGATGGATCAGATCGAAGCCGCACTGGAAGGCCGTCAGTGGTGGAGCTTCGGCGGCATCGAGCCGAACCCGAGCTATCACACCCTTCTCGAAGCCCTGGAAGTCATCAAGCGCGAGAAGATCGATTATCTGCTGGCCGTCGGAGGTGGCAGCGTCGCCGATGGCAGCAAGTTCCTCGCGCTCGCCGCCTGTCATGCCGGTGATCCGTGGGAAATTCTCGCCGAGGGCAAGCACCCCGAGACGGCGCTGCCGCTGGGTGTGGTGCTGACACTGCCGGCCACGGGCTCCGAGTCCAATGGCAACGCCGTGGTCACCAACTACGAGACCCACGACAAGCTGCCGATGTTCAGTGAGCTGGCCTACCCGCGTTTCGCGGTGCTGGACCCGGCCACCACCTTGACCCTGCCGGAGCGTCAGAGCGTGAATGGCGTCGTCGATGCCTTCATCCACGTCAGCGAGCAGTACCTGACCTATCCGGTCAATGCGCCGGTGCAGGACCGCTTCTCCGAGGGGCTGCTGATGACGCTGATCGAGGAAGGCCCCAAGGTGCTGAGCCAGCCGGATGATCTGGCCGTGCGCGCCAACATCATGTGGGCCGCCAACCTGGGGCTCAACGGCCTGATCGGGCGTGGCGTGCCGCAGGACTGGGCCACCCACATGATCGGTCACGAGATCACCGCACTGCACGGTGTCGATCATGGTCGCACCCTGACCATCGTGATGCCGGCGCTGTGGGAAGAGCTGTTCGAGGCCAAGCGTGCCAAGCTGGCGCAATACGGTCGCCGCGTCTGGGCGCTGGAGGGCGATGAGGAGAGCGTCGCGCGCGCCGCCATCGACAAGACCCGTGAGTTCTTCACTCGTCTGGGCGCGCCGGTGTCGTTGAGCGAAGCCGGTATCAGTGCCGACAGCATCGATCAGCTGGTCGACAATCTGACCCGTCACGGCTTCACCGCCATCGGTGAGCACGGCGATATCACGCCGGACGTGGCGCGTCGTATCCTGACCCGCGCTGCCTGATCGCACGCGTCAGTCAGGCTCGAGTGTCAGCCTCAAACCCCTCGTCACCCCTGGTGGCGAGGGGTTTTGCGTATCTCCCTCCTTGTCTCCCCCCTTGTTGCAGCTTGCCGATCGCCAGATCGCGTCACGCCCAAGAGCTGGATTCGCTTGACGAGACTCCGTCGTCGCCCAGTTTTTGTTACTCTATAACCTTTTGCACGCCCTTCATCTTGCGGAGATTTCAGCATGTCTGTGGCTTCACACGGCGCCAGAAGTGGCGACGCTCCGACGGAACCGGTTCCGGTTCCGGTGCATCTGATCACCGGCTTTTTGGGCACGGGCAAGAGCAGTTTCATCCAGGCATTGGTCGCGGCCAAGCCTGCGGATGAACACTGGGCGATCCTGGTCAATGAGTTCGGGCAGGTGGGGATCGATCAGGCGCTGTTTGCCGGGCGCGAGGATGTCAGCGTCAAGGGGCTGCCCGGCGGGTGTCTGTGCTGCCAGCTGGCCTTCGTGCTGCAGGCGGGGCTGGTCAGTCTGATCCACCAGACGCGTCCTGATCGTCTGATCATCGAGCCCTCGGGGCTGGGGCATCCGGCGGGGCTGATCGATGTACTGCGCAGTGAAGGGCTGGCCTTGGCGCTTGCGCTTGAGGAAGTCATTACCCTGCTGGACCCGCGTGCACTGGACGATACCCGCACTCGCGAACACGGCACCTTCCAGGACCAGTTGACGCTGGCGGGCGGCGTGGTGCTTAGCAAGCGTGATCTGGCGACTGAGCAGCAGCTGGCGGCCGCGCATGAGTTTCTGGCGGGGATGTGGCCGCGCAAGCGCTGGGTCGGTGAACTGGGCAGAGCCGACGGCGAAAGCCAGCCGCCGCAGGCTCGCATGGCCGATCAGAAGGTCGCGCTGATCGATTGGCTGCTGTCAGCAGAGCGCGCGCCTCAGCGCCAGGGTGGCGGGCACGTAAGCGCAGCGCGTGAAGACCAGCCCGAGATCAGCATGCCGGCCGCCCATCGCGCTGCACGGGATAGGGCGCGTCTGGCGCAGGCCAGTGCTGAGCCGTCCGCCTCAGACATGATGCCATTGCCCGGCGCACCGGTGATCGAGCAGGCCGAGGGGCTTGAGCATGCCAGTCTGGGCTGGCGAATCGCCGCAAGCGAGGTCTTCGATCTCGATCAGCTGACCCAGTGGCTGGATGGCCTGCCGCGTGAGTGGCGCATCAAGGGCATCTTTCATACCCAGGATGGTTGGCGCAGCTATAACCGCGCCAATGGGCGTGCCGAGCTTGCGCCGTCCAGTTGGCGCGAGGATTCGCGGCTTGAGCTGATTGCACCGCTGGACGGGCAGGAGCAGGGGCAGGAAGGGATGGTGGCTGTGTTGCCGCTTGAGGATTCCCGTCAGCTGAATGCGGCCTTGCTGGCCTGTCGCAGCGACGGCGCCGCCAGGCCCTTCAACTTCTTCGGCGAGTGAGCTGAGACGCGTCCTTCAGGGCGCGCCTTTCACGTCAGGCGTTCCCACTCGCCGATCAGGCGCAGGGCCTCTTCGCGGGAATCGCCACACAGCTCGTGATCGAAATCGAAGTCGCCGCACACCGCTGGGCGCTGCGGCGTGCCGAACAGCTTGCACAGATTGTCGTCATCCAGCTGCACGCAACGCACCCCCGCCGGCTTGCCATTCGGCATGCCGGGAATCGGGCTCGAGATCGAGGGGGCGATGCAGCAGCCGCCGCAACCGGCACGACAGCCGGGAGCGGCAGCTTCTGCAGAAGGGGCGGCGGTCTGCGTCATGAGGTGGCGGACGTGTCTTCGTGCTCGGGAAGGACGAGAGGCTCGCGCGCCGTCTGCGGGGTATGCCGCGCGATGGCGCCCTTGTTGATGCCCTCGTAGGCTTCGACGCGGATGCTGTCACCGCTGTCGAGGGCGATCTGGCGCGCCAGCCAGTCGGCGATCCACTCGATGGTGGTCGGTGTCGGCAGCAGCCAGACCTGCTTGCGCGGCAGGCGGATGCGGAACCTGCCCTGCGGCGCTTCATAGCTGAATACCAGCTCACGTCCCGGGCGGTCGATCAGATCGCCTTCCTCGGCCAGGTAGCGGTCGTTGAGCTTCTCTGCCCACTCGGCTTCCAGCGCCTTGTCCCGCACACCATTGCGCTCGATGATCAGCGGAGAGCGATGCCCATGCGCGATACGCTGGCAGTTGCCACTGTGATGACGCAGGCCATGGCTGTAGGTGTAGGCGGCGCCGTCGATGGTCTCGTCTCGCAGACGCACGCGCAGCGCCTCGACGCGCGGCGGCAGGCGGCGAGTCAGCAGCTTCTCGAAGTGGTTGGCCAGCACCTCGGTGGTGACCTCGGTCACCGGCAGCAGGGAGAAGGCCTGACGCGGGCCGCGCACTTCCATGGCGTAGGGCTGTGTGAAGCGCAGGCACAGTCCTTCCGGGCAGTCCGTGACGCTCACGCCATCGGCCTGACTGGGCACGATCAGGGTGTGATCGGCGTCCTGATCGATCATGCGCTTGGCCCACGGCTTGACGTCGCCGAAGTCGAACAGCATGCCGTCATGGCCGACGGCGCCGTCCAGCTCCAGGTCCAGATGCTGGCTGATGCCGTACAGGCCGCGGGTATTGCTCCACACCGAGGCATCCACCGCGGTGAGGGCCCTGACGAACAGGGTCTTGGGAGTCATTGCGGTCATCAATCGATACCACTGATCTTGTGAGTCTGCAGCGAGAGCTGCCACTGGGGATTGCGCATGCAGTAGCTGACACACTGGTTCATCGGCGAGTCGGACGCCAGCACCTCGCGGTAATGCTCGCGGGCTGCGGCAGGCGCGGGCAGGGCATCGAGGGCGGCGGTATCCAGTGGCTGCAGATAGAAGTGCGCGAAGTCCAGGCTGACGAAGCGCTCCGGCAGGGCCTCCGGCTGCGGGTAGACGAGCTTGAGCTCATCGCCGCCGGTGAGGACCAGCTCGCTTGCGCCCTTGGGGCTGACGCACAGCCAGTCGATGCCGACAGGCGGCTCGACGGTGCCGTTGGTCTCCACCGCGATCTCGAAGCCGCGGGCGTGCATCGCGTCCACCAGCTCGCTGTCGAGCTGCAACAGCGGCTCACCGCCGGTGAAGACCATATAGGGCGTGGCGATGCCGGTGTGCTCCGGCCACAGGCTGGCCAAAAAGTCTGCCAGCGCGTTTGCGGTGCGGAACTTGCCGCCATTCTGGCCGTTGGTGCCGACGAAATCGGTGTCGCAGAAGCGGCAGACCGAGGTGTCGCGGTCCTGCTCGCGGCCACTCCACAGATTGCAGCCGGCAAAGCGGCAGAACACGCTGGCGCGCCCTGCGCGAGCACCTTCGCCCTGCAGGGTGTAGAACGCTTCCTTTACCGTATACATCAGAGAGTGCCTGTGCCCTTGGCCGAGTCGGTCGTTTCGTAACCGAGCGGATCGCTCAGCCCATGGGCGGCGAAGGCCTCGAGACGCTCACGGCAGCTGCCGCATTCCCCGCAGGCCAGCTCGCGGCCTTCGTAGCAGGTCCAGGTCTGGGCGTAATCGAGCTGCATGGCGATGCCGGCGGCCAGAATCTCGTCCTTGCTGGCGTGCAGGAAGGGCGCGCGAATCTCGACTGGGGAGAAGTTGGCGATCGCGGCGACGGCGTTCATCTTGTCGACGAACTCCGGACGGCAATCCGGGTAGAGCACGTGATCGCCACCGTGGGCACCATAGAAGCAGACCTCGGCCTCGATGTTGACGGCCTTGGCGATGGCCAGTGACAGCAGGATCATGTTGCGGTTGGGCACCACGGTCGAGGTCATGGAGGCCTCGTCGTAGTCGGCCTTGGGCATCGCCTGGTCACTGTTGGTCAGCGCGGAGTTGTCGATCAGGCCATGGATGGCGCGAATGTCGACGACTTCGTGGGCGACGCCCAGCGACTCGCAGACCTGGCGTGCGACGTCGAGCTCACGCGAGTGACGTTGGCCATAATGGAAGGAGAGGGCATGTACCTCGAAGCCTTCCTTCAGCGCCTGGTGCAGGACAGTGTAGGAGTCCATGCCACCGGAGTAGATGACGACGGCGCGGGGACGCTCTGCAGAGGAGGCAGAAGCGGGTACAGCGGAATTCTGGACGTTGAGAGTCATGACGGAGAATTTCTTTGACCGATGGATTCGGCGCCCGGGATCCGGTCCGGGCGAAACGGGCGCCTATCCTACTCTTCCACACGCCTTGATGCCACTCGTGCACTGGTGCGGGGCGCGGATACGCCGCCTGTCGCCAGGTTCGGAAGCGGCCATGGCAGCCAAGCGTTGAGTCGGCGAGAAAATAGCCTTGGTACCCGCACCACAGGCTGGCATAGACTCGGAGTATTAGCGAAGCGTAGAGAGAGTCGTCTGCGTGCTGCACGCTTGCCCACCTAGTGCTTTCCCTTATGGCACGCACTTCGGGATGACGGGTTGAGGAGCCGGTTGAGTGGCTTGCCGAATGGCGCTTGGAGTGGCTCTCGCAATGGCGCCTGGTGCAGCGTCAAGTGACAGGCGAGTCGGGGAGGCGCTGGCGTTCAAGTGTGGGCTCAAAAGGGCGATCAGAAGAGACAAAGTGCAGCAGTCTGGCGCCTGGTGATGTCCATAGGAGGAGTAGCATGGGCGCCCGGATATTGCCGCATTAGCCATGCGGCCCGGGCCTTGCGGCAGCCAGCGGCGACAATGAAAGCAGGTGTAAGCAGATAAGCGCGAGAACAGCCGGAAGCGTGAATGACGTGTCATGTCCCGGCGGTGTTACCCGCGTTGCGCCAGCCAACGGCCAGCATCACTGGCGACAGGCGGCCCTTGCGGGGCATCAAGCCATTTTCCTTATGACTGCAGGTGGAGTGAGCGTGCCTCTCGATATCTTGATCAAATTGCTGTCGTCCATCGAAGAGCCGTTGTGGATTCATGACCGCTTCGGCCAACTCGCCTGGACGTCGCCGCGCGCTCGACAGGAAGACAGGGTGCCGGAGCTGCCATCCCCGCTGCCCAAGCAGCCGGAGCCTTGTGGCATCAGCGGCCAGCCCGGCTTCTGGTTGATGGGCATCACCGGCGAGCTGGGAGAATGGCTGCTGGTGCAGAAGGCCAATCTGCCGTGGCGCATGGCGATCTTCGATGCCGAGTGTCTGGTGGCCAACACCTGTGGCTGGCAGGAGCTGTTCGGCACCGAGCGGCCGCGTCTCGAGCCGGTCAGCGAGCGGCGAGTCCGCCTCAAGGCGCCGTTCTCGGGGCTGGCGGAGGCCCGGGCGGCCGGGGTGGATGACAAGGTCTTGATCGCCCTGCGCCGCCTGCAGCCCATCAACCTGCTGTCGCGCGATCGCTTCAATGCCCAGATCGATGAACTGCTGCTGGAAGAAAGCGTCGACGGCAGCATCGATGGCGGCATCATCTATCTGTCGCTGACCCACCTGGAAATCATCAACTCGGCGCACGGTGCCGAGCGTATCGATCCGCTGCTGGAGCGGGTGGCAGAAGCCATGTCCCTGCAGTATCGCGACGCCCTGGTCTGCCGCCCGCTGGGCAATGCCTTCGCGCTGTTCTTCGTCGGGGATGAGGCCAGCCTGATCGCGCGTGCCAACGAGCTGTGCGAACGGCTGGTGATGCTGATGCGACTGGATGGCAAGGCCCTGCCGGTCACGGCGCGGGTCGGCATCAGCCTGGCGCCGCAGCACGCGCGGCGTGCCCATCGCCTGATGCATCTGGCCGAACTCGCCATGTTGCACGGGGAATACGATGACATCGATGTCTGCGGCCCCCTGCATGTGTTCTCGCCCGGCGCGCACATGCAGCACCTCAACGACTATCGCCTGACCAGTGACCTGCGCGAGCATCTCGAAGAGCTGGATCTCGCCTTCCAGCCCCAGTTCGACCTCGCCAGTGGCGAGGCCGTCGGCGTCGAGGTGCTGGTGCGCTGGGACCACCCCGAGCTTGGCACCATCGGGCCGGGGCGCTTTATCCCGCTGGCGGAGCAGTACGGCTTGATCGGCACCGTCGGCGCGCGGGTGATGGACACGGCCCTCTCGGCGACGCGTGATCTGGTGACGCCCAACGGCAAGCCTTTGTCGGTGGCGATCAATGTCTCGGCTCAGGAGTTTCGTGACCCCGGCTTCCCCGAGCGCGTCTCGGAGGCTCTGGCGCGCCATGACTTCGCGCCGGAACGCCTGGAGCTCGAGATCACCGAATCCTCACGCGTGCCGGATCTCGATCGCGTCGTGGAGCGACTCACCGGCCTGATCGAACGCGGCGTGCGCCTGGCGATCGATGATTTCGGCACCGGCTTCGCGTCACTGCTCTACGTGCGCGACCTGCGTGCTTGCCGCCTCAAGGTCGATCAGCGCTTCGTCGGTAGCCTTGACCATGATGCCCGCGACCGCGCCATCGTCTCCCACGCGATCTCGCTGGCCGACAGCCTGGGCATGGAGGTGCTGGCGGAGGGTGTCGAGACCGCAGAGCAGGAGCGCCTGCTGGTCGAGATGGGGTGCCATCTGGTGCAGGGCTTCCGCTATGCACGGCCCAAGCGCCTGCCGGAGCTGGTCGAGTGGCTCAAGCGCAAGCCGTCGATCCATCCCTGCCCCTGAGTGTTTCTCTTGGTGGGAGCTAGTTGAAGGGCGCTGAAGTGAAAGGCGCTTGAAATGAAGGGGCCTGAAATGAAAGGTGCCTGAAATGAAAACGCCCGCCACGCAGTGACTCTGCATGGCGGGCGTTTTCATTGTGAGCATTCGGGCCTGGCAGTGGCCGCGGGAGGTGACGGCGTGCGTTCAGACTCGAGAGCCGTGGCGACGTCTCATTCGCTGCAACCGCTACCGTAACCGTACATGTTCTCGAAGCCCGGAATGCGCTGCTCCCAGACGGGCGGCGTGCCGACGACCTCCTGCAGGCAATCGCTGAAGCGACGCGTCTTCTGCGGCAGGTACTGGCGGTGCGGGTAGACCAGGTGGATCGAAGGCAGTGGCTTCATCGGCACGTTGGTCAACAGCGGCACCAGCTCGCCGTTCAGGATCTCGTCCTTGATGTTGATCGCGGACACCATGCCATAGCAGGCGCCCGACTTGATGGCGCCGATCAGCACGTCGGCATCATTGACCTTGAGGCGTGAATCCAGCGCCACCTTTTCTTCGACACCGCTCTCGGTGCAGACGCGCAGGCGATCGAGAATGAAGCCATCGCGCGAATACACCGCTGCCGGCAGGCCAGACAGATCGGCAGGGGTCTGGGGCATGCCGTGACGCTCGATGAAGGCCGGCGAGGCACAGATCAGGTGACGGTGTGCAGCCAGCGGACGCGCGATCAGGTTGGAGTCTTCCAGCTCCGACATGCGAATGGCCAGGTCATAACCGCCGCCGATCAGGTCGGTCAGGTGGTCTTCCAGGCGCACTTCCACCTGGGTGTCCGGGTAGCGCTCCATGTACAGGCGCACGGCCTGGGCGACATAGGTGCGCCCGAAGTGGCTCGGGCTGGTGATCTTCAGGATGCCGCGCGGGCCATCCTGATAGGCGCCGGCCACATCGTCGGTATCTTCCAGCACTTCACGCAGACGCAGTGCGTGCTGATGGATCTCGCGCCCGGCATCCGTCAGGGCCAGCGAGCGAGTCGAGCGATTGAACAGGCGAATCTGCAGTTCTTCTTCCAGACGGCTGATCTGCTTGGAGACCACCGAGCGGTTGACCTGACGATGGTCAGCCGCCTTGGAAAAACTCTGTGCTTCTACCACATCGAGAAACAGCAACAAACGGGATGCTTTATCCACGGTCTGACCTCTCGTGATGCCATGGGGAGGGGAACACTCTGCCAGCCATCCGTGAGGCAGTCAGTGCATATAAAGCGACGGTCCAACTTCGGTAGCAGTCGATAATCGGTGACATTGCATGGGTCATCATCACGAATCCAGGTGACGGAAATCCCTGACAAGGTGAGTTTATCACGGTCACTGTTTCCTCTAATACCACGCATCAACGCGTTTCTCGCTCTTCCTGTTGCCGACAATGCATCAAAGACATGTCCCACTGAGCCTATCTGGGGTCCGGCGAAATCCCTAGAATCATCCCTCCAGCGTCACGGAAGTGTTCCGACGCCTTTACCTTCATCCAACCAGCCATGCTCGACATGCTGGGAGTGAGTTCATGTCTTCTTCTATGTCCACCGACGCCTCTGCAACATCGACCCCGCCAACGTCGGAAACGCCGACGACGCGTGAGCTGATGTCACGCCTGTGGCGCAGCACCTTGCCGATGACACTCGGCATCATGGGATTGCTGGGCTTCAACCTGGTCGATGCCGCCTTCGTCTCGCATCTGGGCACCGCGCCGCTGGCCGCGCAATCCTTCACCTTCCCGCTGACCTTTCTGATCATCGGGGTGCAGGTTGGCATGGGCATCGCGATCGCCGCGATCGTCTCGCGCACCCTGGGCGCCGAGGATGAGGCGCGTGCCCGGCGTCTGGGCGGTGTGGTGCTGCTGGGATCCGGTGTGTTGATGGCACTGCTGATGCTGCTGTTGTGGGTCATCAGGGTGCCAGCCTTCGAGTTGCTGGGTGCCAATGCCACTGAAATGACGCTGATCGAGGTCTATTGGGGCCCATCGCTGATCGCCAGCTGGCTGGGGGCCATGGCCTATGTGCTCTACAGCCTGTTCCGCGCCCACGGCGACACGCGTCTGCCGGGCGAGATGATGCTGCTGACCAGTGTCTTCAACCTGGTGCTGGACCCGCTGCTGATCTTCGGCGCGGGGCCGCTGCCCGGCTTCGGCCTGGCGGGGGCTGCCTGGGCGACCGTACTCTCCTTCGGGGTCGGGCTTGCCATCACGGCAGTCAAGCTCTCACGCCGCGACTGGATGGAATATCGCGGCCTGTGGGCCGAATGGCAGGCCTCGCGCCGCCAGCTGGCGGGAATCGCGATACCCGCGATTCTGTGCCAGATGATGCCGGCGCTCTCCGCGATGCTGGTCACCGCCATCGTCGCGGGACTGGGCCAGACGGAGGTGGCCGCCTGGGGGATCGCCTCACGCCTGGAAACCTTCTCGCTGATCGTGGTGCTGGCCTTGACCATGTCGCTGCCGCCGTGGCTGGGGCGCTGCTATGGTGCCGGCCGTTGGCAGGAAATTCGCCGCCTGATGAACCTGGCCGCCCGCGTGGTGGTGATCTGGCAGCTGGTGCTGGGCATCATCGCCGCAGTGCTGGCGACACCGCTGGCCTATGTGCTGGTGGGCAGTGACGAGGTCTCGGCGGCACTGGCGGTTCTGCTGCCGTGGATGTTGCCCAGCTACTCCTTCCTCGGTATCTGCATGCTGGTCGTGTCGGCTGCCAACGCGCTGGGGTGGCCGCTGCGTGCCACGGCGTTGTCCTTCGTGCGTCTCTTCATCTGCTTCATGCCGGCGGTATGGCTGGGGGCACATCTGGATGGGCTGCGCGGTGTCGCCATCGGCTCGGCGATCGGCAACCTGCTGGCGGGTGTGGTGGCATGGCGCGTCTATCGTCAGGCCCTGGGCGACCGCGGCAAGTTAGTGCGTCGCCATGCCTATGTCGCGACGACCTGATCGACCGGGCCCTCATGGCGTCCAGCACGTGCGCTCCCTTGAGATGTCAGGCGCCATTCAGAAGATTCTGCCCGGAAGGTCCTACAGGAGACCCTGCCAGTAGACCTTGTCAGAAGCCCCGTCAGCAGTCCCGATGAGAAGCACCGAAAGCGGCCATTCCAAAAATGGCCGCTTTTTTGTTTTTTATCACTGCCATGATGCGAAATTTACCTGCTTATTTTCTGATATAGGGTCTCATAACAGAATATTAACCGTGGTTTGCGCCTCTATACTGGATGCATTCAGGTCAAGCCACTGCGAGTCGCCTTGTCGACCGGTGTTGGCCTTCATCGTCTTTATTCGCTGCCGAGTGCGCGAATACGCCTGTCATTTGCCGTGGGGCGCGGCTTGCAGTCATGGGGTAGGCCAACATGAAGATTCTTGTACTCGGTAGCGGCGTCGTCGGTGTCACCAGTGCCTATTATCTGGCGCGTCAGGGGCATGAGGTCACGGTCGTCGACCGTCAGGCCAGCCCGGCGATGGAAACCAGCTACGGCAACGCCGGTCAGGTCTCCTTCGGCTTCTCCTCGCCGTGGGCGGCGCCGGGCATTCCGCAGAAAGCCGTCAAGTGGATGTTCCAGGAGCATGCGCCGCTCAAGATCCAGCCGCGCATGGACCCGCAGATGGCCAAGTTCATGGTCAAGATGTTCGCCAACTGCAACGCCGACCGCTATGCCGTCAACAAGGAGCGCATGGTACGGGTCTCCGAGTACAGTCGCGCCTGCATCAATGCCCTGCGCGAAGAGACCGGGCTGCGTTACGAAGACCGTCAGAAGGGGCTGTTGCAGCTGTTTCGTACCCAGGCGCAGGTCGATGCCGTGCAGAGCGACATGAAGGTACTGGCGGGCTGTGGCGTGCGCCACCAGCTGCTGGACGCCGACGCCTGTGCCACGGTGGAGCCGGCACTGACCCGCGTACCGGGCAAGTTCATCGCCGGCCTGCACCTGCCGGATGACCAGACCGGTGATTGCCATCTGTTCACCAATCGGCTGGCGGATTACTGCCGCGACACCCTGGGCGTCAATTTCGTCTTCAATACCACCATTCAGCGCATCCAGCGCAGCGGCAGCCGCATTGAGAAGGTCATCACCGACCGTGGCGAGATGACCGCAGACAGCTACGTGATGTGTCTGGGCAGCTACTCGCCGTTCCTGGCGCGGGATCTGGATCTGGACCTGCCGATCTATCCGGTCAAGGGCTACAGCCTGACCGTGCCGATCATCAATGCCGATGCCGCGCCGCAGTCCACCGTGATGGACGAGACCTTCAAGGTCGCGCTGACGCGCTTCGATGACCGTATCCGCGTCGGTGGCACCGCCGAGCTGGCCTCGTTCGATCTTTCCTTGATCGAGAAGCGCCGTGCGACCATCAACATGGTGGTGCGTGATGTGTTCCCGGAAGCCGGTGACTATGCGCGGGCGGAATTCTGGGCCGGCCTGCGTCCGATGACGCCGGATTCCACGCCGATCATCGGTGGCACCAAGTATGACAATCTGTGGTTGAACACCGGACACGGCACCCTGGGCTGGACCATGAGCTGCGGCAGTGCGAGTCTGTTGGCGGACCTGGTGGATGGTCGCAAGCCCTCCATCGATCCCAATGGTCTCAGTCTTGGTCGCTACGCTGCCTGATGCTCAGAGCAGTGTCTGTGTCTGTGTCTGTGTCTGTGTCTGTAACAGTGAGAGTGTCAGTGGCTGCGCCAGGGTCTGCCAGGCAGTGCGTACTGCCGTGTAGTCGTCTTTTTTCGAGTGTCTCTCCGTCAACTGATTGAACAAGGAATTGCGCATGACCAAGCAGATTATCTCTACCGAGTCCGCACCGGCTGCCATCGGCCCGTATTCCCAGGCGGTGCGCACGGGTAATCTGGTGTTCCTGTCCGGCCAGATCCCGCTGGACCCGGCGACCATGGAAGTGGTGGAAGGCGGTTTTGAAGCCCAGGCAGACCAGGTGTTCCGCAATCTCAAGGCGGTGTGTGAAGCCTCCGGTGGCAGCCTGGATCAGCTGGTCAAGGTCAATCTGTTCCTGACCGACCTCAGCAACTTCGCCGTGGTCAACACGCTGATGGAGCAGTACTTCAGCCAGCCGTATCCAGCGCGTGCGGCCGTCGGCGTCAAGGAGCTGCCCAAGGGCGTGCTGTTTGAAGCAGAAGGTGTACTGGCACTCTCCTGATCGCTCGTCGATTGTCGGTCTGCACGAGCGGCCGCTCTGAACCAGTGGCCGCTCTGAACGACCGACTGGCGTGAATCGATGCCTTGTCTCTCACTCCCCTCGCTGATTCATCAGCGGGGGGAGTGTCGTTTCAGGGGTCGTGACGTCCTCTAGGCAGCTTGAGCGTGACATTTGGTGCCAGCATGATTAGCGTAAGGCTAAATAAGCCAGCGCCCAGCGCTGACTCTCGGAGCATCGCGGACGAACCCTTCAAGGAGCAACACCATGGCGCAGTCAGACACAGGCACCCGTGAACCCGGCATACGGCTGCGTCAGCTGGAAATGCTGTGGGCGGTGATCGAGTGTGGCTCGATGAAAGGCGGTGCCGCGCAACTGGGGATCAGCGTGCCGGTGGTCTCGCGGGGCTTGGCACAGCTCGAGCAGACGCTGGGCTATTCGTTGTTTCTGCGCGAGGGCGGCAAGCTGGTGCCGACCCCGGAAGCCGAGCGCCTGACGCCATCACTCGCCCGGATGTTCAGCGCTCAATCCGAGCTCAGACGACTGGCCTTCGGGCCGGGCAGCGGCAAGCGTCCGCGTCTCGTGCTGGCGGTCACGCCCGGTCTGGAGGCCTTCAGTGCCGGTTGGCTGACACGCATCGCGGCCAGTGAAGCCTTGAGTGAGTGGCTGCCCAGTCTGGAAGTGCTCGAGGTGTCACAGCATGATCTCGCCATCCGCGAGGGGCGGGTCGCGATGGCGGTGAGCCTGGAAGCACCGCCGGAGCCACAGGGCGGCAAGCGTGCCAAGACGGCGGCGGCACGCGCCCGCGAGCTCAAGGCCAGCCTGCGTCAGCGCGCGCGCGAGGAGACGACTCTCATCGAAGGCGATGACGATGAGGCAAAGCCCGCCGCCAAGGCTGCCATGCCCGAGTTGGGGGATACGCCGGAGCTGCCGTTTGACGTCGAGGATGATGCGCACAATGCCGAAGGGACCGCTTCCCGCAGTGGGAAAAGTGAAGAGGCCAGTGACGAGGCGCAAGCCGAGGCACCGCCCGCGCTGAAGCTGCCCTTGATGCTGCTGTGGCCCTCACGCTGGCCGCTGCTGGACAAGCCGCTGACCCTTGCACGTCTCAATGAACGCCCCTTCGTGGATCTGCCGGAAACCAGCAGTCAGGGGCGCTTGATTCGTGGGCTGCTCAAGCGTGAGCGTGTGACGCCGGCGAGTCTGCTGGAAGTCGCCACGTCGGCCAGCGCCGGGCGTCTGGCGCGCACGGGCAGTGCCGCCACCATCATTGATGCGCTGTCGGCGCTGCAGGTGCTCGAGGACGCCAGAGGCGACCTGATCGGTCTGCCGCTCTCGATGCGCAGCGAGCGCTATCTGGAGCTCAAGTGGCAGTTGCCGACGGCCGAGGAAGGGGAATCGCTGCACGCGGTGCAGGCCCTGCTGATCAGTCTGCTCGAAGAGGAGGTGGCGGCGAGTCTTGCCCGCTTGCCGCTGGCGGACGAAGAAGGCTGATCGGCATGACGGCGCAGGCGTCTGGCGGAAGCCTTGCCTCAGAGTAGAGAGCAGACCAGACAGCAAGTCAGACAACCGACCATTAAAAAACCCCGCCGATTGGCGGGGTTTTCTTGTCTTCACGACAGCGCTCGCTCGGGCTCAGCCCTTGACGACGGTCGCGATGGCCTTGGCCACGTAGGGCAGGTTCTCGGTGGAGAAGCCGGCCACGTTGGCACGCCCGGAGCGCACCATGTAGATGCCGAACTCGTCACGCAGGCGATCGACCTGTTCCGGCGAAAGGCCGGTGTAGGAGAACATGCCACGCTGTTCGGCGATGAAGGCGAACTGCTCATCCAGACCATACGGCTTGAGTGCCTCGACGAAGTCACGACGCAGGCCGTTGATGCGCTCACGCATCTCGGTCAGCTCGCTTTGCCACTCGCCACGCAGGGTGTCGTCCTCGAGGATATCGATGACCACCGCACCGCCATGTGCCGGCGGATTGGAGTAGTTCTCGCGCGCGGTGATCGCGGCCTGGGAGCGCACGTCGAGCATGCTCTCCTCGTCCTTGGCGATCAGGATCAGGCAGCCGGTGCGCTCGCAGTAGATGCCGAAGTTCTTGGAGCAGGAGCTGGTGATGATGGCTTCATCGACATTCTCGGCCAGCAGGCGCACGCCGTAGGCGTCTTCTTCCAGGCCGTCACCGAAGCCCTGGTAGGCGAAGTCGATCAGCGGCATCAGCTTGCGCGCCTGGACGACTTCCAGCACCTGGTCCCACTGCTCGCGGCTCAGATCGAAACCGGTCGGGTTGTGGCAGCAGGCGTGCAGCACCACCACGTCACCTTCCGGGATGGTCTTGAGCGTCGCCAGCATGCCATCGAAGTCGAGGCGGTTGTTCTCGTCGACGTAGGGGTAGTTGTGGCGCGTGACGCCAGCGGCGTCGAAGATGCCCAGGTGGTTCGGCCAGGTCGGGGTGGACAGCCAGATATCACGTCCCTTGAGGTTGCTGGCGATGAAGTCCGCGGCCAGACGCAGGGCACCGGTACCGCCGGGCGCCTGGGTGGCGCTGGCGCGATTGGCGGCCAGCACCGGCGACTCGGCGCCCAGCACCATCGGCAGTACGGCCTTGCCGAAGCGCGGGTCGCCGTGGGAGCCGATGTAGGTCTTGGTGACTTCATTCTCGACCAGGCGGTTCTCGGCCTGCTTGACCGCACGCATGACCGGCGTATTGCCGTTCGCATCGCGATAGACGCCCACGCCGAGGTCGACCTTCTGCGGGTTGGTGTCGTTGTTGAAGGCTTCGATCAGGCCGAGGATGGCATCCCCGGGTACACGCGCAATCTGCTCGAACATCTTATTTCGCTACCTCGTCGGTTCTGGCGGCCATGATGAAATCGTTCTTGTGCAGACCCTTCATCTCGTGGGACCACCAGGTCACGGTGACCTTGCCCCACTCGGTGAGAAGTGCCGGGTGGTGCCCGACTTCCTCGGCAATCTCGCCTACGCGATTGGTGAATGCCAGTGCCTGCTTGAAATTGCGGAACGTGAAGCACCGTTCCAGTTGCATGATGCCATCGCGATTGAGCAACTGCCACTCGGGAATGGCGGTCTTGAGCGTCTCGATGTCGCTATCGCTGACCTTGGGCGCATCGAAGCTGCAGGCTTCACAGGACTGTCTGGCGAGTTCGGTCATGTCACTATCTCCGGCTTGAGGAAAGAGGGGGCTGGTGAAAAGGCGTACCCCTTGGGGCAAGGGTGCTGGTGCGATCAACGTGGTGCGAAGCGCGGCGTCTTGAGGCCGAGGGCCATGGCCTCGTGCACCAGCGCCATGATGTCGCGGCTGGCGAGTTCATGCAGGTCGTCCAGTGACTCAAGGACATAGTAGAGCGGCTGCAGGATGTCGATGCGATACGGGGTGCGCAGTGCCTCGACGGCATCGAAGGGCAGATGCGCGGGGCGCTCGAGACTCTCCGCAAGCTCACCCAGGGCGTAGCGGGTCTCGCGCGGCGAGGAGATGATGCCGCCGCCGTAGAGGCGCAGCGCACGGCTGCCGTCGGGTTGAGTCTCGCGCAGCATGCCGAATTCCACCGTCATCCAGTAGAGGCGGGCCAGATAGACGCGCTCTTCCTTGCTGGCGGCGAGACCGAGGCGTCCGTAGGTGGCGGTGAACTCGGCGAAGGCGGGGTGGGTGAGCATCGGGCAGTGGCCGAAGATCTCGTGGAAGATGTCCGGCTCTTGCAGATAGTCGAGTTCTTGCGGGGAGCGGATGAAGGTGGCGACCGGGAAGCGCCGCTCGGCGAGCAGCTCGAAGAAGCGCGTGAAGGGAATCAAGGCCGGCACACGTGCGGTTCGCCAGCCGGTGGTGGCCTCGAGGACACGATCGACCTCACCAAGTTGGGGGATGCGGTCCTCCGGCAGGGCAAGGCGCTCGAGCCCTTGCCGATACTCGCGACAGACACGCCCCTCGACCAGCGCCATCTGGCGCGCCATCAGTGTCTGCCAGGTGGCGTTTTCCTGATCGCTGTAATGGATCCGGCCCCGGGCATCCGGCTCATGGGCCACGTAGCGGGTGCCCTTGGCCTTGGTTTGCGAGCCGGGCTGAGCTTTTTGGGATGTCTGTGGCCAATGACGACCCTGCGGTGCATTCATGCAACCTCCCCAACCAGATGGCGGCGCTGCCGAGCAGGCTGCCGTGTTGTCATTATGGCGTACATGCCAGTCCTTGCATGTCGATGACAACGCTAGGCCTTGTCGGGTGGCGTTGACCAGTGGTCAGGCGTGGCTCTGCGCCGCAGATAACGCTGCGTTGGCGCGTGTCTTGTCACATATTTGTGACACTGGAGCGGTAATCGGGCGCATCCTGTGCCATTCGGGCGCTCGTGCACTGCTGTGTCGCCGTCTTTTGTAAGGAATGCTTTACGACGTTTTTGATAACGCTTACGTTAACGTCACTCAGCCGTCCGTCGCTAAGCTGTCCGTCGCCAAGCCGCCCGTCACTCGAGCGGCGCCGCCAGGCCGGCGACACGATTTCGATGACAATGCCAACAAGAATTCCAACGACAATGCCGATAACGCCATGCGCCTCAAATTGACCTGCCAGAATCGAATCGGGATTCTGCGCGACATCCTGGCCCCCTTTGCCGATTATGGCCTCAACGTGCTGCGCGGTGAGGTCGGCGGAGAGGCCAACAACTCCATCTATCTGCATGTGCCCAACATGCTGCGCATGCAGCTCTCGACCCTGAAGCCGACCCTCGAGGAGATTCCCGGGGTCTTCAAGGTCAGTCGCGTCAGTCTGATGCCCACCGAGCGACGCCATCTGGAGCTCAATGCACTGCTGTCATCGCTGTCAGACCCGGTGATGTCCATCGACATGGATGGCCGCGTGGTGGCGGCCAATCGCGCGGCGGGCAAGTTGCTCGGGGTGCGCATCGATGAGGTGCCGGGGCTGGCGCTGACGCGTCATGTCCAGGATGTCGACCTGCCGGAACTGATCCGGCGCAACAATGCCCGCGTCAATGGCCTGCGCCTGCGGGTGGGGGAGGAGACCTTCCTCGCCGATATCGCGCCACTGCATACCGAGAACGAGGATGTCGCCTCGCTGGCGGGCGCCGTGGTCACCCTGCATCGTGCAGACCGCCTGGGCTCGCGTATCTATCAGATCCAGCGCACCGAGGTGCGTGGCTTCGAAGCGATATTCCAGGCGAGCCGTCAGCTGTCGGCAGTGGTCAAGGAGGCTCGCCGCATGGCACCGCTGGATGCGCCGCTCTTGATCGAGGGCGAGACCGGCACCGGCAAGGAGCTGCTGGCGCGTGCCTGCCACCTGGCAAGCCCTCGCGGCCAGGCCCCCTTCATGGCGCTCAATTGCGCGGGGCTGCCGGAATCGATGGCCGAGACGGAGCTGTTCGGTTACGCCCCGGGCGCCTTCGAGGGCGCACGGCCGGAGGGCAAGCTGGGCCTGCTGGAGCTGACCAGCGGCGGCACCATCTTCCTGGATGAGGTCGGCGAGATGAGTCCGCGCATGCAGGTCAAGCTGCTGCGCTTTTTGCAGGACGGCGGTTTCCGGCGTGTCGGCAGCGATGAGGAGACCTTCCTCGATGTGCGCGTGATCTGCGCCACTCAACAGGACCTGCCGGCACTGTGCAGCGAAGGGCGCTTCCGCCACGATCTCTTCCATCGCCTCAATGTACTGTGTGTGCAGATCCCGCCGCTCAGGGAATGTCTGGATGGACTCGAGGAGCTGGCGCGACATTTCCTCGAGCGGGCGGTGCGTCAGATCGGCGCTCGCGTGCGGGATATCTCACCCGAGGCCATGGCGCGCCTGCAGGGCTATCACTGGCCGGGCAACGTGCGTCAGCTGGAGAACGTGCTGTTCCAGGCCGTCTCGCTGTGCGATGGCGAGGTGATCGAGGCGCAGCATCTGCGCCTGACCGGTGAGGCGCGTGATGAGGGGCTCGACAACATCGACCTGACCGGCAGTCTGGGCGATATCCATGACGAGGTCGAACGGCGCATCCTGGCGCATCTCTACCCCGAGTATCCGTCCAGCCGATTGCTGGCCAAGCGCCTGGGGGTCTCGCATACCACCATCGCCAACAAGCTCAAGCGTCACGGCATCGCGCAGGAATGACCCGCGGTGTAGGTGATGGCGGGACAGAAGAGGTAGCAGGGCGAGAGGAAAGCAGACGAGCAGTAAAAGGGGAAAGAGGAGAAGAGGAAGAAGACAAGTCAGAAGACAGAAGCGCAGAGGCGCTTAAATGCGTGTTTGAATATCGGAATTGGTGAATTGTTTTGCTCGCTAATAAAGGGTATGATTCTCACATTGTTAGCAAGCTAATATAGATGGCGTCCGATATCGGCGGCAACAGCCGTCCTGACGCCGCACCAATCAAGGCTCTCGTGGGTCTTCCGCTCAGTATCGATGAGGGGGAGTGTCATGGGAGCCTTCATGTCGAGAGATGATACATGAACGCACATTCTCCGGGGACGGATTCGACACAGGAAATCCCGTTTCACGAGCAGATCAAGCCCTCGCTGGGGGGCCAGGTCGGCCGGGTCCATCGTCTCTGGCGCACCGCCATCACCAGCGCGGTGCGTAGCCTGGACATGACGGAATCGCGCTGGACGGTCATGGTCCATCTGGAAAAGCTCGGCGAGGGCTGTACCCAACAGATGCTGGCCAGCGAGCTGGGCATCGAGATGCCGTCGCTGACGCGCACCCTCAACCAGCTCGAGGCTCAGCAGCTGATTGCGCGCGTGCCGCACGAGACCGACAAGCGGGCGCGATGCCTGTGGTTCACCGAGCAAGGCCGCCAGTGCCTGACCCAGTTGACGGAGCGCATCGAGCGAGTGCGTGCCGAGCTGTACGTCGGCTTCGATGACGAAGCGCTCAATGCCTTCGCCCGCACTCTGCTCCAGTTTGAAGACAATGCCAGCGCCAGCATCGCGCGCTCCCAGGCCGAATATCAGCGGAGTCGTCAGGGGTGACATCCGATCAGCGCTTTCGGCGCTGGTCGCGGTCTGCAGCGCGATGCTGCTGATCTACCTGATGCATGCGCTGCTCAATCGTTTCGCGGCGACGCGTCTGATTCGCCCCGCCGCTTGAGGCAGTCGTCGCCGGTCGAGATTGTCGCCGCCCCGCGAGCGGCGGATCAGCGTGGCGCGTCGTAGCGCCCTGCGGTGCCGTGGGTGAACACCACCTGCCACAGCTGCAGCTGGCGGGCGCGGAAGGCGCCTGCGCAGGCGCCGAGATAGTACTCGAACATGCGCTTGTCGCGCGGTGAGTAGGTATCGGCCAGTTCATGCCAGTGCTGGTCGAGATTGGCGCGCCACGCCATCAATGTCGGGTCATAGTCGGCGCCGAAGTTGTGCCAGTCCTCCATCACCAGATGCGCTTCGCTGGCGCGTACCAGCTGGCTGGCGCTGGGCAGCACGCCATTGGGGAAGATATAGCGGTTGACCCAGGGGTCGGCCGAGATATCACTCTGGTTGGAGCCGATGGTATGCAGCACGAAGCGTCCGCCAGGGCGCAGCAGGTGGGCGGCATGGGCAAAGTAGGTGGCGTAGTTCTTGTGGCCGACGTGTTCGAACATGCCAATCGAGGCGATGGCATCAAAGCTGCCCACCGTGCGCCGGAAGTCTGGGTCGCGATAGTCCTTGAGCAGGATTTCCACCGGTAGCCCTGCGCAATGCTCACGCGCCAGCGCGGCCTGTTCGGCGGAGATGGTGATGCCGACGACCTCCACGCCGTAATGGCGCGCGGCGTAGGCGGCAAGGCTCCCCCAGCCACAGCCGATATCCAGCAGGCGCATGCCGGGCGCCAGCCCCAGCTTGCGACACACCAGATCCAGCTTGGCCTGTTGCGCCTTGCCCAGGTTCTCCGCGCTCACCGGCAGGTCTTTCCAGTAGCCGCAGCTGTAGCACAGGGTGTCATCCAGCATGCGCGTGAAGAGGTCATTGCCGAAGTCATAATGCACCTTGCCGACCACGCCGGCGCGGCGGCGACTCTGCAGATTGATCACTCCGGCCTGCAGTCGATAGGCGATGCGCTCGCTGGTGGTGTGGGCACGACTTCCCAGGCCATGCCGCAGCAGGCGACAGATCATCTCGTCGATCTGGTCGCAGTCCCACCAGCCTTCCATGTACGCCTCGCCCAGTCCCAGGCTGCCTTGCTGCAGCACCCGTCGGAAGAGGTCCGGATGGCGAACGCGAATGTCCCAGGGATCAGGCCCGTTGAGCCTGACGCCGGAACCTGCCAGCAGATGTTCGACGGTGCGTCGATGACGGGTGTCGGGGAGTGCAACGGGGGCCAGGCGTTGTTCGATGCTCATGGAAAAGCCTCCTTGACGGCGCGCGGGCGCAGAGAGTCCTGATGGGTTCGTCATGGCGTATGGCAGTGATCGGCAGTCCCCGGGCGATAGGGTTGTCGAACGTCTCGCATGGCAATGCGCGAGCTGCATTCAGCGAGGTTCATGTGGCGTGCCTCATGCAACCAGGCTCATGCAGGTTCAGCGTCCGAGTCGCCGCCCGGGCGGCGGGGGCTCTCTCTTCACCAGTTTCACATGGCGATCAGGGGCAGCGCTGGGACAGCTTTCGTCTCAGCATAGTCAAGAGTCGTCTAATGGGGCGGTGCAATAGACTGATTTCTGGGGCAACCGATGGTTGCGGCCTTGGAACTCAAGTGCCGCAGTGTCGGTTTCCCTTGGTTATCGCTTGGTGTCGGAACGCAAGAAAGCCGCCCCTGGGGGCGGCTTTCTGACGGATGCTGCGCTTTCGCTTTCGCGTTCGATCGCGCTGTCAGGTCACGCTACCTGACGGGGAACGCCTCAGCGGCAGCGCACGGTCCAGACGACCTTGTAGCCTTCGCCTTCATGGGTGGCGGCAGCCATTTCGGTGTCTTCATTGACGGTGCCACCTTCCAGCTGGTCATTGCCATCGGCGGCCTTGGCGGCGGCGTCGTGCGGCCCGAAGACGCGCGAGTCGAGCACATCGTACTTGTCGCGGTCCTGCTCTTCACACACCTCGAGCGCGCGTTCCTTGACCTGTGCGATGGCATCATCGCGGTCTTCATCGACGGCGCTGACTTCGTAGCGCGTGTCCTGCTTCTCGATCACGCTGGTGTTGCCGCAACCGGCGATGAAGGCGGAGCCGACGAGGGCCAGGGTCATGCAGGAATTGCGCAGGGCATTGGATGTCAGGGTCATGATCTCTCCTTGAAGTGTCTTTCAAAGCTGTCTTTCAGAGCTTTCGTTCAGAGCTGTCTTCCAGAGCCGCCGTAAGCGGGCTCGGGTCGCAATATCTGTCGTTAAGATGACGCTGACATCAGTACTGGGGGGTATGGGCGCGTGCTTCAAGTGTCGAGATGCATCGACGCTGGCTGTCGCCTGCCGCCAACAGCAGAGGCACGGGGGCACTGGCGCGTGGGCTTGCGGGCAACCGAAGTGACACTTTGGTCGTGAACTGTCTCATTTAGGCATGTCGATGCCTCATCTGGACAGCCAACCTGTGACAACTGACCTAGTCTGCATAAGCCCTACCGGTTGGACGCCACCGACCGGGGGCTGGTGGCCGGTGCAGGAAAAGTGACGGGCGGCGCAAGCCAGCTTGTCTGCCTGTCGCCGGCCACCTGCCAAACCCCATGCCAGCCAGGAGCACGTCATGTCAGCCAATGCCAATCGCGGAGTCGTATACCAGGGAGCGGGGAAGGTGAGTGTCGAATCACTGGACTATCCGACCCTGGCGCTGGGAAATCGCAAGTGTGAACACGGGGTCATTCTCAAGGTCGTCTCGACCAATATCTGCGGCAGTGATCAGCACATGGTGCGTGGCCGCACCACTGCGCCGCAGGGCCTGGTACTGGGTCACGAGATCACCGGTCTGGTCGTCGAGGCCGGGCGCGATGTGGAATTCATCAAGGTCGGTGACATCGTCTCGGTACCCTTCAACATTGCCTGCGGCCGCTGCCGCAACTGCAAGGAAGGCAAGACGGGGATCTGTCTGAACGTCAATCCGGCGCGTCCCGGCGCGGCCTACGGCTATGTCGACATGGGCGGCTGGACTGGCGGTCAGACAGATTACGTCATGGTGCCCTATGCCGACTTCAACCTGCTCAAGTTCCCGGATGCCGACCAGGCGATGGAGAAGATCCGTGACCTGACGCTGCTGTCCGATATCTTCCCCACCGGCTTCCACGGCTGTGTGACCGCGGGTGTCGGGCCGGGCTCCACTGTGTATATCGCGGGTGCCGGGCCGGTCGGGCTGGCGGCGGCCGTCTCCGCCCAGCTGCTGGGTGCGGCCTGTGTCATCGTCGGCGACATGATCCCCGAGCGTTTGCAGCAGGCCGAGAGCTTCGGCTGCGAGACCATCGATCTGCGTCAGGAAGGCTCGATGGAAGACAAGGTCGAGGTGATTCTCGGCGAGCGCGAAGTGGATTGCTTCGTCGATTGCGTCGGCTTCGAGGCGCATGGCTGTGGTTGTGATCACGGCCGCGAGCAGCCGGCCACGGTGCTCAACTCGGCGATGGCGCTGACGCGTGCCGGCGGCCAGATCGGTATTCCCGGGCTTTATGTCACCGAAGACCCGGGCGCCGAGGATGAGGCCGCCAAGGTCGGGGCGCTGTCGATGCGTTTCGGGCTGGGCTGGGCCAAGTCCCACTCGCTGCACACGGGTCAGTGCCCGGTGATGAAGTATCACCGCCCGCTGATGCAGGCGATCCTGTTCGGGCGCGTCAATATCGCCGATGCGGTCAATGTGCAGGTCATCAGTCTGGAAGAAGCGCCGCAGGGTTATGCGGACTTCGATGGCGGTGCTGCCAAGAAATTCGTCATCGACCCCCACGCCATGGTGCGCAACGGCCGTGCTGCCTGATGCCATCACGGCCTGAATCCCGCCCGTAGCGGAGTTCTGTCGCCACAGACGACGCCGCCACGCCCTCTGATCGGGTGTGGCGGCGTCGTCTTTTTTGAAGCGTGCCTGCCAGTCGGATGTTGCAGCCAGGCCCTTGTTGTCGAAGAGGCGCTGCGCTATACCGGTGGGCATATGAGGCCAGCGCGCTGCGTATGGTGCTCTCCGCTCTGATGTATCTGCACAGGAATGCCCATGTCCGCTTCAGCGTCCCCCATCGCCAATACCGCCAGCCTGATGCCGCAGCACGCCGATTTCTCCGACTGGCCCAACAGCCGCGACTGGCTGGCGCATCTGGTCAGCTTCAATACCGTGTCGCGCGAGTCGAATCTGGCGTTGATCCATTGCCTGCGCGACGCCCTGGAAGTGGTCGGCGTCAGTGCCGAGGTCATCCACAACGATGGCGGCGACAAGGCCAATCTGCTGGCGGTGATCGGGCCGGAGGTCGAGGGTGGTGTGGTGCTCTCCGGGCACACCGATGTGGTGCCGGTGGAGGGCCAGGCCTGGGACAGTGATCCCTTCACGCTGCGTGAGGACGAGGGTCGCCTTTACGGGCGCGGTTCCGCCGACATGAAGGGCTTCATCGCCTGCTGCATGGCGGCGGTGCCGGCGCTGGTGAATGCCCAGCGTGCGGGCACGCTGAAAAAGCCGGTGATTCTTGCCTTCTCCTATGACGAGGAGATCGGCTGTCTGGGGGCGCCGCGCATGATCGCGCGCCTGCGTGACCGCCTGCCGCGTCCGGCGGCGGTGCTGGTGGGCGAGCCGACCATGATGGCGATCGTCGATGCCCACAAGGGCATTACCGATCTGCGCACCACGGTGACCGGCAAGCCGTCGCATTCCAGCCTGGTCTATCAGGGGGTGAGTGCCATCCATCTGGCGGCGCGCATGGTGACCTTCATCGAGGACCGCATGCAGGCGCGCATCGACTGCGGCCATCTGGACGAGCGCTTCGATGTGCCCCACGCCAGCCTGCACGTCGGGCTTATCGAGGGCGGCACGGCGGTCAACATCACCGCCGGGGAGTGCATCTTCGACTGGGAGCTGCGTCATCTGCCGGGCGAGGATGTCGAGGCGATGCTGGCGGAGATCGATGCCCACGCCGAGCGTCTGGTCGCTCCCTATCGTGAGCGGGCGCCCGAAGTGGCGATTCGTAGCGAACGCACGGTGGAAACGGTGCCGTCACTCGGGCATGGCGATCGGGACCCGGCCATTCGCCTCTGCCAGCGTCTGCTGGGCGATGAGCGGGCCAGTGAGGCCGTGGCGTATACCACGGAGGCGGGTCAGTTCCAGAGCGAAGGCTGGCCGACGGTGGTCTGCGGGCCAGGCTCCATCGGGGTCGCGCATCAGGCCAACGAGTACATCGAACTCAGCCAGCTGGCGGCCTGTGATCGCTTCCTGGCCCAGCTGGTGCGTGAGCAACAGGGCGGCTGAGGCTCCTGTGTTGAGCCTGATGCACGACTGACACGCGCTCTCACAGCATGCCGGGGCGGGGCGTCTCCTGCTCCGGCATCGGGCGCAATACCGTGGCACATTCCCGCAGCAGGTGGTCGGTGAGCTTGTCCAGCGTGCTGCCACCGTGGCGCCAGTGATGCCAGTAAAGCGGCACATCCAGGGCATGATTCGGCGCGATATCCACCAGCTCACCACTGGCCAGCAGATGCGTCGCCTGCTGCTCGGGAATCATGCCGTAGCCCATGCCGCTCAAGGCCAGGCGCACGAAACCTTCCGACGACGGGCAGAGATGGTGGGGGAAGGGCTCATCGAAGCCCATGGTCGACAACAGCCGGTGCTGCAGGCGGTCATCACGGCCATAGACGATGGCGGGCATGTTGCGCAGGGTCTCGGCCGGCAGAAGGGGCGGGATGGGATGGCCTTTCTCTGCGATATGGCGCTGCACGAAGTCCGGGCTGGCCATCGCCCGATAACGCATGCTACCCAGCGGGTGGGAGCGCGCCCCCTGCACCGGGCGTGGCGTGGCACAGATGCAGCCCGCGACTTCTCCATCGCGCATGCGCCTGAGCGCCACTTCCTGATCCTCCACCAGCATGTCCAGCAACAGGTCACGCTCGCGACAGAAACTGCCGGTGACGGTCGGCCACCAGGTGGCCAGCGAATCGGCATTGATGGCGATGCGCAGCCGCTGCTCGCTCTCGCCGAGGGCGGGAATCTGGTCGAGCAGGTCATGCTCCAGCAGACGCACCTGCTGGACATGATTGAGCAGGCGCCGCCCGAGTGGCGTCGGCCCCAGCCGCGGTGTACGCACCAGTACCGGCTGCCCCAGCCGTGCCTCCAGCAGTTTTATGCGCTGCGAGACCGCTGACTGCGTCAGCCCCAGTGCTCGCGCCCCGCGTTCAAAGCCCGCCTGATCGATGACGGCTGCCAGCGCCTCCAGCAATTTATAGTCCAGCATCAGTATTCCTTATGATCCATTCCCTGAATCAATTTCCTTGATGGATTCATCCTAGCGTACTCTGCCTGCCTCAGCACTGACAGCCGTGGTATGCACCGTCAGTCACGGCAACGACACGACGAAAGGACAGGCGATATGTGGTGGTCATTCTTCAATGGGGCAGGGGTAGGCGCAGGCTTGATCATCGCCATCGGGGCGCAGAATGCCTTCGTGTTGGGACAGGGTCTCAAGCGTGAGCATCAATGGTGGGTGGCGGGGCTCTGCGCACTGTGCGATGGCGTGCTGATCATCGCCGGCGTGCTCGGGCTGGGGGCACTCATGCAGCAATCGCCGCTGTTGATGAGCATTGCCCGTTGGGGCGGGGTGGCGTTTCTGCTCTGGCAGGCACTCAAGGCGTTGGGGCGCATGCGCACTGGCGGCCAGCTGACGGCGAGCAACGCCCTCAAGGCCAATCTCGGCAAGGTGCTGGCGGCGACCTTGGCCGTCACGCTGCTCAATCCCCAGGTCTATCTGGATACGCTGGTGATGCTGGGCGCGATCGGCGCGCAGCAGCCGTCCCCGCAAAGCTTCATCGTCGGGGCGAGCCTGGCCTCCTTCGGCTGGTTCTTCGGCCTGGTGGCATGTGCCGGTTGGCTGGCGCCACGCCTGACCAGTCCGCGTGCCTGGCAGGTCATCGAAGCCTTCATCGCCACGATTCTGCTGTGGGTGGCCTGGCAGCTGGGCAGCGGTGCCTGGCTCTAGCGGCCAACGCAAGGCGGGCAAGAGGCAACAGCAGGCGTGACGCGCCGATAGGTGTAAAGAAAGCATGACGCAGTGTCAGGCGCTGGCGGCAGTGGGAGCGCCCCGAGGGGGCAGTGTCGAGATGGCCGTCAGTGCCATGGCAGGGTTTCGTTACATGTCTGGCGTGAGAAGAGGCCGGACACGGCACCCATGCAGGCGTAAGGCGCATGGGCAGGGCGGCAGGCAAGGCATAGATTTCCGATAACGGAATCGGGACACGACAGGTGTTGCGCGCCACGCGTTCGCCTGTCGTGAAGGATGTTGCCCGCCTTTTCTCTACCTTGCCTGCCCTGTCGGCAGCCTGACTCAGGAGCCCCCATGAACGCACCGGCGCGTATCGAACAGCACAATCCCATCGGCACGGACGGCTTCGAGTTCGTCGAATTCACGGCCCCGGATGCGGCCGGCATCGATGCCCTGCGCAAGTTGTTCAACCAGCTCGGATTTACCGAGACCCGTCGCCATCGCTCCAAGCAGGTGTTCCTGTTCCAGCAGCACGGCATCAATGTGGTGCTCAACGCCGAGCCGAACAGCCCGGCGGCGGAATTCGCGGCGATCCACGGCCCGAGTGCCTGTGCGATGGCCTGGCGCGTGGCGGATGCCGAGCAGGCGCATCGCTACGCCCTGGCGCACGGTGCGCGCAGCGTCGAGCACCCGGTCGGGCCGGGCGAGGTGGGCATCCCTGCGGTGCAAGGCATCGGCGGTTCGGTGCTGTACTTCGTGGACCATCACCGCGAGCGCTCGATCTACGATACCGACTTCGTCGCCATCGACGGCGCAATCGAGAATGCCAACAGTGTCGGCCTGCATACGCTGGATCACCTGACCCACAATGTCGGGCGTGGCCAGATGGATGTGTGGGCCGACTTCTATGCGCGTATCGCCAATTTCCGTGAGATCCGCTATTTCGATATCGAAGGCAAGATGACCGGGCTCTTCTCGCGCGCGATGACGGCACCGTGCGGCAAGATGCACATTCCCATCAACGAGTCAGCGGATGATGACTCCCAGATCGCGGAATTCATCCGCGAATACCATGGCGAGGGTATCCAGCATCTGGCGATGGCGACGGATGATATCCAAGCCACCGTCAAGGCGCTCAAGGCCAATGGCGTCACCTTCCTGACCACGCCGGCCACCTATTATGAGAAGGTCGATGCGCGGGTGCCCAACCACGAAGAGAATGTCGAGGACCTCAAGGCATTGAACCTGCTGGTCGATGGCGCGCCGGGGGAGGGCATTCTTTTGCAGATCTTCACCGAGACGGTGATCGGACCGATCTTCTTCGAGATCATCCAGCGCAAGGGCAACGATGGTTTCGGCGAGGGCAACTTCAAGGCGCTGTTCGAATCCATCGAGGAAGACCAGATCCGTCGCGGCATCATCGGCGCCGAGTGATTTCCCCAATCGGCACGCCGAGTGATTTCGCTAGCCGGCACGCCCTGATCACCGCGTGATCACGATGGCATCTTCAGCAACACGAAAGCCCCGCCGGTGATAGCCGACGGGGCTTTCGTGTTGCTGAAGTCTTGATTCAGGCAGTCAGGCTCAGGAGGTCGTCGGGACACGCTGGTGATCGATCACCTGACGCAGCACGAAGCTTGAATGCACGCCGGTCACCCCCTCGATCCGCGTGATCTGCTTGAGCAGCAGGTCGTGATAGTCATCCATGTCCTTGACCACCACCTTGAGCTGGTAATCGGCTTCCTGGCCGGTGATCAGCAGGCATTCCATCACCTGGGGCAGCGAGGCGATGGTGTCCTCGAAGTTGGTGAAGCGTTCCGGGGTGTGGCGGTCCATCGAGATATGCAGCAGCGCCATCAGACTGAGTCCCAGCTTGCGGGCATCTATCTGGGCGCGGTAGCCGGTGATCATGCCGCTTTCTTCCAGCGCACGGACACGGCGCAGGCAAGGCGACGGGGACAGGCCAATGCGCTCCGCGAGTTCCTGATTGCTGATGCGACCCGAGTGCTGAAGCTCGTCAAGAATGCGACGGTCGAAGCGGTCCAGTGTCGGGAGAGGAATATTCTGGCTCATTTTCGCAATCCATTAGCGGTGAAGATGTGAATGGTGAAATAATCTGCTTTTAAGATGGCGATGTCATGTGGTTTTCGCAATCGTCCGCCCTGATATGCGGCATATACTGTAATCACTGCTCAGCGATGAAGATGCCCGCTCGGGTCATGGCTGTCGCATGACACGACGCACGACACGAACGACAGACCTGAGCAGGATGAGCCACCGGCGCTGGCGACACGCCTCTTGCAACCGGTGAACGCGGAACGCAGTCGGCTTCTGATCGAAGCGAGGCTGCCGAAGGGGCTCTGGTGGTGATCCCACCGTCCTTCTCTCCGCGCTGGAGACCGTGATCCGGTCCCGGAGCTTGCGGCGGGCAGTGACGTTACGCTGCCCCCGACTTGCTTGCTTGCCCTGCTGACGGCAAGCTTTCGGATGCAAGGCCTTCACGCCTTCGTCATCTCACATTTACTCAGGCGCCCCGATTGGGACACTGTTGAGTGCGAAAGGTGCCATCGATCTCCCGTATCGGGCCTCGATTGCCGGTTTTTCGCACCCAGACCGCCAAGGACACGACCATGACTGCTGCATCCACGCCAAGTGCTGCCTTCGACCACACCAAATATCGCCCCGTGACCCCTGTCGCACTGACCGACCGCCAGTGGCCGTCGCGTACCGTGACCCAGGCGCCGCTATGGGCGAGTGTCGACCTGCGTGATGGCAATCAGGCGCTGCTCGAGCCGATGACGGTCGAGCAGAAGAAGCTGATGTGGAAGCTGCTGGTCAAGATCGGTCTCAAGGAGATCGAAGTCGGTTTCCCCTCCGCCAGTCAGCTCGATTTCGACTTCGTGCGCTGGTTGATCGAGGAAGACCAGGTCCCGGAAGGCGTCAGCATCCAGGTGCTGGTGCAGGCGCGTGAGCATCTGATCGCGCGTACCTTCGAGTCACTGGTCGGCGCGCGTGATGCCGTCGTTCACGTCTACAACTCCACCTCCACCGTGCAGCGTGAGCGGGTGTTCGAGATGGACCGTGACGGCATCAAGGCCATCGCCGTCGAGGGCGCACAGCTGGTCAAGGACTACGCCGAGCGCTATCCGGACACCAACTGGGTGTTCCAGTACTCGCCGGAGAGCTTCACCTCCACCGAGATGGATTACGCCGTCGAGGTGTGTGAGGCGGTGATGGATGTCTGGCAGCCGACGCCGGAAAAACGCTGCATCCTCAATCTGCCGGCCACGGTGGAAGTGGGCCCGGCCAATCACTTCGCCGATCAGGTCGAGTACTTCATCAAGCACCTGAGCCGTCGTGACTGCGCGATCATCTCGCTGCACACCCACAATGACCGCGGTGGCGCTGCTGCTGCCGCCGAACTTGGCCTGCTGGCCGGCGCTGACCGCATCGAAGGCACCCTGCTGGGCAACGGTGAGCGCACCGGCAACATGGACCTGATCACCCTGGCGATGAACCTCTACAGCCAGGGCATCGATCCGGAGCTGGATCTCTCCAACCCGGACGAGATCATCCAGGTCTACACCGAGTGCACCAATCTGCCGGTTCACCCGCGTCACCCGTGGGTCGGCGAGCTGGTCTACACCGCCTTCTCCGGCAGCCACCAGGACGCCATCCGCAAGTGCCTGAAGAAGCAGCAGCCTGACGAGCCGTGGCAGGTCGCCTATCTGCCCATCGACCCGCAGGATCTGGGCCGCGACTTCCAGGCGGTGATCCGCGTCAACAGTCAGTCCGGCAAGGGTGGCATGGCCTTCCTGCTCGAGCGCGATCACGGCATCAGCCTGCCGCGCTGGATGAGCCTCGAACTTGCGCCGCACGTGCAGAAGGCCAGCGAGCAGGTCAGTGGTGAGCTGTCCAGCGACCAGATTCGCGCGATTCTCGATGCCAGCTTCAAGCGTGAAGCGCCGCTGAGTCTCAAGGGCTATCGTCTGGATCGCGAAGGGGCTGAGCAGCTCACCGCGACGCTGGTCGATGACAAGGGCGAGCAGATCGCGCTGGCCGGTGAAGGCAACGGTGCCATCTCCGCCTTCATGGATGCCTGGCAGCGTCACACCGGTTCCACCGTCAGCGTGGTGGACTACGGTGAGCACGCCCTCGGCGAAGGCAGCGATGCCGTCGCGGTGGCCTTTGTGATGCTCAACCTGGATGGCAAGCGTGTCTGCGGCATGGCCGAGGATGGCGATACCGTGAGCGCGTCGCTCAAGGCCGTGCTGTCGGCGGTCAATCGCGGCCTGGAAAGCAGTGCACGCAGCGAAGCGGAACGTGCCGAGGAAGCCGGCCCGGTCGCTGTCTGACGACAACACGCCTCATGCGTGACTGATCAGGGGCTTTTTTGCCTCTCTCGAGACCCTCGCTTATCAGAGCGGGGGTCTTTGCGTTTCGCGGCAGGGCAGAAGTTGCCCGGCTGGCGCTCACGCCCGCCGTTGCTGGGCTGACGCGGGCAGGCTTGCGTGGAAAATACGTGTCATGCTCGCCAGGCCGCCATAGACTTTTGTCTGATGTTGACGGCTCAGTCAACATCCGGGCTTGCACCGGTGCCCACCCTGCGTATCATCGCTGCACCCGCATAATGATAACGATCTGGTGGCAGACCGGATTCGAGAACACAACAATTCCAAGCGGTGCAAAGGCAAACCTCCTGATTGAAGAGATAATGGATGCGTCCCCATCCCTGCTCTGATCGGGCATCGCCAGTGCACCTCTCGTTCAGGAGGTCCGCTAGAACAACCCACAACTACTCATCGGTATCGCATGATTCAACTTGATGCTATCACCACCCTGTTGCTGGCGGCGCTTGTCCTCGTCGTTGGCCATCTGATCGTCGAGCGCGTGCGCGTGCTGCGCGAATTCAATATCCCCGAGCCTGTGGTCGGCGGCCTCATCGCTACCATCATCGTCACCGGCCTGCGTGGCCTGGGTTACGAGTTCCAGTTCTTCGGCGGTCTCCAGACTCCTTTCATGTTGCTGTTCTTCGGCTCCGTCGGTCTCTCGGCAGACGTTCGCATGATTCGTGCCGGCGGCAGCAAGCTGGTGCTGTTCCTCGCGTTGGTCATCGGTCTGCTCATCCTGCAGAACCTGCTGGGTGTCGGTGTTGCCAGCCTGTTCGGTCTTGATCCGGTACTGGGTCTGCTCGGCGGTTCCATCACCATGTCCGGTGGCCACGGTACCGGCGCGGCATGGGCCAACGTCTTCGCCGACGAATATGGCATCAATGGCGCGATGGAAGTCGCGATGGCCTGTGCCACCTTCGGGCTGGTGTTCGGTTCCCTGATCGGTGGGCCGACGGCGCGTTTCCTGATCAATCGCATGAAGCGTGAAGGGCAGGACATCAACGCCCAGGTCAGCGATTCCGAATATGACGAGACGGAAGTCCAGCATCCGCTGAATACGTCCAATGCCCTGAAGACACTCTTCATGCTGCTGCTCGGGGTCGTCTGTGGCCAGCAGCTGCAGTCACTCACGTCTGGCACCGCCTTCTCGCTGCCGACCTTCGTGTGGGTGCTGTTCAGCTGTATCGTCATCGGCAACGTGGTGCGCGCCTTCGGCGACAAGCACCTCAATACCCACGCCGTGGATGTGCTGGGCAACATCAGCCTGTCCATCTTCCTGGCGCTGGCGCTGATGACGCTCAAGCTCTGGGATCTGGCCAATCTGGCACTGCCGATTCTGGCCATCCTGCTGGCACAGGTCGCGCTGGTGTTCCTCTACACCACCCAGGTCACCTTCCGCCTGATGGGCAAGAACTATGACGCTGCGGTACTGGTCGCGGGTAACTGTGGTTTCGGCATGGGCGCCACGCCGACGGCGATCGCCAACATGCAGGCGGTCACGCAGCACCACGGGCCGTCGCGTCTGGCCTTCATCATCGTGCCGGTGGTGGGTGGCTTCCTGATCGATATCGCCAACTCGCTGATCATCAAGGGCTTCCTCGGCTTCTTCTGAACATGACAGCAGGTCTCATGATGAGAAGTCGCAGAATCTGCCTGGCATGAACGACAACGCCGGACTCCATTGGAGTCCGGCGTTGTCGTTTCGGGGGGGCTGAGGCTTGCAGGTTGCGATGTCTCAGGCTTCAAGGGCTCAGGCTTCAAGAGCTCAGGCTTCAAAGACGGTGAGAAGCTCGTCAGGCGCTTGTGCTCTCGCCCTCGTTCTCACCTTCGCTATCACCTTCGCTCTCCTCCAGGCCCCGCGTCAGCACTTGCCTCTACACCCACAGTGCCACGATCAGGCCATAGGCCAGCAGGGTGACGACCACGGTACCGGCCAGGTTCAGGAAGAAGCCGGCGCGCATCATGGTCTGGATCTTGAGGTGGCCTGTGGCGAACACGATGGCGTTGGGCGGCGTCGCCACCGGCATCATGAAGGCACAGCTGGCCGCGATGGCCGCCGGCACGGTGATCAGCAGCGGATCGATGTCCAGTGACAGCGCCAGTGCCCCCAGCAGCGGCAGGAAGGCAGCTGCCGTCGCGGTATTGGAGGTGACCTCGGTCAGGAAGATGATCACCACGACCACGATGGCGACCAGGCCGATGAGCGGCAGCACGCTGAACATCGACAGCTGGCCGGCGATCCACTCGGCGAGCCCCGAGCTCTTGATCACGCCCGCCAGTGCCAGGCCACCCCCGAACAGCAGCAACACGCCCCAGGGCAGGTCACGCGCGTCTTCCCACACCAGCAGGCGGCGGCCGCGTGAGGTGCCGGAGGGAATGGCGAACAGGCCCACGCCGATGGCCATGGCGATGCCGGTGTCCGACAGCCAGGCAAGCCCCATCTGGTTGATCAGCGGACGGAACATCCACAGCAGGGCAGCCACCAGGAAGGCGACGCCGACACGTTTCTCGGCGCTGCTCATGGCGCCCAGTGCCTTGAGCTCACGGCTGATCATCTCGCCGCTGTCTGCCGTCTCGGACTTGAAGGAGAAGGGCGTGCGCGTCAGCCACCACCAGGTGATGGCGCACATGGCGATGGCGACCGGCAGGCCGACGACCATCCACTGGGCGAAGCCGATCTCGATGCCTTGATCACTGGACAGGTAGCCTGCCAGCAGGGCATTGGGCGGTGTGCCGATCAGGGTCGCGATACCACCGAGGCTGGCGGAGTAGGCGATGCCCAGCAGCAGGGCGGCGGCGTAGCGCTTCAATTCCGGGTCATTGCTGTCGCGCTCGTCCTGACCACTGGACATCAGGCTGACCACTGACATGCCGATGGGCAGCATCATGATGCTGGTGGCGGTGTTGGACACCCACATGCTGATGAAGCCGGTGGCGATCATGAAGCCGGCGATCTGGCGGCGCGGCGAGTGGCCGGCAAGCTTCAGCGTATGCAGGGCCACGCGGCGATGCAGGTCCCAGCGCTGCATGGCGATCCCGAGCAGGAAGCCACCGAGGAACAGGTAGATGGTCGGGTTGGCATAGGCGGCGGTGGTGCTCTTGATGTCGTCGATGCCAAGCGCCGGCACCAGCACGATGGGCAGCAGCGAGGTCACCGGAATCGGCAGGGCCTCGGTGGCCCACCAGGTGGCCATCAGCAGGGCAAGGCCGACGCAGAGCCAGGCGCTGTCCGGCATGTCACCCGGCGCCGGTGTCAGCCAGGTCAGCAGCAACAGGAGGGGTCCGAGTATCAGGCCGATGCGCGCCGCGAGTGGCGCTTGTGGCGGCGTAGTGGATTGATCAGCGACGTGATCGGGAGATTGCTCAGGCATGTCGACTCCAGAGAAGCCGGTCGGCGACTGGCTTCCTCATCATGGTGGTCATCGTGTTGTTGGTATGGGTCATGGTAGGTGATGGCGAATTGTCGTGTTGGTGTTATTCATTACATGTCGCGCATGTATCCCCGGTCGGGGTGACGTGCACGGCGTGTCATGTTGCCTGCCTTGTCAGAAAGTCGCTCGCGAGTCGATCAGCCGGGTGCTCAGGCGGCAAGGCGCGGCCATTGTCTCAGCATTGCGGCGCGGCTCAATAGCCTTCATTGCCTGTTTTGAAACTCCGGTAAGTGAAACCTTGACGCCGCACAAGCGCGACGCTTGATCCGAGGCGTTCACACCTCGAGCCAGGCCCTGTGTGACGCCATCTTGCACGGGGCAGGTTGCTGTCTGGCGACAGACGCTGTCGTTGGCTGTGGACTTGTGAGCGCAAGGGCTGGAAGGTAGGGTTAGCAGCCATGAACAGGGCCAGCGCAGGACAACTGCGTGGCCCACTGTCGCGTTACTTTCACAAGGAAGATGATTGATGATTCTGGTCACGGGTGGTGCAGGCTACATCGGCTCTCATACGGTATTGGCGCTCATGGAGGCCGGCCATCAGGTGCTGGTGCTGGACAACCTGTCCAATGCCAGCGAAGCCTCTCTTGCGCGTGTGGCGACGCTTGCCGGACGCGAAGTGCCGTTCGTCGAAGGGGATATCCGCAACGGCGCGCTGCTCGACAGCCTGTTCGAGCGTCACGATATCGAGGCCGTGGTCCACTTCGCCGGGCTCAAGGCGGTCGGCGAGAGCGTCGCCAAGCCGCTGGCCTACTACGACAATAACGTCAACGGCACCCTGGTGTTGTGTGACGCCATGGCGCGTGCCGGCGTCAAGCGTATCGTGTTCTCTTCCTCCGCCACCGTGTATGGCGATCCGGCCTCCACGCCGATCCGTGAAGACTTCCCGACCTCCGCGACCAACCCCTATGGCCGCTCCAAGCTGATGGTCGAGGAAGTGCTGCGCGACCTGGCCGTCGCGGATGACAGCTGGCGCATCGCGCTGCTGCGCTACTTCAATCCGGTGGGTGCCCATGAGTCCGGCACCATCGGCGAAGACCCCAACGGCATTCCCAACAACCTGGTGCCGTATATCAGCCAGGTCGCCGTGGGTCGCCTCGAGGAACTGGCCGTGTTCGGTGATGACTACCCGACGCCGGATGGCACCGGGGTGCGCGACTACATCCACGTCGTCGACCTGGCCGATGGCCACCTCAAGGCGCTGGACTACCTGGCCGGTGATGCGCGGGATGGCGTTCACACCTACAACCTGGGCACCGGTACCGGCTACAGCGTGCTGGACATGGTCAAGGCGTTCGAGAAAGCCAGCGGTCGTCCGGTGCCGTATCGCATCGCACCGCGTCGTGCCGGTGATATCGCCGAGTGCTGGGCGGAGCCGGACAAGGCCTTCAACGAGCTGAAGTGGAAGGCCGAGCTGGGTCTCGACCGCATGATGGCCGACAGCTGGCGTTGGCAGTCACGCAACCCCAACGGCTATCGCAGTGCCTGAAAACTGACACTGCATGGTCAGTGCGCCTGAGTTTACCGAGCTTGAATTGACCGAGCTTGAGTTGACCGAGATTGAGTTGACGGCGCTTGTGTGAAGACCTCTCGAAGCGGTCGCGGGCAGCATCCGCGGCCGCTTTTGCGTATGATGACGGCGGGCCGAAGGGCCCGTGTCGACTCCTTCGAATTCTCTGCGAGACCCCCATGACCCAGTCTGATGTCACCCTCGATCTTGAACTGCTGACGGCCATTGAACAGCTTTGCCGTGAAGCGGGGCAGGCGATACTCGCCGTTGCCCGTGGGGGAGAGCTCGGCACGCGTGCCAAGGCGGATGACAGCCCCGTCACGGCGGCGGATATGGCGGCGCATCATGTGCTGGTCGAGGGGCTGGCCCGCCTCACGCCGCAGATCCCGGTGCTCTCGGAGGAGAGCGACAAGGCCGATATCGCGGCGCGGCTTGACTGGCAGACCTTCTGGCTGGTCGACCCGCTGGATGGCACGCGTGAATTCGTCACCGGCAGCGGTGAATACACCGTCAACGTGGCACTGATACAGGGGTCGCGCAGCGTGCTGGGTGTGGTGGATGCGCCGGTGCTGGAGACGACCTGGAGCGGGCTCTCCGGTGTGGGGGCCTTCCGGGAAGACGCCACCGGGCGTGTCGCGATCACGGTCAGCCCGGAGCCTGAGGTATTGAGAGTCGTGGCCAGCAAGTCGCATCTCGATGCGCGCACGGCGGCGCTGATCGAGCGACTGACACCGGTGGAGAACGTCAGCTGTGGCAGCTCGCTCAAGTTCTGTCGCATCGCGGAAGGCAATGCGGATCTCTATCCGCGCTACGCGCCGACCAGCGAGTGGGACACCGCGGCGGCCCAGGCCGTGCTGGAAGCGGCCGGCGGCCAGGTCTTCGATGCCGAGTCATTGCCCGCACAGCCGCGTCGTCTGGACTACAACGCCCGCGATACGCTGGTGAATCCCTTCTTCATCGCCTGTGGCCAAGCGGATGGTCGCTGGCGCCAGGCGCTGGACGTCTGAGGGTGGCCGGGGCTCGACGGCTCGTGCATCTGCTGGCTCGCGTAAGGGCTGAAGCGTTCATGCCGTTGCGGGGACGTTCATGAAGGGCCTGCTGCAGCGCCTCGTCCGTCGCCTGTTTGCGCGCAGCGATCAGGCGAGCAAGCGGGCCGGGGTGATCTCCGCCATCATGCTGGCCCTGCTGGCGAGTCTGGTGCCGTTGATCTATCACGGCCTGCTCGAGGGCGGCCTGATCCTGCTCGGCAATCTGTTGCTGTGGCCGTGTCTGCTGGCGGCGCTGCATCGTCCGCGCTGGCGTTGGCCGGCGCTGGGGCTGATGGCGGCGCTGGGCGTCAATCTCTCCGCAAGCGTGGTCAGCGCCGTCTATTACGATTCCCGCTATGGGCTGGCCTTCGCGCTCAGCTCGCTGGATACCAGCCGCAGCGAATCGATGGCGATGCTGTTCAAGTTTCCGCTGGCCCTGATCGTTCCGCTGGGGTTCTTCCTGCTGGCGCTGTCACTGGGCAATCGCTTCGGGGCGGGGCTGGCTCGCGCCCGGCTGGGCGGGCGCAGCGGAATCGCCTTCGTGCTCTGGATGCTGATGCTGCTGGCCGGCAGCTGGCAGTGGGGGCGGGCCAGCGTGCCGTTGGCCATCACGACGCTGTCGGTCTCGCCGGGCTGGAACCTGGCCACCACCTCGCATGCCTGGTGGGAGAAGGAGCGCTACAAGGCGCTGATGGCGGACGACTATGATTTCGGTGGCGTCTCGCGCAGCCCCGAGGTGTCGGATGACGCCGTCTTCGTCCTGATCATCGGCGAATCCCAGCGCCGCGATCAGCTGTCGCTGTATGGCTATTCCCGCGCCACGACGCCGAATCTCGATGCGCGTCGCGACGAGCTGGTGGTCTTCGATCAGGCCATCGCGCCGGCGCCGCAGACCGTGCTGGCGGTACCGATGCTGGCCAGCCTGACCGACCCGCGGACCTTCTCGCCGCGCTACCTGGACGCCAATCTGATCTCGCTGGCCAATCAGGCCGGCTATCATACCGAGTGGCTGTCGCGCCAGGGGCTCGATATCACTTCCGAGCGCACCTGGATCACCGCCATCGCCCAGCGTGCCGATGTCGCTCGCACCATCATGACCGACTATGACGATGGCTTGCTGGATGCACTGGATGAGGCGCTGGCGCGCGAGGTCGAGGGGCCGCGGCTGATCGTGCTGCATCTCTACGGCAGTCACCCGCCGGCCAGCCTGCAGTACCCGGATTCACTGCGCTATTTCCTGACCCCGGACAGCCGCTCACCGCTGACCGATGCCTACGATGACAGCATCCGCTTCACGGATCAGGTGATCGAGGGCGTCTTCCAGCGCCTGGAAGGGCGACCCGCTGGCGTGCTCTATCTATCGGACCACGGCCTCGAGCATGACCCGCTCAGTGACGCCTATGTGCATGGCGGTGATCGCCCCAGTCAGGCGCCGTACCGCATTCCGCTGTGGCTGTGGCAAACGGGGCAGGCGCCCAATCCCGCGCGGGAGCTGACGCGCCTGCGCTCGCACGCCGATGAGCCTTTCGCCAGTTTTGACCTGCCCTATCTGGCCAGCGACTGGCTGGGCATCCGCTTCTCCGGTGACAAGCCGTGCCTGTCGCCCTGGGCGGTCTGCTATCAGCCACGTGAACGTCATCCGGTGCTGGACCAGCTGGGACGATTGAACTTCTATGAAGCCCTGCCGTCGGACTTTCTTTCCCGACCTCTCGCGCCGGGTGCCGAAGAGCTCGAGGAAGCGGTCGAGGCGACCACCGAGCTGCTGGAGCGCCCGGAGTTCATGTCCGGGCAGGGCGCGAAACGCGACGGGCAAGTCCCACAACCGGATTCCCGCGTGACGCCGTCGGAGGATTCATCGGCGTTCACCTTGTCACCTGCTTCATTACCTTCAGAAACCCTCAAGGACTGACATGAAAATCACTGTCTTCGGAACAGGCTACGTAGGCCTGGTGACTGGCACCTGTCTGGCCGATGTCGGCCATGACGTGATCTGCATGGACGTTGATGCGGCCAAGATCGATGGCCTCAAGCAAGGCGAGATCCCCATCTTCGAGCCGGGGCTGGAGAGCATGGTGCTGCGCAATGTCGAGGCCGGTCGTCTCAACTTCACCACTGACGCCCGTCAGGCCGTCGAGCACGGCGTGCTGCAGTTCATCGCCGTGGGCACACCGCCGGACGAAGACGGCAGCGCCGACCTCAAGTACGTGCTTGCGGTGGCCGGCACCATCGGCGAGCACATGAATGACTACAAGGTCATCATCGACAAGTCCACCGTGCCGGTGGGCACGGCAGACCGCGTCACGGCGCGAGTCGCCGAAGTGCTCGCCGAGCGCGGCGAACGTGTCGACTTCGATGTCTGTTCCAACCCGGAATTCCTCAAGGAAGGCGCGGCGCTGGAGGACTTCACGCGTGGCGCGCGCATCGTGGTCGGCACCGATTCCGAGAAGGTGCGTGAGCGCATGCGCGAATGCTACGCGCCCTACAACCGCAACCATGAAAAGCTGATGTTCATGGATGTGCGCGCCGCCGAGCTGACCAAGTACGCCGCCAACGCCATGCTGGCGACCAAGATCAGCTTCATGAACGAGATCTCCAATCTGGCCGAGCGCCTCGGTGCGGACATCGAGGAAGTGCGCCGTGGCATCGGCAGTGACCCGCGTATCGGCTACCACTTCATCTATCCGGGCTGTGGCTATGGTGGCTCCTGCTTCCCGAAGGACGTCCAGGCGCTGGCACGTACTGCCAGTCAGGTCGGCTATGACGCCGAGCTGCTGACTGCGGTCGAGTCCGTCAACAAGCGCCAGAAGGTCACGCTGTTCGACAAGCTGTCGCGGGCCTTCGATGGTGATCTCAAGGGCAAGACCATCGCCGTCTGGGGTCTGGCCTTCAAGCCCAACACCGATGACATGCGCGACGCGCCGAGCCGCACGCTGATGGAAGCGCTGTGGGCCGCTGGTGCGACCGTGCAGGCCTATGACCCGGAAGCGATGAAGGAATGCCGCCGCATCTACGGCGAGCGCGACGACCTGGTGCTGGTCGCGGACCGTCAGCAGGCGGTCAAGAGCGCCGATGCGCTGGTGGTGTGCACCGAGTGGAAGGAATTCCGCACCCTGGATGGCGAGTGGCTCAAGGCGCAGCTCGGCTTCCCGGTGGTGGTCGATGGCCGCAACCTGTTCGAGCCCGCCGCCATGAAGGCCGCTGGCCTGATGTACTACGCGGTCGGCCGCGGTGACTCCATGCGCCGTGTGCAGGAGGCGTCGTGAGCACTGGTGCAGGCAAGCTGGCCGCGATCGCCATTCGTCAGGTCGAGAAGAATACCGGTGCCAGCCGCAATGCCTTCGAGCAGGCGGATGCGTTGCGCGCGCTGGGCTATCGCGTGGTGATTCTCGCCGAGCGCGGCAAGCCTGAACTGGCTCGCTCCCACAGCGCGGAGCTGGTGCGCCTGTGGCGGTGGCCCTTCAAGGGGGCGTATCGACGTTTCTGGTTCAATCGCCGTGTTCAGGCCTGGGCCAGCCGTCATGCGCCCGACCTGCTGATCAGTCATGGTGACTGCGAAAGCCCGGATACCGTCTATCTGCACAATTGCGTGCACCTTGCCTCGCAGTGCATCCATGGCCGTGAGCTGCCTCGCGACCACGAAGTGGCGGCGATTCATGATCACGTGCTCAAGGGTGGCAAGTTCCGTCAGGTTGCGGTCAATTCGCGCATGATGGGCGAGGACCTGATGGCGCGCTACGGTATCGCGCCTGAGCGGATCGAGATCAGCTACCCGGGCTATGATCCGGAGCAATTCACGGTCGAGCGTGCGCGCGCAGGGCGCACCGCCCAGCGTGAGGCATTGGGCGTGGCCGAGGATGAGCTGCTGGTCGGTCTGGTGTCATCCGGCAACTTCACCAAGCGCAACGTGGCCGGGTTCGTGGCGATGGCGGCGCTGATGGAGCAGGCCTCACCGGGCCGCTATCGCTTCCTGGTGGTAGGCAAGGATGATGCCGCGCCTTACCAGCAGCAGGCCAGGGAGGCGGGCATCGCCGAGCGCATGATCTGGCGCTCGACCATCCCGGAAGTCGAGACGCTCTACGGTGCGCTGGACCTGTTCGTGATGCCGGCTCATATCGAGGAGTTCGGGCGTGTCGCGCTGGAGGCGATGGCCTGTGGTGCGCCGGTGCTGCTCAATGCGCGGGTCGGCTCGGCTGAGTTGCTCGATGACTACCCTGAGCTGGTCATGGCGGCAGAGTCCACGCCACAGCAGTGGGCCGGGCGCAGCACCCATCTGCTCGAGAGCGATACGCAGGCGCTGAGCGCTGCGCTGGCCAGCCTGGCATGCAATTACTCGCATCAGGCGCAGAATCTCAAGCTCAAGGCCAGCTTCGAGGCCTTGATGGCGGGGCGGTGAAGGTCCGCGCTGACAGATTGACCGCTTGCGTGCCGGACGAAGCATGAGTACGACAGAGCAAAGCGTGCAAGAGTGAATGACACGACTGGCCCCGTATCCCCGATGCGGGGCCTTTTGTTGACGCAAGGCGTGGGTGAGGGCGGGCTACGTGGTCATCGGTCGCAGTGCTCCACCTTGGGTGTCGCGTGTGCAGTCCCTATACTCATGGCTTGTTTACCGCAGGAGAAAGGCATGTCCCTGACTATCAGCATCATTCTGGCCGTCATCGCGATCATCATCATCGCGGGATTGGCGTTCTATGCCCTCAAGCTGCGCCGCGAGGTCAAGGTGCGTGAGGCGCGTCGCGAGCAAGAGCTCATCCAGGCGCGCGCCAACTGTCTGGAAAGCCTCGAAGCCATCGCACGCGCCATGCAGGCCGGGCAGGTCGACATGGTGGAAGGCGGTCTGCGCTGCAAGGTACTGATCGAGATTCTCGATACCAGTCTGGCCGAAGATGACGTGCTCTCGGTCTTCGGTGTCCTGCATGGGCGGGTCTCACACCTGCACACCCATTCGGCGCGCAAGGAGCTGTCGCCGCGTGAGCGTCTGGCCGAAGACAAGGAGCGCATCGCCGTCGAGGAAGCGCTGGCGGAGCCGCTGCAACTGGCGGCGAGTCGCGTGCTGAGCAACATGGAGTTCTGGCATCAGCATTACCTGGGGCGCAAGCGTCCCGCTTCGCCAGCAGATCTGGGGCAGGCCGTCTGATGAGTCTTCACGAGGCAGGCATGAACACGACACTTTCCTTGCTGGGCACGCCGCTGGCCGAGCTGCGTCACGCCCTGCACCGCTCACCGGAACTCTCCGGACAGGAAGCCGCCACGGCGGCCTGCATCGCCGGCTGGATGCAGGAGGCCGGCGCCGAGGTGGTCAGCGGGCTGGGCGGGCATGGTCTGGCCGCCATCTTCCGCGGCGCCGAGCCAGGCCCGCGCGTCATGCTGCGTTGTGAGCTGGATGCGCTGCCCATCGATGAGGCGCCGCGCGGCGACTGGTCCTCCTGTCACCCGCATGTCGGGCACCTGTGCGGCCATGACGGCCACATGAGCTGGATGCTGGGCGTGGCGCAGCGCCTGGCGGCGTCTCCGGTCGCCAGGGGCGAGGTGGTGTTGCTGTTCCAGCCCGCCGAGGAAACCGGCGAAGGCGCGCGCGCCGTCGTGCGCAGCAAGGCCTTTGCCGCGCTCAAGCCGGACTATCTCTATTCGTGCCACAACTTGCCGGGGCGCCCCCTCGGGGAAGTCAGCGTGCGCGACCATGCCTTCACCTGCGCCTCACGCGGCATGATCGTGCGGCTTTCCGGTCTCTGCGCACATGCGGCCCACCCGGAAAATGGTCGCAGCCCGGCGATGGCCATGTGTCGCATCATGCAAGGCCTGTCGCGTCTGCCGTTGCAATTTGCCGATGAGACCGGGCTTGCGATGGTGACCCTGATTCATGCGCGCCTGGGCGAGGTCGCGTTCGGCACCTCACCGGGCGACGCCGAGGTGATGGTCACCCTGCGCACCGAGAGCGATGACATGATGAAGGCGCTGGCCGAAGCGGCCGTATCACTGGCGCGCAGCGAGGCGGAAGAAGACCGTCTGGGCATCGACGTGGACTGGTGTGACACCTTCGATGCGACCTGGAATTCGCCTGAGGCGAACGACATGATTCGTCGCGTGGCACGACAGCAAGGGCTTGATTGCGTGGAACTTCCTCAGGCACATCGCTGGTCCGAGGACTTTGGCGTGCTGGCACGTGATTGCCATGCTGCCATGTTCACATTTGGCGCTGGTGAGGAAATGTCGGGGCTTCACCACCCCGATTACGATTTTCCTGATACGCTGTTGGCGCCCGGCGTCGAGATTTTCGAGGGGCTGGTTCGCCAGCACCTTGGAAGAGAGTAAAACAGGGGTTTTACAGCGTCGCCATTCTGATACAGTTAGTGTCAAAGTTTTTCGACGTTGCAAAAAACACTGTTTTCCTTCACCGTATGCCTGAGGATCGGTACCGTTTTCAAGGGAAACAGACCCGATCAGAGCTGGAAGGACGCACCTGCATGTGCTTTCTTCTTAAAGGAAGATTTGAATAAAATTCCTTTCATCGTAACGAGTTCGGCTCTTATACTGAGTCGATACGTAACACCCTCGTTACATATTGCGCTGTGTTAAGAAGGAGTCTTACATGAAAAGATCTACGACTGGCCTGGTTCTGGGTTCTGCATTGGTTGTTGGCCTGTCTGGCTGCGCAAGCTCTGCTTCCCAGTCTTCATCTGCTGAGAAGCCCTGGTACAGCCAGCCGTTCGTCTGCGGTCTGGCCGGTGGCCTGATCGGTGGCGGGATTGGTTACGGCGTCTCTGGCGACAGCGACGAAGACACCGGCGCTTCTCTGGGTGCTGTCGGCGGCGCGACCGCTGGCGCACTGCTGTGTGCTGACGATGCTCCGAAGTCCATGGACGATGATGGCGACGGCGTGCCGAACGACCGTGACGAATGCCCGGGGACTCCGGCAGGCGTCGCTGTTGATGCGAAAGGCTGCCCGCTGGACACCGACGGTGACGGCGTTGCTGACTACAAGGACCAGTGCCCGGGTACTCCGGCCGGCGTCACTGTTGACGCGAAAGGCTGCCCGCTCGATTCCGACGGTGACGGCGTGCCGGACTACCAGGACCAGTGCCCGAACACCCCGGCCGGCGCCAAGGTCAATGCTCTGGGCTGTGTCGCGGACCTCGTCCTGCGTGACGTGAACTTCGAGTTCGACTCCGCCAAGCTGACTGCCAACGCCGAGAAAGTGCTGAACGGTGTGGCGGCCAAGCTGGTCTCCAACGAGAACGTCCGCGTTCGCGTCGAAGGTCACACTGACTCCGTGGGTTCTGACTCCTACAACAAGCAGCTGTCCCAGAAGCGTGCTGACTCCGTGAAGGCCTACCTGGCTTCCGAAGGTGTTGGCGCCAACCGTATCCAGACTGTGGGTTACGGTGAAGAGCAGCCGGTCGCCAGCAACGATACTGCTGCAGGCCGTGCCGAAAACCGTCGTGTCGAGCTTGCTGAAGTCAAGTAAGCCGAACTCGGTAAGCTGAATCAGACGGGGCGCCTCAGGGCGCCCCGTCTGCGTTCGTGTCGTGCATGGTCTTCAGTGGCTCAAGCGTATCTTTACGACTTTTGAACGGGCTGCTAAGGTCTTGCCTCGTTCATGTTCCCGCGTTATGTGTCCACACCCTGCCTGGTCGCTCGATCATCATGGGGCAGTGGGCGGCGCCCCAGGCATTGTAGGCCGGGGTCAGTAGCGTGAGGGGCGTGATCGTCATTGCCCCCATTTCGAGCCGACGCCCCGCGTTCGGCCAAATTCGCTTCACGTGACCCTTGGTAAGGGCCACCACTGAACGCAAGGAATTCTTCATGCCTATCGTTACTCTGCCAGACGGCAGCCAGCGTACCTTCGATGCCCCGATTTCCGTGATGCAGCTGGCCGAGTCCATCGGTCCCGGTCTTGCCAAGGCCTGTGTGGCCGGCAAGATCAATGGCGTCGAGGTCGATGCCGCTGACATGATCACCGAAGACGCCAACGTCGCCATTCTCACGGCGCGTGATGCGGAAGGCCTGGACGTAATTCGTCACTCCTGCGCACACCTGATCGGTCATGCCGTCAAGCAGCTCTACCCGGAGGCCAAGATGGCCATCGGCCCGGTCATCGATGACGGCTTCTATTACGACATCGACTTTGGCCGCTCGGTCACCCCGGAAGATCTCGAGACCATCGAGAAGCGCATGAAGCAGCTGATCGACAGCGAGTACGATGTGGTGCGTGAGTATGTCTCGCGTGACCAGGCCATGGCCGCTTTCGAGAAGCGCGATGAGCCGTACAAGCAGGAGATCATCGAGGGCATCGGCGAAGGCGATACCATCCGCCTTTACCACCACGAAGAATACACCGACATGTGCCGCGGCCCGCACGTGCCGAATACCCGTCACCTCAAGCACTTCCAGCTGCTCAAGCTGGCCGGTGCCTACTGGCGTGGTGATTCCACCAAGCCGATGCTGACCCGCATCTATGGCACCGCCTGGCCGGACAAGAAGCAGCTCAAGGCCTACCTCAAGCGTCTCGAGGAAGCCGAGAAGCGCGATCACCGCAAGCTGGCCAAGAAGCTGGACCTCTTCCATATGCAGGAAGAAGCGCCGGGCATGGTGTTCTGGCACCCGAATGGCTGGACCATGTATCAGGTGCTCGAGCAGTACATGCGTCGTATCCAGCGTGCCAATGGCTACCAGGAGATCAAGACGCCGCAGGTGGTCGATCTTTCGCTGTGGAAGAAGTCCGGGCACTGGGGGCATTACAACGAGCTGATGTTCACCACCGAGTCCGAGAAGCGTGAGTACGCGGTCAAGCCGATGAACTGCCCGTGTCACGTCCAGGTCTTCAATCAGGGTCTGAAGAGCTACCGTGACCTGCCGCTGCGTCTGGCCGAGTTCGGCTCCTGCCACCGCAACGAGCCGTCCGGCTCTCTGCATGGTCTGATGCGTGTGCGTGGCTTCACCCAGGATGACGCCCACATCTTCTGTACCGAGAATCAGGTCGAGTCCGAGGCCGAGGACTTCATCCGTCTGACACTGGAAGTCTACCGTCAGTTCGGCTTCGAAGACGTCGAACTGAAGCTCTCCACCCGTCCGGAGTCCTTCATCGGTGAGCCGGAAGCGTGGGACAAGGCTGAAGCCGGCCTGCAGGCAGCCCTGGATGCGACTGGCCTGCCGTGGGAGCTGCAGCCGGGTGAGGGTGCCTTCTATGGACCAAAGATTGAATTCTCTCTGCGAGATTGTCTGAATCGTGTCTGGCAGTGTGGTACTCTACAGCTCGACTTCAATCTGCCTGAGCGTCTCAGTGCCCAGTTTGTCGATGAAAGTGGAGAGCGTCGCATGCCGGTCATGTTGCACCGCGCGATTCTCGGCTCCTTCGAGCGCTTCCTCGGCATCCTGATCGAGCACCACGCAGGCGCGATGCCATTCTGGCTCGCCCCGGAGCAGGTTGTCGTAATGAATATCACGGATTCCCAGGCAGAATATGCCAAGGATCTGGTCTCCCGCCTCGAGAAACATGACATCCGTGTCAAAGCAGACTTGAGGAACGAGAAGATCGGCTTTAAAATCCGTGAGCATACTCTGCAGAAGGTTCCTTACCTCATCGTCGTTGGCGACAAGGAAGTGGAAGCTGATGCAGTAGCTGTCAGAACCCGTTCCGGTGAAGACCTCGGCACCATGAAAGTTTCAGAATTCATGGAACGCCTGAAGGAAGAACAGGTCTGACAGTAACGAATTTCAGCCAAACGGAGACGCAACGATCAAGCGGAATAATCAGCGCGGACGCCCCCAGGAAAAGCGGGCTCCCATCAATGACCGTATTCGTGCGGACGAAGTCCGCCTCATCGACGCAGATGGCGAGCAGGTTGGCGTAGTGTCAACCAAAGATGCGCTTGTCAAGGCCGAAGAGGCAGGGCTCGACCTCGTCCAGATTTCCAATGCCGACCCCATCGTCTGCAAGATCATGGATTACGGCAAGTTTCTTTTCGACGAGAAGAAACAGAAGAATCTGCAGAAGAAGAAGCAGAAACAGATCCAGGTCAAGGAAGTCAAATTCCGTCCTGGTACCGATGAAGGCGATTATCAGGTCAAGCTACGCAACCTGACTCGCTTCATCGAAGGCGGAGACAAGGGTAAAGTAACCTTGCGCTTCCGTGGTCGCGAAATGGCGCACCAGGACATCGGCCGCAAGCTGATGGAACGGATCGCCGGCGATCTCTCGGAGCTCGTGACCGTCGAGTCCTTCCCGAAAATGGAAGGCCGTCAGATGATCATGATTCTCGCGCCGAAAAAGAAGTGATCCATAGGCAGTAAAACGGACACATCAGGGTCACGCCTGCGGGCGTGGCTCTTTTTGTCGGCCCTGGATTTTCTCAAGAAACCGAGCGGAGTTAATACTCATGCCGAAGATCAAGACTAACCGCGGCGCTGCCAAGCGCTTCAAGAAGACTGCCAACGGCTTCAAGCACAAGCAGTCCTTCCGTAGCCACATCCTGACCAAGAAGTCGACCAAGCGTAAGCGTCAGCTGCGTGGCATGAAGCAGGTTCACGCTGCAGACAAGGCGCTGATCCAGCGCATGCTGCCGAACCTGTAAGCCGTCCTTACCTCGGTCCAACTTTCTTAATATCAGGAGTACGCTATGTCCCGCGTCAAGCGTGGCGTCGTCGCACGTCGCCGTCACAAGAAGATCATGAAGCAGGCCAAGGGTTACTACGGAGCGCGTTCACGCGTCTTCCGCGTAGCCAAGCAGGCTGTCATCAAGGCCGGCCAGTACGCTTACCGTGACCGTCGTGTCCGCAAGCGTCAGTTCCGTGCCCTGTGGATCGCGCGTATCAACGCTGCGGCCCGCATCAATGGCATGTCCTACAGCCGCTTCATCGCTGGCCTGAAGAAGGCCAATATCGAGATCGACCGCAAGGTCCTCGCCGATATCGCGGTTCACGAAAAAGCTGCCTTTGCTGCCATCGTCGAGAAGGCCAAGGCTGCTCAGTAAGTGACCGGATCAGATGTCGCCCAGACCCGGCGAGCCGCTCAGGTGGCGAATCGGGCCGTGACTGTCGAATGCTTGCATTGGACAACTCAGGCGGTATCGAGATGACGTGTTACGTCACAGGGGAAGAGCAGCCGCTCTTCCCCTGTTTTTGTTTGGCCTGCCGTCAGAGAATCGGCGGTGGGTCAGCAGCGACATGAACGGGATTGGCCGCGTTGTGGGCCGGTCTCTGGCAAGGGCGCGATCGTCTGTGTGACTCACCGCAGGCGGAGCGCTCTCCCTGCCGACCTTCGGGTCGGCGCGACTTCCATTGGTGGCGGACATTGCCGCGCCAGTGACTCAAGCGATCGGAGCTGAACGGATGGAACATCTTTCCACCCTGGTGGACGAAGCACGCACCGCGATCCAGGCGGCCGAAGACGTCCAGACCCTCGACGAGGTACGGGTACGTTTTCTCGGCAAGAAGGGCGAGATCACCGCACTGCTCAAGGGCCTCGGCAAGCTGTCCCCCGAAGAGCGTCCCAAGGCCGGTGAGACCATCAACGAAGCCAAGCAGCTGCTGAGTGGCGAGTTGGATGCACGTCGCAATACGCTGGAAACGGCGGCGCTCAATGCGCGTCTTGCCGCCGAGCGCGTCGATGTGACCCTGCCGGGCCGTGGTGAGCCGGTAGGCGGCCTGCACCCGGTCACCCGCACGCTTGAGCGTATCGAAAGCTTCTTCTCGCACATCGGTTACGGTGTCGCTGAAGGGCCGGAAATCGAAGATGACCATCACAACTTCGAAGCGCTGAACATCCCGTCGCATCACCCGGCGCGCGCGATGCATGACACCTTCTATTTCGATGCCACGCGTCTTCTGCGCACCCACACCTCACCGGTGCAGGTACGCAGCATGAAGGCCAGTGAGCCGCCGCTGCGCATCGTCTGCCCGGGTCGCGTCTATCGCTGCGACTCCGATCTGACCCACACCCCGATGTTCCATCAGGTCGAGGGTCTGCTGGTCGACGAGAATGTCAGCTTCGCCGACCTCAAGGGCACCGTCGAAGAGTTCCTGCATGCCTTCTTCGAGCGTGATGACCTGGAAGTCCGCTTCCGTCCGTCCTACTTCCCGTTCACCGAACCGTCCGCTGAAGTCGATATCCAGTGCGTGATGTGTGCCGGTGACGGCTGTCGTGTCTGCTCCCACACCGGCTGGCTCGAGGTGATGGGGTGCGGCATGGTGCACCCGGAAGTCTTCCGTCACTCCGGTATCGATAGCGAGCGCTTCCGCGGCTTCGCCTTCGGCATGGGCGTGGAGCGTCTGGCGATGCTGCGTTACGGCGTCAACGACCTGCGGTTGTTCTTCGAGAACGACCTGCGTTTCCTTCGCCAGTTCAGCTAGGCACTCATTCACGTATCGCGCCTTGAGGGCGTGAACTTACGGAACAGGACAGCAAGATGAAATTTTCCGAACAGTGGCTGCGTGAGTGGGTGTCGCCGGAACTGAACACCCAGCAGCTGGCCGATCAGGTCACCATGGCCGGTCTGGAAGTCGATGGTATCGAACCGGTCGCCGGTGAGTTCACCGGTGTGGTCGTGGCTGAGGTCAAGGACAAGCAACCGCACCCGGAGGCTGATCGCCTCAATGTCTGCCAGGTGGATGATGGCAGTGGTGCACTGGTGCAGGTCGTCTGTGGCGCGCCGAATGTCGCCGCTGGCCAGAAGGTGCTCTTCGCTCAGGTCGGCGCCAAGCTGCCGGGCGACTTCAAGATTCGCAAGGCCAAGCTGCGCGGTGTCGAATCCCGCGGCATGATCTGTGGTGCCTCCGAGCTGGGCCTGGAAGCCGAAGCCTCTGACGGCATCATGGTGCTGGCCGCGGATGCGCCGGTGGGCCGTGATGCACGTGACTTCCTGAATCTTGACGACAACGCCATCGAGGTCGATCTGACCCCGAACCGCGGCGACTGCCTGAGCGTCAAGGGTCTGGCGCGTGAAGTCGGCGTGCTCAACCGTCTCGCCGTCACGGCACCGAGCATCGAGCCGGTCGCCGCCCAGATCGACGATACCTTCCCGGTCACCGTCAGCGCGCCAGAGGCGTGCCCGCGCTATCTGGGACGTGTCGTGCGTGACGTCAATGTCGCCGCGACCTCGCCGCTGTGGCTCGAGGAGCGTCTGCGTCGCAGTGGTATCCGCAGCATCGACCCCGTCGTCGACGTCACCAACTACGTGCTGCTCGAACTCGGCCAGCCGATGCACGCCTTCGATCTGGCACGCTTGAACGGCGGCATCGAGGTGCGCATGGCAGCCGCTGAAGAGCCGCTGACGCTGCTCGACGGTCAGGAAGTCGCGCTGCGTGACGACACTCTGGTCATCGCCGACGAGAAGGGCCCGCTGGCCATCGCCGGTGTGATGGGTGGCGAAGGCAGTGGCGTGAACGCCGAGACGCGCGACATCTTCTTCGAGTCGGCCTTCTTCGCGCCGTTGAGCGTCGCTGGCAAGGCGCGCAGCTACGGCCTGCACACCGACAGCTCGCATCGTTTCGAGCGTGGTGTGGACGCGCAGCTGCAGCGTGATGCCATCGAGCGCGCGACAGCCCTGCTGCTCGAGATCACCGGCGGCAAGCCGGGCCCGATCATCGAGGTCGCCAGCGACGCAGCGCTGCCCAAGGCCGCCGTCGTCAGCCTGAGCGGCGCCAGTGTCGAGCGCACGCTGGGCATGGCGCTGCCGGATGACGAGATCGTCGAGATTCTCGAGCGTCTGGGCATGCAGGTCGCCGTGAATGGCGATAGCCAATGGCAGGTGACGGTGCCGAGCTGGCGTTTCGATGTCAGCATCGAGGCTGATCTGATCGAAGAGCTGGCACGCATCCACGGCTACAACAATCTGCCGGTCAGCCGTCCGAACGCGCGTCTGGCACCGGCCGTGGCCAATGAGACCACCCAGCCGCTGACCAGCCTGCGTCGTCAGCTGGTGGCGCGGGGCTATCAGGAAGCGATCAGCTACAGCTTCGTCGCCCCTGAGCTGCAGAAGACGCTGGATCCGCAAGGGGTGGCACCGGCACTGGCCAACCCGATTTCCAGCGACATGGCCGTGATGCGCAGCTCGCTGCTGCCGGGGCTGGTCAAGGCGCTGAGCCACAACCTGAATCGTCAGCAGTCGCGCGTGCGCCTGTTCGAGACCGGGCTTGTGTTCCGCGGCGAGCTGGACTCCCTCGAGCAGACGCCGATGATCGGCGGCCTGATCACCGGCGCCCGTCTGCCGGAAGGCTGGAATGGCGGTCGTGACAAGGTCGACTTCTTCGATCTCAAGGGCGATGTCGAGGCACTGCTGGCACTGGGCGGCAATCTGGATGCCTGGCGCTTCGAAGCCGCCGAGCATCCGGCACTGCACCCGGGCCAGTGCGCTCAGCTGTTCTTCAATGGCGAGCCGGCGGGCTGGATGGGGGCCCTGCACCCGGCGGCGCGCGCCGAGCTTGGCCTGAAGGTCGAGGTGTTCGTGTTCGAGATCACGCTGGCCGCTGCCTGCGCTGGCCGTCTGCCGCGCTTCGCGCCGCTCTCCAAGTATCCGGAAGTGCGTCGTGACCTGGCCTTCGTGGTCGAAGAGGGCGTTCACGTGCAGTCGCTGCTCGACGCCATCCGCTCGCAAGCCGGTGAATGGCTGACGGACCTGCGCCTGTTTGACGTCTATCAGGGGCAGGGGGTAGCCGATGGTCACAAGTCGCTCGCCCTGGGCTTGACCTGGCAGCATCCTTCGCGCACGCTGAATGATGAGGAAATCAATCAGTTAGTCGATGCGATCGTCACCGATGGCCACACACGTTTCGGGGCGGCGCTGAGAGCATGAGTCGCCACTTGAACGAGGGAGCGGACATGGGAGCGTTGACCAAGGCGGAACTTGCCGAGCATCTGCACGCAGAACTCGGCATGTCCAAGCGCGAAGCCAAGTCGATGGTAGAGGTATTCTTCGACGAGATTCGCGGTTGCCTGCGGGAAAATGAACAGGTGAAGCTGTCCGGTTTCGGCAACTTCGATCTACGTGACAAGCGCGAGCGTCCGGGGCGCAATCCCAAGACAGGCGAGGAGATTCCGATCTCCGCGCGTCGCGTGGTGACATTCCGCCCAGGTCAGAAGCTCAAGGCCCGAGTGGATGAGTACGATGGCGAGACGCACGCACATCAGCGTCTTGAAGAGCATGATGACCACGATGATCATGATGATGATCACTGAGGTCATTGCCTGACCTCACCCGCCGCTCCCTGAGCGGGTGACCATGCTCACGAAAGCCCCGACGCCCTGCGTCGGGGCTTTCGTCGTTCTGAGGCCTCGTTCTGAGGCGTCGTTTCTTGTGTTATCGCTGTGCGCCATCAGCCGATCGAGAGCTCGGTGCGCGCATAGCTGATGCCGGGGCGGCTACGGGTCGCCAGCAGATAGCCGAGGGCGAGTGGCCCGGTGCGGCCCAGCAGCATGGTCGCGATGATCAGCAATTGTCCGCCGGGCGAGAGCTCGGGCGTCAGGCCGTGGCTCAGGCCGACGGTGCCGAAGGCCGAGACGGTCTCGAAGGCCAACGACAGGAAGGCGTGGTCCGGGTCGGTGATGGTCAGGCCGAACAGCATGCTGAAGATCAGCAGCATCGCCGCCAGTGCCACGGCGATCGACTTGAAGACGGTGTCATCACCGATGCGGCGGCCGTGCAGGGTGGGGGAGGGCTCGCTGCGCAGAAAGGCACGCGTGGTCAGCAGCAGCACCACGAAGGTGGTCAACTTGATGCCGCTGGCCGTCGAGCCGCTGCCGCCGCCGATGAACATCAGCGCCATGGTCCACAGGGTCGAGGCTTGTGTCATCTCGGCGGAATCGATGACGCTGAACCCGGCGGTGCGCGGTGTGATGGCCATGAAGGCAGCGGCGAGCAAGCGTTCGCCATGACTGGCCATGGCGCCCAGCGTGCCGGGGTTGCGCCATTCAAGCGCCAGTATCACCACAAGACTCAGCAGGTTGAGTGCCACGGTGGCCTCAATCACCAGGCGTGTCTGCACCGAGAAGCGTGACGGCTGCAGCAATACGCGCCAGCCATGTTGGCGACGCCGCTCGCGCAGCTCGCCGATGACGGCAAAGCCGATGCCGCCGGTCATGAACAGAATGCCGATCACGCCGCTGGTCAGGGGGTTGGCCGCCTCGCGCATCAGGCTGTCCGGCCACAGGGTGAAGCCGGCATTGTTGAAGGCCGAGACCGAGTGGAAAAGGCTCAGCCAGAGCCCCTCCTGCCAGCCGTACTCGGGCACCCAGTCCAACGCCAGCAAGGAGGCGCCTGCCAGCTCGAGCGTCAGCGCAAAGGCGGTGATGATCTTGAGCAGGCGGCCTATCTCGCGTGAGCTGCTGCGATTGAGCGCCTCGCGCAGCAGGCTGGTCTGATGCATCGGCAGGCGCTGGCCCAGCATCACCAGCGACAGGGCGGCGATGGTCATGAAGCCGAGTCCTCCGAGCTGGATCAGTATCAGCACGACGGTCTGGCCCGCGAGGGTGAAGTCGCTGAGCGGAGTGACGGAGAGGCCGGTGACCGTGACGGCAGAGGTCGCGGTGAACAGCGCCGACAGCCAGCTCAGCCCTTGCTGGTGCATGCCGGGCAGTTTCAGCAGGCAGGCGCCCAGCATGCCGAGGCCCAGAAAGCCGCTCAGCAGAATCTCCGGCGGCGACAGATGGATGATGGGCCCGCGTGGGCTGCGGGTCAGGGGGCGAAGATAGCGCCGGTAGCGCTGCCTCATAGATGTGCTCCCAACTTGCGTAGCGCGCTCAGCTCGCCGATCAGAACCAGGTGGTCGCCGGCGGCCAGTCGCGTGCTGCCGGAGGGTTGGCGATCGAGGGTCTTGCCCTTGCGCAGCGCGATCACGCTGATGTCGTCATCGATGGGCAGCTGATCGAGCTGCTGGCAGTCATCGCCCAGTCGTGCACTGACCTCCAGCTCGACCACGAACTGGTGATCGCCGAGATGGATGAAGTCGACCATGGCATGGTAGGCGAGGCTTTCCGCCACGCGCACGCCCAGGTCGTACTCCGGATGCACGATGTGGTCGACACCCAGGCGGCTGAGCAGCTTGTGGTGTGCATCCGAGGTGGCCTTGACCCACAGCTCCCTGGCGCCGAGCTCCTTGGCCAGCAGCGCGCAGATCAGGCTCTGTTCCATCGAGTCGGCCAGATCGATCAAGACGGCGTCGTACTGCTCAAGCCCCAGCTCCTGCAGGGCATGTTCGTCGGTGGGGTCCGCGATCACGGCCTGATTGAGCAGGTCTGCCACGGCATTGAGGCGCTTCTCATCGGCATCCACGCCGAGCACTTCATGGTCATGGCGCCTTAGTTCCCGCGCGACGGTGCTGCCGAAATAGCCCAGTCCGATAACCGCGAATTGACGATGCATGACGACTCCTTGTCTGCGCTGCTGGGTGAGGCCATACGCTCTTTGTCCCGACGCTCTCTGGCCAGGCACTCTTAGGCCCAGCACTCTCTAGCCAGAGCGTTCTCGTCTGCGTCTCTTGAATGAGCCTACTCCAGTGATGCGGGGATGTCGGGTCCTTTTGCGGCGCGGTGCGACTCAGGCGAGGTTGCTTGTCAGGCCTGGGAGGCAGGTGTCGTTTCAAATGTTACCAATTTGAAGCATCCAATGTAGAGTGATTACCGTCGTGTGGTGATGGCGTTTTTGCAGAGGAATTCTGAGGGAATCGTGGTGATTTTCGATGGGAATCGCGGACGAACCTGCTTCACATCAGTAAAATGGTCTGTGTGAGCACCCAAGGCGGCCAGGCGTTGCGTCGATCACCACTGGCTCACAACAATAACTCGTAAGGTATTCCATGACGGCAAGACAGCAACCCAAGAGTCTCTGGATCAGTCGCTGGGGCTTCATCCTTGCAGCTACCGGTTCCGCGGTAGGGCTGGGCAATATCTGGAAGTTTCCCTATATCACCGGTGAATATGGCGGGGGCGCCTTCGTGCTGGTGTATCTGGCCTGCATTCTCGCCGTGGGCGTGCCCGTGATGATGGCGGAGATCGCCTTCGGGCGGCGCGGGCGCGGCAGCCCCATCGAGGCGATTGCCAATCTGGCGCGTGAAGCGGGGGCCAATCCGTTGTGGAAGGTCTTCGGCTGGATCGCGATGCTGGCCGGCTTCATGATCCTGTCGTTCTATGTCGTGGTGGCGGGGTGGTCGTTCAGTTACCTGTGGAAGATGGCCAGTGGCGCGCTGTCCGGACACAGCGTCGCGGAGCTGGGCGCCATCTTCGAGGCCGGCAACGCCAACCCCTGGGCGCTGGGTGGCTGGGCCACGCTGGTGACGGTGGTGACGATGCTGATCGTCGGGCGCGGGGTGCAGGAAGGCGTCGAGAAGAGCGTGCGCTGGATGATGCCGGGCATGGTGATCATGCTGCTGATCATGATCGGCTATGCCCTGACCTCGGGCAACTTCTCCGCAGGCTTCCACTTCCTGTTCGATTTCGATGTCACGCGCTTGAGCAGTGAAGGGGTGCTGGCCGCGCTGGGGCATGCCTTCTTTACCCTGTCGCTGGCCTCCGGCGCCATCCTCACCTACGGCTCCTACCTGCCGTCGGGCACCTCCATCGCCCGCACCACCTTCACGGTGGCGATCGCCGATACCCTGGTGGCACTGATGGCGGGTCTGGCGATCTTCCCGATCATCTTCGCCAATGGCATGGACCCGTCCTCCGGGCCGGGGCTGATCTTCATGAGTCTGCCGGTGGCCTTCAATCAGATGCCCTCCGGGCAGCTGTTCGGGGTGCTGTTCTTCGCCATGCTCTCGATCGCCGCCCTGACCTCCGCCATCTCGATGATCGAGGCGACCGTCGCCTGGCTGAGCGAGAACCGCAACATGAGCCGCACCAAGGCCTCGTGGCTGGCCGGCAGCGTGCTGTGGCTGGTGTCGATGTTCGCGATGCTGTCGTTCAATCTCGGTGCGGACTGGACGCTGGCCGGCAAGCACTTCTTCGACTGGCTCGATTACCTGACCTCGCGCTGGATGATGCCGATCGGTGGCATCGCCATGGCGCTGCTGGCCGGGTTCGTCTTCAAGAGCAGCATGCTGCGTGATGAGCTGAACCTGAGCGATGCCGGCTATCGTCTGTGGCTGTTCATGATTCGCTATGTCAGCCCGGTCTGCATCCTGGCGATCTTCGTCGATGCCCTGGGCGTCGCAGAGCTGTCATTCGGCGACTGGCCGTATTTCGTGGCCGTCATCCTGGCGGCCTGTCTCGTGGGTGAGCTGCTCTCGCCACGCCTGCGCGAGCGTGCCGCCGAGCAGGGCTGATATGATCGCTGGCATCAGTTCGATAGCGTCAGCCTGGTAGTCATCAATGCGGCATGAAAAAGCCCCCTGCAGCGAGCTGCAGGGGGCTTTTAGTTATGGTATCTGTGGTCTGTCTGCTGGTATCTGTGTGCCAGCTGGCGCCGTTACTCGCCTTCCAGACCGGTGATCGGCTTGACCGTGCCCCAGTGGCGGCACTTCGGACATTGCCAGAGCAGCATCGAGGCTTCGAAGCCGCAGCGATGACAGCGATGGCGAGGACGCGCCTGGATCAGCTGCTGGGTATGACGCTTGAGCAGATTGAAACGCTCGGTCTCGCGCTCATCGGCATCCAGCAGGTAGAGATCGAGCAGGTAGTCGACGCCGCGCAGGCTGGGGTGACGATGCAGTTGCTCGCTGGCGAAGCTGGCAGCGGCCTCGACGCCCTCGCGGCGCTCGATCAATTGCGCAAGGCTGATGACCGTCGTGGTGTAGGGCGCGCGCTCGACTTCCTGATGCAGCAGGCGTACCAGGCCGCTCTCGTCATCCAGCATGCGAAAGGCGTTGCCCAATGGCTTGAGGATGATGGGGGTGAAGCCGGTGTCCTGACGTGGAATGCGCTGCAGCAGGCGGATGCACTGCTTGTAGTTGGCATGATCGAATTCGATCTCGGCCAGCATCCAGTTGGCGCGTACGCATTTCTCGTCGGTGGAGAGCGCCTGCTTGAGGCGCTTGCGGGCCATCGCCTGGCTGCCATCGGCGATATCCAGCGCGGCCAGTTCGCAGTGCCAGTGGGCCGCCGCGCGGCGGATGCCGCCTTCCTGGCGCAGAATGGCGTGGGCGACTTCGAGTGCGGCCTCCCATTCGCGTTCCCGCTCAAGGAGGTCGATCAACAGGCGGCGGCCGGCACGCCGATGGCTGTCGTGCTGCGCTTGCTTGAGGAGGGTTTCCAGCAGCTTCTCGGCGCGGTCATAGACACCGCTGCGCATGAAGTCGCGGGCCAGTTCCAGCTGGACACGCTCGCCCTGTTCGCTATCCAGGGCAGGGCGGGCCAGCAGGTTCTGGTGAATCTTGACGGCACGATCGACTTCGCCGCGACTGCGATAGAGATTGCCCAGCGCGATGTGGGTATCGACGGTGTCGCTGTTGACTTCCAGGGCCTGAACGAAGGTTTCGATGGCACGATCAGGCTGCTCGTTGAGCAGATGATTGAGGCCGACGAAGTAGTCGCGGGACAGGGTGGCAGGAGCCGGTGCTTGTTCATCGGGGCGACGATCACGCCGCCCCAGCCAGAATCCGATGGCGATGGCCGCCATCAGCAATCCCAGCAATATCAGATCAGGCATTTATGCCACTTCCTTGATCTCCTGGATGCGCAGTTGGTCCAGTTCCTTGCGTTGCTGCTGGTTGCGACGCTGGGCACGGGTCAACAGCGTGCGCAGGCGCAGGTACATGCCCGTCATCGCGACCATGCCAAGCACGACGCCGACGGCCAGCGAGAACAGCAGCCACATGGAAAGGGACGCAGCAGGCAGCTCTACCCAGATGAGGTCGAGGGGCACGGCTTGCTGGTTGTGAACGGCAAAGAGAATACCGACCAGCAGGACGATCAGCAGGATCACGGCCAGAACGAGACCTTTTAGCCAACGCATAACGGTTTCCTTGTCATGAAATGCAGTCGTGAATCATCTGGGAGCGAGTGTATCACTGCCCATCGCGCGAGTCTTGGCGGCGACGCCGTGAGGTGGGTGGCTGTCGTCTCTGGCATGACGGCTTGAGCAGATGTCGGCCGGCGCCGAGCCAGTCGGCCCCGTCACGCCGGGTCTTCCTCTGCGGGCAGCGCTGTCAGGTCAGTCGCGCCGTCGTCTTTGGCACTGTCATCAGTCGCGCTGTCGTCAATACCCCAGGGCGCGACTGGCATCGACTTGCTCGCGCAGCTCCTTGCCGGGCTTGAAGTGGGGGACGAACTTGCCATCCAGGTCCACCGGCTCACCGGTCTTGGGGTTGCGCCCCAGTCGTGGCTCACGGTAGTGCAGCGAGAAGCTGCCGAAACCGCGAATCTCGACGCGACCGCCGTGGGCCAGGGCGTCTGTCACATCATCGAGGATGATGCGAACCGCGGCCTCTACATCCTTGAGCGACAACTCAGGCTGTCGCATGGCTATCTGTTCGATCAGCTCGGACTTGGTCATCGGATCTCTCCATGCCTGCACCTTTCTCGCGAAAGGCGTTCGTGATGCGGCAGCCGGGCGACCTCTTGTCACCGGACAGGCACACGCATCCTTGTGATTGTTATCTCCTCAGCATAATGGGCAAATCCTGAGAAAACAACGCACTAGGGACATCATTGCCGATCACGGCACGGATTGCCAATTCCTGCCCGAGCAACGGGTCAACGGATGCCGCTGACGCCCCCCTCGGGTATACTGCGCGCATTGATGTGACGACTGAGGTTCAGGCAATGGAAGATGTGATTCGCAAGCGGCTTCATTGGCATTCGCGTCGCGGCATGTGGGAGCTCGATCTGCTGCTGCTGCCGTTTCTGGAGCAGCGTTTCGACGCCTTGAGCGAAGACGACAAGGCGCTCTATGTGCAGCTGCTGGCCGAAGAGGACCAGGACCTCTTCGTGTGGCTGATGAAGCGCGACCCGTGCGGCAATGCCGAGTACCAGCGCCTGATCAACATGGTGATCGCCAATGCCGAGAATGGCGAGCGCGATCAGTTCAAGGGCCTCTAGACAGGCGTTCGCGACCCACGCCAGCCTGCGCGTCGGGCTGTTGGCGGCGAGTCTCGCCTTGTGGGTCTGGCTTGCCGAGCTGGCGACTGGCCAGTTGGTTGTCAGTGCCTGGTGGACCTGTCAGTGGCAATATCTACGCAATGCCCTGCCTTTCGAGGCGGGGCATTGTGCGTTTGAGGGGCTCGCTCAGCTGCCGGATGGCGTCATGGCGCTGCTGAGCGTGTTGGGGCTGGGCTGGCTGCTGCAGGCCGTAGAGCTGGTGTCATGGTGGCGCCAGGCTCGGCGGCGCCTCAAGGACCCCGAGGCGCGAGTCTGGCTGGCCCTGGGGGGCAGCCTCTGCGCCGATGCGGCGCTTGCCAGCGGTGGCCAGGCGCCAGTGCCGGAGAGCGAGGCTGAAGCCAAGACCGAAGCAGAGAGCGAAGTCGAGACCGAAGCCAGCGATACCCCGCCTGCGTCAGAGGCGCGCCATCGTCACCCGGAGATGCAGCTCTGCTGGTGGTGGGCCGATGGTGCCTCACGCAGCTGGCAGCCCGTCAACGTGCGCTGTCTGTGGTGCTCACCACGTCTGCTGGGGCTCGAGATCTCGCCGCAGGGCTTCGGACCACAGGGGGTGGGGCCACAGGGGATGGGGCTGCAGGGCTTGAGAGCGCAGGGCGCGGACCAGCAGCACCTGAAAACCCAGCGGGTGTGGCTGTGGCCGGATAGCGCCTCCAGCGAAGACCTTCACCAGCTGCGGCTGTGGTTGCTGTGGCCGCCCTTGCCGCATGGCTTGCCGCGTCAGCCGCCGCCATTGGAGACCCTGCGGCGCGTCGCTGCCCAGGGCTCCCGCCCACGCTGAGCCTGCTCATGGGCCTTTTCATGGGGCTTCGCATAAGCCTTCTCAAGAGCCGCTCAGGTCGCGGCAGCGAAGGCCGAGAGGCGAATGACGCTATCGCGGGCACGCGGCGCCGGCATCGGGAAGTCGCGGATGAAGTGCAGGCCACGTGACTCATGGCGCTGATGGGCGCACAGCAGCAGCAGCGGTGCCAGCGTCAGGGCCTGATAGAGCGCAAGGTGATCGAGCCCTGCACGCGGCGCTGAAGCTTGCCTGTGCTGCTCGGTCTCCGCCGTTTGCCCCGCCTCCAGCGAGACCCACTGCGCTATCTGCTTCAGCGCCTCCCTCAGGCCGTGCTGGCTGCGCTCGATCCCCGCTTGCAGACTCATCAGCTGGCGCAAGCTTTGCAGGCGCGTGCGCGCCTCGTCGGCGCTCAGATGCATCACGCAGCGCCAGACCTGACCATTGTCGGCAAGCTGTGTGAGCAGGGCGGCGTGCTGCGGCATCAGCGAGTCGAGCGTGCTCATCAGGCGTGGCTCGTCGGCGCGGCGCGGCTGCCCCAGCGCTTCACCACAGGCGCGCGCCTGCACCAGGCACTCGAGCAGCGAGTTGCTGGCCATGCGGTTGGCGCCGTGCAGGCCCGTGCAGGCGACTTCGCCGATGGCCCACAGGCCCGGCAGGTCGCTGGCGCCATCCAGTCCGGTGGCGATGCCGCCGCAGCTGTAGTGGGCGGCAGGGACGACGGGAATCGGTGCATGACGAATATCGATTCCGCGTGCCAGGCAGTGCTCGGCGATGGTCGGGAAGTGGTGCTCGATCGCCTCGGCTCCCAGCGCGCTGATATCCAGACAGACATGCTCGAGGCCGTGCGTGCGCATCTCGGCGAGGATGGCGCGTGCCACGACATCACGCGGCGCCAGCTCCAGGCGCGGATCATGATCGGCCATGAAGCGATGCCCATCCGGGCGCAGCAGCAGTCCCCCTTCGCCCCGTACCGCCTCGGAGATCAAAAAGGGCGTGCCATCGGGGTCATACAGGCAGGTGGGATGAAACTGCTGGAATTCCAGGTTCATCAGGCTGGCGCCGGCGCGGGTCGCCATCGCCATGCCATCACCGACGCTGGCGCTCGGGCTGGTGGCGTGGGCGAACAGGCCGCTGGCGCCGCCGGTGGCCAGTACCAGGTCATTGGCCGCCAGCCATTGGCGCTGGCCCGTGCCATCCATCACCCACAGACCGCTGGCGCGACCCGCATTGACCGCGATGTCGACGGCCAGCAGGTCTTCGAGAATCTCGATGTTCGGGTGAGCTTCGACGTGGGCGCTGAGCGTATCGAGCAGCGCTCGCCCGGTGGCGTCGGCGGCGTGGATGATGCGGCGGCGACCATGCCCCCCTTCACGGGTGAGGTGGAAGGGGTAGCTGGCGTCGGCGTCGGCCGGGGTGAAGGGCACGCCAAGCGCGATCAGCCATTCGATGGCCTCCCGCGAGTGGCCGACGGTGAAGCGCACCGCGCGCTCGTTGCACAGGCCATCGCCGGCAATCAGGGTGTCAGCGACATGGGATTCCACATCGTCCTCGGGCGCCAGCACCGCCGCGATACCGCCCTGCGCCCAGCGGCTGGCGCCCTGTGCCTCACGCGCCGGACGCAACAGCGTGACGCGGCGAGTACGCGGGCCGGGGGGCAGGCGATTGGCGAGGCTGAGTGCCAGGGTCAAACCTGCCGCGCCGCCACCGACGATCAGCACGTCATGCTGGCTTGCGGGAGTCACTCCGGATACTGAGTTCATGTGTCTTTCCTGGCAATCTCATTGCCGGCCGAGTCCGGCTGGCGCCTGTCGTGGCGGTCTGGCTCATCGCTGCTGTTGTCACTGATGCTGTCATCATTAGCCCGCGCTTTGCTGGCCGTCTCATTATTGGCCGGAGCTTTGCTGGCCGGCGCTTCACTGACCGAAGAGTGATGCTCGCTAGCGCTGTTCTCGCGCCTGGTGGGGGCTGCCGTATCGCCCGGTGTCGGGTCTTCCGGCAGGAACAGGCGGCGCGCATCACTGATCAGGCCATGGCCCGGCAGTCGGCGTTGCAGGCGCTGGCTCGGCAGGCGCTCCAGCAAGGCCAGGCGCTCGCCCAGGGCTTCGGTCAGGCGTGCCAGCTCGCGATTGAGCCACAGGTAGCCTGCCGGGCTGAACAGCGCGCGGCCGTTGCGGCTTTCGACATTGCGAACATCGGCATAGCGTTGCAGGTCAAAGGGCGTCACCGTCAGTTCGATGCTCTGGCCGGTGCGCACCTGAAAGGCCAGGGTCCCCAGCGCGCGGGCCAGACGATGCTGGGCATCGCGCAGGCCATCCAGCCCCTCGATGAATTCATGCCCTTCGCGGGTGTTCCAGTGGGTTTCCTGCAGCAGTTCGATGGTCGAGATCATGCGGCGCTCGAAGGACAGGATTTCCTCGATGTCGGCACGATTGATGCGGCCTTCCTGAGCGACGGCATCGACCAGCCCGCGCTGCTTGACCAGCTGCGCCGAGGTGGCACGCACCAGCGCGAGACCCTCATTGACGCCCTCACGCTCGGCCTTGGTATGACCGTGGTAGAGGCGTGCCAGCTTGTCGAGGTTGTCGGCCAGCAGGAAACGGAAGACATCCGTCGCCTTCTGGGGCAGCAGCACCATGCTGACCACGATGCTGATCAGGGTGCCCAGCACCACATTGAAGACGCGCCACAGCCCGATGCCGAGATCATGATTGCCATCACCGATCACCATCAGCAGCGTGACGCAGAACAGCAGCGAGCTGTAGCCATAGCGATTGCTGAAGGTGGCATTCAGTGCCAGGGCGATGCCGACGATGCTCCAGAAGGGCACCACGCCGGGCAGCGGCTCGGCGACCAGAATCAATATCAGGCCCCACAGGCCGCCAAGCAGGGTGCCGACCAGACGTTGCCAGCCCTTGTCGATGACACCGCCGACGTGGGGCAGGTTGCCCATGACCATCACGGTGCTGACCAACGCCCAGGAACTGTGCGGCAGGCTGAACAGCTCGATGATGGAAAAGCACAGCGTCAGGGCGACGGTCACGCGCAGGATATGCAGGCGCTGGCGGTGCAGATAGGTAAAGTAAGGGTTGTGCGAGAACCATTTCATCGGGCGTATCTCACTGTGCTTGTCATGAGGAAGAGGCTACCCGAGGGTGAAAGGGTTCAGTCATCGTGACCGAGAATGAGGTGAACATCTGGAGCGACAGGGTCCCGTTGCTGGAGAAGATGAGGTGATGGCCGACATTGATGGAGATGCAGTGGAGGCGTGGTATCTCCACTGCGCTGCTGATTCAGGCTCGAGGTGCTTCAAGGCTTCGGTGGCGCAAGACCATGGTGGCTCAAGACTGTAGTGATTCAAGACTGTAGTGATTCAAGACTGTAGTGATTCAAGACTGTAGTGATTCAAGACTGTAGTGGTTCAAGACTGTCGCGGTTCAAGACTGCTGCCTCTCACGCGGGAGATATTACCCCAGACGCCGGCGGTGGCAGGCGTCTGGGGAGCCTCAAGTGCCTGTGAGGGTGTCAGGCGAGCTCTTTCAAGGCGTTGACGATATCTTCGGGTTCCGAGCGTGTCCGGTAATCGACATCAACATGACGCCAGCTCACGGTTCTGTCTTGTGCGATGACGAAGGTCGCCGGGATGGGCAATACACTGCCATCACCGTTGTTGATGGCATCCAGATCGAGTTCACGGTCCACGCGCATGTGTTCCATCAGATAGTCCGGCACCTTCCAGGCGACGCCATAGCGAGAGGCGACCTCTGCGTCCTGGTCTGACAACACGTGGAACTTCATCTCGTCGATCTCGGTGGCGGAGAGCGAGTCATCCGGCACCTGTGGGCTGATGGCGACCAACTGTGCGCCGTGAGCGCGAATGTCATCGAGTCGCTCATTCAGGGCTCTCAGCTGCAAGCTGCAGTAGGGGCACCAGTCACCACGATAGAAGGTGACCACGACCGGGCCTGATTCGAGCAATTCCTCGAGAGACACTGCCTGGCCTGCGGCGTTGGGCAGCGCGAACCCGGGTGCCTTCTCGCCCACGGAGAGAGCATTCGCACCCTGTTGCAAAGCCTTGGCGTTTTCGATGATCTCATCGACATTCTTCATGAAATCAGGCTTGGCCTGGCGCCCAGCTTCAACCTTCGCTTCAGTCTGCTCTTTCAGGCTTTTCATGCTGTCCTCGCTAAGGTGGTAGTGGGCCGCTGGAAAGGGCCAGCCATAGGCCCTCGCAAGCTCGGTAGTGTAACCGAGGCCCCGTCTTGCGTAACAGAGGATTGGTGACAAGCCATCTCGCAAGCGTGCGTCCGTGCCGTTGCAGGGCGGGTGATGACGGAGCCCGGCAATGAATGTGTAATTGTTATTGATAATCACTACTATCAAGCGGCTTGATTGGTATCCTGTGCGTCCCCAAGTGATCATCAGGGGATCGAAGCTGGCGATCAGGTCATTGATCAAGTTGTTGCCAGCCGCCCATCAGTGACGCCAGCCAGGTGCGACGTCATATGCAACAGCACAGGGAGACAAGCATGAGCAGCCAGACCCGCCGTGAACGCGACAGCATGGGTGAACTCGAAGTGCCGGCCAGCGCACTCTTTGGCGCCCAGACTCAGCGAGCGGTCGACAACTTCCCCGTCAGTGGCCAACCGTTGCCTGCTGCCTTCATTCGCGCCGTGGCGCGTATCAAGCTTGCCGCAGCCGAGGTCAACCGTGACCTGGAGCTGCTGGATGACGTGCGTGCCGAGGCGATCATCAAGGCGGCGCGTCAGATCATTGACGGCGATCATGCCGATCAATTCCCGGTCGATGTCTTCCAGACCGGCTCCGGCACCTCGACCAACATGAACGTCAACGAGGTGCTGACGCAGCTTGCCAATCAGCATCTGGGTGACAAGGACGTGACCGTCGGCGCCAACGACCACGTCAACATGGGACAGTCGAGCAATGATGTCATTCCGACGGCGATCCATCTATCCGCCGTCATCGCTGTCTCGGACACCCTGTTGCCGGCGCTGCGCCATCTGCATGAGGTGATCTCCCGCAAGGCCTCTGAGGTGGACGATGTCGTCAAGACCGGTCGCACTCACCTGATGGATGCGATGCCGATTCGCATGAGTCAGGAGCTGGGTGCCTGGCAGGCGCAGGTCGGGCAGGCCATCGAGCGCATCGAGCAGGTGCTGCCGCGCCTCGAGCGCCTCGCCCAGGGCGGCACCGCCGTCGGCAGTGGCATCAACGCGCATCCGGAATTCGCCGAGCGCATCGCCGACCGCCTCTCGCACCAGACCGGCCATGCCTTCCGTCCCGCCGAGAGCTTCTTCGCGGCGCTGTCCTCCCAGGACACGGCAGTCGAGCTCTCCGGCCATCTGCGTACCTACGCCGTGGCGATGATGAAGATCAGCAACGACCTGCGCTGGATGAATTCCGGACCGCTGGCAGGGCTGGGCGAGATCGAGCTTGAGGCCCTGCAGCCGGGCAGCTCCATCATGCCGGGCAAGGTCAATCCGGTGATTCCCGAGGCGGCCGCCCAGGTGGCGGCGCAGGTGATGGGCAATGACGCCACCATCGGCATCGCCGGGCAGAGCGGCAATTTCCAGCTCAATGTCATGTTGCCGCTGATCGCCAACAACCTGCTGTCCTCGATCACGTTGAGTGCCAATGTCAGCCGCCTGCTGGCGGACAAGGCCATTGCCACCTTCAACGTGCGTCAGGACAACATCGAGGCACCGCTGGCCAAGAACCCGATTCTGGTCACGGCGCTCAATCCGGTGATCGGTTACAACGAGGCGGCGCGAGTGGCCAAGGTGGCCTATCAGGCCGGGCGTCCGATTCTGGATGTGGCCGAGGAAGAGACTGAGCTGTCACGCGAGGAGCTGGAGCGTCTGCTCGACCCGGCCAAGCTGACGGCGGGCGGTATCCAGTAAGTCGTCAATACATGACCAAAAATCCCGCCTGTCCTTGAACGAAAAGCCCGCCCCTCCTTGCTGGAGGGGCGGGCTTTTTTCGCTGCCGGCTCAGCCGGTTTTCATCATGCGGCGCTTGCCAGCAGGCGTTCCTTGAGGTAGTCGCCGATGCGCGTCTTCTGCTCATCGCTCAGGCGCAGCGTCAGCTTGGTGCGGCGCCAGACGACATCCTGCACCTCACGCGCCCATTCGTGCTCGACCAGGTAGTCGATCTCGGCGGCGCTCAGGCCGGCGCCGAAGTCCTCGCCCAGGTCCGCCTCGCTCTTCTTGCCGTCGAGGAAGTGCAGGCACAGGCTGCCGTAGCTTGAGGCGAAGCGTCTGGCGCGTGCTTCGCCGAGGAACGGGTAGTCGCGCTGCAGCTGGCGGGTGAAGGCTGCGCGGCTCTCGATATCGCCACCGGGCAGGGCCTTCTCGTGGGTCCACGGCTCGCCCATGCTCGGCAGCAGTGGCTTGAGGTCTTCGAGTGCCGATTCGGCCAGCTTGCGGTAGGTGGTGATCTTGCCGCCGAAGATGGACAGCATCGGTGCGCCGCTGTCATCCAGGTGCAGGGTGTAATCACGCGTCATCGCGGACGGGTCTGCCGACTCGTCGTCACACAGCGGGCGCACGCCGGAGAAGGTCGAGACCACGTCATCGCGACTCAGCTTGCGCTTGAAGTGATGGTTGACCACCTCGAGCATGTAGTCGGTCTCATCGCTGGAGCAGGCAACCTCGGAGGGATCGCCCTTGTAGCGCACGTCAGTGGTGCCGATCAGGCTGAAGTCTTCCTGATAGGGCAGCACGAAGACGATGCGCTTGTCCTTGTTCTGCAGGATGAAGGCGCGGTCGTCGGTGTTGATGCGCGGCACGATCAGGTGGCTGCCCTGGATCATGCGGATGCCGTAGCGCGGCGTGCGTTCGGTGGCGCCCTTGATGAAGGATTCCACCCACGGGCCTGCCGCATTCACCAGGGTGCGTGCGCGGCGGATGAAGGTCTCGCCGCTGCTGACATCTTCAAGCGTCAGCTCCCAGTGACCCTCGACATCACGGGCGCCGACACAGCGGGTGCCCGTCATGATCTCGGCGCCTTGTTCGCGCGCCTGCAGCGCATTGGTGATGACCAGACGGGCATCATCGACCCAGCAATCCGAGTATTCGAAGCCTTGATTGATCTCGCTGACCAGCGGGCTCTGCTCGCCGAACTTGAGGCCCTTGGAGGCTGGCAGGGTCTCGCGCTTGCCGATGTGGTCATACAGGAACAGGCCCGCGCGAATCATCCACGCCGGACGCAGATGCGGCTGGTGCGGCAGGATGAAGCGCAGCGGCCAGATGATATGCGGCGCCTTCTTGAGCAGTACCTCGCGCTCCTGCAGGGCTTCGCGCACCAGACGGAATTCGTAGTGTTCCAGATAGCGCAGGCCACCGTGGATCAGCTTGCTGCTGGCGGAGGAGGTCGCGCTGGCGAGATCGTTCTGCTCGCACAGGGCCACGCTCAGGCCGCGGCCGCTGGCATCGTTGGCGATACCGGCGCCATTGATGCCGCCGCCGATGATGAAGAGGTCAAGAAGTGCATCGTTGTCGCGGGACATGGGCTGCTCCTGCTCGTGCCCGGCGCTACCGGGTGGGGCGAATGAGTCTGCACCGGCAAGGTGCGTGATAATAGGTTTTCGAAAGTGAACATAGCTTAGCAAAAGTCGAACATCAAGGGGATTCTTCTGCGCTGATGGCTTTCGAAAGTGATCATTTGGGCGAGTGTCTGGCAACTGAGGATTGCCTGATATTCAACCTGTTGTCTTGCCGGTGTTTTTTCTCAGTCTCTGATCATGGCGTGACATTTTCATGAAGCGCCTGGCTGTCATGTTGCCGCGCGGGCGGCGCAGGCGATGCCCGCAGTGACGGATCAAGTATCATGACACGATATACGGAGACGAAGCGGTGCCGCTGGGCAGCGCGCAGTCAGCAGCTGGGTAGCTTTCGTGATATGCGAGGTTCATCGGTGCAAAGGGGGCAAAGGGGGAAAAG